>NZ_JAUXXE010000052.1 GCF_030681155.1 Phenylobacterium sp. | reverse complement strand
GACTGTCGAGGAGGCGCGCGCCATGGTCGCGGCTATCGGTGATGGAGCCAGTTTCTACAAGGTCGGGCTGGAGCTGTTTGCGACCGGCGACGGCATGGTCTTGGCCCGCGAGCTGAAGGCTCAGGGCAAGCAGGTGTTCTTGGACTGGAAGCTGCACGACATCGGCACCACGGTGCAGCGCGCCGCCAGCGTCCTGGCCGATGTCGGCTGCGATTTCCTGACCGTCCACGCCGAGCCGCAGGTCCTGGCCGCCGCGGTGCGCGGCAAGGGGCGCTCGAACCTGAAAATCCTCGGGGTCACGGTGCTGACCAGCCTGAACGACGCCGACCTGATCGAGATGGGTTTCACCGAGACGGCCCGCGCGCTGGTGGAGCGCCGCATCCACCACGCCATTGCGGCCGGCGCTGACGGTGTGATCGCCAGCCCGCATGAGGCGGCCCTAGCCCGCCAGATCGGCGGCAAGGATTTCCTGGTGGTGACGCCCGGCGTGCGCCCCGAGTGGTCGGCCAAGAACGATCAGGCCCGCGCCGCTACGCCGGCTGACGCTCTGCGCGCCGGCGCCAGCCACATCGTCTGCGGCCGTCCGATCACCGCCGCCAACGATCCGCGCGAGGCTGCCCAGCGGGTGGCTGCGGAAATGCTGGGGATTTGATCCCTACCGCTCGTCATCCTCCGGGCTCGCGAAGCGAGATCCGGGAGACCCAAGCGGCCTAGTCAGTTCTGGAACTCAGCTTGGGTCTCCTGGATCGCCTTCGGCGACCAGAGGATGACGAGCAATCAGAAGTCGACGGCGATGCCCTTGCGTTCCCAGTCGCCGAAACGCGTCGGCTCCGGGCCCTTGGGACCGCCGAGCTCGGCGACACGTTCGGCCTCGGCCTGGTCGGCGGCGTGGCGCGCGGCGGCCTCTTCCAGGGCGCGGCGGGCGGCGGGCGTCAGCTCCTTGCCGGGAGCCGCATTGGGCGGGGTTTGATCGCTCATCCCTTCGATTTAGGCGCTTGAAGCTTGATGCGCCAGTGCGGGTGGGCGCAATCGCCGCTTGCCTCAGGCCGCCGATGAGGGCACGCCGCGCCGGTGACTGAAGAACGCGACATTGGCCTGCCCGCCCGTCGGGCCGCCATCGACATCCTTTCCGCCAGCCTCGCCCGCCGCGCCGGCCTGGACGAAGCCCTTTCTCGGCCGCTGTTCAAGGGACTGGAGCCGCGCGACCGCGGGTTCGCCATGGCGCTGGCCATGGCCACTCTGCGCCGGCTGGGGCCGATCGAGCGGGCCCTCGACGCCAAGCTCACCCGGGCTCCGCCGGAAGAGGTTCGCAATATCCTGCGGATCGGCGTGACCCAGGCGTTCCTGATGGATGTGCCGGCCTTCGCCGCCGTGACCACCAGCGTCGATCTCGCCGCCAGCCATTCTTCGACCCGGGCCTTCAAGGGCCTGATCAATGCGGTGCTGCGCGGGCTGCTGCGCGAGCCGCCGAACCTCGACCTGCCCGAGGCGCTGTGCCCGCCCTGGCTCTATGCGCGCTGGACCGCCGCCTTCGGGCGCGAGGCCGCCGACGCCATGGCCGCCCTGATCGCCGACGAGCCGGCCACCGACCTGTCGCTGAAGTCGCCCGACCACGGCGAACGGCTGGCGGCAGAGCTGGAAGGCGAAGTGCTGGCCGGCGGCACTTTGCGCACGGCGCGCAAGGGCGATGTCGCCGCCTGGCCCGCCTATGACGAGGGCCTGTGGTGGGTGCAGGACGCCAGCGCCGCGATCCCGGCCCGCCTGCTGGAAGCCAAGCCCGGCGAGACCGTGCTCGATTTCTGCGCCGCCCCGGGCGGCAAGACCATGCAACTTGCGGCCACTGGCGCCGACGTGGTCGCCGTCGATCGCTCGCCCGCCCGACTGGTCCGGGTGAAGGAAAATCTTGAACGTACAGGGCTGAGCGCCGAGATCGTCGCCGCCGACGCCGGCGAGTGGGCAGACGAGCGCGAGTTCGACGCCGTGCTGCTGGACGCGCCCTGCAGCGCCACCGGCACCTATCGTCGCCACCCCGACGTGCTGTGGGCCGCGCGACCCAGCGATGTCGCCGCCTTGGCGAGCGTCCAAAGCCGCCTGCTGGATTCGGCCGCCAAGCGGACCAAGGTCGGCGGCCGGCTGGTCTATTGCGTCTGTTCGCTGGAGCCGGAGGAAGGCGAGGCCCAGACCACGGCCTTCCTGATGCGCCATCGCGACTTCAAGCTCAGCCCGGCCCAACCGGGCGAGGGCGGGGCGCCATGGGCCAGTCAACTGGCCGATGGAACCCTGCGCCTGTTGCCGCATCATCGGGCTGGAGGCCAGGATGGGTTCTATGTCGCGCGGTTCGTCCGCACAGGGTGAGCGCTCGGCCTTGTCCCTGGGGCGAGGCTTGGCTAAGTCCAGGGCATGACGACTGCACCGATCATCGCCCCATCCATTCTCGCTTCCGACTTTGCCAAGCTGGGCGAGGAAGTCGCCGCCATTGAGGCGGCGGGCGCCGACTGGGTGCATGTGGACGTGATGGACGGCCACTTCGTGCCGAACATCACGCTTGGCCCGGACATTGTGAAGGCCCTGCGGCCGCACGCGAAGATCCCGTTCGACGTCCACCTGATGATCGCGCCGGCCGACCCCTATCTGGAAGCTTTCCGGGAGGCGGGCGCCGACATCATCAGCGTCCACCCGGAGAGCGGCCCCCACCTGAACCGCACCCTGAAGCGCATCCGCGAACTGGGCGCCAAGGCCGGTGTGGTCTTCAATCCCTCGACCGATCCCAGCGTCATCCAGTGGATGATGGATGAGATCGACCTGATCCTGGTCATGTCGATCAATCCCGGCTTCGGCGGGCAGAAGTTCATGCACTCGCAGCTGCGCAAGATCGAAACCCTGCGCAAGATGATCGACGCCACCGGCCGTCATATCGAGCTGGAAGTCGACGGCGGGGTGACGGCTGAAACCGCGCCGCTGTGCATTTCGGCCGGCGCCACGGCCCTGGTCGCCGGCACCGCGGTCTTCAAGGGCGGTCCTTCGAAATACGCCGACAACATCCGCGCGCTGAAGGGCGGCTAGCAGCGTGGCCGGAGCGGTCCCGGCGATTTCGAAAACCACAGGCGGCCTTTGGGGGCTGGCCCTGACGCAGGGCGCGTTGCGGCAGGTCCGACGTGAATGGGCCGGTTCGCCCCTGCACCGCTGGCTGTTGGCGCGGCCGCGTCCCGAGGGATTGGCCGCCTTTCCCAAGGACCCGCGACCCGCCGATAAGGACGCTGGCCGCCGCATATTGGCGGGTCGGTTCACCTTCGCCGGCGTGATGCTCGACGTTGGCGTCGGGGGTGATCCCTGGGACCGGCCGAGCCCGAGCCACGGCTTCGCGGTCGGTCTGCACGGCTTTGATTGGATGCGCGACCTGCTGGTGCTGGGCGATGAGGGCGCGGCCGAGGCGCTGCGCCTGACGCTCGATTGGCGCGGCGTGTTCGGGCGCTGGAACGCCTTTTCTTGGAGCCCCGAGGTCCTGGAGCGGCGTGTGCTGCACCTGGCCTGCGGCGCTAGGGCGATCAGCGCCAAGGCTTCGGACATGGAAGCTGCGCTGATCGCGCTGGATCTGGCGCGCCAAGCTCGGCACCTGATTTCCCTGGTCGATGGGCCGGTGCGGGCGGCCGAACGCGCCGCCGCCACCGCCCTGGCCGGAACCGCGCTTTCGGGCGATGTCGGCGAGAAGCTGATGGCGCAGGGCCTCACGCGGCTGGCTCAAACCTTGCCGGTCACCGTCCAACCGGATGGCGGCCACGCCTCGCGCTGTCCCCGCGCGGCCTTGGAGCTTCTGCTCGATCTTCAGACCCTCGACGAGGCCCTGGTCCAGCGCGGTCGGGTCGCGCCCGAGGAGATGATGCGGGCGATCGACCGCTTGAGCGGGACGGTGCGTTTCTTCACCCTGGCCGACGGGGCCCTGCCTGAGCTTCAGGGAGGCGAGGCCGGCGCGCGAACCTATGTGGCCGCCGCGCGCGCCGCCGAGAACGCCGTGGCGCCGGTTCCAGCTTCCCGCAACGGCTATCATCGGCTCGAAGGTCCCAGCATCCAGGTGTTCGCTGACGGCGCTGCCCCAGCGCAAGGCGCCTGGAGCGTCACCGCCTGCGCCCAGCCGCTGGCCATGGAGGTCCTGGTAGGCGGGCGCCGGCTGATCGCCGCCAGCGCCTGGTCGCCGGAGGCCGCCGGCCCCCAGGCCCTGCGTCTGGTGGACGCGTCCTCGACGCTTTCCCTGGCCGATCAGGCCTGCGGCGAGCCTCTGCGCGGGTTCCGGGCCGCGGCCTTGGGACCAAGGCTGGTCGGCGCCTATGAGAATGTCGAGGCCAAGCGCTATGAGGCCGATGGCGCCCTGTGGCTGGAGTTGTCGCATGACGGCTGGGAAAAGCGGTTCGGCCTGCGGCATGAGCGAAAGCTGTTCCTCGACCTGAACGCCGACGAATTGCGCGGCGAGGATGCGCTGGTCGCCGTTCAGCCGGGTCAGGGCGGCGAGGCGGGGCGGCGGTTCATCCCGTTCACCTCGCGCTTCCACGTCCATCCCGACGTCAGCGCCAGCCTGGCGCGCGATGGCAAGAGCGTGCTGCTGCGCGCCCACGAGGGCGAACCTGGCTGGTGGCTGCGCAACGACGCCCAGTCCGCCGACATCGAGACCTCGGTCTATTTCCAGGACGGCAAGCCGCGCCGCAGCCAGCAGATCGTGCTGCGCGGCCAGGCCCGCGCCGATAGCGGCGCCCGCCTGCGCTGGAAGTTCGCGGCGGCCGAGCCGCACTAAGGGTCGCATTGACCCGCGCGCTCAGTGGGCCTAATTCGACGTCATTCCGCGTGACTGGCGAATGAAGGTGGGCGACCACCGGGGAGCGCGGAATATCTGCATGCCGCTCGCCTGGGCAATTTCCGTGTAACCCCACAGGAGACTGCCATGCCCGCCGCCCCCGATTTCCCGCCCGCACCCGACCTGGTCGCGCCCAAGCGCGCGCTGATCTCTGTCTCCGACAAGACCGGCCTGGTCGAGGCCGCCAAGCTGCTCGCCGAGCATGGTGTTGAGCTGGTCTCCACGGGCGGCACCCGCGCGGCGATCGCTGGGGCAGGCCTGGCGGTGAAGGATGTCTCCGACCTGACCAACTTCCCGGAAATGATGGACGGGCGCGTGAAGACGCTGCATCCCATCGTCCACGGCGGCCTGCTGGGCGTGCGCGACGCGCCCGAACACGCCAAGGCCATGGCCGACCACGGCATCGGCGCCATCGATATCGTCTATGTGAACCTTTATCCGTTCGAGGCCACGGTCGCGAAGGGCGGTTCGTTCGAGGACTGCGTCGAGAACATCGACATCGGCGGTCCGGCCATGGTCCGCTCGGCGGCCAAGAACCACGGCTATGTGGCGATCTGTACCGAGATTTCCGACCTCGAAGAAGTGCTGGCCGAACTGAAGGCGAACGGCGGCACCAGCCTTGCGCTGCGCAAGAAGCTGGCGGCGCGGGCCTATGCTCGGACGGCGTCCTATGATGCGGCGATCTCCGCCTGGTTCGCCAAGGAGCTGGGTGAGGAAGCCCCGCGCCGCCGTGCCTTCGCCGGCGAGCTCGCTCAGACCATGCGCTATGGCGAGAACCCCCATCAGGCGGCCTCGTTCTATCGCTTCGCCAATCCGCGGATCGGGGTGGCGACGGCCAAGCAGCTCCAGGGCAAGGAGCTCAGCTACAACAACATCAACGACACCGACGCCGCCTATGAGTTGATCGCCGAGTTCGACCCGGCCACCGCTCCGGCCTGCGCGATCATCAAGCACGCAAATCCGTGCGGCGTGGCGACCGGCGCCAGCCTGGCCGAGGCCTATGAGCGGGCCCTGGCGTGCGACCCGACCAGCGCCTTCGGCGGCATCGTCGCCTTGAACACCAGGCTGGACGCGACCACCGCGGCCAAGGTGCTCGAAGTCTTCACCGAGGTGGTGATCGCGCCGGACGCCGACGAGGACGCCATCGCGCTGTTCCGCAAGAAGAAGAACGTGCGGCTGCTGGTCACCGGCGGCCTGCCCGACCCGCATACGCCGGGCGAAACCTTCCGCTCGGTCTCGGGAGGCTTCCTGGTGCAGAGCCGTGACACCGCCCATCTGACCGCCGCCGACCTGAAGGTGGTGACCAAGCGCAGCCCTACCGACGAGGAAGTGCGCGACATGCTGTTCGCCTTCACCATCGCCAAGCACGTGAAGTCGAACGCCATCGTCTATGCCCGCCAGGGCCAGACGCTGGGCGTTGGGGCCGGCCAGATGAACCGCAAGGACTCGGCACGTATCGCCGCGCTGCGCGCCGCCGATTTCGGCTTGGACCTCAAGGGCTCAGCCTGTGCTTCTGAAGCCTTCTTCCCGTTCCCGGACGGACTGCTGCAGGCGGCGGACGCCGGCTGCACCGCAGTTATCCAGCCCGGCGGCTCGATTGGCGACGACAAGGTGATCGAGGCGGCCGACGAGCGCGGCATCGCCATGGTGTTCACCGGTGTGCGGGTTTTCCGGCACTAGCACCCGACGTTCATCGCAGACGCAAAACGCCGCCGATCAGCGATGATCGGCGGCGTTTCTGTATGCCCGGGACGCATCCCGCGATGACGAGGGGTTGGAGTTACCCCTTCGCCGTCTCTGCGTTGGCCAGTTCGCGCAGCGCCGCATTGGCGATGGTGAGCTTGGCGAACGTCCAGGGACCACCGGCGGCCTCGATCTCCTCGATCGCCTTGCGGGCGGTTTCGGCGGTGTCGTGGCGCAGGGCGGTCCAGGCTCCGATCGCCGCCTGGGCGGCTTCGTCGCTCTTTCCGGCCTTGGCGTCGGCGCTGTGGGCGATGATCTGCCGGGTCAGGCTGGCCTGCTCGGCCAGCAGGTCCTCGACGAGGCGACGAACGGCTGTGCGCTCGAAGGCGTCGCCGGCCGTGAAACCGGCGCTCGCCGCCCGCAGGCGGTCGAAGGCGAAGCTGCGGCCGACATGGTCATAGAGCCGCGCCGCGTCGGGCAGCGACCAGCTTGACGCCTCCGCCAGATCGACGAGGTCCACAGCCACGGTGAGCGGCTGCAGGTTGGCGACCTTTCGAGCAAGCGCTTCGGGCGCGCCCGCCTCGGTCAGGCGAGCCACCTGGGCTTCCAAGCGTCCGCGTTCCACCGGCGACAAGATATCCGGCAGCAAGGTCGTCAGGGTCGCCGCGCCAGGGCCGTAGCGCTTGATCAGCGCCTCGACGCTGTGACCGCCGCGCGAGGCGCGGCGGGCCAGCCAGAAGGTCTCGCCGCGCAGCGTGTAGGCCAGCCGCCGGTAGAGGGCCATCTGGCCCGCCGCCGGAATCTTGCCGTCGAGCGCTGAGACCGCGTCCCAAAGGGCGTCGAGGCCAAGCACCGCCTTGGCCGCCTCATAGGCTGTGACGAAGGCGGTGACGTCGCAGGAGGCCGCCGACATCAACCGGGTCGGGAAGGATGGCCCGCAACGGTTGACGGCGTCGTTGGCGACCACGGTGGCGATGATCTCGCGGCGCAGGCGGTGACGGCGCAGGGCGTCGTCGTACTTGCGCACGCCTTTTGGGAAGTATCCTTCCAGCAGGGCCTCGAAGTGAGGATCGTCGGCCACCGGGCTGTGGGCCATATCGCCCTTCAACTCCAGCTTGCCATAGGCGAGCAAGACGGCGGCTTCCGGCCGGGTCAGGCCTTTGCCGGCCTGACGGCGTTCGGCAAGCACGGTGGCGTCCGGCAGCCCCTCGACCGCGCGGTCGAGCTGACCGCGGGCTTCCAGGTGGGCCATATAGCGGGCGTGGGGTTCGAGTTCGCCTGCCGCATCCAGGTCCATCAGCGAAAGCGCCAGGGTCTGGTCGTAGTTGTGGGTCAGCACGTGCTCGGCGACGTCCTGCGTCATCGACTTCAGCAACTTGTCGCGCTTGGGCCGATTTAGCACGTCGGTGCGTTCCAGCATGCCGGTGAGGATCTTGATGTTCACCTCATGGTCGGACGAATCCACCCCGGCCGAGTTGTCGATGGCGTCGGTGTTCACCCGGCCGCCGCCCAGGGCGAACTCGATGCGGCCGGCCTGGGTGAGGCCCAGGTTCGCGCCTTCGCCGATCACCTTGACCCGCAGGTCGCCGGCGCTGACGCGCAGGGCGTCATTGGCCTTGTCGCCGACCTCGGCGTTGCTCTCGCCGCGACCCTTCACATAGGTGCCGATGCCGCCGACATAGAGCAACTCAGCCGGCGCCTTCAGAATGGCGTTGATCAGGTCGGCCGGCGCCAGGCTGTCGGCCTCGACGCCCAGCATGGCCTTCACTTCGCGGCTCAGCGGGATCGATTTCTGGCTGCGCGGGAAGACCCCGCCGCCCCTGGAGATCTTCTTGCGGTCGTAGTCGTCCCAGGACGAGCGCGGCAGCTCGAACATCCGCTTACGCTCTTCGTACGACGTCGCCGGATCCGGATTCGGGTCGAAGAAGATATGGCGGTGGTCGAAGGCGGCCTGCAGGCGGATCTGGGTGGACAGCAACATGCCGTTACCGAACACGTCGCCCGACATGTCGCCGACGCCGACCACGGTGAAGGGCTCGGACTGGATGTCCTTGCCCACCTCGCGGAAGTGGCGCTTGACCGCTTCCCACGCCCCGCGCGCGGTGATGCCCATTTCCTTGTGGTCGTAACCGGCCGAACCACCCGAGGCGAAGGCGTCGCCCAGCCAGAAACCGTAGGATTCGGCGATGCCGTTGGCGATGTCGGAGAAGGTGGCCGTGCCCTTGTCGGCCGCCACGACCAGATAGGGGTCGTCCCCATCATGGATCACGACGCCCGGCGGATGCACGATCTTGCCGTCGGCGGTCAGGTTGTCGGTGATGTCGAGCAGACCCTGCAGGAAGGTCGTGTAGGCGCGGATCGCCTCGGCGCGGGTCGCATCCGGAGCGCCGCCCTTGGGCAGTTGCTTGGGATAGAAGCCGCCCTTCGAGCCTACCGGCACGATCACCGCGTTCTTGGTCTGCTGGGCCTTCACCAGGCCGAGCACCTCGGTGCGGAAGTCGTCGCGGCGATCGGACCAGCGCAGGCCGCCGCGGGCCACTGGCCCAAACCGCAGGTGGACGCCTTCGATGTGGGTCGCCCAGACGAAAATCTCGCGATAGGGCTTGGGCAGCGGCAGGTCGGCCAGTTCCCCGGAGGCGACCTTGAAGCTGATATAGGGCTTGGCCCGGCCGTCGGCGCCAGTCTGGTAGTAATTCGTCCGCTTGATCGCCCCGACCAGCAGGGCGATGCGGCGCAGCACGCGGTCGTCGTCCAGGCTGTCGACCTGCTGCAGCGCCTGGACAATCTCCTCCATTACCTGGCCGGCCTGGGCCGTGCGGGTGGGGAGATCGGCCTTGATCGCCGGGTCGAACTTGGTGCGGAACAGGTCGAGGATCAGCCGGGCTACGCCCGGGTGATTGGACAGGGCGGTTTCCTGAACCCGCTGGCTGGGATCGAGGCCCGACTGCTGGCGGTGACGGGCCAGTGCGCGGATCAACGCGGCTTCGCGCCAGGAAATCGACAGTTCGAGCACCAGGCGGTTGAAGCCGTCGCTCTCGGTGTCGCCGGTCCAGACCGCGGTGAAGGCGTCCTCGAAGGCGTGCTTCACCTCGGCGAACACCAGGTGCTCGCCGTGTTGGTCGTCGAGCTCGAACTCGTGAACCCATACGCGGCGGCCACCGGCGCTCATCACCGGGAAGCCGGTCTCGACCATGGCCTTCAGGCCCATGTTCTCGAGGATCGGCAGCACCTCGGCCAGCGGTGCGGGCGAACCGGGCCGGTAGAGCTTGAAGCGCATCTGGGTCTTGGAGTCGGCGGCGCGGCGGAACGCGCGGATCCGCACCGGCTCGCCGGCCGCGAGGCTCTCGATAACGGCGATGTCGGTCAGCGCCTCTTCGGCGTCATAACGCTCGCGATAGCCGGCGGTGAAAGCCTCGGCGTAGCGGGACACCATGTCGGCGACTTCGGCTGTCGCCCGGCCCGAGGCGCGGACGGCGGCGGCGAAGCGATCTTCCCAGGTCCGCGAGGCCGCGGCGATCTCGGTTTCGACCGCCTTGAGGTTGGGCTCAAGATGGTCGCCGGGCTCGAAGCCGATGATGAAGTGAACGCGGGCCAGCGGGCTGCCTGAGAAGCTCGGATGATAGGCGGTGACCCGGCCGCCGTAGGCCTCAGCTAAGATCTCGCCGGCGCGCGCGCGCAGGTCGGAATCGTAGCGTTCGCGCGGCACGAACAGCAGCACTGAGGCGAAGCGGTCGAACGGGTCGCGCCGTTCGAACACCCGAACGCGTGGGCGATCGTTGAGGTGCAGGATCGCCAGCGCGGCGGCCAGCAGCTCATCCTCGGTCGCCTGGAACAGTTCTTCCCGGGGATAGGTCTCCAGGATGTTGCGCAGGCGCTTCTCGTTGTGGCTGCCGGGCGCCTTGCCGGCGCGCTCGAGGACCGCGGCGGCCTTGGCGCGGATCATCGGCACGGCATAGGCCGGCTCGTCATAGGCTTCGACCGTGAAGAGCCCGACGAAGCGGATTTCGCCGGAGGGCTTGCCGTCGGGGCCATAGCGCTTGATCCCGACGTAATCCATGTAGCCGCGGCGGTGGACGCGCGAGCGAAGGTTGGACTTGGCGACGGTGACCGGGTCATTGCTGAAGCTGGCCTGGATCTGGGCGGTCAGCACCGCCGGCTCCGATGATCGGCGCAGCACGGTGCGGGCCGGGTCGCGCAGGACGCCGAGGCCGTCCTCGGGCTGGTACAGCGGTTCTTCCGGGGCGTAGGCGCCGTCCTTCAGGCGCGGATATTCGTAAACCCGGGCGCCCAGATAGACGAAGTGCTCGTCGCGCAGCCAGGCTAGGAATTGGACGTCTTCGTCGCGACCAGCAGTGGCCGGCGCGGCCTCCAGCTCATGGATGGTGCGAGCCATCAGGTCGAGCATGGCCGGGAAGTCGTCCACGGCTGCGCGAACATCGGCCAGGGTGGCTTGCAGGCCCGCGACCAGAGCGGCCTCGCGGTCGGAGCCGACCCGTTCGAGGATCACCTGGATCATCGATTCCTGGCGCGTCTGGCCCTCGGCGAGACGCGCGCCCTTGGCGTTGCGCGCGACCTCGACCACAGGGTGGAACATCGAGCGGACCGACAGGCCCTGGTCGGCGATTTCGCCCATGACGCTGTCGACCAGGAACGGCGCATCGTCTTGCAGGATCTCAAGCCGTTCCAGACCCGGCGCACCCTCGATGGGCGCCAGGCGGATGACAGGCAGCGCGCCCTTGCGCTGCGCCCCGAAGGCCCAGAAGTCGGCTAGCAGAGCGGCCAGCGCCTTGGTCGGAATTTCCGGGAGTTCGTCGGGCGCGGCGTCGTCGGCGGCCTGGACGATGAAGGCGTGGGCGGCGGGAGTTTCGTCGCCGGTGATCTCAGTGAAGGTCGAGATCAGGCCGCGTTGGGCCGTGGTCAACTTGGGGCGTTTTGTCATGTTCAGGCTCCGAGCCGAAGTCCGGACGCGAGAACGCCGCCGGAGGAGAGAGTCCGGCGGCGTGTGGCTCCACCTGGGGGGGGCAGGCGGAGCGCGGGGGGCTCGCAGCGGCGGGGGCTGACGCCTGAGCCGCCTGTGTTTCGGGTGATGCCCGAACGAACTCTAGATAGGTAGGAAACGAACAAGTTGAAGGCCCCGGTTTTCAGACTTTGGGTTCACGCTTGCGTGACGCGGAAGTACGCCGCTCGGTTGCGGGTTTTGCGTCCGGCGAGCCGGTGGGTTTGTGGTCGCGTAGCTTCTCGGGTTCGCCGTCGGCCGAGAGCAGCACGGCCAGCCAGCGGGTGCCGTCGAACTGGGCCAGGATGACCATGGCCATGACGGTCAGAGGTGTGGACAGGAACATGCCCGCCATGCCCCAGATCACGCCCCAGAATGCCAGGCTGAGCAGCACCACGACGGGGTCCATGTTCAGGCTGTCGCCCTGCATGCGCGGCAGGATGATGTTGCCGACCACGAACTGGATGGCTTGCAGCACGGCCAGCAGAATGATCGCGGGCCAGAAGGTGGAGAACTGGATCAAGGCGAAGATCGGCGGCGCCAGGATCCCGACCGCCCCCCCGATCACCGGGATGTAGGAGGCCATAAAGATCAGGAAGGCCCAGAAGACCGCATTGTCTAGGCCGATGACCATCATCGCGATCCAGGACGAGACCGCGATGATCAGGCCGGTGACGGTCTGGACCCACAGGTAGCGCTCCACCCCGTCGCGGATGCGGCGGAACGCCTGGATCGCCTCGTGACGTTCGGCGCTGTGAGGGAAGAGGCCCATCACCTTGCGCTGGAATCCTCGCCGCGAGGCGACGATGAAGCCCAGATAGATCAGGATGAAGAAGGCGTCGGTGGCGAAGCCCTGCAGGCCTTTGGCCACATCGGCCAGATAGGCCCCGGGGTTGAGCTGGGTGAACAGGTCGTTGACTGTCGGCGGCACCGGAATGTCGAGCAGGCCGGCGACCTGGGCGATCAGGCCGTTGAGGCGCGGCGTATAGGCGACGAGCTGTCCGACGAAGGTGGTGGCGTTCTCGGCGATCACGAAGGTCGAGATGCCGAACAGCAATACCGACAGCACGATCGCCAGCGGCAGGGCCGCGCGCTCGCTGACCCAAGGCAGGCGCATGCGGATGACGCGCGCAAACCCGTCCACCATCACCGCCAGGAAGACGGCCAGCGCCAGAGGCGTAAGAATTCCGCGCAGCCAATAGAGGGCAGCGCCCGTCGCGATCACCGCCAGGATGACGAGTGAGACGCGGGTAGTGTTGGACTCGGTGGCGCGGACGGACATTGGTTCTTCTTGCAGCCTCGGTTCCCTGCGACTGTCAGCGCGAGGAAGGGCTACGTCAATTTTGGCTATCCCTACCCCGCTTCGCCGGGGATTGGGAGCATTTATGCCGCTTCACGCCCAAAGAACGGCGTAACGCGATCTTCGAGCGGCGATATTCGGCAATCGTATGTCGTTCTGGGAACAGCGGTGGAAGCCGGACCGTGGTGCGGCTAGCTTCGCCGGGCGATTTAGTTTGCGGAGCGACACATGACCGATGACGTCCTGATCGGCTTTTCGGAGCAACCCGAGTTTCTGCGGCTCGACCGCGCCAACCGGCACGGGCTCGTGGCTGGGGCGACCGGAACCGGCAAGACGGTCACTTTGCAGATCTTGGCCCAAGGCCTCTCCGACGCTGGCGTCCCGGTGTTCGCCGCCGATGTGAAGGGCGATCTCAGCGGGATCGCCGCGATCGGCGCGCCCAACGAGAAGATGCTCGCCCGCGCCGCGTCGATGAACCTGACGCTCAATCCCGCCGCCGCGCCGACGGTGTTCTGGGACCTGTTTGGTGAGCAAGGCCATCCGATCCGCGCGACGGTCTCGGAAATGGGGCCGCTGCTGATCTCGCGGATGCTGGAGCTCAACGACGTCCAAGAAGGCGTGCTGACGGTGGTGTTCCGCGCCGCCGACGATGAGGGGCTGCTGCTGCTCGACCTGAAGGACCTCCAAGCGGCCCTGACCTTCGCCTCCGACAATGCATCGGCCCTCGGCGCCAAATACGGCAACGTCTCGCCGGCCACGGTGGCGACCATCCAGCGCAAGCTGCTGGTGCTGGAAGACCAGGGCGGGGCGGGCCTCTTCGGCGAGCCGGCCTTGCAGCTGTCCGACCTGATGCGCACCGACGGCTCGGGCCGGGGCTATGTGAACATCCTGGCGGCGAATAAGCTGATCGCCAGCCCGCGGCTCTATGCCACCTTCCTGCTCTGGCTGATGAGCGAACTGTTCGAAGAGCTGCCCGAGGTGGGCGATCCGGAAAAGCCGCGCCTGGCCTTCTTCTTTGACGAAGCCCACCTGCTGTTCCGCGATGCGCCCAAGCCGCTGCTGGAAAAGGTGGAGCAGGTGGTGCGCCTGATCCGCTCAAAGGGGGTCGGGGTCTATTTCGTCACCCAGAACCCGGCCGATATTCCCGAGGCGGTGCTGGGCCAACTCGGTAACCGCATCCAGCACGCCCTGCGGGCCTACACCCCGACCGAGCAGAAGGGCCTGAAGGCGGCCTCGAACTCGTTCCGCGCCAATCCGAAGTTCGAGACCGCCGAGGCCATCCAGGGGCTGGGCGTCGGCGAGGCTCTGGTTTCGGTGTTGGATGAGCGGGGAGCGCCGACCGTGGTGCAGAAGACGCTGGTGCGTCCGCCGGTTTCACGCCTGGGACCCATCACCGCCGCCGAGCGGACCGCGATCATGGCGCAGAGCCCGGTGCGCGGTCTCTACGACACCGCCCAGGACCGCGAGAGCGCCTTCGAAAAATTGCAGGCCCGCGCCGCGGCGGCTCAAGCACCCGCTGAGGCCCCGGCTTCCGGCTCGCCGTGGAACCCCGGTCCGGCTCCGGCCCCACGCCCGAAAGCTGCGCCCAAGCCCCGGGCCTCTAACCGCCAATCGATGGGCGAGGCGTTCACGAAGTCGCTGCTGCGGCAGGCGGGCAGCACCATCGCTCGCGAGTTGATGCGCGGCATCATGGGCGGGTTGAAGAAGCGCTAGACGCTCCGCCTCGGAATTGAAAAGGCCCGCCGTCGCCGGCGGGCCTTTTCGTAGAACCAGGCTCTACGGCCTCGTCCTACCCCCGCAATTTACGCAGCAGGACGTCAAGGTCGCGGGCGATCATCGGATCTTCGGCCTTCAGGGCTTCGATCCGGCGCACGGCGTGCAGGACGGTGGTGTGGTCGCGCCCGCCGAAGCGGCGGCCGATGTCGGGCAGGGACCGGGTGGTGATCTGCTTGGCCAGCCACATGGCGACCTGGCGCGGACGCGCCACGACCCGCGCGCGGCGCTCGGAGATCAGGTCGGCCTGCTTCAGTTGATAGTGCTCGGCCACGGTCTTCTGGATCTGATCGACGGTCACCCGGCGCTCGTTGCAGGCCAGGTTGGGCCGCAGGATGGCCTGGGCTTCGTCAAGGGTCATACGCGAAATGTCACCGCCGACGCGGGCCACAAGGGTGTTCAAGGCGCCTTCCAGTTCACGCACGCTGTCGGTGAAGCGGTCGGCGAGGAATTGCAGGACGTCGGCCTGGGCCGAGGGCACGAACTTGCCCTGGGCGGCCAGGGTGGCGAGCTTGCGCTCAAGAATGCCGAGGCGAAGGGTGCGGTCGGCAGGCTCGATGCCGCAGACCAGGCCGGCCTGCAGGTGCGAGCGCAGGCGCGCGTCCATTTCAGTGAGTTCGGAGGGGGAGCGGTCGGCGGTCATCACCACGCGGCGGCCGTCCTCGACGAGAGCGAGCAGGGTATGGAACAGTTCCTCTTGGGTGGACGACTTGCCGGCGACGAACTGAACGTCGTCGATCAGCAGCAGGTCGGCGTTGCGTAGCTCATCCTTGAACGCGGCGGTCTGGCGGTCCTGGACCGCTTTCACGAAGGTCGAGGTGAAGCGCTCTGCAGTGATGTAGACCACCCGCTTGGTCGGGGCCGTCTGCATGGCCTCCCAGGCGAGCGCGTTGAGCAGGTGGGTCTTCCCGAAGCCGTAGGGGCCGTGGAAGATCACCGGGTTGAAGTGACCGTCCGACCAGGCCGCGACCCGGCGGGCCACGGCGAAGGCGAACTCGTTGCCGGGACCCGATACGAAGGTCTCGAACGAGAAGCGGTCCTGGAGGCCTTGCTGGCGACCCGCGCGGGCGGCGGGAGCCGACACCTCGACCGGAACCTCGATCTCGATCACTTCAGCCTGGGTCGGTGCAGCCGCGGCGGTGGCCACAGCGTCCGCATAGCCGGCCGGAGCCGGACCCTGGGCGTCAAACTCCATTCGCGACTTCAGGTCCAGATTGCGACCCATCGGATCGTTCTGCGCCCAGAGTTCGCCGATCCGGCGCCAAGCATGGCGACGGATCCAGTCACGCGCCACGCCGGTGGCCGCGACCAGACACAGTTCCTCGCCGCGTTCCCGCAGAGCAGCCTGCCCCAGCCACGACCCAAAGGTGGCCTCACCGAGCTCGCGCTTCAGCGCGACGCAGGTTTTGGTCCAGACAGCGACGGCCGGTGTCTCGGCAACAGAACCCGCAAAGCCCCCAGTGGCCATCATTCGAACCTCTCTTATTGTCATCCGTCAGCGCCCCCGCAGCGGAACAACTTTGTTAAGCAAACACAAAGCCTTAACCGGCGAGCGCATAGCCCCCGCCGCCGCCTTTTTTCATCCGAGATCAGATGGAAGGACGTCTTGAGACTTGTCACCCTAGTCAGAGCGACTAGGGGGTCAACGGTGATTCTTCGCGGCTCCAGCGGATATTTCCGTTGACTCAAAACCAGTGCCCGCAGGGCAAGGGAATCCGAATTTCAACGTTCCGTTAACTGACTGGAATCGCCGCACGCGCGAACATTTAGATGCAGCGCAAAAAGAAACGCCCGCAGGTCTCTCAACCCGCGGGTGCGTCAAAAGTCTTGTTAGTTCTGTGGTTAATGGTCGAGCTCTAGGCCCGAGCAGCAACTCAGGCGGCAGCCATCTTCTTCAGCTGCGCGGCCAGGCGGGACACCTTGCGTGAACCCGTGTTCTTGTGGACGACGCCCTTGGTCACAGCGCGCATCAGCTCGCTCTGCGCTTCGACGAACGCGGTCTTGGCGACGGCGGGATCGCCGGCGGCCAGGGCCTCTTCGAACTTGCGCAGATAGGTGCGCACGCGCGAACGGCGGGCTTTGTTCACTTCGGTGCGGCGGGCGATCTTGCGGACCGCCTTCTTGGCGCCGGGCGTATTGGCCATGTGTCAGCTCTCAAAACGGGTCGCGCCCGGACCTTCGCCCGGGCGGGTAAATCGGAGGCGCGGATATACGGGACGAAGGTCCCCGGGTCAATGCGCCCCCGACGAGTTTAATCCACAAGGCTGAAGTCGGGCCGTGCGGGGCGGGTCACGAACAAGGGTCAGGAGCCCTTGAAGTCGGGTTTGCGCTTTTCGATGAAGGCGGCCATGCCCTCCTTTTGGTCATCGAAGGCGAACAGCGAGTGGAACAGGCGGCGCTCCAGGGCCACGCCGGTGGCCAGGGTGGTCTCATAGGCGGCCTCGACCAGTTCCTTGTTCATCTTGACGGCCAACGGCGATTGGCCGGCGATCTTGGTCGCCGCGGCCATGGCCTCTTCGATCAGCTTGTCACCGGCCACCACCCGCGAGACCAGGCCAGAACGCTCGGCCTCGGCGGAGTCCATCATCCGGCCGGTCAGGATCATCTCCATGGCCTTGGACTTGCCGATGAAGCGGGTCAGGCGCTGGGTGCCGCCGATGCCGGGCGCGACGCCCAGATTGATCTCAGGCTGTCCGAACTTGGCGCTCTCGGCGGCGATAATGAAGTCGCACAGCATGGCCAGCTCGCAGCCGCCGCCCAGCGCGTAGCCGGACACCGCCGCAATGATCGGCTTGCGGAACTGCTCGATCCGCCGGGCGCTAGCCCCGAAGAAGTCTTCGCTGAACATCTGGGCGTAGGTCTTGGTCGACATCTCCTTGATGTCGGCGCCGGCGGCGAAGGCGCGATCCGACCCGGTCAACACGACGCAGCCCACGGCCGCATCGGCCTCGGCCACGTCTAGCGCGGCGGAAAGCTCACCGAGAAGCTGGCTGTTCAGCGCATTCAGCGCCTCTGGCCGGTTCAGGCGGATCAGGGTCACGCCGTCTGTCGTCTCGACGATCAGGGTCTCGTAGCTCATGGCCGTCTCCGTCGGAATTGGTGGATCGGGCTTAAGGCCCCTCGACCGAATAGCCAAGCGCGCGGAGCCGGGCCGGAAGGCCGTCCTCGCCGACCAAGTGGCCGACCCCGACCACGACGACGGTGGAGCCTGAGCCGTCCATCCGGGTCTTCAGTTCGGCGATCCAGCGTTCGTTCCGCTCGGTGACCAGCCGGGCGTAGAGGCCGGGCGCCGCCTTGCGCAGCGGGCCGAGGGCGTCCTCGTCCAGCGCCTTCAGGTCGCCCTTGAGCCAATGGCCGATCAGTTCGTCATAGGCGTTCGGGTTGGAGTTCAGTTCGCGTAGGGACTCTTCCAGAGAGGCGATCTGCTGGGCGCGGGGGGCGGAGTCGAAGATCGCGATCTGCTC
Organism: Phenylobacterium sp.; assembly: GCF_030681155.1. Taxonomy (GTDB): domain Bacteria; phylum Pseudomonadota; class Alphaproteobacteria; order Caulobacterales; family Caulobacteraceae; genus Phenylobacterium. Next base: position 4,457 of record NZ_JAUXXE010000052.1, on the reverse strand, counting down.
CTCGGGCGTTTCGAAGGCCCGCCGCTTGGCGGTGGGCGGGGCCGTGGCGGCGATCGACTTTTCGACCCCGGAATTGGCGTCGGCCCCGGCCTTCACGAACTCGGCGCTGGCCAGGATGACTTCAGCGAACCAGGGCTCGAAGCGGTCGAGCACGGCCATGCTGACGCCGAGGCTCTCGGCGGCGGCTTCCAGGCGCTTGGCGCCCTCCGGCGACAGCAGCTTGGACAGGGATTGGCCTTCCGGCAGCCGGCCCATGCTGGCGGCCAGTTGCCCGACCCGCGCCTCGGAAACCGGGTCGATCGGTAGTTCGAACCAGAGGTCGTCCGCCTTGGCCAGGGCCGCGTCCAGGGCCTTGGGCCGCCAGTCGAGCCCGGGCGGCAGGACGTGGACCGAACCGAAGATCAGGATCTCGGAGTCGGCGTCGCGCACGGTCCACACCGGCGGGCGGGCCTGGGCCTCGCCCTGGGCGCAGCCTGCGAGCACCAGGCCGGCGAGGGTCGCCGCCAGAACGCGTTTCAACATGGGGGTCACTTCTGGCAGACGGAGCAAAAGAAGGTCGAGCGGCCGGCCTGGACTTCCCGGCAGATAACGCCCTTGCAGCCGTCGTTCAGGCACGGCTCGCCCTCGCGGTCATAGGCGCGGAAGCGGTGCTGGAAGTAGCCCAGCGCACCATCGGCGGCGGCGTAGTCGCGCAAGGTCGAGCCGCCGGCCTCGATGGCCTCGTCCAGCACGTCGCGGATGATGCCGACCAGCGGTTTGATCTGGGCTGGCCTAAGCGTTCCAGCAGGCTTGAATGGCGAGATCCGCGCCCGGTTGAGCGCCTCGCACACATATATATTGCCTAGGCCGGCTACCACGCGCTGGTCGAGCAGCAGGGTCTTTGGGCCTTGCTTGCGGCCAGCGAAGGCGTCGATCAGTCGCTGGGCGTCGAAGGCGTCTGACAGCGGCTCGGGCCCGAGGCCGGCGAACCAGGGATGTTCGGCCAGGGTCTCGGTGCCGATCAGCGCCATGTAGCCGAAGCGTCGGGGGTCGTAATAGGTGACCCGCCCCCCGCCATCGGTTTCGAAGACCACATGGGCGTGCTTGGGATCGGGATCAGGGGCGTAGTGAAACTCGCCGGGTCGGGTCGAGCCCTCCGGCCCTTCTTTCCTGGAGTTGGCGATCTCGAACCGGCCGCTCATCCCTAGGTGCATGACCAGGGTCTCGCCGCGGTCGAGCACCGCCATCAGATATTTCGCCCGTCGCTCCAGGCGTTCGATCGTGGCTCCGGTCAGGCGTTGGACGAAGCCGTCCGGGAAGGGAAAGCGCAGATCGGCGCGGCGGGCCTCGACGCGAGACAGGCGCTGGCCTTCGAGAACCGGCTGCAGGCCGCGCCGGACCGTTTCGACCTCGGGAAGTTCGGGCATGGAGTGGAAGTGGCATGCCAGGACCCGAACGACAACCCGCGCCCCCGCTGGCGCGTCTCGCGTGCGCGAGCTAATACCCTCCTCATGACAGGACCTGCCGCCACCTTCGGATTCCGCGACGTCGATCCGGCTGAAAAGCCCGGCCTGGTGCGCGGGGTCTTCGACCGCGTCGCCAGCCGCTATGACCTGATGAACGACCTGATGAGCGGGGGCGTCCACCGGTTGTGGAAGGACGCTGTCGCCGCGCGGCTCAATCCTCAGCCCGGGGAAGTCATCATCGACTGCGCCGGCGGCACCGGCGATATGGCGCGCCGCTTCGCCAAGATGGCCCGCAGCGCCCAGGAGCGTCGCGGCGGCCCGGACGCCTCGGTGATGGTCATCGACTACAATGCCGAGATGATCGCCGCTGGTCGCCAAAAGGGCGGCGAGCCGGAGATCACCTGGACCGTCGGCGACGCCCAGAACCTGCCGCTGCCTGACGCCTGCGCCAACGCCTATGTGATCTCGTTCGGCATCCGCAACGTCACCGACGTCTCGGCCGCCCTGCGCGAGGCGCGCCGGGTGTTGAAGCCGGGCGGGCGTTTCCTGTGTCTCGAATTCTCGCAGCCGCCAGCCGAGGCGTTGCGCAAGGCCTATGACGCCTATTCCTTCAAGGTGATCCCGGCCATCGGCCAGGTCGTGCTGAAGGATCGTGACAGCTACCAGTACCTGGTCGAGAGCATTCGCCGGTTCCCGGACCAGCGGACCTTCGTGGACATGATCGAAAAGGCGGGCTTCAGCCGCGCCGGCTACACCAATTTCACCGGCGGCGTGGCGGCCATGCACCACGGCTGGGCGATCTAGTTCAATGGGAAGTGTTGCGGCGTTCGGTCGGCTGACAGCGGCGGCGTGGTCGCTGGCGCGCAATGACGCCTTGTTGCCGCGGGAGCTGGACGCCCTCTATCCGCCCAGTCTCAGCGCCCTGTCCAAGAGCCTGCAGGTCTTCGCCGGACGCCAGGCCCGCGACGGCCGGCCTGGGGAGCGGTTGGCGCGGTCGCTGGAGAAGCTGGGGCCGGTGGCGATCAAACTCGGCCAACTTCTCTCCACTCGGGCGGACATCTTTGGGGCTCCGTTCGCCGAAGACCTGTCTCGGCTGAAGGACAAGCTCGAGCCTTTCCCGACTGACGTGGCGCGGCGTGAGGTCGAGGCGACGCTTGGCCGCCCTGTAGAGGCGCTGTTCTCGCGGTTCGGCGAGCCGGTGGCGGCGGCCTCGCTGGCCCAGGCCCATGACGCGACCCTGATCGACGGCCGCCGGGTGGCGGTGAAGGTGCTGCGTCCCGGCATTGAGCGCCGGGTGGCGCAGGACGCCGAGGTGCTAAATCTCGCGGCGCGGATCGCCGAGCGCTGGTCGGTCGCCGCGCGCCGGTTGGAGCCGCGCGCCCTGGCCGAGACGGTGATCCGGGCGACGGAGCTTGAGCTCGACTTCCGGCTGGAGGCGGCTGGCGGCGACGAGCTGGCCGAGGTGATGGCCAAGGACGGCTACATGTCCGCGCCCAAGGTGGTGTGGGACGGGGTCGGCAAGCGGGTCTTGACCCAGGAGTGGGCGGGCGGCACGCCGCTGTCGGAAGCCGCCGCGCTCGAATTGCCGGGCCTGGATCGTCCGGCCCTGGCCGACAACTTGATCCGCGCCTTCCTGGCCCAGGCCCTGGACCACGGGGTGTTCCATGCCGACCTCCACGAGGGAAACCTGTTCGTGGCCGCTCCGGCCCAGGTGACCGCGATCGACTTCGGGATCATCGGCCGGCTGGCCCCGGCCGAGCGGCGGTATCTGGCGGAAATTCTCTGGGGGTTCCTGGAGCGCGACTACGAAAAGGTCGCCCAGACCCACTTCGACGCCGGCTACGTGCCGCGCACCCATTCGGTCTCGGCCTTCGCCCAGGCCCTGCGCGCGGTCGGCGAGCCGGTGTTCGGCCGCGCGGCCAGCGATGTCTCGATGAGCCGGGTGCTGACCCAGTTGTTCGAGATCACCGCCCTGTTCGACATGCGCCTGCAGCCGCAACTGGTGCTGCTGCAGAAGACCATGATGACCGTCGAGGGCGTCGCGCGCCGCATCGATCCCGAGCATGACATCTGGCGGGCCGCCGATCCGGTGGTGCGACGCTGGATGCTTCGCGAACTCGGTCCCGCCGCCCGCGCCAAGCGGTTCGCCGAGGAGGGTCTGGAGGCGCTGCGCAATCTCGCGCGCCTGGTGGAGAACCCTCCGCTGCCGGCGGTGGCCGTGGTCGCGCAGGGCAAGGGCTCGCCCTTCGCCTGGTTCGCCATCGGCGCGGCTGTGTCGGGCCTGACCTTCCTGCTGGCGGCTTGGGTTTTTTAGGGAGCGGCCCTGCTCCGCCCTTGCGAGGACGTAGACCCCGCCCACGGCCTACGGTTCTGACGGCAGCCGCATCTTCGCGACCCACTCTTCGGTGGTGAGTTCGTCCATGCCCGCGTGGTCCAACCTCGTCATGCGGTTGTCGTGGAAGACGATGGTCTTGCCGATGGTCGGCATGGCGGCCACCTCGACCCGGGCGCGTTCGCCGACCGTCAGATAGACGAGATCGTCTTCGCCGGTGTTGACGATGCTGTGGATCACGCCGTCTGTCGGGAATCCCACATAGTCGCCGGGGCCAATGAGATGGCGGACGCCGTCCAGGATCACCTCGCCAGCGCCTTCAATCACGAACACCAGTTCCTCCTCCACCAGATGCGCATGGGGGATGAAGCTCTCTTTGCCCGGTGGGATGCGGATCAGGTTTGCGCCTAGCCGCTTCAGGCCGCTCATATCGCCCAGTCGGACCATGCGCATTTCGGACGCCGGATTGAACGGGTGGCGGCCGGGCGGCGCTCGCTCCCAGTCGACATCGTCAGCCCGGATGACGTGGCGGGTCACTCGGCCCGCGCGCTGTCCGAACGCGAAGCCTGGCGCCGGGCCATGCTCGCCTTCTGCTCTTCCCAATAGGCCGGGCCGTCGTCCGGCTTGAACATGGTGCGTGGCGATCCAGCCTTGGTGACCACGGCAAAGACGTTGCCCTT
>NZ_JAUXXE010000017.1 GCF_030681155.1 Phenylobacterium sp. | reverse complement strand
CGCGCCAAGTTCGTGCCGACCGTCTTCGCCGCCCGTCAGTTCGTGAACCACGGCCACGTGCTGGTGAACGGCAAGCGCGTCAACATCGCCTCCTACCGCGTGAAGGCCGGCGACATCGTCTCCGTCCGTGAGCGTTCGAAGAACATGGCCCTGGTGCTCGAAGCCCTGCAATCGGGCGAACGCGACACCCCGGACTACGTCGAAGTCGACGCCAAGGCGATGACCGCGAAGTTCATCCGCGCCCCTGAATTCTCCGAGGTCCCGTACCCGGTGAAGATGGAGCCCAGCCTGGTTATCGAATTCTACGCGTCCTAACCGGCGCACCGAACACCAGAGATTTTGCGAAGGCCCCGGAGCGATCCGGGGCCTTTTGCTTTGCGCGATTGTGTGGCCGAGTGAGCCGATGAATCGACGCTTGCTGCTCATGGCCGGCCTGGCGCTGCTGGCCGGTTGCGCCACCCCCCCGTCCCCGGTCCTGACAACGGCGCAGGCCGCTCATCCCGAGTTGGAGGCGGTCTATTCGGCGGTGGCGGGGCGCGAGGCCCTGACGCTGGAGGTGTCCTCCGGCGGCTGTACGGAAAAGGCCGACTTCGTCTTCTATGTCGAACGGAGCGGCGAGATCGCGACGCTTTCCTTCGCCCGCAAGCGGCTCGACACATGCCGGTCCTTGGTCGCGGCGAAGAAAGCGATGAGCTTTACATGGGCGGAGCTCGGTCTTGAGCCGCACCGCCCAGTCTTCTTGCTCAATCCGTTGACGGCCTGGGTCGGGCTGTAGCGCCAAGCTAGGCCGGCTCCTCCAAGGCCCTGAGAGCGCTCTAGGGTATCAACCCGATATGGGCCGCGCGTCGCTGCGATGCGAAGTTCCGCGCGGTGTTGGTCTGGATTGCAACGCGCCGCCCGTCATTAGCGAGCACGTGTCGCGCGGCCGCAAACCACCCCTCCGCCGCGGCAGTCTGTGACTGGTCGCGTGGCAACTGCGGGCGCTCCCTCGCCCGCCAAAATTGGCGAGTACCATGTCTCTCAAAATCATCCTTATGACGGCTGGCTGCGCCGGCTTGCTGGCTCCGGCTTCGGCGCTGGCTCAAGACTATGACTGGACGGGCTTCTATGTCGGCGCCAACGCCGGCGCGAGCTGGGGCGACACCTCGCTCCATAGCCGGGTCGAGCCGGGCGGCGGGATCGTGATCATCCCCCCGGCCGAACGCGACCTCATCAACGCCGACCTAGCGAGCGACGATAACGAGACCGGCTTCACCGGCGGCTTGCAGGCCGGATACAATTTCCAATCTGGAAGCTGGGTGTTTGGTCTTGAGACCGATGTCGGCTGGATGGACATCGGACAGAGCCGCTCCAAGACCTATCAATCGCCGGTGCTGATCAGCCCTCCGGTCACGCTCACCGTCCGGCAGGAGGTCAGCACTGACTGGGTCTGGACCCTGCGCCCGCGCATTGGCTACGCCAGCGGCCCTTACATGATCTACGGCACCGCCGGTCTGGCGGCCTCGCGGATCTCGGTGGACGCCAGTTTCGCCGACAGCCGGCTTCCGCCGAATGCGGGGAACTTTAGCGAGAGCGATTCCAAGTTCGGTTGGACCGCCGGCATCGGCGGCGCCTATGCCTTCAACGAGAACTGGTCGGTGCGCGGCGAGTGGCTCTACACCGACTTCGGCACGGTCAGGAACACCTGGGTGACGCCCAACGGCTACGCCGCTTTCACGACCGAAGCCGATACGCGCGCCAACCTTCTGCGGGTCGGCGTGGACTACAAATTCTGATTGCGCAGGGCCGGCTAGGGCGCGGGCCCTGGCCGGCCTAGGCGCGAGCGGTCGGGTCGCCGAGTTCCAGGTTTAGCCGGCGAGCCGCCGCCGCCAGCCGCTGGACCGTCTCGCCTTCGATGGCGTCGCGCTCGCGCAGCACGATCGGGCCCATCTCGTACCTACCGCCCGTTGCGATGCGGGGTTCCAGCTCGGTCAGCCGGCGGCCGCGCCAGAAGCCCAGCAGCACGCGCTTGTCCTCGGCCCGGATCAGCATCGCTGGGCCGTTCGCGAAATAGACCAGGTGGCCCCACTTGACCGTCTCGTCGAACGCCGCGCCAGCTCGCACCGCCGCCCGGAGCTGCGCCACGCAGCGCGCTTGCCAGCCGCCAAGGACCGCGACATAGGCGCCGGGGTTGGCGGCGGGCGTCTCCTTGCGCACTAGAGGCGGCTCAGAGGGCTGACCCGTATGGCGCTGCCTCTGGGAATGTTGTCGAGGAAGCTTTCGTCGTGGCCCGGGACGATGAAGTTTCCGTCCGCGCGCATCTGCACCAGGCGGCGCTTTGTCTCCAAGTACTGAGCCTTGTCGAATGGGTAGGGCTGGTCGGTATCCTCGCGGTCGAGCGACCGGCAGAAGTAGCAGGCGTCGCCGGCCAGGATGTCGGCGCCGCCTTCGCGCCAGACCCGCACCGATTGGTGGCCGCAGGTGTGGCCGGGTGTGGCGAACACTTCGGCCGAACCATCGCCGAACAGGTCGAGGCTGTCGTCGGTCCGCACCAGGTCGTGGCCGGTGTCGAGCTCTCGCAGGTCTTCCTTTTGATGGATGAAGATCCTGGCGTTGGGAACGAGCGCTATGCCGCCGATGTGGTCGTAGTGCGAATGGGACGCGACAATTCCCTCGACCCTGGCCGGATCGAAGCCGGCGGCGAGCACACGCGCCGCCACGTCGTGGCCTTCCGGCAGTTCATTGCGGAATACCTTCGAGACGGTTTGATCGTGGTGGCTGGGAGCGAGGCCAGCATCGAACAGCATCGTCCGCCCGCTGGGGTGCGTGATCAGATAGGCGTAGACCGGCAGGGTCAAGTCGCCCACGCCGTCCACCTCCAGGGCGTTGGCGGGCGCTCGGATCGTTCCGCAGCGCAGAGGCAGGATTTGCGTCGTCGAGCCCAAGGTGATCCTCCTGCCGGCAACTTCGCGGGAGGACAGGATCGACCCATCGTCGGGCGGGGTCCAGGCGTTGTTAGACGAACCGGGCGACGATCTCGGGGGTGACGCGTTTGGGCCGCCCGGTGGCTTGCTCGATCATGCACCAGACTGTGCGGGCCTGGGCGCACATGGCGCCGTCCGGTCCGTCGATGCGTACGAACCGGTCGAAGCGCGGGCCTTCGGGGGCTTCGGCCACCCAGGTTCGGGCGGTCGCCGTCTCGCCGGGCATCAGGGCCCGGCGATAGTCGATCTCGTGGCGCAGGACGATCCACGCCCATTTCGACTGTTCTTCAGCCGGCTGGCGGGCGTCCCAGTGTGAAGTGGCCATGTCCTGGATCCAGCGGACATAGACCACATTGTTCACATGGCCGTTCGCATCGATGTCCGACGCGGCCGGCGTGAACTCACGACTGAAGACTTGGCGCCCGGCCGGCGGCTCGAGCAGCCGACTCACGCAGTCAGAAGGCCTTGCTCAACCAGCAGGGTCTTCAGTTCACCCGACTGGAACATCTCGCGGATGATGTCGGCGCCGCCGACGAATTCGCCCTTCACGTAGAGCTGCGGGATAGTCGGCCAGTCGCTGTAGGTCTTGATGCCTTCGCGGATGGCGTCGTTCTGCAGGACGTCCACGCCCACGAAGTCCGCGCCCAGGTGGTCGAGGATCTGCACGACCACGCCGGAGAAACCGCAGCGGGGTTCTTCGGGGACGCCCTTCATGAACAGCACGACCGGATTTTCGGTCACGGCGTTGGCGATGAAGTCGTGGACGGGGTTGGTGGTCGCGGTGTCGGTCATGACTGTGGCCTTTGCGGCGAAGAATTCAGCCCAGAGCTAGGGAGCCGGCGCCTCCGGGTCAAGCGCTGGTCGATTCAGGCGCGGCGCTCGGCCGCGACCTGGCCGAACCTGGCCATCTCGATCTGGGCCGATACGCTGGTGGGTAGATCCTTGTCGCAGACCGCGGCCAGACGCTCCACAGCGTCGGCGCGCCACGCCTCGACCTGCACAGTGGCGAAGGCCGGCTCGGTGAGGGCGTAGGCGAGGCAGATGTCTTCGTTCGTCCACCCGGCGGTGTCTTGAAGGAAGCCGTACCCACCCATGGCGGCCAGCGGCTCAGGTCGGCGAATGCCCAGCAGGCCGCGTCGCGGGGCGCGTTCGCCTTCAGCGCGCGCGGGACCAGGCAAGCTGGTGGGAAAGGGATCGCAGGCCAGCAATGTCATGTTGGCGGCCGAGGCGTCGCGAATGCGTCGGCGCGCCTGCCAGTCGGAAACCAGGCTGAACGGGGTGACCAGAACGTCGAACAGGTCGTTGCTGATGCAGTCGTCGATGACGGGGCCGTCGCCGACCACGCCGATTTGCAGGCAGACGCCGCTGTTCTTCAGGTCGGCGAGATAGGTGCGGGCGTCGGGCGTCAGGGTCTCGACCGCGGCCTCGTCCATCATCAGGACGTCCAGATAGCCGGCACGGGTTCTTTGCAGGCCGCCGCGCACGCTTTCGGCGATATCGCGGGCGGTCATCTTGCCGGCCACCGTTCCGCGCAGCCGCCAGCCGAGGAAGATCAACCGGCGCTCGACGGCGGAGAGGGCCTCTCCGACGCCCATGGCCAGCACGTCGGAGCCAGCGGTCAGCTCGAAGCTGTTGACGCCGTTCTCCATCGCCGAGAAGGCCAGGGCGCGCCATGCGGCGGGCGAGTTCATGTTCGGCGCTTCGCGCAACAACAGGCTGATGGCGGAGACCGCCTTACCCGTTGCGCCGAAGGGTCGATAGCGCATGAGGCGCTCTTAGGCCGGAGCTGAAGTTTCGAGCGCCAGGGCGTGCAGTTCGCCGCCGACCTTGCCCTTGAGCGCCGCGTAGACCAGTTGATGCTGCTTTACGCGCGAAAGGCCGCTGAAGGCGGTGGAGACGATACGAGCCCGAGAGTGGTCGCCGTCGCCGGCCAGATCGTCGATGGCGATCTGCGCATCCGGAAACGCTTCGCGAAGGTTCGCCTCGAGGTCGGCGATGGGCATCGGCATGTGAAGAACTCCACTCGAAGAAATTTGTGATCCATAAACCTTAACAACCGCTGGATCAGTGACCCGTTCGATGGGCGAAGCCGCTGGTGAAGGCAAGCGAGCAAAGCCCCCCGCGCGGCCTCAGGGATCGATCGGCGGCGCGATCTCGTCGTAGCCGCCATTCAGGAATTCGATCAGGCAGAAGCCGTTGCCGAAGGGGTCCGCCAACACCGCGATCTTGCCCCAGACATGAGTTCGGGGCTCGGCGTCGGCGATGGCCCCTGCGCCGAGCGCCCTCTCGAGCGCGGCCTCCAGATCATCGACCACGATGTCGAGGTGGACCGGTGTCCAGTGCCGGCCATAGCGGCGCAGGTCTTGGGCAGCGCCAACCGAACCTTCCGGCTTTTCCAATAGGTAGAGCTTGGTGGGCAGGCCCGACAGTTCCAGTCCATCAGAGCCGAACCGGCGGCTGACGGTCAGGCCCAAAGCCTGAGTGTAGAACGCCTCGGCCCGGGCCAGATTCGGCACGTCGATATTGACCAATAAGTCCATGGCGCCAGCCTAATGCAGATCAGGACGGCGGCTGCCGCAAAAACGCAGTTCTCCCACCCACCGCTGCGCTAAGCTCACGGCTCAAAGGGAGCGGTCATGTCGATGTATCATGAAGGCCAGCGTGGCCTGCAGGACGAGTTCGCGAGCCGCGCGCTGGCCGACCGCCTTGAGCAGACCTTGCGGCACGATCTCTTCACCGACCGGGATGCGGCCTTCATCGGCGCGCAGAGCTTCTTCTTCCTGGCGACCGCCGACGATCAGGGGCGCCCGGACTGTTCCTTCAAGGGCGGGCCGGTCGGGTTCGTGCGGGTGACCGCGCCAGATGCGCTGGTCTTCCCTGACTACGATGGCAACGGCATGTTCAAGAGCTTGGGCAACCTAGTGGTCAATCCGCAGGTCGGGCTGCTGTTCATGAGCACCGGCGAGAAGCCTCAGCGTCTGCGGGTCAACGGAACGGCGCAGGTGCTGCGGGACGATCCGTTGATGTCCGAGTTCCCCGGCGCGCACCTGCTGATCAAGGTGACCCCGCGCGACATCTTCCCCAACTGCCCGCGCTATATTCCGACGTTGGTCGTTGAGACGCCTTCGGTCTATGCGCCGGAGGCGGGGAAGTCGGCGATCGAGCCCGATTGGAAGGCGTTTCCGATCTTCGCCGACGTGGTTCCTCCGCGCCGGACCTGATCGCGAGACCAGGTCCGGCCGGAGGAGCGCCTTAGTCGACGATCGCCGAATAGATCAGGCTCTTGAGCTGACCGCGGAAGTTGAATGTGCCCGACGGCATGAGCTGGGTCATGAAGGCCATGGTCAGGTCTTCCTTCGGATCGACCAGGAAGATGGTCGAGGCCGCTCCGCCCCAATAGTAGTCGCCCACGCCGAGCGATCCTGTCGACACCTCGTCCATGGTGGAGGCGAAGCCGAGACCGAAGCCCACGCCTTCATTCGACGTTTCCGAGAAGGAGCCGATCGCCAGCTGGGTCAGGTCCTTGCCGCCGGCGAGATGGTTCATGTGCATCATGGCCAGGGTGCGCGGGCCGATGACGCGGTGACCGTCCAGTTCGCCGCCACGGCGCAGCATCTCGCAGAACTTCATGTAGTCGGCGATGGTGCCGGTCAGGCCGCCGCCGCCCGACTTGAAGGCCGGGTCCTTGGTGAAATCGCTGGTGGCCGGATCGTCGATCAGCTTCAGCTTCTTGTCCGGGCCGCGCTGATAGTTGGCGCAGAAGCGGTCGATCTTGTCGGGCGCGACGAAGAACGAGGTGTCGTTCATGCCGAGCGGGCCGAAGATCTCGTCCTGGAGATATTCGGCGAAAGGCTTGCCCGAGATGATTTCCACCAGGGCGCCGCAGATGTCTGTGGACAGCGAATACATCCATCGCTCGCCCGGCTGGTAGAGCAGGGGAACCTGGGCGAGCTTGTCGAGGAAGCCTTCCATGGTGTCGGCGGTGCCCGAGCTGCGGATCTTCAGCTCGCGATAAATCTTGTCGACCGGGTGTTGGATGCCGACGCCGGGCAGGCCGCCGCCATAGGTGAAGCCGCCAGTGTGGCTAAGCACGTCACGGAACGAGACCGGGCGCTTGGGCGCCTCGGTGACCATCTCTTCGCCCTCGCCCGAAACCCACACGCGGTGGTTTTTCCAGGACGGGACGTAGCGGCTGATCGGATCGTTGAGCTGGAAGTAGCCCTTTTCGTACAGGGTCATCAGCGCGACCGAGGTGATCGGCTTGGTCATCGAATAGATGCGGAAGATGGCGTCGTCGGCCATCGGTTTGTTCCGCTCCAGGTCCATGGACCCGAAGGACTTCTGATAGGCGAGGTGGCCGTGCCGAGCGACGGCGACCTGGCAGCCCATGATCTTCTGCGAGGCGATGTAGTTACGCTCGATGTGGTCGGTAATGCGCTCCAGACGGCCGGCGTCGAGCCCGGTCCACTGAGATTGGGCGTCCATGAAAATATCCTCCCGGAAAATGGCGGTCTTTGTAATTGGCGGGCATCATGAGCCGCCAGGGGGGCTTGCGCCAAGAGATTCCTGAGCGGCCGGAGGAGGGCGGATGCACAACGTCGAGGCGATCCTGGAGCCAGATCTCCCGATCTGCGATCCGCACCACCACCTGTGGGACTATCCGACCAGCCGGTACATGATTGAGGAACTGAACGCCGACGCCGGGTCGGGCCATCGCATCGAGAGCACGGTCTTCGTCGAGTGCAACTCGTTCTACCGCGCAGACGGTCCCCGGGGCCTCGCGCCGGTAGGTGAGACCGAGGTCGTGAACGGCGTTGCGGCCATGTCGGCCAGCGGCAGGTTTGGCGAGATGCGAGCCTGCGCTGGGATCGTCGGGTTCGCCGATCTCAGCCTGGGGACCGATGTCGCGCCAGTGCTGGAAGCTCACATTCGCGCCGGTGGCGACCGGTTCCGCGGCGTGCGCCACGCCGGAGCCTGGGACGCCAGCGAGGCGGTCCGTAACGCTCATACCAATCCGCCCCACGGACTCTACGGTTCTGCGGCGTTCCGTGAGGGATACGCGCGGCTGGCCGACCATGGCCTGTCGTTCGAAGCCTGGCAGTTCCACCCCCAGCTTCCTGAGGTGACCGATCTGGCGCGCGCCTTTCCCGAGACGGCGCTGGTGCTCGACCATGTCGGGGGGCCGCTTGGGATCGGTCCCTATGAAGGCCGTCGTGCCGAGGTCTTTGCAGTCTGGAAAGCCGACCTGGCCGAACTGGCCAAGAGTCCGAACGTGGTGGTCAAGCTAGGCGGGCTTGGCATGGCGATCTGCGGGTTCGGCTTCCATAAGCGCGAGACCCCCGCGAGTTCCGAAGACCTGGCGCAGGCGTGGCGCCCCTATATCGAGACCTGCATCGAACTGTTCGGACCTGAGCGCTGCATGTTCGAGAGCAACTTCCCGGTGGACCAGGTCTCCTGCGACTACCGCACCCTCTGGAACGCCTTGAAGCGCTTGGCGGCCGGCGCGTCGGCGGGCGAGAAGGCGTTGCTGTTCCGCGATGTCGCAAGGCGGACCTACCGCCTAACGTGAGAGCGCATGGACACCGCACGGTCCGCACCGCAAGGTCGCCCGAGATGTTGTGGACGATGGAGTAGTGAAATGCAGGCCCTGATGGCGCAGGCCGAGGTGTTGGGACAGCGGTTGAAGGATCGCAAGGAGACCGTTGCGGTCGCCGAGAGCTCATCAGGCGGGTTGATTTCGGCGGCGTTGCTCGGTGTGCCGGGGGCCTCGGCCTACTACCTCGGCGGCGGGGTGATCTACACGCCCAAGGCGCGGGTGCTGTTGATGGACATTCCGCGCGAGGCGCTGAACGGGGTGCGCTCGGCCAGCGAGCCCTACGCCCTGCTGCTGGCGCGGACAGCGCGGGAGCGGTTCGGCGCGACCTGGGGCCTATCGGAAACTGGCGCGGCGGGGCCGACCGGCAACGGGTACGGCGACGCGGCCGGGCACACCTGCGTGGCGATCGCCGGGCCGGTGGATTTCGCGATGACCATCGAGACTGGGCAGAGCGACCGCCTGGAGAACATGCGGGCCTTCGCCGCCGCCGCGCTGCAGCTGCTGACTAAGGTGACCGACTAGCGGTGGGCGGGCGTGCTCGCGAGCGCTTCATAGGATGCGCTCCGAGCGCGCTTGATCGCCTGGTCGAGCTTGTCCATGTCGGCGCCCTGGATAACCTGACCGGCGACCAGGAAGGTCGGCGTCCCGGTGATGTTGATCTCTTGGGCCAGGGCGCGGGTGTCCTGGATGTGCTTGGCGATGGCCGGATCGCCCGCCGCAGCCCGCACCGCCTGGGGATTGAGACCGAGGCTGCTGATCACGGTATCGAGCCGTGGCTCGGTGAGCTTCTTCTGGCTCATCAGCCCGCGATAGAGTTCCAGCCCCTTGCTCTGGCCCTGAGGCGTTAACGCCACCTTGGCCGCGGAGTCGGAGACGCTGCCGAACACCGGGTGTTCCTTGAAGACCACGCGGACATCAGGGGTGTTGGCGATCAGTTTCAACACCTCTGGTGCGATGGCCTGACAATAGGTGCAGCGGTAGTCGTAGAATTGGACGACGGTGATCGCGCCGTTCGGGTTGGCGACAAAATCCCGTGGGTCGCGCTCCAGGCGAGCCTGTGCATTCTTCAACACGCTCGCGGACGCCGCAGCCTGTTTTTGCCTCAGCTTGATGGCCGCTTCTTGGATCACCTCCGGGTGGGCCAGGAGATACTCGCGCATCTGCTTTTCGAAGGCCTTGTCTTCCTGGCGACTGCATCCGGCGACCAGGAGCAGGCAGGCAAGACCAGCGACTATTCGGGCAATCATCGTTTGCGGAGCGGTAAGGGGCATGTCGGTCAGGAAAGATCACCGAAGCGGTCGTCGGGGAAGCGAAAAGTGCGTGACCTCAAGCCCGACCGCAGCGCTCGATGCTTGGCGAGATTTGGCTGTAGGGTGAAATTAATGATAAAATAGATCTCTGTCGTGATTTGGAACAGCAAATAGAGAAGTATGTTGAATTCTATTCTGATATATATTCGATTTTGATGGAAAATTATTCGTAATTTAACTGTATCCATCAACCAATAAACTTAAGTTCGCTTATACGCACAAGTCGCACGATGCGTCTGTCAAATCATCTGACAGGCGGGCGAGTTGCAGTTTCGGTTTCCAGCATATTTGGGCCTGTTGGCCGGTCTCGCGCTCAGCCTGTCCGCGCCTGCGGCGGCCGTCGCTGGCCCGATGGAGGATGCGATCCTCGCCGAGATCAATTTCGCGCGTGCCCATCCGCAGGAATATGCGCGTCGGTTGATGTTGCAGCCGGTCACCGACTGGGGGCGCGCCCTGCAAGCCGGTGGGCAGCCGAGCGATCCTGAAGCCTTGGCTGAAGCCGTCGATGCGCTGTTGCGCCAAACCCCTTTGCCGCCCCTCGAACCTGACGACATTCTGGCCACAGCGGCGCTTGAGCATGTCGAGAGCCAGGGCGCGGCCGGCCACGTGGGCCACAACAGCCCTGACGGCGAACGTTTCTATGAGCGGCTTCGGCGTCATGGCGCGGAACCCAGCGCCATTCTGGCCGAGAACATCGCCTATGGCCCGCCGACCGCCGCCGATACGGTGCGTGAACTCATCATCGACAGCGGCGTGCCGAGCCGCGGACACCGCCGCAACATTTTCCACAACGGCTTCGAGGTCGTCGGCGTCAGCTGCGGTCCCCACAGGGACTACGCGACAATGTGCGTGATGGACTTCGGAGGCTCGACTGGCGCTAGGTACGCCTCCCAAAAGCGCCACGAACGAGCGGGTCAAGCCGCCGAATAGCACTTGGATCCTCGCGCGGATCATTTTGCTACACAGCTTAGGGTTCGGGAGAATCGCGAAACCCGCTCCGGCTGCAGGTGTCCGCCGATCGTGGGCATTTCGATACATTCTAGCGGGAGAATTCGCCGTAGCGGCGAATATTTCGCCTACCAATACAATTGTTTACAGATTGTGTCCGGCCCAGCGGTTCTCCTGGCGCCGATGTTGCTTTAAATGACATCCTAACTCGGGCGGCGTCCGTATAAATCTCGTCTTCCTGGCGGCTACTCCACCACTCTTTGGTGTGCCCGCCCCGGATGAACGTATTTGTATATGTATTCCACCGGTCACTTTCGTAGTGCTTGGGAAAGAGCAATGGCTTTTTCGAAATACGTTGTGTTGGGCGCGCTGTTGGGGATGACAACTGTCGGACCCGCTGCGGCCGAAGACTGTTTCCCGAAGGTTCGGGCGTTCGAGGCCCGTCCGCCCGCGCCCGCGAAGGCGCGCCCCGTGGCTCGTAAGCCAGCCGCTGCACGCCCCGCCACGCCCGTGCGTCAAGTCGGCAAGCCCGTCGTCCGCAAGGCTCGCCCCGCGGTGGTGGCGGCCGCGAAGCCCATGCCGTCCAAGCCGC
This sequence comes from Phenylobacterium sp., assembly GCF_030681155.1. GTDB lineage: Bacteria > Pseudomonadota > Alphaproteobacteria > Caulobacterales > Caulobacteraceae > Phenylobacterium. Next base: position 55,726 of record NZ_JAUXXE010000017.1, on the reverse strand, counting down.
TCGTCGATTCTTCCTATGCGATGCGCACGGGCGCCTTGCCCCCGGCGCCCTCCATCGAGTGCGACCGCACGCCGTCGATCCAGGCGGCCCTGCCTCCGGAAGCCAAGCCGGCGGCCCAACGTCTGCTCGACGAAATCGCCGGTCCGTTGCCTGAAGAGGCGATCGCGCCGCCGACCGAACTCGTGTCGAACGCGGTTCCGCCGATGATCGGCTTCCCCTTCGGTGGCGGTGGCGGCGGCGGTGGTCCCCGCGGCGGCGGCGGCGGCGGCGGCGGCGGCGGCGGTGGTGGCGGTGGCGGTGGCGGTGAAGAGCCGCCTCCGGTTGGCCCGCCCCCTGTGATCGTGCCGCCGGTCGAACCGCCAATTGTCCCGCCAGTCATTCCGCCGGTCGCGCCGCCGGTTACGCCGCCCGTCACTCCTGGTGGACCAGATACTCCGACGCCTTACATCCCGCCGGTGAGCGCGGTGCCGGAGCCCGCGACCTGGGCGATGATGATCATCGGCTTCTTTGGACTGGGTTCTGCGATCCGTTCGAAGCGGGCGCGCCTGACGGTGTCGCGAGCGCTCTAGGGCTCGGAGCCAGGGCCGAAGCCGCCTGTGTCAGGCGACGGGGGCGGCGTCTCGTCAGCAACTTCGCTGGCCTTGGCCCCGCTCATCTCAGGTACATAGAGGCCGGTTGCGAACTTGGCCGCGAAGCCTTCAACGCGAAAGCGGGCGCCAAATTGCGCGCAGGGATCGGGCGTGCCGATCTTCCGAGGCTGTGCGCCGGGCGCGGTCATCGCCGCGGCTGCCGCGTCGGCAAACGGTTCAGCGAACTGCAGGGCGTCGCCCACTCGGCTGAGAGACGGGTTGTCGGTGCCAACGGGCGTCGCCGCCCGGTTCCAGGCGATAGCCGCGATCTGTTGGTCGCCGTCCAGCAATTCAGCTTCGGCCGCAAGCGAACCCAGCGTGCCCGGCGCCCTCAGGCCCAGCGGGCCTGGAATGAAGAAGCTGGCCGCTGCTGAAGCTGCAGAACTCACTCGGCCCGTCGGTTCGACCGCGGTCACGGCGGCGCGGACGCGATGAGCGCCGGCCGATCGCTGGACGATCTCGTAGCGCTCTGAAAGTTCAAAACAGAGCTGAGCGTCGATCTCCCGCAACAGCAGCCGACGCTCGGGCGCCGTCAGCCAAGGCGCGTTGGCGGCGAGCACCGCCGGCTCCAGCGCGACTTTCTGGACGCCTGCCAAGCGCGCCTCGTCGCGGCGCTGGGTGACCTTCGCGCGCACCGTATCAGTCCGCGGCGCCATCCCATCATAGGTCGAAAGAAAGCCCGACTTGGTAGCCGGGCTGGCGCAGGCTGTGAGCAGAAGAGGGAGGACGATCGCGGCTGGCTTCATACTTGAGGGTACGAACCAACCGCCGATCTGGATGCGTATCAACCGCCCATATAGGTGGGCATCCATCCTTCATGCGCGTCACGCAGCTTGGCGAGCGGGAGGGTGAACAGACCCTCGACCGCGATATCCTCGCCCCCGGCTTGGCCGATGACGCTCGCAGTCACACCCGCCGCCTTGGCGGCGTCCAGCACGACCGCCGGGTCCTTCACCGCGATCAGATAACGGGCCTGGTCCTCGCCGAACAAAGTTGCATGGGCGGCGCTCTCCGGCGCGTTCAAGTTTAGGCCGAGCTTGGAGGCCAGCGCCATTTCGGCCGCCGCGGCGATCAGGCCGCCATCCGACAAGTCGTGAACGACCGTTACGTCGCCGGACAGGACCAGCTTGCGCACCACGTCGCCGACCTTGCGCTCATGGGCCAGGTCGACCGGCGGCGGCGCGCCGTCCTCACGACCGAGGATTTCACGCAGATACATGCTGGCGCCCAGTTCGCCGACGGTGTCGCCCACCAGCACCAGGGCGTCGCCAGCCTTCATGCCGGCGAAGTCGGCGCGGAACGCATAGTCGGGGATCAGGCCCACGGCGCCCACGGTGGGGGTCGGCGGAATGGCCTGACCGTTGGTCTCGTTATAGAGCGAGACGTTGCCGCTCACGACCGGGAAGTCGAGGGCGCGGCAGGCCTCGGCCATGCCTTCGATGGCGCGGACGTTCTGGCCCATGATCTCCGGGCGCTCGGGATTACCGAAATTCAGGTTGTCGGTGTTGGCGATCGGGTCGGAGCCGACGGCGGTCAGGTAGCGCCAGGCCTCGGCGACCACCTGCTTACCGCCTTCGTAAGCGTCGTTCAGCACATAGCGCGGGGTGCAGTCGGAGGTCACGGCCAGGGCCTTGCGGCCGCCGTGGACACGGACGATCCCAGCGTCGGCGCCGGTGGCGCTGTCCTCCAGGGTGTCGGCCATCACGTGACGGTCGTACTGCTCCCAGAGCCAGCGCTTGGAGGCCATGTCCGGTGCGCTCATCAACTTTAGCACTGCTTCGGCATAGTCGGCCGGCGCAGCCACGTCGGCAGGGGCCAGGCGCGCCGGCGCCGGGGTCGCGACCCACGGGCGGTCATACAGCGGGGCGTCGTCGAACAGCGGGGCCAGCGGCACGTCGCAGACGATCTCGCCCTTGTGCTTCAGCACCATGTGGCCAGTGTCGGTGGTGACCCCGATGGTGGCGGCGTCCAGGCCCCACTTCTCGAAAATACGCTGACCGTCAGCCTCGCGGCCGGGCTTCAGGATCGCCAGCATCCGCTCCTGGCTCTCCGACAGCATCATCTCGTAGGCGCTCATGCCGTCTTCGCGCTGAGGCACCATGTCGAGGTCAAGCTCGATGCCGACCCCGCCCTTGCCGGCCATCTCGACCGACGAGGAGGTGAGGCCAGCGGCGCCCATGTCCTGGATGGCGGCCACCGCGCCCGAAGCCATCAGCTCCAGGGTCGCTTCGATCAGCAGCTTTTCGGCGAAGGGGTCCCCGACCTGGACGGTCGGGCGCTTCTCGTCGGAGGCGTCGTCGAACTCGGCCGAGGCCATGGTCGCGCCGTGGATGCCGTCGCGGCCGGTCTTCGAACCGAAGTACACGACCGGCAGGCCGGCGGCGGGGGCGGCCGAGTAGAAGATCTTGTCGGCGTCGGCCATGCCCACGCACATGGCGTTGACCAGGATGTTGCCGTCATAGCCGCGGTGGAAGTTGGTCTCGCCGGCCACGGTGGGCACGCCCACGCAGTTGCCATAGCCGCCGATGCCGCTGACCACGCCCGACACCAGGCGCTTTGTTTTCGGGTGGCTGGGATCACCGAAGCGCAGGGCGTTCAGCAGGGCGATGGGACGCGCGCCCATGGTGAAGACGTCGCGCATGATGCCGCCGACGCCGGTCGCCGCGCCCTGATAGGGCTCGATGTAGGACGGGTGGTTGTGGCTTTCCATCTTGAAGATGCAGGCCTGGCCGTCGCCGATATCGATGACACCGGCGTTCTCGCCCGGTCCGCAGATCACGCGGGGTCCCGTCGTGGGGAACTTGCCCAGGTGGATTTTGCTGGATTTGTAGGAGCAGTGCTCGCTCCACATCACTGAGAACACGCCCAGTTCGACCGGGTTCGGCTCCCGGTTCAGGCGTTGCAGGATGACGTCGTATTCTTCCGACTTCAGGCCGTACTCGGCGGCGGTTTCGCGGAGGGTCTTTGCAGGCTGAGCGCTCATGCGCGCGTAATAGCCGGACTCGGCGCGGCGCGCGATAGGGCAGAGACGTTCAAGCGCCCATTGCGGCTGCGCGCCGCGCCAGGACCTCAGTAGAAGGCACCGTAGATCACATCGACGATGCGGCCGGTCCTGATCTCGACCAGCAGCAGATCGGGCCCGTATCGCACCCAGCGATAGCCGTAGGGCGGGCCAGCCAAGCCCATGCGCCAATAGTCGTCATAGAAGTAGGCAGAGCTCAGGAAGACCGACGGCAGAATGAGCCCCGGGTTCCAACGCCGATAGTTGTAACCGGGCGGATAGCGCCACCGTGGTCCCGGTACGGGACGGAAGTTCGGCGGCCTGCCGCCTCCAGGACGGTAGGGACCGTTCGGGACGGGCGGGCGCGGCGGATGGGGTTGTGGCGGACGTCCGCCACCGCCCGATCCGGGCGGTCGGCCACCGCCGCCTTGGCCAGGAGGATGCCCTCCACCACCTCCCGATGGCGGATGTCCGCCGCCGCTTGGCGGGCGGCCGCCGCCCGGGGGCGGCCGCGACCCGCCGTGGCCCGGATTACCCCCGCCCGGCGGTCGCCCCTCGCCGGGACGACCATGTCCTTGGCCCTGGGCGAACCCAACACTAGGCGCGAGCAGCGCGGCCAAGGCCGATGAGATCAACAGGCGCCTGTGCATGCATGTCCTCCGCACTCTTGAGACTGAGCGCCTCTCAGTTGATTGCCGTAGGCTCAGGCCAGGGTGCGCACCTTGGGCTCGCGATCCCAGAACCGGCGTGTGGCGGCGCGCACGAAAGCCTCGTCCAGACCGGTTACGCCCTCGTCTGGCTCGACCCCTGCCTTGTCCAGCAAGGGCTTGGCGGCGTCGCTGGCTCCGATGGCCTTTAGGTGGCCAAAGGCGTCCATGACGAACTGGACCGCAGCGCCCTCCTTGAGCAGGGCCGCGCATCCGGCGTCCGAGAGGATGAGGGCGACAGCGTCGACCGTCACCGACGGCGTGCCGGCCAACTGACCATCGGCCTTGCGCACCGACCCGTCCGACAGCTTCACGCCGCCGACTTTCGGCGCGATCACCACCGGACGGCCGCCGGCCTTTTCGACCGACTTGATCAGGGCGGCGAGGGCGGGTGCGTCCGATCCTTCAGCGATGAGGATGCCGACCGAGCGCCCGACAAGCGTCTCCATTTCTCGAGGCCCCCGGACGATCCGCAGGGCGGGCGAGAGGGGCAGATCCTGGACGGGAGCGGCCGTCTCTGACGCTTTCGGGAGGTCCATGGCCAGGCCCGCGGCTACCCGCTTGGCCAGGCTCGCATCGACATTGAGCAGATTGGACAATACCCGGACGCGGATCGGTTCGATCACGACCTTCGAAAGTTCGAACACGATAGCTGAGGCCAGGTGGCTCTGCTCGGCCGCGTCCAATGAGCGGAAGAACAGCCGGGCCTGGCTGTAGTGGTCGGCGAAGCTCGATGCCCGGATCCGCAACTTGTCGCCTGCTTCGGTCGCCGGGAAGGTGGTGAAGCCGGTGGCCGGACATTCGCGCGTGCCGCCGATCTCGCCGTGCTCGCCCAGGCTATTGGGCTCGTAGTTGGCCCGGCCCTTGGGCTGCAGCATCTGCATTTGCCCGTCGCGCTGGAAGTTCATCACCGGGCACTTGGGCGCGTTGATCGGGATCTGGTGGAAGTTGGCGGTGCCAAGCCGACTCTTCTGGGTGTCCAGATAGCTGAACAGCCGGCCCTGCAGCAGCGGGTCATTGGTGAAGTCGATGCCTGGCGGCACATTGGCCGGGCAGTAGGCGACCTGCTCGGTCTCGGCGAAGAAATTGTCCGGCCAGCGATCAAGGACCATTCGGCCGACGATACGCACCGGGAGCACTTCTTCCGGAATGATCTTGGTGGAGTCGAGCACGTCGTAGGGCAGGCTGTCGGCGAAGGCCTCGTCGAAGGTCTGGATGCCCAATTCCCATTCCGGGAAATCGCCGCGCTGAATCGCCTCGAACAGGTCACGGCGATGGAAGTCGGGATCGGCGCCCGCGAGCTTCACCGCCTCGTCCCAGATCGTCGACTGGAGGCCGAGCTTCGGCTTCCAATGGAACTTCACGAAGGTCGATTCGCCGGCGGCGTTGACGAACCGGAACGTGTGGATGCCGAAGCCCTCCATCATCCGCAACGAGCGCGGGATGGCGCGGTCGGACATCGCCCACATGATCATGTGGGTCGTCTCGGGCATCAGGCCCACGAAGTCCCAGAACGTATCGTGCGCGCTGGCGGCCTGCGGGAAGCCGCGGTCTGCCTCCATCTTCACCGAGTGGATCAGGTCCGGGAACTTGATCGCGTCCTGGATGAAGAACACCGGGATATTGTTGCCAACCAGGTCCCAGTTGCCTTCCTTCGTGTAGAACTTTACGGCGAAGCCGCGCACGTCGCGGGGCGTGTCCACGGATCCGGCCCCGCCCGCCACGGTAGAAAAGCGGGTGAACAACGGGGTCTTTTCACCGGCCCGTTGGAAGATGTCGGCCTTGGTGATGTCCGCTAGAGACTCGAACAGCTCGAAATAGCCGTGCGCCGCAGAGCCACGGGCGTGGACGATGCGTTCGGGAATTCGCTCGTGGTCGAAGTGGAAAATCTTCTCACGCAGCACGAAGTCTTCCAGCAAGACGGGGCCGCGGTCGCCGGCCTTGAGCTGGTTTTGATTATCGGAAACGCGGATGCCCTGATTGGTCGTCAGGTGATCCTCGGGCTTGTGAGATCCTTCGACGGGAACGTGCTGATGAGTCTCGCCGCCGTTGCCCACGTCGGTATCAAAACCGTCTCGAGTCGCCATGGCCGGTCCTCGCGCTGATTATTGGAATGAGCGCTGAACCGTTCGGGGTGGCGAAGGTTCCTCCAATAGACGCCGCGTGGCAGGCCTAGGGCTTGGAGCGTGAGGTGTGATGGGGGATGGGCGTGTCGCCGGGCGTGGCCAGGACCCGAGCCGCGCCACCCGCCGCCTCAAGCGAGCGGGCCGCATTGCAGGCGCCTTCGGCCGCTTCCTCGCGGCTGGCGTATTCGCCATGGAAGACATAGTCGCGCGTCACCTGCCAGACACCGCCCCGAAGGCCGGCGCGGAAGGTGCAGATCCGTGGCGCAGCGCGCTTAAGCGCCTTCAACGGCGGCGCTCCGGGCGGCGAAAAGCGTAGACGGCTGGAACAGCCAGGGCCGCCAGGACGCAGACGGCGGATGCAATGAAGAGGGCGGGCATCGGGATCTCGAAAGGGCGCCGCGTCGGACCAGATCGACCGCTTGCCTAGCGGTGCGGGCTCGACGGCGCACACCGCAAATATGGGCCTTCATCTCGCGTTGCGCCAGTAAAACTGAAATTCCGATGGTGAAGCTGACCGCGTGCGGCTGATATTTATTTTCAGAAAGTGAGAAAAGGCGCCTGTATCGGGTAGCGATTGTTTTCGGAAATCTGCCAATGAAATCGCTATTTTGAGAATGGCGGGAGTCTCGAACGCCATACCCTTATCGATAGCGCGCGAAATCAAGTCGATGGCGTGGTATGATGCGCTAACGGATGCTGGCCGCTCGGCCGGGAAGGGTGCAAATCGACATGCGTCGCGTGTCTTCGCCTCCGCTCCGGAAAGCTTCGAACATGACGCTCATTTTGGAAGGCCCCCTTCAGCGGCGGGACCATCAGGCGCCTGAGCCGGCCTGTGCTTCACTGGTTCGCCTATGAGCGGTCTATCCCAGGAACGCCGTCAGGAGATCATGGCCCTGGAGCCGCGGCTTCTGGAATCGGCCATCCGCATGACTCGGGACGCCAACGAGGCCAAGGCGCTGGTGAGCGAAACCTTGGCCGCCGCGCGTGCGTCGCCCTTGGCGGCCAGCGACGAAGTCGGGGTGGAGGTCTGGGTCTTTCGCCTATTGCGCCAGCATTTCCATTCGCTGGAGCGCGACCGCCATCACCGCCGCGCGGTCAGCGCCTTCGTCACCGACCAAACCTATGCGCGCAAGCGCTCGCAGTTGGCGCTCGCCGCCTCTGCTGAGACCCGCGCCACCGACGTCTGAACTTCGATAGTCGTTTCGTTTCTGAAAGGAACGCGCCATGGCCAAGGGCCAAAAGAAGAGCAATCGCGAAGTCCGAAAGCCGAAGACGGTGAAGGACAAGCCCGCCGAGGTGAGCAAGTCCTTCCTGTCGCCGATCACGCCCAAGAAGTAGGCGTCAGACGACGAGGCGCTCGCGGGCCGCGAACCAAGGCTTCAGGCGGGTGAGCGCCTCTTCGATCTCGGCGGTCGAGACCGCAAAACTCATGCGGATGAAGTGACCGCCCTCCACCGGGTCGAAGTCGATGCCGGGGGCGGTGGCCACGCCGGTGTCGCGCAGCAGCACCTGGCAGAACTCCAGGCTGTCGCGGGTCAGATGGCCGACGTCGGCATAGATGTAGAAGGCCCCGTCCGGCGGCGCGATGGCGTCGAGACCGAGGGCCGGCAGCGCCTCCAGCAACAGGGTCCGGTTGCGGCGATAGACGTCCAGATGGCCTTCCAATTCATCGCGGCTGTCCATGGCCGCCAAGCCCGCATGCTGGGCGAGCGAAGGCGGCGTCAGAAATAGCGCGCCCATGAAGGCCCGCGCCCGCTCCACATGCTCCGGCGGATTGAGCAACCAGCCCAGCCGCCAGCCGGCCATGCTGAAATATTTCGAGAAGCTGTTCACCACCAGCGCGCTCGGCTCGAACTCCAGGATCGAGCGGGCCGGCTCGACATAGCTGAGCCCGTGATAGATCTCGTCGGAGATGATCTTGATGCCGCGCTCGCGGCAGACCTTGGCGATCGCCTCCAGTTCGGCGGCCGGAATGATCGTCCCGGTGGGGTTGGCGGGGCTGGCCAGGATCACGCCGGCCGGAGCTGGGTCAAGAGCCGCCAGCCGGGCGGCGCTCAGCTGGAACCGCTCCTCAGGTCCGCACTCGAGCTCCACCGGAACCATGTGCAAGGCCCGCAGGGTGTTGCGGTAAGCGACGTAGCCCGGCCGCGCCAAAGCGATCTGGTCGCCAGGGGAGAAGCAGGAGGATAGGGCCAGGACTAGGGCGGGCGACGCGCCGCAGGTCAGGATGAGCTGGCCGGGGCGAACATCGACGCCATAGCTTTCCTTGTAGTGCCGGGCGATCCGGGCCTTCAGCTCAGGGCTTTCCCAATAGCCCATCGGATCGGTGTCGAGGATCTTGTGGGCCGCCTCGATGGCTGCGCGCGGCGCGCCGGTCGAAGGTTGCCCGAATTCCATATGGATGACCGAACGCCCATCGCTCTTGAGCTGATGGGCGAGCCCGCTGATGGCGATGGCGTGGAACGGTTCGATCATGGACGACATGCGCCCATCTGGCCGACCATAGCGGTCAAGGCAAGCGCGGCTCCAGGTCGCGGCGGCGCTTCATGCGGCGTTGGCGACTTGACCTGCGCCGTCTCAGGCGCGAAGCCGTCCGCACAAAAGGGTCGGGGAAAACGATGGCGAACAGTTCAGCGGCGGTGACGCCACCGTCCACGCGGAGAGTCCTGACGGCCAGCCTGGTCGGGACCGCAGTCGAGTTCTACGACTTCTACATCTACGCCACCGCCGCCTCGCTGGTGTTTGGCCCGCTGTTCTTCCCCTCGGCTTCGCCTTCCATGCAGTTGCTGTCGTCCTACGCGACGATGGCCGTCGCCTTCTTCGCCCGGCCGCTCGGGGCGGTGGTGTTCGGACACTACGGCGACCGTATCGGGCGCAAGTCGACGCTGGTCGCCTCGCTGATGCTGATGGGCGGGTCGACCGTGGCCATCGCTTTCTTGCCGACCTACGCCCAGGCCGGGGCGCTGGCTCCAATCCTGCTGTGCCTCTTGCGCTTCGGCCAAGGTTTCGGTCTCGGCGGCGAGTGGGGCGGCGCGGCCCTGCTGGCGGTGGAGAACGCGCCGCCCGGATGGCGCGCGCGTTATGGCATGTTCCCGCAACTCGGCGCCCCCGTCGGCTTCATCGCCGCCAATGGCCTCTTCCTGATCCTCGGCATGGCGCTGACCCCCGAGCAGTTCCAGTCCTGGGGCTGGCGGATCCCGTTCCTGGGCAGCATCCTGCTGGTCGGCGTCGGCCTCTGGGTGCGCCTCAAGCTCACCGAGACCCCGTCCTTCGCCAAGGCCTTGGCGGAGGAAGCGCCTTCCACCGTGCCCCTGGCCGAACTGTTCAAGCGGCACCTGATGCCCACCATCGCCGGCACCTTCGCCGTGGTGGCCTGCTTCGCGGTGTTCTACCTCTCGACAGCGTTCGCGCTTGGCTACGGCGTCCAGACTCAGGGGCATAGCCGCGAGACCTTCCTGGGCGTCCAACTGGGCGCCATTGGCTTCATGGCGCTCGGCATCGTCATCGCGGGCTATTGGGCCGACGCGACCAATCCGCGCCGGGTGTTGATGGCCGGGTGCCTGATGGCGGTGGTGGTCGGGGTGCTGCTGGCCCCGATGCTAGGCGCGCACTCGCTACTGTCCAGCTGGGCGTTCCTGTCCCTGGCGCTGCTAACCATGGGCTTCGTCTACGGCCCCCTGGGCGCCTTCCTGCCGGGCCTGTTCCCGGCGCGGGTGCGTTACACCGGCGCCTCGATGGCCTTCAATGTCGGCGGCATCATCGGCGGCGGCCTGACGCCAGTGGTCGCCCAGGCTCTTTCGAGCCAGGGCGGTCTTGTTCCGGTGGGCGTCTATCTGGGTGTCGCGGCCCTGATCAGTCTGGTGGCGCTGTCGATGCTCAAGAACGAGCATCACGACTGAGGCGCTCACCAACGGTTATGGACCTCTTCGGCGAAGCCGATGAGGTCTCGGACCTCCAGGCGTGAACCATCGTCCAGTCCGACATAGCCAGTGAACCGGCCGAACACCTGGTGTTGGGCCGAGCTGATCTCGCCCATCGCGAAGCTGGCGTGGCGATCGACGAGCGGCTCGAAGGTCATCTCGAAGCGGCCATCGCTTGAGGTGAACCGCCAGGGAGCGGTGTCGTAGCCGTCCTGGGGCAGGTGGAACTTCAGATCGGTCAGCTTGTGGACCTTGCCGTCGTAGAAGACGACGTTCTCGCTCGCCGCCGAGGTGTCGCCGAACCCGTAGCCGATGTTGAAGCCGAACGGCTTGCCATCGACCAATCCCGAGGCCGAGCCCCAGTACCAGGTGTTGTCGAACGTCCAGACGCCGCGGCCCCAGTCGAGGACGCCGAAGGCCCGCTCAGGCGTGAACTCGTAGCGGCGGCCGGCGTAGTCGATGTGCCCGGAAGCCGCCAGGCAGTTGATTTTTTGATTGTAGTAGAACGCCTCGGGGACCTCGGTGAACGGGGTGGCGATGACCATCCGGTCCATCGGCGGCTGGGCCAGCCAGAGCTCGCCCGATAGACCGCGGCCCTTGTCGAAGTCCGGCGCATCTATCGTCAGGCGCCGTCCGCCCGGCTCATGGCGAAACGCGATCTGCATCTTCGGGTGGACTTGGACGATATCGCCGGCGTCAGCGCTGGAGGGTAGGGCCATCGCGCCGTGCGGGGCCGGTGTTCCGACACCGCCATTGACGAAGCTTCGCTCGCGGAAGTCCATCCAAGACACCCCGAGGAAGCCCATGTGGCCATTGTCGGCCACGGTGAGGGCGATACCGAAATCGTCGGTTAGGACGCAGTAGTAGTCCCACTCCTTGATCCGGGGATCGGGAGACTTGAGCACAGCGCGGTCGTATCGCCGGACTTCTTCGGTCGCCCAGCCGCGTTCGGCCAGCGCGCCGTTCGCGTCCAGCAACTCCCCGACACCCATCCGATGTTGCATGACTGTCCCTCGTAAAGCCCCTGGAGGAGAAGGTGCTTAGTCCATGACGCGGCGTCAGCCCAAGCGGTCATCAGCATTGACCGTTCGCCCGGCGAGGCTTATCGATATTGCGAGTCATTCGCAAATAAGGATCGCCACATGAGACCCGGACCTCTCGCCGCCGCCAGCCTGCGGATTGGCCCAGCCGGCTTGGCGCTCTCCGAGCAGCTGGTTCTGGCGGGGCTACGGACCTGGGCGCGGGCCAGGATGGTGGGAGAGGAGCCTAGGGCCCTGATCCGGCCGAGCCTGACCCACGTGGCGTCGCGGCCGGTCGCCTCGGTCTTCGTGGCGATGATGGAACATATCGAGCGCGAAGCCGCGCGCGCCATGCAGGTCCATTGCGTGGCATGCGGCGGCTATTCCTACGACGAACAGCGAGTGGTCCTGGCCTGTGGCCTGGCGCGGGTGGCGCCGGACGTCTCCATGCAGCTCCTGGGGCCGCTGGTGAAGCAGCGTGAAGCGCCCGTCCTGTTGGCGCGCACGCTCAATATCGCGCTCGGGAACGCCGGTTTTCCGATGCCGGTGCGGATGTGGGACGACGAGGCTTGTCCCGCCACGCTTCACTAGCCCGGGCGGCTAGGCTGGGTTCAAAGCCTCGGCGGTGAGCTGCTTGGTCCATTTGAACTGTTGGCGGTGATCGAACGCCGTCTCGGCGTGCGTCTGTGGATCCCACATCCGACGGTCCGTCGCATCGAAGTGGGCGTTGCCATAGACGTGCAGCGACAGGCCGCCTTCGCCCGGCTCATTCCACATGGCATGGATCGCCTCGTGGCCAAGAACAGCCACTGATGGCGCCGTGACGCGTTTGAGCCCCGTCTCCTGGCACTGGTCGCCGGTCGATTGGTAGGTCTTGTACTGCTCGACGCCCTCGACCAGGCCAATGATCGCAGCCGTGGCGTGGTCATGCGGCGGCCCGCGCAATCCACCCTCGCTCCAGACTGAATAGATCGTCAGGTCGGCGGACTGGACATAGATCCGGGCCATCTGGCCCGGCTCCAGCTCGCTGTGCAGTTCGGCGGCGAGATCGCCGGTGGCCAGCAGCCTTTTCATCGCGTCGGCGATCTGCGCGGGCCAATCGGCCCTCGCCCGAAGCGTCCGGCACTCGGCGACGAAGTTCGTCATTTTCTCGGCCATGGGCGATCTCCGATAGACTGACGCTCAACTAGATCGCAGGTGCCCGGGTTTGACAATTGCTCCGAGACCCAGATGAACCTTTGGGCGCGGCGTCACGTTGATCGGTATCGCGTGCGAAAGCCGGCGCGGAACACTCAAGTGAAAAAGCTCAAGGCCGTCGTCGCCGCCGTGGCGTGTTTGCAGTCCACGAGCCAGTGCCTCAAAAAGGCGGCCGACCTGATGACGCCGACGCTCGGTTGATCACCTGAGAGGGGGCTTGCTCACCGCCTATCGCCTTCGCCTGGCGAATACGGCAGGAAGCAGAAATGAACCGCCTCGCCTTTCTTGCTCTCGCCGCCGCCGGCGTTTTTTGGGGCATGGGCTTTCCGCTGGGCAAGCTAGCGCTGCGCGAGACCGCCGCCGCCCATGTGGTGCTGCTGCGCTTTGCCGTTGCGGCCCTGGTGGCGCTGCCGTTCGCCCTGAGGGGGCGGGAGACGCGGTCCTTGTTCCGTTCGCCGGTGGTGTTGCTCGCCGGCGCGCTCTACGGCGTTGCTTTCCTGGTGCAATTCGAGGGATTGGCGCGGGTCAGCGTCACGCTTGCGGCGCTGCTGGTCGGGGTGATGCCAGCCCTGATCGCGCTCAGCGCGCGGTTCCTGGGCGAGCGGGTAAGCGGAGCATCCTGGATCGGCGTAGCAGCCGCGACGCTAGGGGCGGTGCTGATAGCCGGAAAGCCGGGCGGCGCCGGGACGCCGCTAGGCGTGGCGCTGTCTCTCGCCGCACTGGTCATCTTTCTCGCGTGGCTGTTCGTACTGCGCAAAGCGCCGGCGACGGCGGCTCCCATGGCGATCCCGGCCGTCACCGTGGTCGTCGCGGCGGCGACAATCCTGCCTATCGCCCTAGTCATGCACGGCGCGCCCAAGCTTGATCTCAGCGTGGGCGCGTGGGCTGGGATTGTCGGGCAGGGGTTGTTTTCCACCCTGCTGGCCACCGCCGCCTGGCAGTTCGGATCGGCCCGTGTGGGCAGCGCCAGCGCCGGGGTGTTCATCAATATCGAGCCTCTGATGGGGGCCGCGATTGGGGTGTTGCTGTTCGGCGATCATTTGACGCTGGCGCTGGGCGTCGGTGGATTGCTCATTCTCATCGGCAGCTTCGTCGTGGTGCTCGGCGAAAAGCAGACCCCGCCGTCCGAACTGCCCGCCGTGCCGCCCACGCCCGCCTGAACGGATCGAATGACATCGGGGCTTGAGCCCGGACGCCGGATCGCATGATACGGTTTCGGTTTGCACGTGGAGACCAGGGCCGATGACGGACGACCAACCGAGCTTCGATGACACCGGCTTCGACGTCGACGACTGGGCGCGGCTGAAGCCCTTTGTCGGGGTGCTGGCGACCCTCGACGACGTTCAGCGGCGCGTGGCGATCTTCGCCCTGGGCGACACCGAGAATGGCAGGCCCATCGACATGGAGCTGCCGCAGCCGGTGATCTGGTGGACCGATGACGGCGAGGAGGCCGCGATCGTGGTCCAGGCCGAGGCCCACGACACCGAGGATGGCGAAACCATGGAGGTGCTGGGCCTCGTCACGCCCGACGGCGGTGGCGCGGTCGCTCTGCTGGAGGATGTCGATCTGGTGGACGACACCGATCCGGTTTGGCGCCGGCTCGTCACCGAGGCGATCGGTGACGAAGAGGGCGACGAAGACTAGGGCCTCGCCGCCCGCTTAGATCAATTGCGGCTGGGAATGATCACCGGCAGCGTTTCGTAGCCTTTCACGAAGACCGAATGGGTGCGAAGCGGCTCGCCGACGACCTCGACGGTCGGGAACCGCTTGAGGATTTCTTCCCAGATGATGGTGAGCTGCAACTCGGCCAGCCGGTTGCCGACGCAGCGATGGACGCCAAAGCCGAACGACAGGTGGTTGCGCGGCCGCTCGCGGTCGATGATGTAGCAGTCGGTATTGGCGATGACCACGTCGTCGCGGATGCCCGAGACGTACCACATGGCCACCCGGTCGCCCTTGCGGATCAGTTTGCCGCCGAGCTCGATGTCCGCAAGGGCGGTGCGGGCCATGTGCGCCAGCGGCGTTTGCCAGCGGATGGTTTCCGACACCATGGAGCTGATGAGCCCCGGATTGGCCTTCAGCTTGGCGTACTGGTCGGGGTTCTTGTTCAGGGCGTAGATCGAGCCGGATATGGTGTTCCGGGTGGTGTCGTTGCCTCCAATGATCAGCAGCGTGACGTTGCCGTGATACTCGTTGGGATCCATGTCCCGGGTCGCCTCGGCATGGGCCATCATGGAGATCATGTCGGACTGCGGCGGGGCGTTGATGCGCTGGTTCCACAACCGATCGAAGGCGTCGAAGCACTCGCCGAGCTCCCGGCGCTTCTGCTCCCAGCTCTCGCAGACCCCGTGGCCGGGCGGGTTGGTCATCATGTCCGACCAGTAGGTGAGCTTGCGGCGATCCTCGAAGGGGAAGTCGAAGAGGGTGGCCAACGTCATGGCCGTGAGCTCTTTCGAGACCAGATCGACCCAGTCGAATTCCTCACCGATCGGCAGGCCGTCGAGGATCGCGCCGGCCCGTTCGCGGATGACCGGGGCCATGAGGTGGAGGTTGGCTGGCGCCACGGCCGGGCTGACCGCCTTGCGTTGCACGTCGTGCTTTGGCGGGTCCATGGCGATGAAGGATGGCCGGATGGGGCGCCCGGCGCTCTCGGCCTTGGACTCCAGGCTCTGCAGGACGATCCCATCGGCTGACGAGAACACCTGGTGATTAATGTCGACGGCCATGATGTCGTTGTACTTGGTGATCGACCAGTACGGGCCGTAGTCGCTGTCGGCGGTGAAGTGCACGGGGTCTTCGCGGCGCAGGCGCGCGAAATGCTCCCACATGGCGTCGCCGCTGAAAAGTTCCGGCTGGGCCGGGTTCAACTGCTCAAGTGGAATGTCTTGGGCCTGCCGGCGCGCCTCTTGGGCGATGTCGATGGAGCCGTCGCTCATGGTCCGTCCTCCAATATGGCGCGGCCTCAAGGGCGCGCCTTGTTCTCGTTGGCGACGAGTAGGAAGAACCGAACGTTGTTTTGATAGGTATTTGAGCGCGCGAAATCTCCTACGCGTCGCCGCGGTCGGCGATGCGTAGGAGATTGTCGGGAGTTCAGGCCGTCGTCAGGCGCTGGCGAGCGCGCTCTGGAACAGCAGGGCGCCATCGGCCGAGCCGAGCTCTTCTTCGAAGGCGCGGTCGGGGTGGGGCATGAGGCCCAGAACATTGCCCTTGGCGGTGACGATGCCCGCGATAGCGCGCGAAGAGCCGTTGGGGTTGTCGAGATAGCGGAAGACCACTTGGCCCTCGCCCTCCAGACGGTCGAGGGTTTCCTCGTCGGCGAAGAAGTTGCCTTCGCCGTTGCCGACCGTCATCTCGATCTCGCGCCGGCCGTTGTAGGCGGCGGTGAAGCGGGTCTGGGCGTTGGTGACCTCAAGGCCGACCGGCTTGCAGACGTACTTCAGCTTTTCGTTCCGCAGCAGGGCGCCCGGCAGCATCTTCGACTCGGTCAACACCTGGAAACCGTTGCAGATGCCAACGGTGGCGACGCCGCGTTCGGCTGCGGCGCGGACCTCGGCCATGACCGGCGAGAGCGAGGCCATGGCGGCGCAGCGCAGATAGTCGCCGTAGGAGAACCCGCCCGGCAGCACGATCAGATCCAGGCCCTGGGGCAGGGCGGTTTCGGCATGCCAAACCATGTCCACCTTCGCGCCGGTCGAGCGCTCGATGGCGACCTTGCAGTCGCGGTCACAGTTGGATCCGGGGAAAACGATGACGGCAGCTTTCATGGGCGGTTCTCTAGGCGCATTCGTCGAGAATTGGGAGAGGCGGATGTGCCGCATCCGGGGCTGGATGCGGTGTTTTGAAGGTGAAAGCTTCTGAAGTCGGCCCGAGGCGCCCCAAGGTGGCGAGGCGCGCGATGGCTTCCTCCGGCGTTGGGCTGTGGCCAGCGGGCGTCCACCACAGGGCCATGAAGTTGTCCATCTCGTGGAACCACTCGCGGCGGCGACGCATGAAGGCGACGTGCTCGGAGCGGTAGACGAAGGCGCCCAGGGCCGCGACGCTTTCCCAGACCGACATGTTGATCGCTATCAGCGGATCGTCGAAAGCCTGTACGTCGGTGGCGTTGTTGCCCTCGCCGGTAAAGCGCCACACGAAGCCGGGCGATCCCTCGGCCAGGGCGTTGATGGCGTCGAGGTTGTCTTTGAACTCGGCGATCTGCGGGTCGTCGATGGACGCCTTGAGCCGGCCGACATTGATCTGCGCGAGGTGGAAGCCGCCGGTCATATGGCCCTCATCGTGAACTGAGGCTCTCCAGATAGGTCATCACCTGGTCAAATCCAGCCTTGTCGCCATAGGCGCAGCCGGTGTTATTCATGACCTTGCGGCCATTCTCCTGGGCGGCTTCCTGCTTGAAGACCGCCGGATGGCCGGGGGCGCCGGGTTGGGTGAGGACGAACGCCTCGCCGCCGCCCTCCATATTGTAGAAGCGATAGGGCTCGCCCCGTTCCTGCGGCGCCGGTTTCAGGCCGGGCTGGGCCAGGACCCTCGCGGCGAGCGTCTCGTAGGGAAGGTTGCAGTCGAGGACCAGCTTTTGGCGCGCCGGTGGTGGTTCCGGCGCGCAAGCCTGAAGGGCGAGCAGTGGGATCAGCGCGAGGAGCGCCGCGTCCCTCACGCCACTTCGATCCGGTAGCTTTCGATCACGGTGTTGGCGAGCAGCTTCTCGCACATCTGCTTGACCTCGGCCTCGGCCTCGGCGGCGCTCTCGGCCTTCAGGTCGAACTCGATGGTCTTGCCGACGCGCACGCCCTCGACCTGCGGCCAGCCCAAACCGTGCAAGGCGTTCTCGACGGCCTTGCCCTGGACGTCGAGCACGCCGGGTTTCAGGAACACATGAACTTTAGCGCGCACTAGTGAAGACCTCCTTGGATGACGGTCGGCATCTCTTTCATGATGCCGAGCCGGCGGGCCACTTCGGTGTAGCCCTCGATGACGTCGCCCATGTCGCGGCGGAAGCGGTCCTTGTCCAGCTTCTCGTTCGTCTGGGTGTCCCAGAGGCGGCAGGAATCGGGGCTGATCTCGTCGGCGAGGATCACCCGGGCGAAGTCGTTTTCGTAGATTCGGCCAAACTCGACCTTGAAGTCGACCAGCGTGATGCCGACGCCGGCGAACAGGCCGGTCAGGAAGTCGTTCACCCGCAGGGTCAGGGCCATCATGTCGTCGATCTCCTGGGTCGAGGCCCAGTTGAAGGCGGTGATGTGCTCCTCGGCGACCATCGGATCGTTGAGCTTGTCGTCCTTCAGGTAGAACTCGATGATCGAGCGGGGCAGGGCTTGGCCCTCAGGCAGGCCGAAACGCTGCGACAGGCTGCCGGCCGCCACGTTGCGGCACACAACCTCCAGCGGGATGATCTCGACTTCGCGGATCAGCTGTTCGCGCAGGTTCAGACGGCGGATCAGGTGGTTCTGAACTCCAATGGAGTTGAGCTTCACCATGACGTATTCGCTGATACGATTGTTGATGACGCCCTTGCCTTCAAGAATGGCCTTCTTCTGGGCGTTGAATGCTGTCGCATCGTCTTTGAAGTACTGAATAAGCGTGCCGGGCTCGGGGCCCTCGTAGAGGATCTTGGCCTTGCCTTCGTAGATCTTCTTGCGACGGGTGGTCATATGCGCCTTCTCCCTGAGCGAGGGCTTGGCCATTGTTCGGAAAAGAAAAACGCGCGCGGCTGATCCCAACGCGCGCGGCTCCGACTCGAAGGCCCTCTCGCTCATCTGAGGCCCACGAAAATTAGCGGAACCGGCGCTGCGGCGCAAACGGCGTCAGCGCCGCACGACGTCTTGATGCGTTTACGTTGCGAGGGGACGACGCAAGGGATATGGAACGCCCGACCGACGGACTACTGGGGAACACATGACGACCTTCGACGATCGCGAGCGTGGCTTCGAAAAGAAGTTCGAGCTCGACCAGGAGCAGGAATTCAAGGCCGGCGCGCGCCGCAACCGCATGCTGGGTGAATGGGCTGCCGGCCTGATGGGTCTCGGAGAAGACAGCGTCGCCGAATACGCCAAGGCGGTGGTGAAGTCCGACTTCGAACTGCCCGGCGACGAGGACGTGCTGCGCAAGGTGTTCGAGGACCTGAAGGGTTCAGGCGTCGCCGTCAGCGAAGGCGAAGTCCGGATGAAGATGGACGAGCTGCTGGCCCAGGCCCGCGAGCAACTTCGCTCCGGCGAATAGGCCTTCGGCTAAGCCGACGACATGAACGCCGCCCATCCGGGCGGCGTTTTTTGTTGCCTAGCCCTTTAGCGCCGTCGCCGGACGCAGGCGGGGCGGTCGCTGGTTTGCCGTCCTGGCGGCTATCGTCTCACTCCTGATCTAGCCAGAGTGGACCACTTGGCCAGGTCTATTTGGGCGTGGTGCATTGAGACTCATGATGAGCGTCGGGTCGCCGACTGCGCTGCACACTTCCTGGTGATATCTGCGTTATATGATTGCCGTCGTGCAATCGGGCGTTGGGGGTGGCGGCGTTTGACTCAAGCGACTGCAGAGCGGGATCGGGAGGCCAACGCGCTGGCGCACGCCTTGCGTCAGGCGCTCGAAGTCGAGGACTGGACCAAGCTGCTGGACTGGGTGGCCCGCGACGGCGAGGCGCTCGATCCTGCGACCTTGGAAGAGGTGTGCCGGCTGATCCTCAGCGCCGGCGCTGCGGAAGAGCCTGACGCGATGGCCGCCGTGGCGATCAGCGGCGAGGGACGAAAGCGCGGCGCCAATCGCCTGGGCCAGGCCCTGGCGGCCGGCGTCGCGGCCGAGGACAGCGCAGCGGCGCTGTCGCTGCGCCTGGCGCGCCGCACCCTGAAACGTGGCCTGCACGCGGCCTTCGTCGATCTGTCGGAGAGCGACGGCCGCCGGCGCTTTGGCGTGCTGGTCCGCGCTGAACGGCTGCCGGACGTGTGGGCCAGCCTGACTGAGACGCCGTTCGGCGACGGCTGCGCGATCTTGCTGGTCAGCCCTGAGCGCGATGGGCGAGAGAAGTGGAGCGCCATCCAGGCGACCTTCTCGCTGACGCCGGCCGAAGCGCGGCTGGCGCAGCACATGGAAGAGGGCGTCACTCTGAACGAGGCGGCGGCGGCGTTCGGCCTGTCGGTGTTCACGGTGCGGGCCCAGCTTCGTGCGATCTTCGCCAAGGTGGGGGTGCGCCGCCAGAGCGAGCTCGCCTTGGCCTTCAAGCAGTTTGACGGGCTGTTGAACGCCGTGGTCCCGGTCGCCGCCGCGCCGTCCAAGGCGCTGGCCAGGGCGCTGACGCCGAGCGCTCGGGCCTTGCTGGCCAACGCGCCGGCGTTGCGGCTGTTCGTGCTGAGCGATGGACGCAGGCTCTGCTACCGGGAGTATGGCGATCCGGCCGGGCGGGCCGTGGTGATTTTCCATGACAGCATGGGTTCCTCCCTAGCTCCTCCGTGTACGGATGATATGGCCCGCGAGCTTGGCTTGCGGCTCGTGATCCCGGAGCGGCCGGGGTTTGGGCAGTCCGATCCCTCGCCGCGCTATGGCTTCGACAGCGTCGCGGCGGACTATGCGGCGCTGATCGAGGGCCTGGACTTAGGGTCCGTCCGCCTAGCGGCGGCGGCCTCGGGCGCGGCGTTCGCCATCGTCACCGCGCGGCTGCTGGGCGGCGCCTGCGAGCGGCTGTTGCTGGTTTCCGGCCGAGGCGCAACCCCGACCGCGCCCGCCCCCGCGCACCAGAGTTTCCTGACCCGCTATCGCCGCGAGATGCTGTCCAGCCCCTGGCTGGCCGAGGCGATGCTGCGGCTCTACGTCCAGCTCTATTCGCGCGAGTTCGTGGCCGGCAGCCTGAAGCGCTCCACGGCGCAGGCGCCGCTCGACCGCGCCTACGTCCAGTCCAACGCCGGGCTGATCGACTTCCTGACCGCGCGGGGGACCGAGTGCTTCGCCCGCGGGTTCGCCGGGCCGCTGGCCGACATCGCCTGCTACCGGAACGCCGTGGCGGCGCCGGCCCGGCTGAACACCTCGGTCGTGGTGTGGCACGGGATGCAGGATGGATCGGCGCTGCTGGACGACCTGCTGCCCAGCCTGGCCGCCCCGCCCGCCGTGTTGCGCCGGTTTGCAGGCCACGGCCACCTTCTGATGCTCGCCCGCTGGCGCGAAATGCTCGAGGATCTGGCGGCCGACCAGCCGGCCCCCGGCGAAAATATCCCTAACACTTAGTTTATTTGGGCGATGGCGAGCGCGCCTCATCCCTCTACGTCGAACACACAATCTGGCCACATTTCCTCAGGGGGCACCTGGGCTGTGGCCGTTCTTTCGAGAAGGTGTGTATCGATGCAGAAGATTATTCTTGGGGGTCTGGCCGCCGTGGCGCTCAGCCTGTCCCTGCCAGCCGCCGCCAGCGCCGCCGGTTTCGTGAACGGCAATTTCGAAACCGGCACTTTCGCCAACTGGGAAACCGGTGGCGGCTCCTGGTACGGCGGATCCTATCCGACGCCGTCGGCCTACTATCCCGGCAGCGGCCCGGTCTCGATCACCAATGCCGGCTTTGACTCGCGGACCGACAACAAGCTGCGGACCGTCTATTCCGGCGATCACTCGGCTCGCGTCAACGACCAGAACTCGAACTACAGCGTCGCCACGATCCGCCAGCGGGTCGACGGCTATTCCGACAACCTGATCGCCTTCGCCTACGCCGCGGTGCTGCAGGATTCCCACGGCGTCAGCGATTCCGACGCCTTCATCATCTCGTTGGACGACCTGACCACCGGCCTTAACCTGCTGACCGTAAACGTCAATTCGGCCGCGACTCCGTCCAGCTTCACCCGTTCCAGCCAAGGCTGGTACTACACCGACTGGACGACCATCAGCTTCGACGTGGCCGGCGCCGGCCTGCTTGGCCACAACTTCATGCTGTCGCTGCTGGCCAATGACTGCCCGTACGGCGCGCACGCCGGCTACGCCTATCTGGACGGCTTCGGTGGCGTGCTGCCCCCGGTGTCGGGCGCGGTGCCTGAACCGGCGACCTGGGCCATGATGATCATCGGCTTCGCCGGCGTCGGCGGGGCGATCCGCTCCAACCGCCGCAAGACCCTGGCGCTCGCGGCCGCGTAGAGGGCCTCTTCTCCTCTCCCCGTTGGGGAGAGGTCGGGTGAGGGGCTTCGGCCTTGCCTGGTTGATGATCGAGCGGCAGTTGAGCGCCGCTTCGCAGCGCCCCCTCACCTAGCCTCTCCCGAGGGAGAGGGACTTTTGCGCGTTCGTCGCAGGAACCTCGCCCGCTTGTCGCAGGCCGGTTGGCCGGCGGGCGGCATACCGCGATCGATCTCCCCGACCCGCCGCGATGTGCGGCTTAACTTTGGGGGAGATCACCCATGCATAAGATCATTGGCGCGGCCATCGCCGGCGCGGCCCTGCTGGGCGCGGCGGGAGCCGCCAACGCCGCCACCGTGGCGCTCGAGAACGGCAACTTCAACGCCGGCTGGTCGCAGGCGGACGGCGACTTCCGTCCTGGCCATGCGGGCGGCAATCCGGACGGGTGGGGCGCCTCGGGCGGTTCGTCCACCGGCCACTGGAACCCGACCGTCGCCGACTTCGCCAATGAAGCGGCGCATGGCGGCGTGGGCTGGACGCGCGGCACGGGGATTTCCAACGCCGCGAACCCCGGCATGCTGGCCCAGAAGGTCGCCGGCCACACGATCTTGGCCAACACCCGCTACACCCTGACGATGGACGTCGGCAGCCAGATGCGGGGCAACGGCGCCTTTGGGTTCGAGATCGGCCTGCTGGGCGGGCTGTTGGACGGCACGGGCGAGATCTTCGCCCAGCTGACCGACGCGACCAGCGGGATCACCATCCTGCCGGGGACCTTTGGGACCGTCAGCCTGGTGTTCGAAACCGGGGCCAATGACGCCTTCCTCGGCAAGCAGCTCTACATCCTCATCAGCGGCACCGGCGGGGGCGCGGCCTTCGACAACGCCATGCTCGACGCCTCGCCGCTCAGCGTGTCGGCGGTGCCGGAGCCGGCGACCTGGGCGATGATGATCGTCGGGTTTGGCGGGGTGGGGTCGATGGTGCGGTCCGCGCGGCGCCGGGGCGCGGTGGCCTGGGTCTGAGCTCAAGCCCCCTCAGTCGGCTTCGCCGCCAGCTCCCCCCTGAGGGGGAGCATCTGGGGCGCAGATCCTCCCCCGCTGGGGGAGGTGGCGCGCGTTTGCGCGACGGAGGGGGCTTGCAGCCTTGCCGCGCTTGATGATCCCCGAGGGAGAGGGATGTCCTCTCCTCTCCCGGCTGTGGAGAGGTCGGGTGAGGGGAGGGCGGCCGCTACGCCTTCAACTGCCCGGCCAGGTATTTGCGGATGGCCGGGCCGTAGGGTGGGCGCATTTGCTGGAGGGGTTTGTCGGCCTTGATCTGGGTGTAGATCGACTTGGCGTGGCTGAACTCGCGGAAGCCGTCGACGCCGTGATAGCTGCCCATGCCGGACGGACCGACCCCGCCGAACGGCAGGTTTTCCTGGGCCACGTGGAAGACCACGTCGTTGATCGTCACCCCGCCGGCGGTGGTGGCGTTCAGCACCTTTTCCCGCTCGGCCTCGTCGGTCCCGAAATAGTAGAGGCCGAGCGGGCGGTCGCCTTTGTTGACGTAGGCGATGGCCTCGTCGATGGCGCCATAGGTCTTCACCGGCAACACCGGGCCGAAGATCTCTTCCTGCATGACCAGCATGTCGTCGGTCGGGTCGATGATCAGGGTCGGGGCGATCTTGCGATGCTCCTGCTGAGACAGGTCCTCGCCGTCGGGCTTCAGCTCGACGATGCGGGCGCCCTTGGCGCGGGCGTCGTCGACATAGTTCTTGATCCGGTCATAGTGCCGCTGGGCGACGATGGCGGTGTAGTCGGGATTGTCCTTCAGGGTCGGGAACATCTTGGCGACCGCGGCTTGGGCCCCGGCGACGAACGGCTCCAGGCTCTCGCGCGGGGTCAGCACATAGTCCGGCGCCAGGCAGATCTGGCCGGCGTTCAGGGTCTTGCCGTTCATGATCCGGGCGCTGGCCACGGCGATGTCGGCCGACTTGCCCAGGATCACCGGGCTCTTGCCGCCCAGCTCCAGGGTCAGCGGCACCAGGTTGTCGGCGGCCGCGCGCATCACGTGGCGGGCGATGTTCGTCGCCCCGGTGAAGATCATGTGGTCGAAGGCTAACCCTGCGAACGCCTGGCCGACCTCCGGCCCGCCGGTGACCAAGGCGATCTCCTCGTCGGAGAAGGCGCTGGAGAACATCACCGCCATCAGCTCGGAGGTGGCGGGCGTGAATTCCGAGGGCTTGATCATCGCCCGGTTGCCGGCCGCCAGCACCCCGGCCAGCGGCGCGAAGGTGAGGTTCACCGGGAAGTTCCAGGGGCTGATGATCCCGATCACGCCCTTGGGCTGGTAGCGGACCTCCGCCTTCGCGCCGAATAGGCCGAGGATCGCCGGGGTGACCTTGCGCTTTTCCGGGGCCATCCACTTGGTCAGGTGCGCGCGGGCGTGCTTCAGCGGGCCGATGGAGGCGGCGATGTCGGTGAAGGCGGTCGCCTCCTTGCTGCGCGAGCCGAAGTCCTGGTTCAGGGCGTCGGCGATGGCGCCAGCGTTGTCGATCAGCAGCTTGATGCAGCGGTCGATGCGCTCGATGCGCTGGGCCGCGCTCGGCGCCCCGTCGCGCAGATGCGCGGCTTTCTGCTTGCTCAGCAGCGCGTTCATCGCGGCAGCTTCCATCGTGGTGTCCTCCCCAAGGATCTTATCCGGTTAGTGTTCGGATAGTGACGTGGGGGAATGGAAGGGTGGCTTGCTGCTGCGTGGCGGTGTTGCGCCTGGCGGCGTCGGCCTTTCGCCGGCGGGGAGAGGAGTAGGGGGCGCGGCTACTCAGCGAAGGGATGCGGCAAGGGGCCTGAGCGGAAGATGATGGTGGGGTTCTCGTCGTAGTCGCCCATTTCGGTGTCGGCGGTGACGGTGAAGGCGACGACGGCGGCGCGGTGCGGGGCCAGGCGCTCGGCCTTGCGGCGGGCTTCTTCCGGATTGGCGCAGCCGACCTGCTGCTCGGCCTTGAGGCTCTTGCCGCGACCTTGCTTGTAAGCCTGGATGATGTGGACGGTTTCTTTGGCCATGCCTATGGCAGGCGCCTGATTGGCGGCCCCTGTCAACGACAATGTTCTTTATCTGTTCTGGGCGGGGCCTAGAGGGGCAGGGCGATGTCCAGCGCCTGAATCAGGGCGGCGGCGGTGATCGGCTTGGCCAGGTGGTGGTCGGCGCCAGCGTCGGCGGCGTCCTGGCGGTGCTGGGTCATCGCGTTGGCGCTGAGCATGACGATGGGGATGTGGGCGCCGGTCTCACGCTCACGCTCGCGGATGGCGCGGGTGGCGGCCAGGCCGTCCATGACCGGCATCTGCATGTCCATCAGCACCAGGTCGAAGCGGGAGGCGGCGTGGGCGGCCAGGGCCTGGGCGCCGTCGTCGACGATGGTCAGGGCGACTTCGTAGGGGGCCAGGATCAGCTCGACCACGCGCTGGTTGATCGGGTGATCCTCGGCCAGCAGCACGCGCAGGGTCGAGAGCGAGCGGGGCGGGTGCGCCTCGGGCGCGGCGGGGGCATGGGCTTCACGGGCCGGGGCGCGGGCGAGCGGCAGGCTGACGCGGAAGGCGCTGCCCTGACCCAGGGTGGAGGCGGCCTCGATCTCGCCGCCCATCATCTCGACCAGGGCGCGGGTGATCGAGAGCCCAAGGCCGGCGCCGCCGAAGCGGCTCGAACCGGCCTGGCGGAACCGCTGGAACAGGGCGGCGGCGAAGTCGGGCGGGAAGCCGACGCCGGTGTCGCGGACTTCCAGCAGCAGGGTGGCCGGGCCGGCGGGCGGCTCGTCCAGGGTGATGGAGATCGAGACCTGGCCCTGGGCGGTAAATTTCACGGCGTTGGAGAGCAGATTGCCGACGACCTGCTTCAGCCGCACCGCGTCGCCGACGAACTGGCCCTGGGCGGCGTCGCCATAGGCGATGGGGAAGTCCAGGCCCTTGGCCAGGGCCTGGCCGCGGAACACCTCCAGCAGGTCGCCGAGCTCGGCGCGCAGGTCGAAGGGGCGGGCCTCGATCTCCAGGCGGCCGGCCTCGATCTTCGAGAAGTCCAGCACGTCGGAGACCAGCCGCTCCAGGGTCGAGCCGGAGCTGAGGATCATGCCCAGCATGTCGCGCTGTTCGGCGGTCAGGTCGGTCCGCGCCAGGGCGCTGGCGATGCCGATCACGCCGTTGAGCGGGGTGCGGATCTCGTGGCTCATATTGGCCAGGAAATCGCTCTTGCCGCGGTTGGCGGCCTCGGCGGCGGCGTGGGCGGCGGCCATCTGGGCTTGCAGTTCCAGCCGCTCGGTGACGTCGCGGGCGACGCCATAGACGTGATCGCCGCTGCGCCGGGCGCGCCATTCGAGCTGGCGATAGGAGCCGTCACGGTGGCGGTAGCGGTTGATGAAGCCGACGACCTCGTCCTCGATCTCCAGCCGCTGCATGTGCTCAAGACTGGCCGGCATGTCGTCGGGGTGGATGAAGGGGGCCATCTTCTGGCCTTCCAGTTCCTCGACCCGGTAGCCGAGAGCCAACTCCCAGGCCTGGTTCACGCGGACGAAGCGGAACTCCCGGTCGCGGATGCAGAGCAGGTCGCGCGAGACTGTGAAGAATTTGGCGAGGTCCGGCCCCGCCCCGTCGAGCGCCGCCGTGAACATGTCGTCGGCGGCGGTCATCGGCGTCGGAAGCTCCTCTTACTCAGGGGAAGCTAGACCCTCACCGGTAGCAGATGGTTAACGCCGCAGCGCCCTCTCCCCTAGGGGAGAGGGCTATAGCGCCTAGTTCAGGCGGACCTCGGCGGTCTTGTCGGCGTAGTCCTTCTTCGGATCGGAGCCGAGCAGCATCTTCACCCCGGCCAGCAGGTTGTTCTCGTTCAACCAGATCTGGGCGCGGTCGAGGTCGAAGCGCAGCAACAGAAGCTTGGGGTCGGTCTTGCCGCCCTCGAACCAGGCCGCGACCCACTTGTTCCAGAGCTTGTCGATCATGGCCGGGTCGTTGTCGGCCGAGAGGTCGCCGTGGATGGTGGCGAACAGGTCGTGGCCCTTGGACGAGAAGTGGGCGATGGCTTCGTGGCGGCCGCCCAGAGCCTGGGCCAGGTCGGTGTCCTTGGCGGTGAAGAACCAGATGGTGCGGTGGTCGTCGCCATCGAACTGGGCGGTCATCGGCTGGCTGTGGCCTTCATCGACGCCGGACAGCCCCAGCATCAGGGTCATGTCGGACTTCAGGGACTTGAACAGCTTGGTTTGGAGTTCGGCTGGGGTTGTGGTCATGGGATCCTCCGTTCAGGGGGGAAGGAACGGAGGATCGCCACGGTTGTTCCAGGCGTGACCATGGAACGCCGGCTCAGATCACCACGAAGTCGGAGTTGGTCAGCGCCAGATTGGCGGAGAGCTTGACGATCTGTTGGGCCGCCGCCGCGCCGGTTCCGTCGGGGTCGTAGGACACCACGCCGGTCGCGGGATCGTAGATGATCCGGTCGGTGGCGTCGTGGGCGGCGCCGCCTTTCCAGAAGGCGGACGAGGCCAGGAACCCGGTCTTGGTCAGGGCCGTGAAGACCGAGTTCTCAAGCTGGATCGTGTCGTAGGCGCTGGAGAAGTCGGTGATGCGATCCACGCCCGTTGCGGTCGGGTGGTTGAAGACGAAGCTGTCATAGCCGCTGCCGCCCGTCAGGGTGTCGGCGCCTTGGCCTCCGGTCAGGGTGTCGTTTCCGCCGCCGCCCTCGATCACGTCGGCGCCGGCCTGGCCCTGGATCTTGTCCGAGCCGTCCAGGCCGCGGATGGTGTCGGCCCCCATCGTGCCGAGCAGGGTGTTCCCGCGGCTGTCGCCGACGATGGGCTCCGGTGTCGGGGTGGGCGTCGGCGTAGTGGTCGCTGCGCTGCTGAAGTCGAGCTTCACGTTCTGGCCGCCGATGGTCACGTCGTGGGTGGCCGATGATCCGGAGAAGCTGACCTTGTAGCTGCCGGCCGGCAGGGTCAGGTCGTAGCCGCCCGAGACATAGGTGGTGACGGTGTAGGTCGCTCCGCCGGCGCCGACCGCAGTCACCTTCACGCCCGCCAAGCCCTCGCTCGGATCATAGGCGCGGTCGGCGTCCTTGTCGGTGTAGGCCACGCCGGTGAGGGCGACGGCGGACCCGGATTTGGCGAAGCTCTGGGTGGCGAAGGCGCCTTGCCATCCTTGGTATTCGCCGGTCTCGAAGCCAACGCCGACCTCGCGGAAATTGGCGTTCAGGATATTGGCCTTGTGGCCGGGCGAGTTCATCAGGTTGGTGTGGAGGAGCTGCACCTCGTCCTGCAGGCCGGCCGGGTTGCGCAGGCTGGCCCAGGCGATGTTCTCGCCGGTCGCCCAGGAGCCGCTGAGCGTGTAGCCGGCGCTCTGGACACGGGCTGTGGGCGTCGAACCACCGGCGCCGGTGTGGGAAAAGACGTCCGCCCCGATCATCCACTCGCTGTGGAGTTCGGCGGCTTCATTGAGGTCGAAGTCGAAGGCCAGGGGCTGGGCGCCGACCTTGGCCCGCTCGGCGTTCATCAGCTCGAGCATGTACTGCTCTTCGGCGCTTGGTTCGTACATTCGTTCCCCCATCATCATACTGAACTAATTGATGATTTTGGGGTATTTCGCGCCGAGGGCGAAATTGCGTCACCTTGGCCTTGTCGGGACTGCGGCAGGTTGGCGCGGCCTTGTTCCTCTCCCCGCTGGGGAGAGGTTAGGTGAGGGGTCTTTGGGGGGCTGGTTGTCTCGGCGTGGCCGTGTTGCGCCTTGCGGCGCGCCCCTCACCCGGCCTCTCCCCGGCGGGGAGAGGAGAAGGCTTGTTACTCCGCGGCTTTCGCCATCGCCTCTTGGCCGAAGACCCGGGCGAAGACGGTGTCTACGGCTTTGAAGTGGTAGCCGAGGTCGAAGAGTTCGGAGAGCTCGGCCTCGGTGAGGGTGACTTCCGGGTCGGCCAGCAGGAACTCCATGAACGTGCCCTCGCCGCGCCAGACCTTCATGGCGTTACGCTGGACCGCGCTATAGGCGACTTCGCGGGCGACGCCGGCTTGCGTCAGGGCAAGCAGCACGCGCTGGGAGTGAACCAGGCCGCCGAGGCGGTCGAGGTTCTTCAGCATGTTTTCCGGATAGATCAGCAGGCGGTCGACGACGCCGGCCAGGCGGCGCAGCGCGAAGTCGAGGTGGATGGTGGTGTCGGGGGCGATGCCGCGCTCGACGCTGGAGTGGCTGATGTCGCGCTCGTGCCAGAGGGTGACGTTTTCCATAGCCGGGACGACGGCCGAACGGATCAGGCGGGCGAGGCCCGTCAGGTTCTCGGTCAGGATCGGGTTACGCTTGTGCGGCATGGCCGACGAGCCCTTCTGGCCGACATCGAAGAACTCTTCAGCTTCAAGAACCTCGGTGCGCTGCAGGTGGCGGATTTCGGTGGCCAGGCGCTCGATGGACGAGGCCACGACGCCGAGGGCCGCGAAGTAGGCGGCGTGGCGGTCGCGCGGGATGACCTGGGTCGAGACCGGCTCGACGGCCAGGCCCATCTTCTCGGCGACGTAGGCTTCGACCTCTGGGGCGACGTTGGCGAAGGTGCCGACCGCGCCGGAGATCGCGCAGGTGGCGATCTCGAACTTGGCCATGGCCAGGCGTTCCTTGGCGCGCACGAACTCGGCGTAGTGGCCGGCGAGCTTCAGGCCAAATGTGGTGGGCTCGGCGTGGATGCCGTGGCTGCGGCCGACGGTCGGGGTCAGCTTGTGCTCGAAGGCGCGCTTCTTCAGGGCGGCCAGAACCATGTCGACGTCGTCGATCAGCAGGTCGGTGGCGCGTGAGAGCTGGACCGCGAGCGCGGTGTCGTTGACGTCCGACGACGTCATGCCCTGGTGCAGGAAGCGGGCCTCGGGGCCGACGATCTCGGTCACGTGCGTCAGGAAGGCGATGACGTCGTGCTTCACTTCGCGCTCGATGGCGTCGATGCGCTCGACGTCGAACACCGCGTCGCCGCCCTTTGCCCAGATGGTCGCGGCGGCCTCTTTCGGGATCACGCCAAGCTCGGCCATCTTGTCGGCGGCGTGGGCCTCGATCTCGAACATGATCTTGAAGCGGGTCTGGGGATCCCAGATCTGGGAAGCTTCGGGGCGTGCGTAACGGGGGATCATGGCGAGGGCTCCTTCGGGGCGCTGCTTAGCCCCGTAGGCCGCTGATCGCAATGTTCGGGGGCGTCAGGCGATGGCTTTCAGGTAGGAGCTGATCAGGCTTTCAAGCCCGCTGGTGATGATCTGCACGCCCACGCAGAGCAGCAGGAAGGCCACGAGCCGTGACATCACGCGAGCCCCGGAAGCTCCGAGCAGGGCCAGCACCTTGCCCGACCAGCGGTAGGAGATCCCGACCAGGAGGGCGACCAGTATCGCGGCGATGCTGACGCCGACAAAGAACTCCACCACGCCGTTGCCGTCGGAAGGGCGTTGCGAGGCCAGGGCTATCGCGACCGAGATCGCGCCGGGGCCGGTGGTGAAGGGCATGGTCAGCGGGAAGAAGGCCACATCCTCCTGGCCGTGTTCGGCGGGGGCCGCGGCGTTAGTCTTGCGGTTCTCGTTGACCTCGGGCTGCATCAGCAGCTGCCAGGCTCGGATCGCCACCACGAGGCCGCCGGCGACCCGCAGGGCGCCCAGGCTGACCCCGAAGAAATTCAGGATGTAGCTGCCCAGCAGCAGTGATCCCAGCAGGATCAGCAGGGCGTTGAGGGCGATGCGCCAGGCGAGCTGGTGGCGGTCCGCGCGCCCCTCGGTGACCTGATGGAAGGTGATCGCCGCCCCGACCGGATTGACGATCGAGAACAGCGCGGGAAACGCCAGGAGAAAGGCGCCGATCACGGTGGTGAGGGGCAGTGGACTGAGGCTCATGGTCCCCGAACCTAGGCCGAGGCCGAGATTCGGAGCTAGGGGCGTCGCACGCCTTCGTTGCGAAGGCGATTCAACGCCTCGCCTACAGCGTCATTTCCGAGGCGATGGGGCCTGGAAACGAAAACAGCCCGCTCGGAGGAGCGGGCTGTATGTCGAAATAGCCGATTGGTCGTCTAGGCCCCGAGCGCCGCGCTGCGACGGCGCGAGGTGCGGACCATCGAACCCACGGCGCCGAAGCCGATGATCATCATCGCCCAGGTCGCAGGTTCGGGAACGGCGGAGACAGCCTGCCCGCCCAGCGTGAGATTGTCGGCCGTCGGCCACAAGACGGAGTTGCCGCCTGGCTGGACAGCGGCCAGGGTTACGCCCGTCAGCCCGCTGGTGGACACAAAGCCCAAGAAGCTGGAAGTCGTGGCGTTCAGGATCGACTGGGAAATACTACCATCAGCGTCGGTGGCGGTGAGGATCACGCCCCCTGAAGCGAACGCGCCGCCAAGGTCCGACCCAAAGAAGTTCCCACCCAGGCCGTACACGCCGCCCGTGAAGTTGCTGAAGGCGATCGTGTCGGTCGCGGTGTTGGTCGACAGCCATGGGTTGGCAGATGTGCCGGCGCCGAAGAAGGACGTCGTACTGACGGCGGCGCGATAGCCATAGGCCCCCGCGGAGCGCGTGATCGGCGAGTCGGTGACGCCGACAATCGATAGACCCTGGAACGTATCGGTTGCGGGAGCGGAGATGGCCGCCAGGAAACTGGCTTGATCGGTGAAGACCGTAATGGCCGCGCTAGCGTTGCTGCTCAGGCCGAGCGCGAGTGCAACTCCCGCCAGAAACTTCATTTTCAACATAATTCCCCCAATGGCGGAGGCTGCTTATAGCCCCTGCCGCTGTCCCGAATCGGAACAGTTCCACTCACCTAGTTCTGCTTGCAACTAGCGGTCCACCTGGTTCCCGCTTAAGGCGATTGAGCGATGGAGGCGCCTGCTCGTCACCGGACGGCGGAAACGAAACCAGCCCGCTCGGATGAGCGGGCGGTTTGTCGAGGGGTGCGGTGGCCATTTTGGCCGCGAGCGCGGAGTTCCACCAACGCGCGGCCGGGCCATCGAACCGGCCGCGCCGAAGCCGATGATCATCGACCAGGTGGCCGGTTCAGGAACTCCACAGGTCAGACCGCAGTGCAGCTCCGCTGGACGTACCAGTCGGTGAACAGTGCGCCCTCATGGGCGATGCGGTCGATGTTGGGCGTGCGGTAGCCCATGATGCCGAGGTTGTAGACGCTGACGTTAAACCAGCCGATGTCGTCGCCCATGATGAAAAGGATGTTCGGCTTTGCCATGTCGCGCTCGCGACGAGGTTGGGCCGGGCGCTCCCTGGCGCCCGTCGTCGTCCGCCGCTGGCGCGCGGCAATCAGGGCTGACCCTGGGGCGGGGGCCGGCCTCTGCTGAGCCACGCGGACGTCGTCAGCGCCGCAGGATCTTCTCCATGGCCTTGCCCTTGGCGAGCTCGTCGATGAGCTTGTCGAGGTAGCGGATCTCTTGCATCAGCGGCTCGGCGATATTCTCGACGCGGACGCCGCAGACGACGCCCTTGATGTCGGCGCGCGCCGGGTTCTGGTCGGGGGCCTGGTCGAAGAAGGTCTGGAAGTCCGTCTTCCGGGCAAGCTGGTCGTCGAGCTGCGCCTGGCTGAAGCCGGTCAGCCAGGCGATGATCTGGTCGACCTCAGCCTTCGTTCGTCTCTTCCTTTCGGCCTTGGCTACGTAGAGCGGATAGACGCTGGCGAAGCTGGTCTTGTAGATCCGGTGCTCGGTCATGATCCTTCCGGCCTTCAGGCCGCAGCGGTCGCCTCGGCTTCGGTCAGGCGCAGGGCCTCGGCCATGTCCTTGGGCAGAGTGATGGCGGCGAGCAGGTAGTGGACGCCGGCCCAGGCGTAGATCAGCAGGTTCCAGACGATGCCCTCGCGGGTGCCCTGGGCGACGGCGGCCTTGCAGGCTGCGTCAATGGCCGCGCCGGCGCCTTCCTTGCCGACCCCGCCGGGGCACATCTCGAAGAACGGACCCAGGTCATTGGCCGCGAACTGCGCCTGGCTGAGCGTGTCGATGACCCAGCCGCAGAAGGGAGGGCCAAAGCCGAGCGCGATCAGGTTGAGGACGAAGAACAGCAGGGCTGTGGCGGTGGCGCGCATGCGCAAGCTGACCGCGTTCTGGATCACGCCGAAGGTCGGGCCGAGATAGGTGTAGTGGAAAATGCCGGGGATCAGCAGCAGGCCGGCGGCCAGCTTCCAGTCGTCGCGGGTGTAGACGAGGATGTAGAGCGGGCAGGCGATCAGCAGGCCGATGGCCGGAACCAGGGCGTACCAGCGGCCCGACTTCTTGGCCGCCCAGTCGGTCAGGAACCCGCCCATCAGAGTGCCGATGCCGGCGGCGATCCCGCCGACCACACCGAAGATCAGGCCGACCGTGGCCAGGTCTAGGCCGAACATGCGGATGAAGTAGGGGGCCGAATACTGGCCGGTGCCGTAGCCCGCGAACGAGGCCATGGTGATGCCGGCGACCATGTGGAAGAAGCCCCACTTGCCGAAGATCCGCTTGGCCACCGCCATGATCGACGGCGGCTTGGCGTGGACGGGGGGCGCGGTCTCGTCACCTTCCAGGCGGGGGACGTCGGCGACCTGATCGGCGACCAGGCGGTCGGAGTAGCCGCGCGGGGGCTCCTTGACGAACACCTTGAGCAGGATGGCGACGATAATGCCTGGCAGGCCGACCAGCATGAAGGCCATGCGCCAGTCGAGGTTCTGTGCGATCCAGCCGCCGGCCACGGCGCCGAACATGGTGCCCAGCGGAATGCCGAACGAATAGATTGACAGGGCCGAGGCGCGCTTCTGTGGCTCGAAATAGTCGGAGATCAGGCTGTGGGCGGGCGGCGACAGGCCCGCCTCGCCGACCCCGACGCCGACACGGAACAGCATGAGCTGGAAGAAGTTGGTCGCCATCCCGCAGAGCGCGGTGAATAGCGACCAGATCACGATGGCGATGGTGATGATGTTGATGCGGCTGCGGCGCTCGGCCAGCCGCGCGATCGGGATGCCGAGCGTGGTGTAGAGCAGGGCGAAGGCCAAGCCGCCGAGCAGGCCGAGCTGGGTGTCGGTCAGCTTCAGGTCGACCTTGATGGCCTGACCGATGGTCGAGATGATTGTGCGGTCGATGAAGTTGAAGGTGTAGGCCAGCACGAGCAGCCAGAGCACCGACTGTTTGTAACTCTCCGAGAACAGCGGCTTGGGCCCCGCAGGCGGTGCGGCGGCGTCGATCGTGGCCATTGGCGTTTCCCCGGAGTCTCTTTTCGTTGCACCGACTGTGGGGCCAGTCCGAGCGTAGGGGAAGAGGGGATATATGGCGGGCGATCGCGCCGCCGCCGGGTCAGGCCGCCGCTGGCGTGTTTTCCCTGAATGTCGCCAGTTGCGCGGCCAGCGCCCTCTGGAACGCAGGCCTTTTCTCGCCGCGCGCGAGGTAGGGGCCGAGCACAGGATCGGCGGTGACGATGTCGGTGTGGCGCAGGATTCTGAGCACGGTCACCATCAGCAGGTCGGCGGCGGTGAACCGGTCCTCCAGCCACGCGCGGCCGTCCAGGCGTTTGGACAGCGCCGCCAGCGTCTGCCGGGTGAAGGCCTCCTGGTCGGGCCGACGCGCCTTGGCCCAGTCTTGATCGGCGCAGAAGAGGTCGATGGTGGCCAGGTTGGCGACGTGCGGCTCGACGGAGTTCATGGCCGCGAACAACCACTGCGCCACCTTGGCCCGGCCGGCGGGATCGGGCGGCGACAGCGCCTGCGACTTGTCGGCGATGTACTGAACGATGGCGGCGCTTTCGAACAGCGCCAGACCGTCGTCTTCCATGACCGGCACCTGGCCCCACGGCTGGAGGTCGCGGTATTCCGGCGTGTTCTGGTCTTCCGGTCCGAGCAGCTTGGTGGTGTAGGGAAGGCCCGCTTCCTCCAGCGCCCAGCGGACCCGCAGGTCACGGACCAGGCCCTGGGCGAAATCCGGGACCCATTTGAATGCGTAGAGGGTGATCATGAGAGATCTCCTTCGATTTTGCCCTCGATATAGGCCTGTTGGCGATCCAGCAGCCCGCTCCAGCCGGTTATGTGGCTGTCGCGACGCTCGACGTCGGTGAACGGGGACTGGTGGAAGGTCTGGATGGTCTGGCCGTGGGCTTCGGCGAAGGTGATGGTCACCCGCATTTCGACGCCAGCGGCCGGCCCGTTGTCCCAGGTGAAGGTGAAGACGATCCGGCGATCGCGGTCGATCTCCTGGTAGACGCCGCCCTGCCAGTTCTCCTCGTTGGACTTCTCGAACAGGAAGCAGGCCCGCCATGCGCCGCCCTCGCGGAAGTCGTGGCTGAAGTGGCTGCAGCGGCAGCCCCTCGGCGCCCACCAGTGCGCCCGGTGGACCGCGTCCTCCCACATCCGGAACACCAGCGGGATCGGCGCGGCGAAGGCGCGGACGATCAGCAGCTCGTCGTCGCGGAGCGGCATGCCGGGATCTACCGCGGGCCGGGTCGAGATCGCCTCGGCGTCAGTTCTTGGGGCCATCGGGGTTCCCTTTCGTGAGCGACGCCAGATAGGCGTCCATCTTGTCAAAGCTGCCCTCCCAGAAGCGGCGGTACTGGGCGAGCCAGCCGTCCAGGTCCTTCAGCGGACCAGCCTCCAACTGGCAGGGCCGCCACTGGGCCTCGCGGCCGCGGGAGATCAGGCCGGCCGACGCCAGCACCTTCAGGTGGCGCGACACGGCCGGCAGGCTGATGTCGAACGGCTCGGCCAGTTCGTTGACCGTCGCGGCTCCATCGGCCAGCCGAGCCAGGATCGCCCGGCGCGTGGGGTCGGCCAAGGCCGAGAGCGTCGCGCTCAGGTGGTCGGTCGCGGCCTGCATTCATTCAACTCCTGGATCGTTCATCGCGTTCGCCGCCGTAGCCATGGCGAGAGGTGGAACGCGCTCATTAGCAGGTACATCACGGCCATTCCGCCCGGCGGCCAACCCTTCGGGCCGGTCCCGCAAAACGCGCCCGCCGGGCCGCCAAGGAGAGCGGTGGCCAGCGCCATGACCGCGAAGGTCGGCGAGGCCGCCAGGGCCAGATAGCCGGCGGCCGCCTCGGGCGGAGATGTCCGGCTCATGGCTGGGCGGCGGCGCTGGCGGCCCGGAATGCGGCTTCACCGGCCTCCGAGACAGCGACCCACACGGGATCGGCCGGGGCGTCCGTGACGTAGCCGTCGTGCCAGTTCCACCACTGGTAGGGCGGGGTCTGCGGATAGCCGGGGGGCGAGGCCTCCCAAGTCTCCTGGCGGCCGAGCGGCGAGAGGTCGAGATAGCTCCAGGTGGTGCCGATCGCCTCATCCCCACGGTTGTTGATGAAGTAGGTGCGGAAGATCTGGTCGCCGCGCCGGAAGAACACGTTGTGTCCGTGCCATTCGTCCACGCCGAAGTCGGCGTCGAAGCTGTCGGTGATGGTGTGCCAGGGCATGTCCCAGCCCATCTTGGACTTCAGGCGCGCGATGTCGGACTGCGGCGCCCGCGAGACATAGGCCAAGGTCACGTCGCGGGCGTTGAGGTGGGCCAGATGGCTGACCTGGTCGGCGCCAAACGAGCAGCCGCGACAGGCGTGATCGGGCCAGCCGTGGACGCCCGGTTCGAAGAAGGCGCGGTAGACGATGAGCTGGTGACGGCCTTCGAACATGTCCAGGAGGCTGATGGGGCCGGCTGGCCCTTCAAAGCTGTAGGCCTTGTCCACCGCCATCCAGGGCATCCGCCGGCGCTCGGCGGCGAGGGCGTCGCGGGCCCGGGTGTGGGCCTTTTCGTTCACCAGGAGCTGCAGGCGGGCGGCTTCCCAGTCCTGCGGCGAGACGATCGCGGGCGTTTGCATCGGGGCCTGTCCTTCTGTCGGATATCCAGTCGGTTAATTAGCCGATGAGTTATTTAACGTATCAGTTAAATACGAGTGTCGAAGCCACGAGTCAATTCCAGAGAGATTTATCCGGCGGGCTAGAACGTCACGCGGCCCCGGAAGCTGAGGACCGCCATGGCGTCCTTGTTCGGGTTCAGGGTGGGATTGATCACCAGCTGGAGGTTCGGGGTGAAGGCTAGGTTCTGGGTGACGTGGAACCGGTAGAAGAGTTCGCCGGTGTATTGGCTGTCGAAGTTGTCGTTGGAGGGGTGAACCCAGCCAAGGCCAAGACCGAGCAGGTCGGAGGACTCCCGGCCCGGCCGCCAGCCGACGCCGACGCTGAGGGCCTGATCGGCGAGCCAGCCATCGGACCAGCCGCCGCGCACGAACCACATGGTGTTCTCGCCCGCCATGAAGTTGGCGTTGAAGGCGAAGCCATAGGCGCGCGGACTGCCGTCGCTCATCGCGTCGCGGTACCAGCTGGTGATGTGGAAGTTGTTGCGGTCCATCGGCCCGCGCCCGTGGATCGGCACGCCCATGCCCGCGAACCCGCTAAAGCCCGCCTCGAAGAAGTAGAAGTGCTCGTCCTTGTTGAAGAAGTCGTCGACGGTCCAGCCGGTGTCGCTGCTGTTGGCGGTGAACATCCCGCCCTTCAGATAGAGGTTGCCGTCAGTCGGATAGGCCGCCCCGACGAAGCCGAAGCCGCGCAGCGGGACGGCGATGGTCGGGCTGGTCGAGAAGGCCAGGCTGAGGAACTGCCGGTTGTCGTCGAAGAACGGATAGGGGTTGACGAAGTTGGGCGCGAACACCTTGCCGACCGCGTACTGGTAGCGGTTGTTCGCCAGGTTCTGGCGGACATAGGCCTGGGTGACACCGAGGCTGAAGTCGCCCCAGGTGGCGGCGGTTGGCACGCCGGATCCGGCGCCGACCCCGGCCTGCAGCGGGGCCAGATCGGTGCCGAAGGGGCGCCGGTCCTCCACCGCCATGTCGAAGGTGAGCGCATTGGCCTGGCCGCGATTGGCGAGGACATAGGAGAGGTTGAAGGTGAACTTGCTGCCGACCGCGTCGCGCTCGCCGATCCTGCTGACCGAGTAGTTCTGATAGAGCAGGCCCCACGAGCCGCCGATGCTCAGGCCGGTGTTCTGGGTCAGCTGCTGCTTCCAGGCGAACCACGGGCCGAGCAGGGTCTGGCCCCGCAGGAACGACCTGTGCGGCGCGTCGGATTCAGCCAGGTCCCCCTCGACCGAGAGGGTGGTGTCGAGAAGGTTTGGATAGAGCTCGAGCATGTCCAGGCCCTCGGACGGCGCCTCGGACGGGGCGGCCGTATCCTGGGCGGCAGAGGCCAACTGGAAGGACAGTGTGTCGGCCTGGGCCGTCTGTGCGACGGCTTCCTCGGCGGCGGCCAGGGTGGGAACAAGCAGAGCGGCGAGGGCGATCAAAGGCCCGGCGCTACGCGGGCGGAACACGAATCTACGCACGGTGTCAGGCCTCCCAAGTCGGGCGGTCAGAGCCGCGAACGGTGACCAGCGGGGTGCGCCAACGCCCCGGCGTCTTGGAGAGCTTGACCTGGGGCGCGAGCCTGTGGACCTCGCCGTAGGGAGTCTGGCCCTTGATGGTTTCCGGGTCGATCATCCGGTGATCGGGGAGCGTGGCGTCAAAGTCGGTGGTGGGAAACTGGCCCAGGCTGGCGAACCACATAGCTGCGCGGGTCAGGCTGATGCGCACGTGATAGCTGCCGCCTTCGCTCGCTCGCCGCCGCAGCGCCGCCAGGATGCCGGCCGCGCCCAGATAGCCGGCGATATAGTCGTTCAGCACCATCGTCGGCGGGAAGCGCGGACGTCCGCCGCCCTCGGCGAGGGTGAAGCCGGACACCGTCAGGGCCTCCATGTCGAAGCCGGCGCGGTCCTTCCAGGGGCCATCCCAGCTGTAACAGCGAACGGAACAGTAGATGACGCCGGGACGCCGTTTGGCGACTTCCTCGGGGCCAAAGCCCAGGCGCTCCATCGACCGGCCGCGGAAGCCTTCGATGAAGACGTCGGCCTTCGGCAGCAGCTGGGTTTCGAAGTTTCGCTTCTGGGCCGGATTGCGCAGATCGATGAACGAGGACCGCATGCCGACATTGACGTCCATCACGATAATCTCGTGTTCGAAGGACTGGTCGCGGGCGACGTGCAGGACATCGGCGCCATACTCGGCCAGGGTCCGGGCCGCGGTGGTGCCGGCGATGACGTGGGTGAGGGACAGAACCTTGACCCCCGATAGCGGCTGGGTCGGGTTTGGTCCGAAGGGGATGGGGGCGGAGTCGGCGATCTTGACGATGTCGATCACGGGGCGCCGTGCCAGGTGCATGCCTTCCGGGTGACGGGCCCACTCGGCCGCCGTCCGATGGACGCCCATCACCATGCCGCCCTTGGCGACGACCTCGTCGAGTTCGTCGGCGTTCCAGGTCTTGATCGCGGCGGTGATCGATTCCGTGTTGGGGCTGGCCTTGACGATGTTCAGGAAGCCGTTGAGGTGCTGTGGATAAAGTCCGGTTGGGGTGACCCAGCGACCGTCCTTGGTCTGGAAGCTGGCGAACGAAAGTGGGTTGCCGAATAGCAGCGGCGCCTGGGGCAACAGGCCGTTGACGGTCGGGGCGAAGGTGAAGCTCGAGGGCAGCGGATCCTCGGCGTCGAACATGCCCAGGGCATGCTTGTGCTGCAGGATCAGGCCGGTGGCCGGCATGGTGTTGTAGACCGACTCCCGCAGATCGACGCGGGTGTCCTGGCCCTGTCCGGTGCGCTGTTTCCAGATCGCTGCGGCGCCGACCCCGGCGGCCATGGCGGGGATCGCCATGCAGGTCCCGATGCGAAAGCGGCTGCGGACGATGGGGTCGCTGCCGGTGAAGGTGACGGCGCCGCCGCCGTCAGTCGGAGCGCCGCCCAGGTCGCGCATGAATGTCGCGAATGCCTTGTTGATGTCGAAGTCTGGGGTGGCGGCCATGGCTGCGGGCGAGAACTTGGCGGCGGCCATCGCACCGGCGACTGCAAAGCCAGAATATTTGACAGCGTCTCTACGGCTAATACTCAAAGCATGGCTCCCGATTGCGTCAAATTTCCAATGCCCGTAGGTGGGATATTGGCGATGACGCTACCGATCCCAATAAAGGGCGCATATCAGGTGTTTTCCCTAGAAGGCTTCAAGGGGCGCGGTCGCGGCTGATGGACCGCTGGCAGGCGACCTCGCTGGTCGGCGTCGCGATCGCGGGGCAGGCGGTCGCCTATGTTCTGTCGGTGCTTGTGGCGCGGCGCCTCGGCGTCGACGGCTTCGAGGCCTATGTCGTCGCGTCGGCGGTTTTCATTCTCCTGGCCACCTTCGCTCCGCGCGGGGCCGAGAAGTACGCGCTGCGCCGGCTGCCGGCGATGCTGGAGCGCAGGGACTGGGGCCGGGCGCGCGGGCTGCTGACGTTTGGACTGCGCCGCACCATCCTGACCTCGCTGGTGATCGGCGCATCGGTGGGCGTCTGGATCGGTTGGGGCGGCGCGCATTCCGACGAGACGCGGATGGCCATCCTGGTCACTTGCCTGTCGCTGCCGGCCGGAGCCTTGGCGCACTATGGGGTGGAGGTCCTGAGCGCGATGGGCCGGCCGATGCTGGCGTTGGGGACGTTCAAGCTGCTCGTCCCGGCGCTCGCCCTGGCCCTGGCCGGCGCTCTGTTCGCGGGGATGGCGGAGGTGAGCGGCGCCCTGGTGATCGGCTGCTGGGGTCTGGCGTGGGTGGCTGCGCTAGCGGTGATGGCGACGGCGTTCCGACGTTCGGCGCCGCGCGTGATGCTGGCCGCCGATCCGGTCACGGAGCTGGCGGTGTGGCGATCGGAGACGCGCCCGTTCTTCGTCTACCGGGTGTCATTGGCCCTGGTCGGACAGGCCGGGGTGATCGCGCTGGAATTGTTGCACTCCTCGCCGGTGGCGGTGGGCGCATATGCGGCCGCGACGGGCACTGTAGGCATGGCCGCGGTGCTGGCGACATCGACGAACCGGGCCTATGGCCGGGAACTGTCGGTGCTGCTCGACCGACGCGATTTCCGGACGCTGATGGTGCTGCGTCGGCAGCGACTGCTTTGGCTGGGCCCGCTCGTCGCCGTTTTCCTGCTTGCGACGTTCGGGTTTCCTGGCCGGGTGCTGGGGTTGTTTCGGCCCGAGTTCGCACAGGAGGGAGCGGTCGCGCTGCGTATACTGGCCGTGACCACCGCGTTCACGGTGCTGTTCTCGCTGGCCCCGACCTATCTGAAATTCCAGAAGCGCAATCAAACCACCTATGCAGTGGTCGGAGGCGCGGCGGCGTGCCAACTGGTCTTGCTTGTGGCCCTCGCTCCCGCCTACGGCGCCACCGGCGCGGCGGCGGCCTACGGGGTGTCGATGTGCGGCATGTATGGGGTGTTCGCCCTACTGGCCTATCGTGAGGTGGCGGCCCTGAAGAACGCGGCCTGACGCCCGCGCAGGTGCTCGCTCGGCTGTTTAAACCATCATGAAAGCGTAATCGGCCCGCCACGGGTCTGGGTCATGTCTCGCCCACGTCTTAACCAATGGGAAAGCATGATGACCAAGGCCTTGATCTCCTCGGCGCTCGCCGCCGCCGCCATCGCTCTGGCCAGCCCGGCCGCCGCGGCCACGATCGCCCCGGTCGGCGTCGAGGCCTCGAGCACCTTCACCCACTACAACCAGTACAAGGCCGAGAACCTGATCAACGGCAGCGGCATGGTCGGCGACCTGCACGACGCCGGGTTCACCAACATGTGGATGACCGACCTGGGCGTGGACGCCGCGACCCTGACCTTCGATCTGGGCGGGCTCTACAAGCTCGATGGCCTGAAGGTGTGGAACTATAACTTCGGCGTCGAGGAATACGCCTCGACCCTGGACCGCGCGGCCAACGCCTTTACCCTGGCGATCTCGACCGACGGCGTGACCTATACCGACATCCTGGCCGACAACTTCTCGCGCGGGACCGGCAAGCTTCTGGCCGGTGAGAGCTTCGGCCTGAGCGGGGCGGCGCGGTTCGTGCGCCTGAACCTGACCGGCAACCACCAGAGCGACCCGGCCACCTACGGCTATTCGCCGGTGGGTCTGTCGGAAGTGCGTTTCGAAGGTTCGGCGGTGCCGGAGCCGGCG
The DNA here is from genome assembly GCF_030681155.1 of Phenylobacterium sp. Taxonomy (GTDB): domain Bacteria; phylum Pseudomonadota; class Alphaproteobacteria; order Caulobacterales; family Caulobacteraceae; genus Phenylobacterium. Next base: position 14,126 of record NZ_JAUXXE010000017.1, on the reverse strand, counting down.
ACCTGGGCGATGATGATCATCGGCTTTGGCGCGGCCGGCTCGGCGGTGCGCGCCGCGCGTCGTCGGAACATCCTTAGCCTCGCCTAGTCGATCACCTCTTACCTTGCCGCGGACCCTCTTGCTTCGGCGGGAGGGTCTTTTGCTGGGCCGATCACGACAGGCTCGATCTCGCCGCGATGCGATAGCGTCGCCAGATGCGCTTGCCGGCTTGGCACAGTTCATCGTCGGCGCCGGCCGCCTTGAGGCGTTGCTCGAACTCCAGCCAGGTGCGGACTTCGAGGGCCTTGGCGTTCAGGCGGATCTCGGTGGGGACTTCGCCGACCAGTTCCTCGCGCTGGGTATAGCTGGCGATGAAGTCGCGGAATTTGAGCTTCTGCATGGTGACGTGACCTCCGATTTTCAGAGGGTTCCCGTTGATCCAATGCAAAGCGCCGCAGTTAGTGCCGCCTCACGAAAATTGTGACCCGCGCACGCAGATTCACGCGAGAAGAGAATCTGAAAGCTCAGGTGCGCGAGGCGCCGTAGAACGGTGTTTTCCAAAAATAGGGGCGGAGTACAGCGCACCCATTCGCGACGAGGGAAACGAATGAAGCTCAGTTTGCTTATCACCGGTGTCGCCGCAGCCGCGGCCATGGCCGGAGCGGCTCAGGCCGGCATCACCGTCACCTATGAAGCCCCTGGGGTGACCAACACCACGGCGCTGTTCGACGTTCTCGGCAAAGAGACCTTCGATAGCCGGGCGGTGGGCGTTGGCGGCTTCAGCTCCAACTTCGGCGGCAACGGCGTCATCAGCGGCCAGTACGGCGCCTCGACCCAGGTGCATGCCGGCGACCAGTACGGCGGCGAAGGCGGCAGCAACTACGCCGTGACCTTCGACAGCAACGGCTATTCGCTGAACCTCACCAGCACGCAGGACGCCGCTGGCGTGACCTATTTCGGCTACTATCTGCCGGCCCTGGATGGCGGGAACGTGCTGGAACTCTATTCCGGCGGGACGAAGATCTTCACCTTCGACGCTTCCACCGTGCTGAGCAAGATCGGCGGCAACTCGGCGTACTTCGGCAAGCCTGATGCGCCGAACCAAGGCCAGAACAGCGGCGAGCCCTATGCCTTCGTGAATTTCTACGCGACCGGCGGCACCAAGTTCGACCGCGTCGTCTTCCTGGAAAATCCGGCGGGCGGCGGCTACGAGAGCGACAACCACACGGTCGGTTACTTCAAGACCATCACCGGCACTGGCGTGCCCGAACCGGCGACCTGGGCGATGATGATCATCGGCTTCGGGGCGGTCGGCTCGATGGTGCGCACCTCGCGCCGCCGTAACGCTTTTAGCGCCGCCTGATCCAGGCTTGGCGCTAGAACTTCAGGGCCCTCTCGCCTCGGCGGGAGGGCCTTTTTCTTGGTTGCTAGCCAGCCTGGGCCGAGCGCGTACCGGCCTTTAACGCGCATTTCAGCCAGTAGTCGTGCTGTTGCAGCAAGCGGGCGCGGTCGTGGGGGAGATTGGCCCTCGCCGCCGCGGCTCGCGCGTCTCTGGCCAGGGCTAGATATTGCTCTGCCGTACTCATGTTGAACGCCGTAGTTAACGACTATCCCTCTTTGGCTGAACGGGGACCGGGGCGGGCGGTTCCAGAGGCGGTCAACGGGGGTCCGAACGGGGCGCCTTCCAGCCGCCGTCGATCGGGGTCGGCTGCTTCTTCGGCTCCCAAGGCTCGGTCACCCGACCCCAATAGTCGCGGCGCAGCATGGGTGAATTTCGGATCATGCTGTCCGGCGGCGTCACAGCCACGCCGCGGCCGTCAGTGCTTTTCCAATAGTGGGGATTGGTCGAGGTTTTTCGCACGCCACCCTCGCCGTCAGGAATGGTCTCGGTGACGTGGCCGTCCGCCTGTTTGCAGCGCTCGCCCCCACCGAAGACCTCTCGGCAGCCGACGCGTTCGGCGTGGGCGGTTCCTGCCAGGGTGAGTGTCGCGAAGACTGCGATCATGAGCGTGCGCATGCGGCTACTCCATCTCGCCCCACTACCAGAGGGCGGCTAAGCCTATCTTAGGTAGTCGAGGGCGCAAGGCGCCGTGGGTGGCGCATTCCGTCGCATTCTAAGCGGGGCTGGGCGATGGCGGCTGTTCAGCGCGGCGGTGATGGCGACATCGCAGGCGCGTGAAACACCTAACCCTAGCTTCGATCGCCCTTGGACTTTCAGCCATTCCTGCCCTGGCCGACCTGCCGCAGGACGCCGCGTCCGCCGCGGCGCTCGGTCAGGTGGACTTCACCTACAATCGCTCACGGCCCACGCCGTCGGCGGCCGAGCGGACGCCGTTGCAGGCCAAGGGGGTGAAGCTGCGGGACACGATCCTGGCGACTCCGGCGCTGAAGGATCGGCGCGGCTTTGCGCTGCATGCCAGCGTGGTCCTGGAACAGCCGGTGGCCGCCGGCGATCCCGACATGGTCTGGGGCGGGGTGATCTCGCGGCGCATCAATGTGACGTGGAGCCAGCCCGACGCCGCGGGCCGCTATCCCGGCGACGGGGAGGGACCGGTGCTGCGATACATGATCAACAAGACCGACAAGGCGCTGGCGGCCGACGACAGCGGCTTCTTCACCTTGCCCGAACAGCGGAAAGAGGCTGGCGGGATCCTGCGGTTCACGCGTGCAGGCAGCGAGTACACGGTCATCACACCGGCCGGAACGCCCGGCTTCGTACCGGTCAGCATCGGCGAATATCTGGGCGCGACCGCCGCGTGGCAGGAGAAGGCCGGGTCGCCGGAGCAGGCCGCCGAGATGCGGCAGGCCTTGGCCGGCTTGGCGCCAGGCGGCCGCGCCGCGCCCTACTGCATGACCAGAGCCGCGGCGACGGCCAACCTGAGCGGGCGCTGCGCAGAGCCGGGCGCGCGGCCGATGATGCGGGTCAACCCCGCGCTGGGCGCAGGCGTCGGGGCCGCCAGCAAGGCGAGGGTCATCGTCCTGATCGTGCCGCAGCTCGGGACGATCGGCGACGCGCAGGAGCGGCGGCGGCTGATCGCGGCGGCGGGCCAGCTCGACATGACCGCCCTGCAGGCGATGCTTGGCGGCTGACCGCCTGGGCGCGTGCCGAACCTTGGCCGGGTTGGAGACTAGTGTCCGGCCATGAAGGCCTCGAACCGTTCCTTCCAGGCGGGGTGCCAGCGCGAGAGGGCGGGGCGGTTCTCGATCACGTCGCCCATCGCCCACTGCATGCGGCGCTCATCGGTGGCGCGGTCGACGTCGTTGTCTGGGCAGAGGATGTAGAAGTCGTCGCGGGCCAAGCGCTCGATCATGAAGTCGACGACCTGCTGCGGACTCCAGGCGGCGGGCGGCTTGGCGGCCGGGTCGGCGCCGGGGCGCGTGGTCATGCCGGTGAAGGTGAAGCCTGGGATCAGCAGGTGGGCGGTGATCGCCTCCGCGCCGGGGGTGTTGCGCAGCTCGTGGGCGAGCGCCTCGGTGTAGACCTTCAGGGCGGCCTTCGAGACGTTGTAGGCGGCGTTGCCTGGCGGGGTGGTGATGCCTTGCTTGGAGCCGGTGTTGACGATCAGGGCGGGCGCCGCGGCGGCGACCATGCCGGGCAGGAATGCCTGGACCCCGTGGATCGCGCCCCAGAGGTTGATGTCCAGCAGGCGACGCCAGGCCGCTAGATCCTGCGCCGTCCCGCCTGGGTTCAGGCCTGCGCCGGCGTTGTTCATCAGCAGGGCTGGGGGTGCGCCGAAAACCTTCGCCGTTTGGGCCTGGAGGCGCTGGATCTGGTCGAAGTCGGCGACGTCGGTGGCGATCGCGACGACATCGCCGGGACTGGGGGCGAGCTGGGCGACGGCCTCGCGGGCGCTATCGAGGGCTTGGCTGGGAAGGTCGGCCAGTGCGACCTTCATGCCGCGCCGCGCGCAGAGCTCGGCGGCGGCCAGGCCGATGCCGCCGGCCGCGCCGGTGATCACGGCGATGGCGCCGGGCTTCAGGATGGCGTCGAGGTTCATGGCGATCTCCAGGGCGGCGGGGAGGGCATGCTAGCAGCCGCCGAGGGCCTGCGCCTGCCAGTTTGGCGATATCTGGAGGGGCGGTCCACACCCTGAGATAGGTCTTCGTCGGCGCAAATAGCAAGCACGGCAAGGACTCGTGAGGTGTTGGACATAGAATACAACGCCGTTACGGTTTCGTTTACTTGAGCGGGCGCAACCATAGAGCGACGCCATGAGCGTCGGGACGTTCGTGTTTCTGCTGGGGGGCAGGGTTCATGATCTTCGGGAAAAATCGCGGAAGCGAGAAGGGTAGCGAGCAAGCAATTGAACTCGAAGCGATTTTGGGAGCGATCCATAAATCCCAGGCTGTGATCGAGTTTCAGCTCGACGGAACGATTATTCGGGCCAACGAGAATTTCAGTAAGGTAATGGGGTATTCGGCCGCTGAGATCGAAGGTCGAAAGCACAGCATGTTCGCAACGCCAGAATATGCGGCGAGCGAAGAGTATCGGGCGTTCTGGCGAGCGCTGAACAATGGGGAGTTCGTCGCCGACAAGTTCTTGCGGTTGGCCAAGGGCGGCCGCGAGGTCTGGCTGCAGGCGTCCTACAATCCGATGTTCGACAAGTCGGGCCGGCTCTACAAGGTCATCAAGCTGGCCACCGACATCACCGCGACCGAGCAGGAGCATCTGCGCCGCAGCGCCGAGCGCAACACCGCGCGCGAGCAGCAGGTCTTTGCGGTGGAGGCGACGGCGACCGCGCTGTCGAAGCTGGCGGCGGGCGACCTGACCTATCGCCTCGACGGACATTTCCCAGAGGAATATCAGCGGCTGCAGGCCGACTTTAACGCCGCGATCAACCGCCTTCACGAGGTGATGGGCAATGTGGCCGGCGCCGCGGGCGCGATCCGGTCGGGCACTGGCGAGATCACTTCGGCCGCCGACGACCTTTCACGCCGCACCGAGCGTCAGGCCGCCAATCTGGAAGAGACCGCCGCGGCGCTCGACGAGATCACCGCCACGGTGCGCAAGACCGCCGAGGGCGCACGCGAAGCGCAGGGCGTGGTCAACGCCGCGCGCGGCGACGCCGAAGCCTCCGGCGCGGTGGTCGCCGACGCGATCAGCGCCATGGGCAAGATCGAGGCCTCGGCCACCCAGATCAGCCAGATCGTCGGGGTGATCGACGAGATCGCCTTCCAGACCAATCTGCTGGCGCTGAACGCCGGGGTCGAGGCGGCGCGGGCGGGCGAGGCCGGTCGCGGCTTCGCGGTCGTCGCCTCCGAGGTCCGGGCCCTCGCCCAGCGGTCGGCCGAGGCGGCCAAGGAGATCAAGGCGCTGATCTCGGCCTCGACGGCCCAGGTGAGTTCCGGCGTCGATCTGGTCGGCAAGACCGGCCAGGCGCTGCAGCGCATCGTCGGCGAGGTCGGCAAGATCACTGAACTGGTCACGGAGATCGCGGCCTCGGCCCAGGAACAGGCCGTGGGTCTTGGCCAGGTCAACACCGCCATCAATGAGATGGACCAGATGACCCAGCAGAACGCCGCCATGGTCGAGCAGTCGACCGCGGCGAGCCATGCCCTGGCTCACCAGGCCAGCGAGCTGGACCAATTGATGGAGGAGTTCGAGATCGGCGAGGCCAGGGGCCGCGCGCAAGCGTCGCGTCGGGGCCAGGCGACTCGCAGCGAACCGGCGCGTGGCCCGATCTCCATGGGCGCGACGGCGCGCAAGCTGGCGGTGGTTCCGGCCGCCGACACCTGGGAGGAGTTCTGATGGACGCCGGATCGGGCGCCGAACTCATCAGCGTCCGCATCGGCGGGCAGCAGTTCGCCCTGGACATCATGGCGGTGCGGGAGATCCGGGGGTGGAGCGCTTCGACCCCCGTGCCCCATGCGCCGTCCTATGTGATGGGAATGATCAACCTGCGCGGCGTGGTGCTGGCGGTGGTCGATCTCAGCGCCCGGCTGGGGCTCGGGGCCTGCACGCCGGACTCATCGTCCGTCGTGGTGGTCGCTCACATCAATGGCGTGCCGGTCGGCCTGCTGGTGGACGCGGTCTGCGACATCATCGCGGTGACCGAGGATATGGTGCAGCCGCCGCCCGGCGTCGGAACCGACGATGTGCGCGAGTTCGTGCAGGGGATCATCTCCACCGACGAGGGCATCGTGACCTTGCTGTCGCTGGACCAGGTGCTGCCGACCGAACGGGCCGCGGCCTAGCAACTCGACAACCCCGCAGCCATGATCAGGCTGCGGGATAAGCCCTAGCAGGCGTCGGTCAGAATTTGCGGTCCGCGTCGAGCGGCGTGCAGGTCCCGTTGAACTTGGTCAGCCCATCAAGACTGATGTGACCCGCGCGGCGATCGATGGTCATCTTCGGTTTGTTCGCGCCGTTGAGCCGAAACTCGCCGCGGATGAAATCACGGGAGATCGAAAGGTTGGCGAGGTCATACCAGCCGTCGGCCCCGCCGGAGCGGAGTGGCGGCAGCATGTTCTTGGCCGGACGAATACGGCCCCTCTCCCCATCGATCTCGATGGTCACAGACGTGCTGTAGTCTTGGTGGGTGAGCTCGTAGCCGCTCTTGGGCACATATTTCCGCTTGTCATCGTCCCATTGGTAGCCGGTCTGCGGCTGGGTGGTGAGCTTGTCCCCCTGGCCATAACAGATGAGCGCGATGTGCTCGCGATAGTCGTCCCGGCCAGGTCCGCCATATCCAAATGGCGGCGGCGCAAACCCCTGATCGGCACGCTGCCGGCAGTCGGCGTTCGGAGCTGAAACCAGGGAATCGTATCGACCCTCCGCGGTCGAGACGGTGAGGCAGACGCCTCGTCGGTCATTCCACCAATAGGTCCATTTGCGATCGGCGCCGGTTTGTCCGCCGACATTCACATACCCTCGGGAGGCCAATTCGGACTCCCCGCTCGCCGCGCGTGCGCCAACCAAGTCGCGAACATCCGAAGGCGTCACCTGAGCTGCGGCGGGCAGGGCGACCAGGGCGTTGGCGGCCAGCGCGGCTAGCCCGAAGATGCGGGCGCTTTCAGACGATATCGGCACAGGCCGGCTCCATGACTTTAGGTTGAGGGAGACTAGGTCCCGCATCAGCAAATTCTGAAGCGCTAAAAGGGTCAAGGCGCGAAAGCGTTCCACCCGAACGTGTCAATGGCGGCTGGCGCGCGGATGTCGCTTGGCTTGCATGCAATAGTCCGGATCCATGTCACCGTGCCGGCAGTGACGCCGTGCTCCGATGAGAGCTCGTTTACCGATTCCTCGTGAGACTCCACCTGATCACTGAGGCGAGAGAGTACCGATCATGGATTTTATGAGGATGCTCCGGTCGCTGGAGGAACTTCTCTACGAGGTGATGACCTGGTTGGTCTTCTATCCTCGCACGGTGTTGCTCACCCTGGTCCAGCCGCTCAAGACCCTCGAATATTGCAAGGCGCAGTTCCACCGTCCGGAGGAGGAGCGGTTTGACCGCTCGCTGTCGCCGCCGCTGTTTCTCCTATTGAGTTTGCTGCTCTCCCACTTCCTCGAGATCGGGCTCCACATCGACCCTGTTGGCCAGGTCAATGCGCCCATCCTGCAGATGTCGCAGCAGAATCTGATCGTGTTCCGGTCGCTCGTGTTTGCGCTCTTCCCGCTGATGTTCGCACTGCGTTACGTCAAGGCCTCGGGGCTCTCGCTGTCGCGCACCACCTTGCGCGCGCCGTTCTTCATCGAATGCTACCCGGCGTCAGTGTTCGCGCTGCTGCTGCAGATCGGCATGACGATGGAGCATGGCCTTCAACATGGTCGGATGGCCGGGGGCGCGCTCGCGGCCGGGGCGACAGTCTGGTACCTCGCCGTGCAGACCGCGTGGCTAAGCCGTGGCGATAAGAGCCGCTGGAAAGCGTTCAGCATCGCGCTCTGGCAATTGGTGAAGGCGTTGGCGATCATCCTTCTTGTCGCGATTGGCCTCGCCTACGAGAGTCATCTCTTCGACTGAGGAGCCACGAGGGCCCTCGCTCACCCAAGGATGCACGAGGCGCGCTGAGCCGAGCTCTGGCGTTTGTCGCCGCCCGATGGGCTGTTGCGACAGCGACCTGCCAATGGCGTCGGTCGTTCATTCAGTCTCGTTGGTTTCGTCGTGGACGTGCTGGGCGGCGCAGCCTTCGGCGATGAAGTCGATCAGCATGCGGATCGAGGGCAGCAGGCCGCGGCGCGACGGGAACACCGCGTGCAGCACCCAGCGTCGGGGGCGCCACTGCGGCAGCAGGTCGATCAGCCGGCCGGCGTTAATATCGCCGATCACGACCACGCTCGGCAGGAGGACGACGCCAAGGCCCTGCAGCGCGCCCTCGTGCAGCATGTGGACGTCGTCGGTGATCAGCCGAGGGTGGTGGCGAACCTCGGCGGTCATGCCGTCTTCATGGTGGAGGGCCCACGCGTGGTCGCGATGGGCCGGGCCGAAATCCAGGCTGGGCCAACCGCCCAAGTCGGCCGGGCCGGCGGGCGCGCCATGCAGGGCCACCAGATCGGGACTGGCGACCAGACGGTGGACGCTTTCGTCCAGCTTGCGCATCACCAGGTCGGACTGTTCCAGTGGCGGCTCGCTAACCCGGATCGCCAGATCAAAGCCCTCGCCGATCACGTCGACCCGGCGGCTGGTGCTTTCAAGGTGGACCGTGACCTCGGGGTGCAGCGCCATGAAGCGCGCGACCAGGGCGCCCATCTGGTAGGTCAGCAGGCCGGCCGAACAGCTCATGCGGATGACGCCGCGCGGCGCGGCCTTGACGCTGTCGATCACCGCCTGGGCGGCCTCGGCCTCCACCAGCATGGCCAGGCAGTGCTCGTAGTACTCGCGGCCCACCTCGGTGACGGCGAACTTGCGTGAGGATCGGTGGATGAGCCGGGTGTCCAACTGCTCTTCCAGCTGGGCGATCCGCCGGCTCAGCTTTGATTTTTGCAGGCCCAGCGCCCGGGCGGCCGGTGCGAAGCCGCCGTGGTCCACCACCTGGACGAAATAGTAGAGGTCGTTGAGGTCGCGCATCGTCCTGTCATTAGGACGTTGGGGCGGAATTTCGCAAGCTTCCGGGCAAGCGTTGCGAAGGTGTGCCTGCTCCGGCCTAGCCTTTCCTCCCCCGCTTCGCAGGGGAGGAAAGGCGGCGCTTAGGTCTTGGCCATCGTCATCGGGTCGCCATGTTCGCGGTTGAGGGCGATGGCTGCGGCGACCAGGCGGCGGACTTCCTCGGCGGTGATCTGGTCTGGGCCCGTGAGCTTGATCGCGGCCATCTGGAACCCGCCGCTAGGCTCCAGGCGCGGGTCGAGGTCGGTCATCTGGGCGCCGCGCCAGAAGGCGAGCGTCATGTGGCTTTTGAAGCTCTTGAACAGGCAGACCGCGCCGCTCGCCGACCACATCGGGTGGCCCCACTTGAAGTCTTCGGCCAGGTCGCCGGCGGCGAGGATCTCGCGGCGCAGGAGCTGGGCGCTTTGCGCCTGCCAACCATCGAGGCCGGCGATGTAGGCGTCCACCTTGTCGGACATGGGAGGGCGTTCCTTTACTAGAGCCGGATCGGGAAGATGGCGCGCAGCCTGGCGTCGCGCAGATAGAGGCCGCCCCAGATCGCCGCGCCGAGATAGACGCCGAACAGGGTGTGGGAGACCAGCGGGTCGCCGACCCGCAGGTGGCTGGCGATCGCGCCGCCCATGACCGCCGTCAGCAGCACCGCGCCCAGCACCGCGGTCCGCGGGAAGATGTAGAGCAGCAGGCAGATCAGCTCGATCGCGCCGATGGTGGGGCCAAGCGCGGCCGGGTAGCCGAGCTGGTCGAGGCTGTCGCGCACGACCTGCAGATCGATCAGCTTGATGACCGTGTCGAAGGTCATGAAGGCGACGACCAGGCCGGTCAGGATACGGCCCGCCCAGAGCATCAGCTTTAGGGTGGTGGCGGGCGCGGTGTCGGTGATGGTGACCATGGGTTTGGCTCCGGCTCGGCTGAGGGTCAGCGCTTGGTCTGGCCGAGCGACCAGTTGACGTCGAAGGGGTCGCGGAGCGTGCCGTAGCGGTCACCTCAGAACATGTCGGCCACCGGCATCACCGGGGTCGCGCCGGCGTTGATCGCGCGCTTCCACCAGGCGTCGATGTCGTCGACCTGCAGGTGCATGGTGAAGGAGTTGGAGGGCTGGTGCGGGTGGCCTTCCTCAGGCCAGCAGTCGCTCATCAAGAGCGGTCCGCCGTTGATCTCGAGGTGGCAGTGCATCAGGCGCTTGCCGTCCTCGGCCGGCATCCGCATCAACTCCTTGGCGCCGAAGGCCTTCTGGTAGAAGGCCGAGGCTTCGCTGGCGCCCTGGACGTTGATGTAGGGCGTGACGCCGGTCACGGTCGGCGGGGTCATGGTTTCACTGGCCATCGTTTCCGTCCTCTTCGATTGATCGTCGCAGTCTGTGCTGCAGATGACCCAAGGACGAACCGGTTTTGGCGTTTCCGACAGGGACCGTCGGATTTCTCTGGCGGTGAACTAGATCTCGCCCGGTTCGGCGATCGCCTGGCTGCGCAGGGCGATGAACTGGGCGGCGAGATCGTGGGCCAGGTAGATATCGCGGCGGCGCGTCCAGGGTTGCCCCGAAAGGGGGTCGTAGGTGACGGGCAGTTCGATCTCCGCGGCCACGATGGCGTTCATGCCGTGGCGGCGCGAAATCTGGACGCAGCGCTTGGCGTGGTCTCTGTGGGCGACGATGGCGACGGCGCCCATCGACGCTGCCGCGCCGCCTTCGTGGCGGAGAACCTCCGCGGCGACGCCATCGGTCGAGAGATATTCCAGCGTTCCGTCCGGCAGATAGACCGGCTCGATTGAGACCATGTCCGCCATGCCGGGCTGATCGACCAGGAAGCGGGCGATCTCCCATTGGGCGTAGATCTTGACGGGGTTCAGCCGGTGGATCGCGCGCACCGCCTGGGCCAGGGCCTCGTTCACAGGGCCAGGGTCGGCGAGGTCGTTTGGCCCGGCCCCATCGCGAGGCCGATTGCCAAACGCATAGGCCACGATCCGTGAGACCTGGGCCGCGGGCGCTTGAGGCGGGCGCCAGCTCAAGGCGATCTCGAATATCTGGCCGGTCAGGCGTGCTGCGGCCTCAGCCTCGCCGAGTTCCTCGGTCAGCCGCTGCTCAAGCAGGCCCTGAAGTTCGCTCTTGGCCATGATCGCCCCCTGACGTCCGGCTAGATGACCCGTCACCTGGGCGCCGGCAAGCATGGGTCTGCCCTGGGGGTTAGGTTTCCGCCTTGGGCGTCAGTTGTTCAAGGTGAGCTGAATCTTCGCAATACAAATTTTGATTTGCAGTTCCTGTGAGGCGAATCTTGTGATGACAGAATGTAAAATTTCGCTAGTGAGGAGAAATATAAGTAATCGCGTGGAAAAGTGAACGGTGGATATTTGACGCGCAAGTTTGTGACCGTTATTGGGCGGATTGAGGCTGCTTAACGGGGAGTTAACATGAAAAATATTGGTTCGACTGCGCGCGCTGTCGCGATTTCAGCTTTTGCTTTGACGACGGTTCTGGCTGCGCCCGCAGCCGCCGCGACGGTGTCATTCGAAAACGTCCGCGGGGCGTGGTCCAACGCGATCGGGTCGAGCGCGACCTACACGAACAACGACAGCGCCAACGCCCAGGTGCGTTGGGGCGTCGCGCAAGGCTATGGCCAGAGCGGCTATAACTTCATTGGATCGGACTTTGGGCCGATCAGCGTGAACTCGCCCTATTCGTCCGGCGCGTTCACCATGGGCGAGTTCCAGCATCTGAATTTCCCGATCAGCTCGGGCACTTCGATCACCGGGATCACCTTGCTGTTCACCGCTGAGGTCATCGTCGACAACGTCAATCTCGGCGACCGCACCTTCACCTACAACTTCACCCACTTCGAGACGCCGAACCAGGGCAACAGCTGCGCGAACGGCGGGGCGAACAACAGCGGCATCAACGTGAACGGCTGCGCCGATCGGGTGACGATGAACTTCAATGCGAGTTCCGACACCTTCATGATCGGTGCCGACACCTACACCCTGGACATCGCCGGCTTCCTGGTCGGCGGCAATCCGAGCGACGGCTTCTGGACCAAGGAACAGGCCAGCAACAGCGCCTTCATCCAGGGCAAGATCAACCTCTACAGCCTGGCGGCGGGCGTTCCCGAGCCCTCGACCTGGGCGATGATGATCATCGGCTTTGGCGGCGTCGGGACCATGGTTCGCAGCAATCGCCGCCGGAACGCACTCAGCGCCGCCTGATCGACCCGGCTCACGACCTTGGCCCGCTCCCACCCCTGGGGGCGGGCCTTTCGGCTTTTTGCCCCTGTGAAGGGAGACTGGCGCGAAGGATTTCGCCCGTTCGGCGAATTGTTAACGGCGGTTCACAAGTCGCCGTTCGCACCTTTTGATTGTGGTGATCGGCCTAGCTATTGGAAGCGTGGCTTGTCCCAACTCGGGACCGCGGAGGCGAGGGCGCACCTCTCCAAGCATTCGATCAATCGAGGGGAGTATTCCGTGAAACTCAAACTGCTCATGGCCGGCGTCGTCGCTGCGCTATCCACCGCGGGCGCGGCGAGCGCGGCCACCGAACTCGTCGTCAATGGCGGGTTCAAGGGCGACACGCGGACTGGCTTCACTACCGTTTCGGCCGTAACCCCCGCGCAGATCGCCGGTTGGACAGTGCTCACCAACTACGTCGATTGGTCCAACGGCGCATGGCAATCGTCGGATGGCGACGGCTATAGCCTTGATCTCATAGGAGGCTTCGGTCGCGGCGCCATCGCCCAGACCATCGCGACCCAGGCGGGCCGGACCTATAACCTGACGTTCGACATTTCCGGCAATCCCGACATGTATCGTGACGCCGGGCGCCTCATCACCGTCAGCGCCGGGGGCGCTGAGATTGGTGAGGCCCAATACGTGCTGAGTTCGGCCAACACCCGAAACAACATGGTGTGGTCGTCGCGCAGCATGTCGTTCGTCGCGACCGGGGCCTTCACCCAGATTGTCTTCACCGGCACGAGCGACAACCCCGCCAACTGCTGCTGGGGCGCGGCGCTCGACAATGTTTCGGTGATGGCGGCGGTTCCTGAACCAGCGACCTGGGCGATGATGATCATCGGCTTCGGCGTGGCCGGCTCGATGGTCCGCACCGCCCGTCGCCGGGACGCACTCAGCCTCGCCTGAGACGGCGATCTGAACTGAGCGAAATTGGCCCGCCTCCAGTGCTGGAGGCGGGCTTTTTGCTGCTCAGCGGGCGCCGGCCTCGGCATCCTTCGCCAAGCGGTCCAGGTGCAGGCGGATGTGGGCGGCCTCGGCGGCGGTGCCCGCTAGGGCGATGGCGCGGTCGAAGGCTTCGTAGGCTTCGCGGCCTCGGCCCAGCTGCATCAGGAAGCCGCCCTTGGCGCCGTAGAAATAGAAGTAGCCGCCTAGGGGCTTGGCCAGGGGTTCGATCATGTCGAGCGCAGCCTGCGGCCCGGCCACTTTGCTGACCGCGACGGCGCGGTTGAGGGTCACGACCGGGGAGGGCGTCATGCGCTCCAGCGTCGCGTAGAGGGCGTCGATCTCGCGCCAGTCGGTGTCCTGGGCGCGCGGGGCGCGGTCGTGCAAGGCGGCGATGGCGGCCTGGACCTGATAGGGGCCGGGGGCGGCGTGGCGCAGGGCCTTGTCGAGCAGGGCCAGACCCTCGGCGATCAGGGCGCGGTTCCACAGCGTGCGGTCCTGGTCAGCAAGCAGGATCAGTTCTCCGCAGGGCGCGAAGCGGGCCGGAGCCCGGGCGTGCTGCAGCAGCATCAGGGCCGTCAGCCCCATGATCTCCGGCTCGGCCGGGAACAGGCGCAGCAGCAGGCGCGCCAGGCGGATCGCCTCCTCGGCGAAGGGCGCCTTGCGGTCAGCCTCCTCGCCGGTCGAGGAATAGCCCTCGTTGAAGATCAGGTAGACGACGGCGGCGACGGCGGCTAGGCGCTCGGCGCGCTCTGCCGGACCCGGGGTTTCAAAGGCGACCTTGGCTTGGCCGATGCGGGCCTTGGCGCGGGTGATCCGCTGCTCCATGGCGCTTTCGCCGACCAGGAATGCGCGGGCGATCTGCGCCACCGACAGGCCGCAGACGATGCGCAGGGCGACGGCCACCTGCTGCACGGCGGGCAGGTCGGGATGGCAGCAGATGAACAGCAG
>NZ_JAUXXE010000041.1 GCF_030681155.1 Phenylobacterium sp. | reverse complement strand
GGCGGCTCGCTTCACGATGCCCAGCCCCCGGATCACCGGATTCCGCTTCTTTACCCAACCGATCTTGAAGTTGCCGATCGACCGTTGGGACTGCGCGCCCCAATAGACATTGGTCGCGACCTCGATAGGGCCGAAGGTGTCGGTTTCGGTGCGGGTCGCGGTCATGGTCAAAGGGCTCCGATTGCTTCGCAGCGTCGGTTTAACGAACGGGCGCGAGACTGCAAGGCGCGCACGGATTATGGAGCGCCATGGACGATAGCTGGACCCATCATGGAAAGGTGCGCGCGCGGGAGGCCGACGGCCTCTTCGAGATCGTCGTGGACGGCCTGACCACCCAGTCGAAATACTACAAGCCGCTGGTCTACGAGTTCTTCCGCAAGGCCTGGCGCGGCGCGCGTCCGTCATGGGGCGAGTTCTCGGTCGATATCATGATGGAATATGTCGGCGATCCGCCGTGGATCGACCTCGATAACCTGGCGAAGGCGATCCTCGACGCGATCAAGGGCCACGCCTTCCATGACGACGCCCAGGTCGCGCGGCTGTTGGTCGAGCGGCGAGCCGGGGAGCGGGAGCGGATCGTGGTCAGTGTCCGCAAGCTGTCGGACGCTAACCTGCTGGGCGCGCCGTATCAGCGCTGAAAACGAAAGCGACCGCGCCGGAGACCGGCGCGGTCGCTTTCTCAAACCGTAGTCTGAGGTGCGGGATCAGCGATACTGCTGAAGCCGCGTGGTGCGCAGGCCCGCCAGGCCGTGGCGGTCGATCGACTTCTGCCAAGCGAGGAATTCCTCGTTGGTCAGGGTGTAACGCTCGCACGCCTCGTCCAGGGTCAGCAGCCCGCCGCGAACGGCGGCCACCACCTCGGCCTTGCGCCGGATAACCCAGCGGCCGGTGTCTGCGGGCGGCAGATCATTCAACGTCAAAGGCGCACCCGTCGGGCCGATAACATAGGCCTCGCCGCGGCTGTTCGTGCGCGTCTGCTGTTGTTGCAACATGGCTTTACGCCTTTCCGACCATCACTGTTCGGGTCGAAGATAGCGGAGGGGGCATAACAGCCGGTGAATCACGATAGTAAACAAAAGCTTATTCATGATCCCTCCGTGTACGATTCTGATACAGTCTAAGATGTCGTTCGATGTTAAGCGTGATTAACGCGAGGAATTACCTCTTAATATTGATTAGTTCTTCAAGCATCTGGTCTGCAGTGGTGATGATCTTCGAAGAAGCCGAGTAGGCCTTCTGTGTGGTGATTAGTCCGGTGAACTCTGCAGAGAGGTCGACGGTGGATGCTTCCAAGGTCCCGGGAGCGATTTCGCCAGCTCCACCGACCCCCGGCTGCTTGATGACAAACTCACCGGAGGGAATAGTCGCCCGATAGGCGTTGCCGCTGACTGCCGCCAAGCCGTCAGGATTGGCGAAGGTGGCGATGCCGATCTTGGCGATCTGGCGGACTTCCGAGTTATCGAAGATCGCCGAGACGATCCCGTCTTCACTGACCTCGACGCCGATCACGTTGCCGACGTTGGCGCCATCGGAATTGGAGGCGTTGAGGGTCGACTGGGACGCGTAATGGGTCACCTTGCTCCAATCGAGGTCGATAGCCGAGGCCGCGATGCCCAGGCCGTCGGCCCAGCGGGTCGTGGCGGCGCCGCCCGACGCGCCGAGGTTCAGCGTCGGCTCGTCGCCCAGAGCGCCGAAGAGGTCCGTGTTGGCGAGATCGAGTTGGCCATCGGCGGTGAAGTTGACGACGCCCGAGCTGATCAGGCCGTTGGTCGAGCCCTGGATGTCGGTGGCGGGAATAGCGTGAATTTCCGCATGCCATTGGTTCGGGTTGGCCGGATCGTTGTCCTTCAGGAAGGACACAGCGACCTTGTGGGTGGCGCCGACGGAGTCGATCACGTTCATCTCGAACGTGAAGTCGGGTTGGGTGGCGGTGGCCGGGCGCGGCGTGACGGCCCATTCGGCCATTTCGCCGGCCGCATAGCCGGCTTCGCCCGCCGAGACGGTCTGAGTCTTGTTAAGGTTGGCGTTGACGACGACGTTCTTGGTCGCCGCGACGGCCGCGCCAAGGTTCTTCACATTGATGGAATCCATCATGTTCAGGTCGGACGGGTTGGTGTTGAAGGTCCCGTCGGACTGCACCTTCCAGCCCTGCAGATAGAGTTTGGCGTCGTTGACCAGGAAGCCGTCGGCGTCGACGCTGAAGGAGCCCGAGCGGGTGAAGACGCGCTGGTCGGCTGGAGTCAGGCCGGCGCCCTTGTTCGCGACGATGAAAAAGCCATCGCCGGAGATACCGAGGTCGGTCGCCGAGGTCGCGCTCTGGATCAGGCCCTGCTGGCTGACGAATTGGCGGGTCACCGCCTGCACGCCGCCGGCCGAGTAGCGGCCCTTGACCGCCTGGGATGTCACGACGTTGGCGAAGTTCACCTGATTGCGCTTGTAGGCGACGGTGTTGACGTTGGCGATGTTGTCGGAAATCGCCGCGAGGGCCGAGGAGTTCGAGATCAGCCCCGAAACGCCGGCAAGCATTGCGCTGTTGATGCTCATGGTGTGTGCCTTCTTTCGCTATTGCTTCGGTGGCGGCGCGCTTAAGCGGCCGGCTCGGATTCAGGAGTGGTCGTGGGCGGCTTGGGCGCCTCGGCGATGGAGGTGACTTTCTCCCAGCCGACCTTCACGCCGTTGACGGTGATCAGGGTCTGGCCGTTCACCTGCTCGACGCCGGTGACGATGCCTTGCACGAAGTTGGTGACCGGCACGGCGGCCCCGGCGGAGTCCTTGGCCGTGACCTTCAGGGTGTAGGTGCCGCCGTTGGGGAGTTGCTGGTCGGTGCGGTCCTTGCCGTTCCAGGTAAAGGTGTGGTCGCCCGCCTTGTTGTCGGTGGGCTTGATGATTTGAACCGTCTTGCCGAACTCGTTCAGCACTTCGATGGTCACTTCGGTGGCTTCGCGGTCGAGCTTGTAGCTCCACTCGGCCTTGCCTGCGGTCAGCTTGGCGTCGCTGTTGACCGCCCGCACATCGCGGCCCAGCAGGCTGACCGAGGTCTGGATGCCCGAGCCGGTGTTGGTGACCAGCTTTTCCAGCAGATCGTTGGTGAGGAGCTGCTGCTCCACGCCGGTCATCTGCACCAGTTGCTGAGTGAACTGGGTCGAGTCCATCGGCGACAGCGGATCCTGGTTTTTGATCTGCGCGGTCAGCAGGCTCATGAAGGTTTCATAGCTGTCGGCCATGCGCGTGCGGCCGGTGGCGGCGGCGCTATTGTTGGCGGCGGCTGTGGGATCGATGGCCATGTCTGTCCCCTAGATCCGAACATCGACGCCGGTGGTCGACCGGCGTCCGTAGTTGAGTGCGAGCGAGCTGGCGGATTCGACGGCCTCGCCGGCAGTGCCAAGCACCGCCTGGAAGGCGCGTCCGCGCCAGGCGGCGCCGTCATTCTGTTGTTGCTGCGGCGCGCCGCGTCCCTCACCATGATCGCCGGCGACATCGAAGGAGAGCCCGCCCGAGAGGTCGAAGCCGGCCTGTTCAAGGGCGCGCTGCAGATCGTTCGAGCGCGCGCGGAGCTCGGCGGCGGCCTGCGGGCTGTCGAAGGACATGGCCGCGGTCATCTTGCCGCTGGCGGCGATCTCCACCGAGACACTGACGCGGCCCAAACCGGCCGGGTTCAGTTCGACCTCGAACTTCGTCGACTGGCCTTCGAGGTGCTTGGAGATTTGCGCCGTGAGGTTGGCGACGGTTTCGGAGGTGGCGCGAACGGGCGCTGCGTGAGCGGCCGGCGCGGCGGCATGAGCCGTGGCCGCGGCGGGTGCAGGGGCCTGGAAGTCCGGTGCGTCAGGCGCGGCCTCGGTCTTCGCCTCGCGAGCCGGGGCGAGCGTCTCGGTCTCTATACTGGAGGCGGGCTCGCCCGACGCCGACGCGTTGGTGACGGGGGCGACAGCGGTCGGGGACAATGCATCGTCCATCGGCGCGGCGGGCGCAGCGGCCGCGTGCGCTTCGCCGCGCCGGGCCGCCTCGGCGGACTTGGCGTTGCGTTGCGGGGGGTGCGGCTGGACGGGCTCGGCCTCGACCGGAGCGGCCGCCAGGACTTCAGCTTGGGCCATGGCCTGGGTCGCGGCGGGCGGCTCTATGGGGGCGGGTGGCGGAGCCTGAACGGCGGGCTGCCTTGCCGAGGATGTGGCGGCCGGCCCTGGATTGGTCGGGTGCGGAGCCACCGCTGGCGACTTCGCATCGGCGGCCTGGGCGGTCGCCGGACGCGCGGCCTGCGGGTCGGTGGCGGCCGCGGCGACGAGGGCCTGGGCTTCGGATTGAGCCAGACCGGCCAGGTCGGATTGCGGATCGGCGTCTGCTGTGAGCGGCGCGGTTTGCGGGCCAGCTGGGAGGTTCTGTTGCAGCGGCGCCTGAGGTGCGCTCGCTCCCGTCGCGATGCTCGGAGCCGGGGGCTGGAAGGGAACAGTTGGCGAAGCAGCCGCACCGCCTGTGAACTGTCCGTCAGCCGCGGTCTCGGCGGCGTCGGGAGCCGCCTGCACCGTTTGCGCCGGCGCACCGGCCAGCATCGCAGCAAGGACCTGGCCCTCGGCTGACAGCGGCGGGGTGCTGGGGCCGTCGGCCATGCCCGGTTGAAGGGCGGCGTCCTCGTCAGCGGTCTTGTCTTCCCCGAATAGTCCGCCGGCGGCCTGTTCGCCGGGCTCGCCGAAGAACGCAGCCAACAGCGCCTCGAAACCGGCCATCGGCCCTTGGGCGGCGGTCGGCGTCGAGGGTCCGGTGATCGGACTCGTCATTGGCAAATTAAACAGTGGCGCTGTCATGGCTTCCGGATGGTCCGGCCCCGTTTCGTGGGGCCATCTCGAGGGAGCGCTTCTGCGCCGTACATTCGGCAGGGTCAGAGCAACGTTTGCGCCATGTTCGGTTTCTCAATGCAAGTAATTGTAAAATAAGGAAAATAGATCTGGTTGAGCTGGCGCCCGTCACAAGCCGGGGGCGTTTTTTGCCGGGCTGAAGCGGGGCGATAGGTCGTCCCTGCCGATCTCGGCGTCTGGCGGAGTGGGTTGGTGAACAGGCGGATGCGAGGCTCTGGCGCCGGTCTTGCGACGTGCTTCGCGAGAACAACCGGGCCCTGACGGGACTGCATTGAAAAGCTTGGACTTTTATAGGCCCCTCGCGCGGGCGTTCACCAAACTCTCGGCAGATTTCGCCGGGTCGCGCGACAGGCTTTGCCGAGCGGAGGGTAAACTGTGTCACTGACCGCAATGCTGAAGACGGCTTCGTCGGGGCTCAACGCCGCCCAGGTGAACCTGCGCTCGACGTCCGACAACATCGCCAACGTCAACACGCCCGGTTACGTCCGCAAGCACGTGATCCAGTCGCCCCTGGTCGTCGGGGGCCAGGGTATGGGCGTCTCGATCGAAGGCGTCGAGCGGGTCACCGACCAGTATCTGCAACTGGCCAGTCTGACGGCGTCATCGGACGCAAGTCGCTGGAGCGCGGTGTCGCAATATCTGGACAACGCCCAGAGCCTGTTCGGCAATCCCTCCAGCGACGGGTTCTACTTCTCGCGCCTCGACGACATCTTCACGGCCTTCTCGGCGGCGGCTGACGATCCGTCGTCGAGCCTGCTGCGCAGTCAGGCGATGGGGAATGTCGAGAACTTCCTTTCTGAATCGGCCCGGATCAATGCGCAGTTCAGCGAGCTAGGCGGCACCGTCGATGCGCGCATCGCCGCCGACGTCGAACGCGCCAACGATCTGCTGCGGCAGATCAATCAACTCAATTCCGACATCAGCCGCGCCAAGCTCACAAGCGGTGACGCGTCGGGTTCGGAGAACATCCAGAGCCAGCTCGTGGATGAACTCGCGACCCTCGTGAATGTTCAGGTGGCGCTGAAGTCCAGTGGCGGCGTCACCGTCCGTTCGGCCGAGGGGCTTTTGTTGGCCGGTGACGGCAAGGCGGCGACCCTTAGCTACAACCGGACCGATCCGACCAAGGGTTACATCGCCGTCGAGCCCGACGGGCTGTCAGGCTTCGCTCAGCCGATCCAGATCACCGGCGGCGAGATCCGTGGCCTGATGGATCTTCGCGACACCACCTTGCCCGGCATGGCCGATCAGCTCGGCGAGTTCGTTTCGCGTGCGGCCGAGCAAATCAACGCGGCGCACAACAAGACGACCTCATCGCCGGCGCCAAACGCCCTTAACGGGCGCAATACCGGGCTCGACCTGCCGACCGCGGTCAGCGGCTTCACCGGCAAGACCACCATCGCCGTGGTCGGCGGCGCCGGGCCCAATGACGGCGTGGTCCAGCACAAGGTCGAAATCGACTTCGACACCATGACCATGACGCCGGGGGGGACCTTCACGTCCGGCAGCTTCCTGGCCGATCTGAACACAGCCCTCGGCGGCAATGCCACGGCGACCTTCGTGAACGGGGCGCTCAGCATTCAGGGCGCTGCCGGAACGGGCGTGGCGATCGACGAAGGGACGTCGATGAAGGCCGGGCGCGCCTTCTCGCACTTCTTCGGCATGAACGACCTGATCAAGTCCGGCGGGATGATCAGCTATGAAACCGGCCTGAAGGCCACGGACCCCCACGGCTTCACGGCTGGCGACACGATCAGCCTGCGGCTGGCGCAGGGCGATGGCAAGCCGATCCGCGACCTGGTGATCACCGTGCCGCCCGGCGCCAATATGAGCGACCTGCTAACTTCGCTGAACGATCCGGCTACGGGCGTCGGCCTCTATGGCCAGTTCACGCTCGACGCAAAGGGAGCCCTGAATTTCAACGGCACGCCGCCGGTCAATGCGACCCTGTCGGTGACCCAGGACCTGACCCAGCGCGGGGCGGGCGGTCCGTCGATGAGCCAGCTTTTCGGCATTGGTTCGATCGAGCGGAACTCTCGGGCAGGCAGGCTGAAGGTCGATCCGGCCCTGCAGCAGAATCCGATGAAGCTCGGCCTTGGCGTGCTCGACCTGAGCGTTGCGGCTGGTCGGCCGGCGATCACCGCCGGCGACGGGCGCGGCGCGCGGTTGCTGGGCGAGGCCGGCGACGTCACCACCAACTTCGCCGCGGCCGGCGAACTCGGCGCGGTGACCATGACCCTCAGCCGCTACGCCGCCGAGTTCGGTGGTTCGGTCGGCCGGCAGGCCCAGGCGGCCGACAACCGCAAGAGCGCGGCCCAGGCCGTGGCCAATGAAGCCAACGCCCGGCGCGATGCGGTCGAGGGCGTGAACGTCGACGAGGAACTCGTCATGATGACCACTTATCAACAGGCCTTCAACGCTTCTGCCCGCATGATCCAGGCGGCCAAAGAGTTGTTCGACGTCCTGACGAACATGATTTAGCGGAGGCTGACCGATGTTTCGCGTCACGACCGGCGGCAACTACAGCCGCGTACTCTCCAACATCATGCTGGCCCAGCAGCGCCAAATGGACGCCGGCGACAAGCTGGCGACCCAGAAGAACGGGTCGGATCTGAAGGACTATTCGCGCAACGCCGAGATGCTCACGGCCATGCGTTCGGTCGATAGCCGGCTGGGCGGCTACCTCGAGCAAAACAAGATGATCACCGACAAGCTGACCACTCAGGACTTTTCCCTGAGCCAGCTTGGCGACGCCGCGGCCTCGACGAAGCAAGCCATCGAGGAGGCCATCGCCACCGGCCGAACCGACACCCTCATGCAGGAGGTCGAGGCGCAGTTCCGCAATTCGGTTTCGGCGATGAACTCGCGCTATGGCGGGAAGTACCTGTTCGCAGGCGGCAAGATCGACGCTGAGCCGGTGACCGCCCAGTCCTTGTCGGACCTGACCGACCCACTGACCCCGGCGATCTCGGACTTCTTCAAGAACGACGATTTCATCACCGAGCACAAGGTGGACGACGCCACGGTGGTGAGGACCGGATTGCTGGCCTCCGACCTCGGGACAGAGATGCTGACCGCCTACAAGGCGATCCAAGCGTTCCACGAAAGCACGGATGGCCCACTCACCGGCACCATGACTGACGCTCAGCGGACCTTCCTGGAACAGCAGCTGAAGGTCTGGGACCAGGCCGCCAGCAACGTGATCGACAAGACCGCGCGCAACGGGATGATGCAGGCTCGAGTCGAGGGGGTGAAGAAGGACCTCACCACGCGCCAGGATAGTCTGAAGGAAATGATCGGCGGGATCGTGGACGCCAATATGCCCGAGGTGACCATTCACCTGGAGCAGGCGACACTGGCGCTGCAGGCCTCGACGCAGGTGTTCCTGACGCTGCGGGATTCCTCCCTCGTCAATATGCTGAAGTAGGCCGACCTCGCAAAATGGGCTGCGAGCCGCTACATAGCGGCCGATGAACGCGCTCTTCACAGATGCGGCCGTGGAAGCCGCCCGGGCCGCCGTGGGCCTGAAGCCCGGCGCCCGCGTGGTCGCCGCCATGTCCGGCGGGGTGGTCTCCACCGTCTCCGCCGCCTTGCTGGCGCGCGCCGGCTACGACGTGGTGGGCGTGACCCTGCAGCTCTATGACCATGGCGCGGCGATTCAGAAAAAGGGCGCCTGCTGCGCCGGCCAGGATATCCACGACGCCCGCACGGCGGCCGACGCCTTGAACATTCCGCACTACGTTCTCGACTACGAAAGCCGCTTCAAGCAGCAGGTGATCGAGGACTTCGCCGACTCTTATCTGCGCGGCGAGACGCCAATCCCCTGCATCCGTTGCAATCAGACGGTGAAGTTCCGCGATCTGTTGGACGTCGCCCGCGACCTGGGCGCCGAGGCGATGGCGACCGGCCACTATGTCCGTCGCGCCGAGGGAGCGGATGGGCCGCAACTGCTGCGGGCCGTCGATCCGGCGCGCGACCAGAGCTACTTCCTGTTCGCGACCACGCGCGAGCAGCTCGATTTCCTGCGCTTTCCGCTTGGCGGGCTGCCGAAGCCCGAGGTGCGGCGCGTGGCCGCCGAACTGGGATTGGCCGCCGCGGACAAGCCGGACAGCCAGGACATCTGCTTTGTGCCGGAAGGCCGCTACACCACGGTCATCGACCGCCTGCGCCCGCATGGCGCGGAGCCGGGCGATGTCGTCCATATGGATGGCCGGGTGCTCGGCCGTCATGAGGGCGTGACCCGCTACACCATCGGCCAGCGTCGCGGGCTGAACATCGCGGTCGGCGATCCCTTGTTCGTGGTGAAGATCGACGCCGACAAGCGCCAGGTGATCGTCGGGCCGCGCGAGGCGCTGCTGACCCGCGCCTTGAGCCTGAAGGAAACCAACTGGCTGGGTGAAACTGCGACCATCGAGGAAGCAGTCGGCAGGCCGGTCCTCGCCCGCGTACGGTCGACCCGCGAGCCGGTCGCCGGACGGTTGACGTTCGAGGATGGTGAGATCGGCGTGGCCCTCGACCAGGCTGAGGAAGGCGTGGCCCCAGGCCAGGCCTGCGTGCTCTACGCGCCTGAAGCGCCTGACCGCGTCCTGGGCGGCGGCTTCATCGCGCGGACCATCGCAGCGCTGTAATCTGGGACGGGGAGGGCTATATCTCTCCCATGACCCAGCGCACCGATCCCGTCGTCATCGCCTCCTATGCCCGCACGCCGATGGGCGGCTTCCAGGGGGTTCTCGCGCCCGTGAAGGCGACCGATTTGGGCGCTGCCGCCGTCCGCGCCGCGGTGGAGCGGGCTGGCGTCAGTCCTGAGGCGGTAGAGCAGATCTTCATGGGATGCGTGCTGCCAGCCGGTCTTGGCCAAGCGCCGGCTCGCCAGGCCGCGCTGGGCGCGGGTTTGCCCAATTCGGTCGAGGCGACCACCGTCAACAAGATGTGCGGGTCGGGCATGCAGGCTGCGATCATGGCTCATGACGCCCTGGCGGCGGGCAGCGTGGACATCGTCATCGCCGGGGGCATGGAGAGCATGACCAACGCCCCATACCTGCTGAGCAAGCATCGCGGCGGTGCGCGGATCGGCCACGACACCGCGTTTGACCACATGTACCTGGACGGGCTGGAGGACGCCTATGAGCCGGGGCGGTTGATGGGCTCGTTCGCTGACGAGACCGCGCGCGCCTATCAGTTCACCCGCGAGGCCATGGACGAATACGCCATCGGGTCGCTGGCGCGCGCCAAGGCCGCCGTCGAGAGCGGCGCCTTCGCGCGTGAGATCGTTCCGGTCGAGGTGGTCACCCGCAAGGGGACTGAGACCATCGTCACGGACGAACAACCGTTGAAGGCCGATCCGGCCAAGATCCCGACCCTCCGGCCGGCGTTCGGCAAGGATGGGGCGATCACTGCGGCCAACGCCTCGTCGATCTCGGACGGCGCCGCCGCCCTGGTGATGACCCGTGCTTCAGTCGCCGAGAAGCTGGGGCTGAAGGTCGTCGCGAGGGTGGTCAGTCATGCCGGCCACGCCCACGAGCCGGGCTTGTTCACCACCGCGCCTGTGCCGGCTATGCAAAAGGCGATGCGGAAAGCCGGATGGACCGTCGATGATGTCGACCTGTTCGAAGTCAACGAGGCCTTCGCCGTGGTCGCCATGATCGCCGAGCGTGAACTGGGCATCGACCGGAGCAAGCTCAACGTGAACGGCGGGGCCTGCGCGCTGGGCCATCCGATCGGCGCATCCGGAGCGCGGATCCTGGCCACCTTGCTTTCGGCGCTGGAAGCCCGCGGCGGCAAGCGCGGTGTCGCCAGCCTCTGCATCGGCGGCGGCGAAGCCACCGCCATGGCGGTCGA
Source organism: Phenylobacterium sp. (assembly GCF_030681155.1). Classification (GTDB taxonomy): domain Bacteria; phylum Pseudomonadota; class Alphaproteobacteria; order Caulobacterales; family Caulobacteraceae; genus Phenylobacterium. The sequence continues at coordinate 28,230 of NZ_JAUXXE010000041.1, read as the reverse complement.
ACTGATCTGAAGGGAATAGGCGATGACGAGCGAGCTGCGCAACAACACGGCCGATAGCCGCTATGAGATGGTCGAGCAGGGCATGACGTCCTGGGCGGACTATCGTCTCTCCGGTGATCGCCTCTATATCGATCATGTCGAAAGCCCGCCGGCGCTGCGCGGCACGGGCGCAGCTGGACGGTTGATGGCCGCGCTGGCCGCTGACGCGCGTACGCAGGGTCTGCGCATCACCCCGATCTGCGGCTATGCGGCGGCCTGGCTGCGCCGCAGCCCCGAATTCCGCGATTTGCTGGCCTAGTTCCTGCCCGCGAGCAGGTGGATCGTGGCGCCGTGGCTCTTGCAGTCCTCGGCGAGACGGCCAGCCACTTCACGTACGCCGACGGGATAGGCTTCGCCGCCGTCGGCGATCTCACATGACAGCCGCTCGATCTGGAGCAGGGCGTTCTCGAGAGCCTCGATCTGCTCCCGGGCGAGAAGCCTAGCTTCCGCCTGCAGGTGGCGAATGCGCTCTGAGACGCTGGCTCCAGCGGGAACCGGGACGGCTCCGCAATTGTCTCTCACCACGCTGAGGGCGGTGGAGGTACGCATAGGACTGACATCTGGCGCTCCCAAAGCTGCACACTCTGGGCGAAGCGCAGCAGGAAACGCGCCAAGTGGGAGCCGAACTAGTTGCGGGAGGCGATGGCTTCCAATGTCTGAACCTTCATCTCGCAGTCCTCGGCCATCCTGCGGGCCAGTTCGCGCACCCCGGCCGGATAGGCGTCGCCGCCGTCTGAGATTTCGGACGACAGCCGCTCGACCTCGATGATCGCGGCTTCCAGCGCCCGGATGTGTTCACGAGCCAGGTTTTTAGCCTCGGCCTGCAGACGGCGGATGCGTTCGGAGAGGTCGCCGGTGGCGACGGACTTGTTCTTGGCGGTCGAGTTGTCGGCCACGACAGACAACGGAGGAGACATGGTTCCAGCCCCTTGGCAGCGACATGCCAGCGGCCCCCAACGGACCGCCACAACTGCGCTGCCCCACGCTGAATCTACGCCCAAAGCGGCGCTGTGGTTCCGGCGTCCGCGCGCTGACGAACGTTGTTCAAAGAGGTGTGGGCTTTAGGTGACAGAAGCCGCCACCCTGGCTGGCGGGCGACCAACCGAGCGTTTAACGCCAAGCTGCCGCCTAACGTTTGCCCTTCCGGAATCGCTCGGCGGCCTCGGCGCGGGCCTCGGCCTTAACGCGCTTGACGGCCGTCCGATCGACCTCCTCGCCGGGGGCGGTGAGGGCGTCGTTGGCGAATTCCAGGTCCATCAGCTTCAAGCGCTTGATCTCGTCGCGCAGACGCGCGGCGGTCTCGAATTCCAGGTCGGCGGCGGCCTGGCGCATCTTGGCCTCCAGATCGCGCAGGGTGGCCTTGAAGTTGTCGCCCATGAACGGCTTGGAGTCCTCGGCCACGCCGACGGGGACCAGCACGCGGTCCTTCTCGTAGGGGCTGGCGAGGATTTCCTTGATCTGGCTCTTCACGCTCTCGGGCGTGATGCCATGTTCGAGATTGTACTCTTCCTGCTTGGCGCGGCGGCGGTTGGTCTCGGCCATTGCCCGTTCCATCGAGCCGGTGACGCGGTCGGCATAGAGGATCACCTTGCCATCGACGTTCCGCGCCGCGCGACCGATGGTCTGGATCAGCGAGGTCTCAGACCGTAGGAAGCCTTCCTTGTCCGCGTCGAGGATGGCGACCAGGCCGCACTCGGGAATGTCGAGACCCTCACGCAACAGGTTGATCCCGATCAGGGCGTCGAAGGCGCCCAGCCGCAGATCACGGATGATCTCGATGCGCTCCATGGTGTCGATGTCGGAGTGCATATAGCGGACCTTCAGGCCCTGCTCGTGCATGTACTCGGCCAAATCCTCCGCCATCTTCTTGGTCAGGACGGTGATCAGGGCGCGGTAGCCCTTGGCGATGACGTCGCGTACCTCGGCGATCACGTCATCGACCTGGGTGTGGTTGTTCTTGTTGACCGGGCGGACCTCGACCGGCGGATCGATCAGGCCGGTCGGGCGGATGACCTGTTCGGCGAAGACGCCGCCCGAGCGTTCCAGTTCCCAGGCCGCCGGCGTCGCCGACACCGAGACCGTCTGGGGTCGCATCGCATCCCACTCTTCGAACTTCAGCGGGCGGTTGTCGAGGCAGGAGGGCAGGCGGAAGCCATATTCGGCCAAGGTGAACTTGCGGCGGTAGTCGCCCCGATACATGGCCCCGATCTGCGGCACAGCCTGGTGGCTCTCGTCGATGAACAGCAGAGCGTTCTCGGGAATGTACTCGAAGAAGGTCGGCGGCGGCTCGCCGGTGCGGCGGCCCGAGAGATAGCGGCTGTAGTTCTCGATGCCGGCGCAGGAGCCGGTGGCCTGGATCATCTCCAGGTCGAATGTCGTGCGCTGTTCCAGCCGTTGGGCTTCCAGCAGTTTGCCGTTGGCGACCAGCCAGTCCAGCCGCTCCTTCAACTCGTCGCGGATCTGGATGACCGCCTGGTTGAGGGTGGGGCGTGGGGTGACGTGGTGGCTGTTGGCGTAGATCTTGATCCCCTCGAGGTCGGCGGTCTTCTTGCCGGTCAGGGGATCGAATTCGGTGATCGTCTCCACCTCGTCGCCAAAAAGCGAGATGCGCCAGGCGCGATCTTCGTAGTGGGCGGGGAATATCTCGATCGTGTCGCCGCGGCGGCGGAAGGTCCCGCGCTCGAAGGCGGCGTCGTTGCGCTTGTATTGCAGCGCCACCAGGTCAGCCATCAGCTGCTTCTCGTCCAGGCGCTGGCCCGGCTCGAGGGTGAAGGTCATGGCGGTGTAGGTTTCGACCGAACCGATGCCGTAGATGCAGGACACCGAGGCCACGACGATGACGTCGTCGCGCTCCAGGATCGCGCGGGTGGCCGAGTGGCGCATCCGGTCGATCTGTTCGTTAATCGACGAGTCTTTCTCGATGTAGGTGTCGGTCCGCGGCACATAGGCCTCGGGCTGGTAGTAGTCGTAGTAGGAGACGAAGAACTCCACGGCGTTGTCCGGGAAGAAGCTCTTCATCTCCGAATAGAGCTGGGCGGCTAGGGTCTTGTTCGGCGCCAGGATCAGCGCCGGGCGCTGGGTCTCGGCGATGACGCTGGCCATGGTGAAGGTCTTGCCCGAGCCGGTGACGCCCAGCAGCACCTGATCCTGCTCGCGCCCTTCCAGGCCCTCGACCAGTTCGGCGATGGCCCGCGGCTGATCGCCGGCCGGCTGGTAGTCGCTGACCAGGTTGAATCGCTTGCCGCCCTCCGACTTGGCCGGCCGCGCCGGGCGGTGGGGCTTCCACAGCATCGGCATGGCGGACTCGTCGTAGTCGAAGCTCGCCGACATGTCGGCGACGCCGTGGGGTGTCGGCGCGGTCTCGGGAGAACGGGGCATGAACGCCAAGGTAGGGTGGATCATGGGCGAACGCTAGTGCGCCGAAGTGTCAGGATGTGTCAGCAGCATAGCGGGCTGCACCCAGGGCGCGCCGCCCGCTGAGGCTAAGGCCGGTTCTTCAGGGCGCGCTTCTCCAGCGCCTGGCATTTGGCGGGCGTGACTTGCGGCCAGGGACCTGGATCGGAGCCGATCCGGCGATAGGCTTCCTGCTGGGTGATGCGTTCGCTCATGGCCAGCTGTTCGGCGGCGCGATCGGCGAAGCCGCGGCCAGAGCGCATGGCGGCGTCGAACTGGGCGCGGGCGTCGGGGTCTTCTCGTCGAACCAGGACCTGACGCGAGCCATTGAGGGAGACGTTGGCGCTCTGGTGGCCCCAGTTGGAGGGGAAGGCCGGGGTTGCGCGCAGGTAGCGTTGCATCGCGCAGGCTTGTTGGACGCGCCATGCCGGAGCGGCGATCGAGGCTTCCGGAAGAGCGGTTCCCGCCAGGGCTATGAGCGCGACGACCTTAAGCATTGATGGCAGTCTGGCATCAGAATTTGGGCGCAGCTATGGCGCCGTTCACGAGATTCCGGGGATCTTGCACCGGCCCTTCCGCGCGCGAAAGAGCCGGTGTCCAACCTACTTGTCGGCCGCCTTGCTGACGGCGGTTCCGACGCCTGCGCCGACGACTGCGCCGACCGGACCGCCTAAGACGGCGCCCGTCGCCGCGCCCGTGGCTGCGCGTTGCTCGACATTATGGCCGCAGGCCGAGAGGCTGATGGCAAGGCCGGCTAGGACGATCAGGCTGAGGGTCTTGCGCATGGGATTCCTTGATTTCTAAAGCTTTGCAATGAACGGCGAGGCCACGGTGAAGTTCCGCAAAAGCCCCCAGGCGGTTAACAAAAACTGAAAAAAGCTGGGCTGCGACCGATTGTCGGCTTGCCACCCCAGGTGCGGATCGTCATAACTCCGCTCAACTTCGCCGTAACCTGCCACTCCACGTGTATCTGGACAGGTTCATAGTCGCGACGCCGCCAGCATGAGCAGGGGCGCACGTGACGACGATGTCGGGGGGCGCAACGCCCTCGCCACACGGGACAACTCTCTTTGACATTCGACATTAAGGCTCACGCCGATTGGCGTGCGCCGACATGCGCCGTTTTGATCGGCTCGGGCATTGGGCTTGCGCTGGGCGCGGCTTACATGGCCGGCGGCATGTCGCGCGCCGCGACCGACCACGCCCGGGCTTCACGCCTCGCAGGTGCGGCGGCCGGCGCCTATTCCGACACCGTTCTCGAACGCGAAGCGGCCGCCCTGGATCCAGGGGTTCTACGTGTCGCTCGCCGTCATGATCCCTTTGTCTCCAGCGGTTCGGTCGATCGTGACCGGCAAGACGCTGTCCTGCTGACGCGGTTGGAAAACACCCAACAGCCCAGCGGCAGCCGAATTCCGCTGCGAGGCGTCAGCCTGCCTGCCGCGGCGCCCTTCCACTTGAGCGGCGCTTTGGAAACCTCCCGCGAACTCGAATGCCTGACCCAGGCGGTCTATTTCGAGGCGCGCGGCGAAACGCCGGCCGGACAGGCCGCCGTCGCCCAGGTGGTGCTCAATCGCGTTCGCCATCCGGCCTTCCCGAAGACCGTTTGCGCCGTGGTGTTTCAGGGCGCGGGCAAGCGGGTAGGGTGCCAATTCAGCTTCGCCTGCGACGGCTCCATGCGCCGTGGTCGCGAGACCGTCGCCTGGAACCGCGCCCAGAGGGTCGCCTCCAAGGCCCTCTCAGGCGGGGTTATGAGCAGCGTTGGCGACGCCACTCACTTCCATACCGTCAACGTGGCTCCCAACTGGGGTCCGCGCCTGGTGCGTACGGCTGAGGTCGGGCTGCACGTGTTCTATCGCGTGGGGCGCGACGCGGGGCGGGTCTATACGGCTAGCGCCGAAAGCCATCGTGCGACCAATTTGGCCACCTTCACCTCTGCTCCGGCTCCCGCGGCTCCTATGGAAATCACCAAGGAACTGCGGCTGGCCTCGGCGGTGACCGGGGACAAGGCTGACGCCGCCGCATCTGCGAGCGTCCAATCTGGCGCTTCGAACCGTGTCGCGGCGCCTGCCGCGGCGGCGGCCGAAGTGGCCGGCTCGGCTCGCGCCGCTTCTGAACCGGTGAAGCTTCCGGCGGCCAAGCTGACGCCCGCCAAGCTCACGCCGCTTCGCGCGGTCGACGCCGAAGCCGAGGTCGTCGGAACCGACTGAGTTCCTGAAGTCGTTTCTCTGCCATCGCCGATACGTCATGCTTGCGTGACGGTCGGTGGTGGTCGGGAAACGACTCGGGAAGTCCAATATGAATAACGGTCCGAACCGTAGCGAAGAGCTGGCCCAGGGCCTGTTGAACAGCCCCTATGGGGCGCTCAGTCCGTTGCAGAAAAGCGTGATTGACCTGATTGCGGCCGAAGCGCCCAGCGGCGCTGACCCGATCCTGTCGCGCGACGACCGCACCTTCGGCCAGCGACTGGCCGACCGCGTCGCCTCGATCGGCGGCTCATGGGGCTTCATCATCGGGTTCGGCCTAGCCCTGATCCTGTGGATCAGCTGGAACCAGTTCACCCGTGGCGGCCATCTGGCGTTCGATCCCTATCCCTTCATCTTCCTCAATCTGATGCTGTCGATGCTGGCCGCCATTCAGGCGCCGGTCATCATGATGAGTCAGAACCGCCAAAGCGCGCAGGACCGTCGGGCTGCTGAGCACGACTATGTGGTGAACCTGCGCGCCGAGCTCGAGATCATGCACCTGCATGACAAGATGGACGCCATGCGCAACCTCGATCTCGCGCGGCTGATCGAGGCGCAGAACCAGACCATCGAGTTGCTGAACATCCAGGTCGCGAAGTTGGCTGAGCAGCGCTAAGCGCGCGCGGCGCGGCGCAGGGCCTGGGGCGGTTGGCCGAAGGCGCGCAGGAAAGCCCGCCGCATACGCTCTGGGTCGCCAAAGCCAGTGAACTCAGCCACGCGGTCGATGGGGTCGGTGGTGTTCTCCACTCGCTCGCGCGCGGTCTCCAAGCGCAGACGCTCCACGGCCTTGGCCGGGGTCATGCCGGTTTCGGCGGCGAAGGCGCGGGCGAAGTGGCGCGGGCTCATTGCCGCCTTGTCGGCCAGCTTCTCGACCCCTAGCGGCTCGGACAGGCGTTCGCGCATCCAATCGAGCAGGGTCGCGAAGCGCCCGCCGCGTCCGCCCATCTCGATCAGGGCCGAAAACTGCGATTGGCCGCCGGGCCGCCGATAGTAGACCACCAGCTGGCGGGCCACGGCACGGGCGATGTCCTCGCCGAGATCGTCGGCGATGAGGGCGAGCGCCAGATCGATGCCGGCCGTGATCCCGGCCGAGGTCCAGAAGTCGCCGTCGCGCACGAAGATCCGGTCGGGCTCGACCCGCACCTTGCGATACCGGCGGGCTAGGTCGGCGCAGCGGTCCCAGTGGGTCGTGGCCCTGCGCCCATCCAGCAGGCCGGCTCGGGCCAGGAGGAACGCGCCCGAGCAGACGCTGGCGGTGCGCCGCGCATTGGCCGACGCCTCGCTGATCCATTCGGCCGTGCGGGCGCACAGCACCGCTGCGCGCGATCCATCGCCACCGGCGATCATCAGAGTATCAAGGGGCGCGTCGGTCAGCGGCTCGGCGATCATCAGGACGCGTGACGAGGAGGCGACCGGGCCTGGCTCGCAAGCCATCACCTTGATCTCGTAGGCCCCTGGAACATAGCGGGCGGCGATTTCGAACGCGGCGACCGGGCCGGCGACATCCAAGATCTGGAAGTCGGGAAAGATCAGGACGCCGAGCGTGCGGGTCATGGCTGAATCCAAGGGAAAAATGTCATTTCTGCCGCAGGCTAGGCCGCGCAGGGTAGCGGCGTCAAATCCCCGGAGGTCGCCATGTCCCAGTTTCAGATCGTCATCCCGATCTACCCCGACGTCACCCACCTCGATTTCACGGGGCCGCATCAGGTGCTGGCGCGCTTGCCGGACACCACGGTCACGGTGGCCTCGATGGGAGGGCGCGACATCCAGGCTGACGGCCTGACCTTCGCCAATCTGGCTGACCTGTCGAAAGTCGAGCATTGCGACATGCTTTGCGTGCCGGGCGGGTTCGGCACGACCGATGCGATGCTCGACGAGGCGTTCATGAGCGAGATTCGGCGGCTAGGCGGCGGCGCGAAGTATCTGACCAGCGTCTGCACCGGATCGCTGATCCTGGCGGCAGCAGGGTTTCTGCGCGGCAAGCGCGCGGCCTGTCACTGGGCCTGGCGCGACCTTCTGATCCCGTTCGGCGCAATCGTCGACGAGAGCCGGGTGGCGCGCGATGGCGATATCATCACCGGCGGCGGCGTGACCGCGGGGCTGGACTTCGCCTTCGTGGTCGCCGCAGAGCTGGCGGGCGAGACCTTCGCCCAATCCATACAACTTGGGCTGGAATACGCGCCGGCGCCGCCTTTCGCCTCCGGGCGCCCCGAACTGGCGTCACCGAAAGTGCTGGCCGCCGTGAAGGCAGGTCTGGCGTCCGGCGCTGCCGCGCGCATGGCCGCAGCCCAGGAGGCGGCCGCTCGCCTGCAGCCGGCGTAGCCGCTAGGCCGCCATCCCCAAGGCGCGCACCAGTGCGGCGGGCTCGATAGGCTTGCTGAGATAGTCGTTGAAGCCGAGCGCGAGCAGACGTTCGCGCTCGCCGGTCATGGCGTCGGCGGTCAGGGCCACGACCGGGAGGGTCTCCAGGCCGCTGGCCCGGATCGCCGCCAGCGCTTCAATACCGCTCATACCGGGCATATGGATGTCCATGAAGACCACGTCGAAGCCGCCGGTCGCCAGGGCCGTCAGGCCTTCTTGCCCGCTGGCCGCTGTTTCCACCGTCAGGCCCAAGGCTTCCAGCAAGGCCCGAGCGACCTCCTGATTGGTGCGGTTGTCGTCAACCACCAAGGCCCGAACCAGGGCCTCCCTGGCCAAGGCTGGCGTGGAGGGCGAGAGCTCGGGCTGGAAGGTCGCCTCCGGCAAGGGCAGGACCAGCCTGAAGCTCGAGCCTTCGCCCAGTTGGCTCTTGAGCGTGATTTCGCCGCCCATGAGCCGCGCCAGGTTGCGAGAGATCGCCAGGCCCAGGCCGGTGCCGCCAAAACGCCGGGCTATGCTGCTGTCGGCCTGGGTGAAGCCCTGGAAAAGGCGGGCCTGGGTCGCAGGCTCGATTCCGGGACCGGTGTCGGCGACCGTGAAGGCGATCTCGTCGCCGCGGCCGGTCGGCTCGACCGTCAAGCGAACTTCGCCCTGGCTTGTGAACTTCAGCGCGTTGGAGAGCAGGTTCTGCAGGACCTGGCGTAGACGGGCGTCGTCGCCGCTCACCCAGGAATGAACCTGCGGTGAGATCTCGCACGTCAGGACCAGACCCTTTTCAAGGGCGGCAGGGGCCCAGAGCTCCACGGAGCGATTGACGGCGTAGGGCAAGTCGAAGGGGCGGTTCTCGACGTCGAACCGTCCGGCCTCAATCTTCGCCAAGTCGAGGATGTCATTTAGAATCGTCATCAGGCCGCTCCCCGACCTGAGCAAGGTGGCGACGTGGTCGGCCTGACGAGGGCTGAGCTTAGTGCGCTCCAGGGCGTGGGCCATCCCGAGCACGCCGTTCATCGGGGTGCGCAGTTCGTGGCTCATCATCGCCAGAAAGGCCGACTTGGCCTGGTTGGCTGCGTTCGCGGCGAGGGTTTGAGCCTCGAGTTCGCGTCGCGCCGCCACCAATTCCCGGGCCGCGAGGACGCTCCGCTCCGCCGACATCGCCGCATAGCCGACGAACACCACCGCGCCCAATGCGGCCGCCAACTGCGTGGGGCCCTGGAAGGCGGGAAACAGTATCGTCGCAACGAGGAGCGCAACCGCACTGGGCGCGCCGAACACCAGTACGGCGAGAGGAGAGCGGAAGGCATGGCTGATCGCGTTGGCCACCAGCGCCGACCACGTCAGGAACGCCAGGAACTCCGCGCCGGGGATTCCCGACCGCCAATAGGTGAAGGCGAGACCGACCCAGACGAAATTCACGGCCAAGGCCGAGCCCAGATAGGAAAGGCGTCTCAAAGCGCTTGGCGGCTTATCGCCCTCATGAGCCGAGGTGGCGAACCACGTCCAGACCTCCGCCAAGGCCAAGGCCAGCGCCCAGATCATCGAGGCTCGAGGACCAAGCAAAGCGCCAATGAGCGCGGCGTTCAGCACGCCGGTTATCCAGCGCGACGGCGCCATCTTTCGGGCTGAACGGGCTACGCCGTCAAAACCCTCGTCCCACGCAAAAACCGATAACTTCATAACGCCGCCCGACCGATCGGCGCGCAGTGTCGTGGGGATTGCGCAATATAGATTTAACGGCGCCACCCAAGCGCGATCAGATCGGTGTTCACCGATCCTGGGTTTTGACGTGGACCGTGTCGACATTCTGGTGAATGTTGCCCTGGCGTCCCTGGTTCTTCAGGTTCACGTCGCTATCGCCAGGCTGGCCAGATTGCAGGCCCGTCTTGACGTCCCGCCGATCCTGGCCGGCGCCTTGAATGTCCGGCCGTGCACCCCGGAAGGAGCGTTGTTCCTTGGGAATAGGTGGGGCCTTGCTCATCGGAAACCTCCCTCAGTGTCCTGAAGGAACTGGCCCCAAGCTGTCTTGTTCCGCCTAGACGGCGTCCAAACCGATATCGAGCACGGGGGCCGAGTGCGTGAGAGCACCGACGCTGATCACGTCGACACCGGTCTCGGCGATACCTCGCACCGTCTGCAGATTGACCCCGCCGGAAGCCTCAAGGGTCACCTTGCCGGCCGCCAGACGCACGGCCGTCGCCAGATCTTCCAGGCTGAAATTGTCCAGCATGATGACGTCGGGGGCGAGCGGTAGGGCTTCGTCGAACTGCGCCAGGCTGTCGACCTCCACCTCAATCTTCATCAGGTGACCGGCCGCCGCGCGCGCTCGCTTCAGCGCCTCGGCGACGCCCCCGCAGGCCGCGACATGGTTGTCCTTGATCAGGATGGCGTCATCCAGGCCGAAACGGTGATTCAAGCCCCCGCCGCAGCGCACGGCGTACTTTTCCAGATGGCGCAGGCCCGGCGTCGTCTTGCGGGTGTCGGCGATCCGCGCCTTCGTTCCGCTGACCGCGGTCGTATAGGTGTGGGTCAGGGTGGCGACGCCCGACAGCCGACCCAGCAGGTTCAGCGCCGTCCGCTCGGCCGAAAGCAGGGCGCGGGCGTTGGCTTCGACCTTGGCCAGTATATCGCCGGGCTGGATCAGATCGCCGTCGGACACGCATTCCTCGAAGCGCGCGCCGGGGTCGAGCGTCAGCACCGCGAGCCGCGCGCAGGCCAAGCCCGCCACGACGCCGGACTGGCGCGCGGCGAACACCGCCGAAAGCCGGGTGTCGGCCCCGATACAGGCTTGGGCCGTTACGTCGCCGGCGCGGCCCAGGTCTTCGGCCAAGGCGGCCGTGACCACGGGCGCGATCAGTAGGTCGGGGATCGGAGGGGTCATTCAGCGGCCAGGCGTGGAGGGCTGGAGGCGGGAAGGGTGATGAAGGTCCGCGACGGAGCCTGATCGGGAACGCCGTCGGCGCGGAAGTGAGCGCCAAGGCTGTTGGGGCGGGCCAGGGCGGCCTGCGCGGTCAGTCGGGCGGCGACCAGCGGCGCGGCGCGGCCGTGGGCGGCCTCCATTGCATCGATCTCTGCGATCAAGCGGGTCAGGCCCGCAGCGTCCCGAACGACACCGGCGTCGCGGCTCATCGCGATCCGGAGCTGCGCCAGGGCTTCTGGCGGCAGGTCGGGCGATGGGGTCGCGCGCAGCGGCCGGCTCTGGGGATCAAGCGCCTCGCGCGCGGCATGACCGGCGCGCGCGCCGAAGACTGCCGCTTCGAGCAGCGAGTTGGACGCCAGGCGATTGGCGCCATGAACACCCGTCGAGGCGCACTCGCCGGCTGCGAACAGATTGGCCAGCGACGTGCGGCCATCGGCGTCGGTGACGATGCCGCCCATGTGGTAGTGGCAGGCTGGCGCGACCGGGATCGGCTGAACTCTAGGATCGATGCCCCCCGACAGGCAGGCGGCGAACACTGCCGGGAATTCGTCGGGGAAGTGAGCGCCGACCGCGGCGCGCGCGTCCAGGAAGGCGCCATGGCCCGCTTCGCGCTCGGCGTGGATCGCACGGGCGACCACATCGCGGGGGGCAAGTTCGGCGTCGGGGTGATAGCGGGCCATGAACGGCTCGCCATTCCCGTCGATCAGCTTGGCGCCCTCGCCGCGCAGGGCTTCGGTCGCCAGGGGCGCAGGATCGCGGCCGATATCGATGGCTGTCGGGTGGAACTGCACGAATTCCGGATCGGCGATGGTGGCGCCGGCCAGGGCGGCCAGGGCTAGGCCCTCACCTTTGAGTTCCGGCGGGGTGGTGGTGACGGCGTAGAGCCCGCCGATCCCGCCCGTGGCCAGGATGGTGGCCGCCGCGGTGATCTCGACCAGCCGGCCATCTTCCTCGGCCAGCACGCCGCGGACGCGGCCTTCGGCGTCCTGCAGCAGGCCGCGCAGCCGCGCGCCGGAGCGGATTTGAATGTGAGGCGCCGACAGGGCCGTGCGGATCACCGCGTCCATGATCGCGCGGCCCGCCTGGTCGCCCTTCACGCGCGCAACCCGCGAGCGCGAGTGAGCCGCTTCGAGGCTGGTGGCGAACTGCCCCTGGTCGTCCCGGTCGAAGGGAGCGCCGAGCTGCGCCAGGCGTCGGACGGCCTCAGGGCCTTCTTCCGCCAAGATTGCCGCCATGGCCGCGTCCACCAGGCCAGCGCCAGCCGCGACGGTGTCGGCGGCGTGGAGCGCCGGGGCGTCGTCGTCGGACAGCGCCGCGGCCATGCCGCCCTGGGCCCAGGCCGAAGAGCAGCCCTGGTTCACCGGGGCGCCGGTCAGGACCAGGGCCTTACGCGGGGCGACCGCCAGCGCCGCCGACAGGCCAGCAAGGCCCGCGCCGACGATCAGCACGCCGTCGTGCTTGATGCGTTCCACCGCTAGATCAGTTCCACATCGACGTGATGGCGAGCCTTCACGAGGTCATAGCGCGCCGGGATTAGGGGCGGCGGCAGGTCGATCATCCGCTGCACGGACAGCCGCGCGCGTTCGGCGATCGCCGGGTCGACGGTGACCTCGTAGCGGTCATAGGCCAGAGCCTCGTAGATGTTCTGCAGGCTGATCCGCTTCATGTGCGGGCAGAGGTTGCAGGGGCGCAGGAACTCGGTGTCCGGCGCGTCGGCGGCGACGTTGTCGGCCATCGAGCACTCGGTGATCAGCACCACCTGCTTAGGCTTGCGCTGCAGCACATAGTCGTTCATCGCGGCGGTCGAACCGGCGAAGTCGGAGACTTCCAGCACCTCGGCCGGGCACTCGGGGTGCGCCAGGACCTCGGCGTTCGGATAGGCCTCCCGCAGTTCCAGGATGTCGGCGGCCGTGAAGCGCTCATGCACCTCGCAGCGCCCCTGCCAGGCGATGATCTTGACGTCGGTCTGGCGCGCGACGTTGCGGGCCAGGAATTCGTCGGGGATCAGGATGACGCGGTCAACGCCCCATTCCTTGGCCACATGTTCGACCACCTGCACTGCGTTGGCGCTGGTGCAGCAGACGTCGGTCTCGGCCTTCACGTCGGCCGTGGTGTTCACATAGGTCACGACCGGGATGCCCGGATAGCGCTGCTTGATCAGGCGCACGTCGGCGCCGGTGATCGAGGAGGCGAGGCTGCACCCGGCCAACAGGTCGGGGATCAGCACGGTCTTTTCCGGCGACAGGATCTTCGAGGTCTCGGCCATGAAGTGCACGCCGGCCTGGACGATGATCTTGGCGTCGGACTTGGCGGCTTCCTTGGCCAGCCCAAGGCTGTCGCCGACATAGTCGCCCACGCCGTGGAAGATCTCTGGCGTCATGTAGTTGTGAGCGAGGATGACGGCGTCCTTCTCGCGCTTCAGCCGGTTGATCTCGGCGATCAGCGGAGCCTGGAGGCGCCACTCCATCGGGGTGACGTGATGCTTGACCTTTTCCCACATGGGAAGGGTGGCGGCTTCAACAGCGGGCGTGAACGCAAATTGCGAACCGTCGGCCATGGTGTCCTCCTTATGCTCAATCTGAGCATTTCCTCGGCCTCAAAAAACGCCGCGGGTGTCTGCAGCGCCCGTCGGCGTCGTGATTATGCTCAAAAGGAGCAAAACCAATAGAGGATGATATAGACCCCCGTTCGGTTGGGTACAAGCCCACTTTATCTTGAAGACCGGTCAGGCCGCCTGGATCTCGGGATCCATGAGCCGGGCGATGGTGCGGGCCAGGAGTTCCGCCGAATAGGGTTTGCGTAGCAAGGGCCACGGGGCGTCCACCGCCGTCGAAAGCGTCTCGCCAGTGTACCCGGACGACAGAATGATTGGCAGTCCGGGTCGCATTTCCGAGGCGATGCGCGCCAGGTCCACGCCCGATTGTTCGCCCGGCATCACCAGGTCGGTCAGCATCAGATCTATCGGGCCAGGCTGCCCGAGCAACTCGACGGCACGATCGACGCCGTCGGCGCGGGTGACGTGGTGGCCCAGCTCCTCAAGCATGGCCGCGACCATGATGGCGACTTCGATGTCGTCCTCGACCAGCAGCACGCGCAGAGCGCTGGCCTTCACAGGGGCCTGTTCCACCGGGGCGTCAGCAGCCTCGGCGGGCGCCTCGACACGGGGGAGATAGAGACTCACGGCGGCGCCCTGGCCGGGCGCTGTGTCGATCGCCACCCCGCCGCCGCTCTGGCGGGCGAAGCCGTAGACTTGGGACAGGCCAAGTCCGGTGCCCTTGCCGACCTCCTTGGTGGTGAAGAAGGGTTCAAAAACTCGCGCCAGGACGTCGGGCGCCATGCCGACCCCGTCGTCGCGGACGACGACCTGGATGTACTCGCCAGCGGGCATGTCCGGCGTCTGTCCTTCGCTGAGAACGGAGATGCTGGTTTCCAGCCGCACCGCGCCGCCCTTGCCCACGGCGTCGCGGGCGTTGACCACCAGATTCATGATCGCAGCGTCGAACTGACCAGGATCGACCAGGGCGACGGCGCCTGGCGCGGTTGGCGCGAGGTTCAGGGAAACGGCCTCGCCGACGGCGCGCCGGAGCAGCGGTTCGCTCTCTTTCAGCAGATCGTCGATGCGAACAAACTCGGGCTTCAATGCCTGGCGCCGCGAGAACGCCAGCAGTTGGTGAGTCAGGCGCTCTCCGCGCCGCGCCGCGCCGAGGGCGGCCTCAAGCATCTTGCTACGCCGTTCCGCGTCGTCAGGCCGCCGTTGCATCAGGTCGAGCGCGCCGATCACCACGGTCAGCAGGTTGTTGAAGTCGTGCGCCACACCGCCGGTGAGCTGGCCGACCGCCTCCAGCTTCTGGGCATGGTGCAGACGGGCCTGCGCCTCGTCGCGCTCGGCCAGGGCCGCCTGGACCCGCTCCGCCAGCAGGTCGTTGATCCGCATAAGGTCAAGCTCGGCCTTTTTGGTGTCGCTGATGTCGATTCCGATGCCGACGAAGCCGGCGAACTCACCATTCGGTCCTGAGCGAGGCTGGGACACCGAGCGAATCCAACGCCAAGAGCCATCAGCGCGCAAGTAGCGGGCCTCGAGCGTGAACAGGGCGCGGGACGCTTCTCCCGCCACCTGTTCCTTAAGGACCCGGTCTAGGTCGTCCTTGTCGATGCGGTGACGCCATTCGAACGCCAGGGCTTCGTCATATGACGTGCCGAGGAAATCGACATAGGCCTGGTTGACGAATTCGCGACGGCCGTCGGCGCGCGAGACCCACAGCAATACCGGGGCGCTGTCGGCCAAGGCGCGGAAGCGGGCGTCACTCTCACGGACCTTTTCGAAGGCCATGCGGCGTTCGGTGATGTCGATGTTGACGCCGGTCGCCCGCACGATGCGGCCGGTGCCGTTCTGCAGCATCTCGCCTCGCGAGAGCAGCCAGCGGACCTCGCCGTCGGGGCGCACGACCCGGTACTCGGTCGGAGCCATCTTGCCGGTTCGGATCGCCGAAATATTGCTCTGCCGAACCCACTCCTGGTCGTCCGGGTGGACGCTCTCCAGCAAGGTGCGGATGTTCGAGTCGCCGCCCGGCGCGAGGCCCAGATTGCGGTAGAGGGTGGGCGACCAGTAGCCCTCGCCGGTCAGCACATCCCAGTCCCATAGGCCGACCTCCCCGGCGTCCTGGGCCAGTTGCAGTCGTGCTTCGCTGCGGTCGAGCGCGGCCTGGGCTTCGTCCAGCCGTAATACGATCTCGCGCAAGCGGCCGGCCACCACGACGGTGACGGCCCCGGATATCGCATAGAGGACGATGTCCGCCTGCTCGGCGAACTGCTGGGGCATCGCCGCGCGCGAACCCAGCCCGATGGCCAGGGCGGCGGCCAGGGTCACCCAGCCCCAGCGCTGGCCTGCGAAAAGGGTGGCGACGATGAAGGCAGGAAAATAGGTCGGCGAGAGGGAGAAAGCGTTCTCCCAGCCCACGAACATGCCGCAGATACCGACGGCCGCCATCATGGCGCAAAGGCTGATGGCCAACGCCACCGGGAAGGGGGGCGAGCGTCTGGGGATAAATCGCAACGGCAGGGCGACGGGGCTCATTTGCACCGGACGCTCCTTAAACTCCGGCGCTGGTGAGCCGGTTCGGTGAGCATGCTGGCGCTGGCGGCTGGGCGCAACTCTCGATATCGAAAGGTTTGATCGCTATTTTCGCCCGGTTGCGGTCTATGCTGGCCGGCTCGGAAATGACGTAAGACCTTGCGCCTGAACCTTTCGCAGATCTTTTCGCAACGCGGTTTGATCCTGGCCCTGGCGGTGACCTGCGCGGGCGCGGTGATCCTGTTGGCCTGCGCTAACCCCAACTACACCGCTAATGAGGTGAGCAAGTCTCGCGGTTTGGCGGCGGTGGCGGGCACGCTTTCCGACCGAGGGCTCGCACGTCTCACCGCCGACATGGACCCGGCCATGCTCTCGCTCGCCAAGCGGCACGATCCGGTGCGCCAGGCCGATCCCTGGGGGCGCACGATCGGTTGGACCAGTCTCGACATCACCAAAATTCCGGACCTTGGCCTGGGACCAACCTCGGTGGAGACCGCCGAGGAGATCAACGCCCTGCGCGCGTTCTCCAGGCTGCCGATCCGGCCGATGCGGCCGTTCGTCCTGACCGCCGACGGTTCGGACCGCGCCCGCGCGCTGAAGTGCCTGTCAGAGGCGGTCTATTATGAAAGCGCCCGCGAGCCGAGGCTGGGCCAGGAGGCCGTCGCCCAGGTCGTGCTGAACCGGGTGCGGCATCCGGCCTATCCGAAGTCGGTCTGCGGCGTGGTCTATCAGGGCGCGGCCCGCACAACCGGTTGCCAGTTCAGCTTCACCTGCGACGGCTCCCTGCGATACGCGCCCGAGCCTGGACTGTGGGCCCAGGCCCAGCGGGTCGCGCGCGAGGCGCTGGCGGGGCACGTTAACAAGGCGGTGGGCTCGGCGACGCACTATCACGCCAACTACGTGGCCCCATACTGGGCCCCGACCCTGGTGAAGATGAAGCAGGTCGGTCTGCATATCTTCTATCGCTGGACGGGTCCCTGGGGGGAGCCTCCGGCGTTCACGGGGCGCTATGCAGGTGGCGAGGCCTATCTGTCGCCCGCCATCCTCGGCGGGCTGGACGCGCGCACCAATGGGTTGCTCGATCCCGAGGCCCAAGGCATCGGCGGCAATCGGAAACTGACCCTGGCGGTGGCTGGAGAGGTGCGGACCTACACGGTCGCCGACGCCTCGGCCCATGGCGGCGAGAAGACCCGGGTGCTCGGAACTCTCTATGCGCCCCGGCGCAAGCCGACGGCGGAAGAGATCAAGGAAATCAACAAGTCGCTGGCGGCCATGGACGGCGGCGCGGCTCCGGCGCCTGCGCCCGGCCCCGCGCCGACTTCGCCGGCGTCGGATGGCGGCGCCCCCGGCGCGCAGTAGGCTATCCGTTGAAGGCGTTTGGATAGGCGACCAGCAGCGCCTCATCCAGGGCGCCGTCTTCCAGGGCCAGGGCCATGAAGGCCGGGTTTCCGGAGTAGGGCGATTTCACCTTGGCGGAGGCCTCGGTGCTGAAACCGAACTTTGGATAATACTCCGGATGCCCCAGCACGATCACCGCATGGACGCCGAACTCCTTGGCGGTCTCCAGCGAGGCGGCGGTCAGGCGTTTGCCCACGCCGCTACGTTGACGATCGGGCCGGACCGCTAGCGGCGCCAGGGCTGCAAAGAGATTGATGCTATCGGCCCAAAGCCGGCTGTAGAGGATGTGGCCGACGATCTCGCCGCCGTCCTCCTCGACCAGTTCGAACATCACGTCGCCCGCCGAGCGCAACCGCTCGACCAGATCCGCCTCGTCGGCCTGGCCGAAGGCGGCGTGAACGACAGCTCGGATGGCGGCCTGGTCGGCGGGCGTGACGTGACGGATCATCGGCCCAGTCTAGGCGAGCCTCACTTCAGGGGAAGGCAGATTTCGGTAAGCAGCTCAGCAGGCGGCGTGCTGGCGGATCGGTCAGGTTCACCTCTGACATCGGGCGGTCTGCTGGCTGCTACCCGGTGCTTGCGCACTTGGCGCGCGCAACCAAGGCGAGCGTGATGCGTTGGCCCTCAGGCGCCAAGACGCCTGGGTAGGGAGAAATTCGTCATGTCATTGTCCAACAAGCGCGAGCTGAGTCTGCTCAAGCACGACGAAGCCGAGGTCGTCCGGACGACTCACTATCCCGCCATTCAGGAGCTGGATCGCAAGGCGATCGCCGAGGCGCGCCGCAAGTTGACGACCCTGCGCGACACCGAAAAGACCTTTGCCCGGCAGAAGGCGCGTGAAGTACGCGGCAAGTCCGACGCGCGCGGGGGCAGCTTCCCCGGCACCGCCGAACGCCCGCTGGAGCGCAAGCAGGTGTTTTCCAGCGCTCTGCGCCGGGTGAACAAACAGGCTGCGCGCCTGGACGCCGCCGATGCGCGGGCCGCCCACATTAACGCCTCGCGACGCGCCTTGGCGATGCGCCGATCCGCCCCGCCGAAACATCATCCCGACGCCGGGAAGACGGCCGATGCAGGAATGGTCGCGACCAGCAACACGAAGGGCTCGACCAAGACGGCGCCCGCCAAGGTTGGCAGCGTGTCCCAGGCCAACAAGAACGCCCAGGCCAAGCGCGATAAGCGCTAGCGGTCATTTCGACGAGCCGATGAAAGGCCGGTCATGGTGCGAACCAGGGCCGGCCTTTCACATTCGAGGTCTAGGAGGCCTAGTCGCTAGCGACCCAAGAAACGTCGGCGCCCAGGGCGTTCAGGTTTTCGACGAACTTCGGGTGCGCGCGCTGGATTGGCGCGGCGTTGAGGATCGTGCTTTCGCCTTCGATGCTGGCCGCCAGCATGAACAGGGCGATGGCGACGCGGATGATGTAGGGGCTGTCCACCGTGGCCGGGGTGAGCGGCTTGCCGCCGAAGGTGATCAGCCGGTGGGGATCGCACAGCATGGCGTGGGCCCCGAACTTGCCGAGTTCCGAGGACCAGCCCAGCGCGCCGTCATATACCTTGTTCCAGAACATCACCTGGCCCTCGGCGCGCACGCCCAAGGCCACGAAGATCGGCAACAGATCGGCCGGGACATAGGGCCATGGCGCGGCCTCGACCTTGGTCAGGATGTTGGAGGTGAAGGGTTCGCGCACCTTCATCGGGCCGTCGACGCGGGCGCGGCTCCAGCCGTTCTCGTGGGTCACCTCGACGCCGAACTTGGCGAAGGTCCGGTCTAACAGCGGAAACTGCTCGACCGAGCCGTTGCGGACCGAGATCTCGCCGCCGGTGATCGCGCCCATGGCCAGGAAGGTCGCGACCTCATGGAAGTCGTCAGCGAAGGTGAACTCCACGCCGCCCAGGCTGTCGACGCCATCGACCGTGATCCGCGATCCGCCGACGCCTTCAAGGCGCGCGCCCATCAGAGTCAGGAACTGGCAGAACTCCTGGACGTGCGGCTCGCAGGCCGCATTGGTCAGGCGCGACTGGCCCTTGGCCGTGGCCGCGCACAGGACGAAGTTCTCGGTGGTGGTCACCGAGGCGTAGTCGAGCCAGTGGCTGACGGCGGTGAAGCCCTTGCCGCTGGTGATGACGGTCGCCGATGGCTCGCTGGTGACGAGGCCGCCGAACGCGCGGAACACGTCGATGTGCGGGTCGATTTCGCGCGAGCCGAGCGTGCACCCCGTCACGTCCTCTTCCAGGCTGGCGCGGCCGAACCGGTGCAGCAGGGCCGGGATCAGCATGATCGAGGAGCGCATGCCCAGCGGCAGGTGAGCGGCCTTTGGATCGAGGCCCGTGCCGTGATGCAGGCGCAGCGTGCTGGTCTCGAAATCCATCTCGACCGAGCTGCCGAGATTGCGGAAGAATTCCAGCAGCTTACGGACGTCGGTGATGTCCGGCACGCGGTGCAGGATGATCGGCTCGTCGCTCAGCAGCGTCGCGCAGAGCACGGGCAATACGGCGTTCTTGTTGGCCGAAGGCGTGATCTCGCCCCGTAAGGCGCGTCCGCCTCGCACGATCAGGTTCGTCATGGCGGCGCAGCGCCCCGTTTCTTCGAAAGGGTGGTTGAGGTGGTCCGTCCGGGGAAGGTCCCCGGGCTAGCGCAGGTCTAGAGCTACCAGACGCCGATCTTCGCGGCTTCCTGGTGGCTGATCGGGTGGTGGGCCTTCTCGTGGTCTTCTTCGGCCAGTAGGCGCGCGGCTTCGAGCGCGGCCATGCAGCCCATGCCCGCAGCCGTCACGGCCTGGCGATAGACGTCGTCGGTGACGTCGCCGGCGGCGAACACGCCCTTGATCGCTGTCGAGGCGCTGCCGGCCTCGACCTTCAGATAGCCGGCGGAGTCGGCTTCAAGCTGGCCGCGGAACAGTTCGGAGGCCGGCGCGTGGCCGATGGCGATGAACACGCCGTCCGCCGGGATCTCGCGAACCTCGCCGGTCTCGGTGTGCTTCAGCTTCACGCCGGTGACACCCATCGGATCGGTGCTGCCGACCACTTCGTCGATGGCGTTGTTCCAGATCACTTCGATCTTGGGGTGGGCGAACAGGCGTTCCTGCAGGATCTTTTCGGCGCGGAACTCGTCGCGGCGGTGCACGACCGTCACCTTGGAGGCGAAGTTGGTGAGGAACAGAGCTTCCTCGACCGCGGTGTTGCCGCCGCCGACCACCACGACCTCCTTGCCGCGATAGAAGAAGCCGTCGCAGGTGGCGCAGGCCGAGACGCCGAAGCCCTGGAATTTCTGTTCGGTCTCAAGGCCGAGCCACTTGGCCTGGGCCCCGGTGGCGATGACCAGGGTCTCGGCCAGCCAGACGGCGCCGCTGTCGCATTCCAGCCGGAACGGACGCTGTGACAGGTCGGCCTTGATGACGATGTCGTTGATGATCTCGGTGCCCACATGGGCGGCCTGGGCCTGCATCTGTTCCATCAGCCAGGGTCCCTGGATGACGTCGGCGAAGCCTGGGTAATTTTCCACGTCGGTGGTGATGGTCAGCTGGCCGCCCGGCTGGATGCCGGCGATCAGCACCGGATTAAGCAGGGCGCGCGCGGCGTAGATGGCGGCGGTGTAGCCGGCCGGGCCAGAACCCAGGATCAGGCAGCGTGTGGTGCGGGGAGCGTTCTCGGACATGCCGCATATTTAGGTGAGATTCTGGTCGGATGCGACGGGCACGGGGCGTGGTCGGTTAACGCAGGTCTCAAAGAACGTATTTAGTTGGGGGCGAACGCCCTCCCGCGGGTGGCTCAGGCCGTTTCGCGCGGCGCGGCGATGACCTGCAGGAACGCCTGGGCGACCCGGTCGGCCCCCAGCCCGTCGCAGATGTCGAGGCTGGCCGCCGTCAGCCGCGTACGCGTAACCGGATCGGTCAGCAAGCGTACGGCCGCGCGGTCAAACGCTGTGTCGAAGTCGGGCGCCTGGGCGTCCACCACCATGACCGCGTCGCGTTCGAGCAGCGCCTGCGCCGCGGGGCGCTGATTGTCGGCCAGGACGACCAGCAGCGAGGGCAGGCCAAGCGTGCACCGCTCCCAGGTGGTGGAACCGCCGCCGCCGACAGCGATGTCGGCGTTGAGGGTCAGGTCGGCCATGTCCTGGGCGTCGACGTGCAAGGTCAGGCGTGGGTCGTGGGCGGCGATCCGGGTCAGACCCGGCAAGCTTGGCGAAGCGCTGCCCAGGACTATGTCGAACGCCAGTTGGCCGTTGCGCTGACGCAGGCGGTCCACGACGCGGGCGGTGATGGCGCCGACGTCGGTGAGGCCGAGCGCGACCAGCACGCGTGCGACCGGTCCGCCACGTCTGGCCAGCGCTTGTTCGCGGAGGGCGGCGAATTCCGGGCGCACCGGCGCGTAGCTGGGACCGAGGAGCAGCCGAGCGCCGGGTGCCAAAGCGGCATAATCGACCTCGGTCCTTGCTGGGCCGGGATCCAGCACCAGGTCGGCCCCGAGCGGGCGATCAGCGAGATCGTCGATCACCAGCGTCGGCCGGCCTTGCGCGACGGCTTCGTGCTCGGCGCGGCCAAGTCCGTAGTGGTCGAAGACCACGGCGTCGAAGCGCATGCCCATGGCCGCGCGCAGCACCGAATCTGAATCGATGGCGTCGGTGTCCTCGCGAGCCATGTCGGGCGCGAAGACGTCGAGGATGACGCCCGCCTGCGGCGAGGCGAGGAACACGCAATCCGCGCCGTGCGGTTCGAGCGCGCGCGCCAGGCTGAGCGAGCGCATCACATGGCCGCCTCCGACCGAGGGGCCTGCATTGGCGACGAAGAGGACGCGCGGGCGGAGAATCATGTCCGCTACAGGGAAGGCCGAAACCAACACTTTGGAAAGGCTATGTTAGCCCGGAACGGGGCGCTCGCCTCGTTCGTCGTAGCGGCGCAGCACCTCATCGGCGGCGCGATCGGTCTCGGCCAGTGGTGGATACTGCCAGCTATGGAAGGCCCCGCCGAAGGGGCGGGCTGCGCCCAGGCTCTCGAGGTCTTCGTGGAACAGCCTGAACTTCAGGCTCTCGCCCTCCATCTTCAGGACGAACACCGGCTTGCCGGTCGAGGCGGCGTCGGTCGCGAGATTGGTCGAGTCCTCGGTGACCAGGATGTAGTCGGCCGCCGCCAGATAGGCGAAATAGGGGTTCTCGCCTTCACCGTCCCAGATCACGCCCGGCAGGTGCTTGAGGCGTGCGGCCAGGATCGCGCGGGCAGGTTCGGGGGTGCGGCGCGTAAAGCTGACCATGACCGATCCGCCCTCCTGGGCGACCGGCAGTTCGATCTCGCGCGCCATGGCGGCGGCGCGCTCGACTGACAGGTCATGGGCCTTGGACTTGCCGCCGATGATCACCGCGACCCGCGGGCGGGGCAGGGGCTCAAGCTCGGCCTTGAAATGTTCCAGATCGCCCGCGAGGCGGTCGGCGTTCACTCGTCCGGGCGAGCCGGTGATCGGGAAGACGTTATCGCCGGCCAGACGGTCATGCCTTGGCGGAATGACCAGGTCGAACAGCCGCGTGGGCATGCGCGGATCCTGGATCTGGACCACATAGGTCTTCTTCTTCGACCAGCCCTTCACGCGAATGGACAAGGGCAGGGTGGCGCGGCCGGCCGCGATCCACAGATCGGGCCAGGGCGGGGTCAGGTCGCTCTCAGGCGTCAAGAAGCTACGCGGCGCCAGGTTGAGCCACCAGGGCAGACGCCCGATCCAGCTCTTCCAGCCGACACGCTTGACGATGATCCTGGCCGGGCGCTTGCGCGCCACCGCGTTGGCGAGGCCCACGACCTGGGCCTCGATGCCCGCGCGCCCGTCCGAGACCGCCCAGATGATGAGCGGGGTCTCGGAGGACGTCGGATTGGATGCAGTCAAGTCTGGCCTAGACCCACTCGACCTTGAGGATCTCATAGGCCTTGCCGCCGCCGGGGGTGTTCACCTCGACGACGTCGCCCATTTCCTTGCCGATCATGGCGCGGGCCAGCGGGGAAATGATCGAGATCTTCCCCTGCTTCACGTCGGCTTCGTGCTCGCCGACGATCTGGTAGCGAGCCTTTTCCTCGGTGTCTTCGTCGACCACGGAGACCGTGGCGCCGAATTTCACCTGGCTGCCGGAGAGCTTCGAGACGTCGATGACCTGCGCGCGGGCCATCCGGTCTTCGATCTCGGCGATCTGACCTTCGATCCAGCCCTGACGCTCTTTGGCGGCATGATATTCGGCATTCTCGGAGAGATCGCCATGCGAGCGCGCTTCCGAGATCGCAGCGATCACGGCGGGACGCTCGATGGTCTTCAAACGCTTCAATTCAACGTCGAGGACTTGCCAGCCCTCGGCGGTCATCGGGACTTTTTCCATGATAGGTGAGGACTCGGTCGCCTTTAAGGGAGTTCGTTGCCGGCCGCGGGCGCAGGCGTCCGGGGGGGTAGAGGATAGATGCGGCAGCGCAAAAACTCAAGGGCCGCGACCATCGAGTGTTATGACGCGCCGCGCGCGGGATCGTTTTAACCTGTCCAGGAACGGGGTAGCGGGGTCTCCGCAGGGTTCCTAGATTGACCGTATTCTTCAGAGGCCCAGCATGAAAACCAAGCCCGCGATCACGCTATACCATTCGCCGGCCAGCCGCGCCTTCACGGCCTATTGGCTTCTCGAAGAACTTGGTGTCCCGTTTCAGGTGGTCAATGTGGATATCCGCAAGGGCGACCAGAAGAAGAGGGACTATCTGAAGCTCAACCCGTCAGGGAAGGTGCCGACCCTCACCGACGGCAAGGTCGTGGTGAGCGAGAACCCGGCGATCTGCATCTATCTGGCCGACCGCTATGGCTATGGCGGCCTGGCGCCGAAGATCGAGGACGTCGATCGCGGCGCCTATCTGAAGTGGATGGTCTATTCGACCGCCGTGCTTGATCCGTTGATCAGCCTGCACCCCAAGCATATCGACCTGCCGGGCGCGGAGACCGGCTTTGGCGCCTTCGACGACATGGTCGAGGTGCTGGCCAAGGCGGTGAAGGGACGAAGGTACCTGCTCGGCGAACGGTTCTCGGCGGCCGACGTCATGCTGGGGTCGACGATCTCGGCCGCGCTGCGCCGCAAGACGTTGCCGGAAACCGCGGCGCTGCTCGACTACAATGCTCGCCTGACGGTTCGCGACGCCTACCACCGGGCCGCGGACGCGACCTGGCCGGAATGGCTGTTCGTCTAGCCGGTCAGTCGCTCTCTGAAATGATCGCGCCGATGAGTTCGGCCTCGTCGGGCGCCTCGTAGACGCCTTCGATGAAGTCGAACATTTCCTGATTGACCGGCATGGCGAAGCTCTCACCGCGAACCTCGTTGCGCTCCAGCACGCGCGCGCGGCGGACGTCCTGCGGCGCGGTGACGAAGTGGAACTGGATCGGCAGCTCGACCGCCGCGGCGATCTCCGCGACGCGGGCGCGGTCGGTTTTGCGCATCAGACCCAGGTCGAGGATCACAGATGTTCCGGTGGCGATAACGCCAGCGGCGGTCGACCAGATCTGCGACTCGCAACGCTCCACCCGTTCCATCATCCAGGCGAACTCGATCGGCTCAGGCATGTCGGCGGCGAACAGCCGGGCCATCCAGTCGTCGATGGCGAAATGGACGGCCGGTTCGCGGCGCGCGAATTCCTTGGCGTAGGTGGACTTGCCGGCGCCCGAGGGGCCGAAGACGACGTGAAGCGTAGCGGTCATGGCCCGCCCGTAGAGCATTTCCGGTCGATCGGAAACGCTCTCGGGCGGTTATTTTTGACGCAAGGCGGTCGCGGGGGCGCTACTTGATCGAGAACCCGCCATCGATGACGATCTCGGCGCCGGTGACATAACGGCTCTCGTCGGAGGCCAGCCAGAGCACGCCGTTGGCGATGTCTTCCGGGAAGCCCTTCTTGCCGAGCGGCACGCCTTCCAAGGTCATGGCGTCCAGCACCGCCGGGCGCGGCGGACGGGCGTTGTCGCCGACGTCGCCGGTCCCCATGATCGAGTCCCAGATCGGGGTCTCGATGATCCCGGGGTGTACGGAATTGACCCTGATCCCGTCCTTGGCGGCGGCGCATTCCAGGGCCACGGACTTGGTGAACAGGCGCACCGCGCCCTTGGTGGCGCAATAGCCGGCGAGGATCGCCGAACCCTTCAGGCCGGCCACCGACGACATATTGATGATCGACCCGCCGCCGTTCTCACGCATCAGCGGGATCGAGTGCTTCACGCCGAGGAAGACGCCGTCGAGATTGACTGCGGTCTGCTTCTGGAAGTCGGCCAGGGGCATGGTCAGGACCGAGCCGCTGAGGCCGATGCCTGCGTTGTTGACCAGGATGTCCAGGCGGCCGTGCTGGGCCTTGATGGCCGCGACGACGTCGATCCAGGGCTGCTCGCCGGTGACGTCGTGAGGAAGATAGCTGGCCTTACCGCCCGCGGCGGTGATGTCGGCGACTGTCTGCGCGCCCTTGTCGTCCTGCACGTCGGTGACGACGACGATCGCGCCTTCCTGCGCCAAGCGTTCGGCGCAACTGCGGCCGATGCCGCTTGCTCCACCGGTGATCAGCGCAACCTTACCCTCGACCCGTCCGGCCATGAGCATCCCTCCCATTGGTAATCATTGTTTAGTTAGGCCTACGACTAGCCTAGCTCTGCGATCAGGGCCAGCCTTTCGCCGCGTTGAGATTCGAGCCGCGAGCTCGACCAAGGGAGGTTTTCGATGAGCGTCACCATCCGGCCCTGCGTTGCGGGCGACGAAGCTGCGCTAGCGCTGGTGGGGCAGGCGACCTTCCTGGAAACCTATGCCGGCGTCCTGCCGGCCGGCGACATCCTAAGCCATTGCAAGACCCAGCATAGCGAAGCGCTCTACGCCGATTGGCTGGCCAAGCCGGGCTATCGGCTGTGGGCGGCCGAGATGGACGAAGGGGGAGCGGTGGTGGGCTATGCGGCCCTGACCCCGCCAGACCTTCCCGTGGCGACGGGCGAGCGGGATGTGGAGCTGAAGAGGATCTACGTCCTCAATCGCTTCCATGGCACGGGATTGGGGGCCAAGTTGATGACGACGGCGATGGATAGCGCCGCAAGCGAGGGTTTCACGCGGATGCTGCTCGGCGTGTTCGGGGGAAACTCGCGCGCAATCGCCTTCTACGCCCGCCAGGGCTACGCCGAGGCGGGCGTCCGGAAGTTCCGTGTAGGCGCCAATGAGTACGACGACCTGGTCTTGGCTCGATCTCTCTAGGCCGTCAGCCGCAGGCGCCTACCAGGTGACGTTCCCGTTGGCGGTGAGCAGGCCGACCAGCATGGCGGCGCCCAAGGCGATGATCAGACCCACGACGATAAGGTCTGTGTATCCCTCGAAGCGCTCCAGCAGGTGCCTATTCTTGCGATGGTGGACCTCACCTTCATGATGCCCGGATTGCATGGCTTTTCCTTCGCATACTGTTCCAGAGGACATGTCCTCCGCCAGACTGCGACAGGCGCCCAGGTGGGCCTTCCGGCTGGTCATCAGGGGCCGCCGGAGCTCGCCCACTTTCGCGCCTGCCGAAGCAAGGCGATGCTTGAAGCCTGCGCCTTGAAAGAACGGCGGTCAATCAGCATTCACGGTTAAGTGCTTCATAGGCCAGAGGGTAGGAGCATTTGGCGTCACGCCGCCCTCGAACGCGGCTGAAAGCTTGGCCATTGACAGCCGTCGATGATCACGATTTGTTCTCATCAAGCTTACTTGGGTTTGGGGATGCTGGGTGATGCGATCGATCTTGGCGCTGATTTGCGCAGTTACCTTGGCTGCGTGCGCACCGGCGGAGGCGGCGCCAGGGTCACGCGAAGCCTTCCGGGACGCCTTCGCCCTACGGGCGGAAAAGGCGATGCCGGGCGTGAAGGTCAAGGCTTTGGATGGGGCGACGCTGAGGATCACCTGGCCCGACGGGACCCGCAAAAATCTATCGATGACGACCTCCTACGAATACTACGAGAAGGATCCGGGGCGATCCGAGGAGATCATCGAGGGCCTCATCGCCACGCTTCAGGAGGAGGCCGAGGGGACGCCAGCGTCGCGGGACAACTTGGTCATTATCGTTCGTCCCGTGGGCGCGAAGGTCGAGCTTGGTAGCGGTCAGGCCATTTCTCTCAGCAAGCCGTTCGTCGGCGACATGATCCAGATACTCGCCGTCGATAGCGAAACCTCAATCCGCTACGCAGGCCGGGACGATCTGGTGAAGCTCAAGCTTAGCGAGGCCGATGCCTGGAAGCTTGGCCTGTCAAACCTCTCCGTGCGCATGGGAAAGCTTGAGGCCGTACGGTTAGAGGGTGTGGACGGCTTGCTGGGTGTGGGCAGCGAGAGCGGTCTCGGGCCGAGCGCGCTTCTTAGATCGCCGCCGTGCGGTCCTGGCTCCCAGCGGCCCGAGGGGCAGCTCGCCCTGGTGATGGCGCGAGATTTCTTCGCTGTCCCGGCGACCGATCAACCAGCCTCGCTGGCTGTGTTCTGGGCAATGGCCAGGCATGAGGCCGCAAGCCCCGACGCCTTTTCACGCACCGCGATCATCTGCAAGGGCGGGCGATGGATCCCCATCGCGCCGCCCCCAGGTTGAAGCATCAGCCGTAGCTCTGCAGCGGGCGGACGTCCAAGGTGTCCGTCGCGGTCGCTGCGATCGCCTGGGCGGCCGCTAGGGCCCCCGCGGCGGTGGTGAAGTAGGGGGTCTTCATCATCAGGGCGGTCCGACGGATGGCGAAGGAGTCGGCCAGGGACTGCTTGCCCTCGGTGGTGTTGAAGACGAGCTGGACCTCGCCGTTCTTCATGGCGTCGACGATGTGCGGACGGCCTTCCAGGACCTTGCGGACCG
>NZ_JAUXXE010000034.1 GCF_030681155.1 Phenylobacterium sp. | reverse complement strand
TCGTAGGTCACGATCACGCAGACAGGTGCATCGAACTGACGGAAGCCGCGCAGCACCCAATCCTGGCGCATCTCCTTGTCCTCCCGCGCGATCCCCATCGCCGAGAACAGTTGCTTGGCGACGCCGACCTGCCGGTCGCGGTGCGGCCCCTCAAAGGCCTGCCCGGTCCGGAACTCGCGCGACTGCGGAACGCCCGCCACCATCCGCTCGGTGTTGCCGGCGCGGATGCGGTCCAGCGGCTCGCCAGTGATGATGTAGAAATTCCACGGCTGGGTGTTCATCGACGACGGCGCACGCATCGCCAGGCCAATGATTTCCTCGATCAGCGCCCGTGGAACGGGATCGGGCTTGTAACCGCGGATGCTTCGGCGACCGAGGATAACGTCGTCAAACTGCATGGATGGTCCCTGAAATACTTGGCGCGGTTCAAATGGTGGAAAACTGCAGCCTACAACCGCCACGCCGCGGAAGCCCACAGGATGTTTCGGCCCTGGCGAGGCCAGGGCCGCAAGGTCAGCAGCGCTGAGTGTCAGCGCCCCTGGAAGTCGGCCGGCCGCTTTTCCAGGAACGAGGTCATGCCCTCGCGGAAGTCGCTGGTCCGGATCAGTTGCAGGAACTGCAGATAGACGTGGTGGACGTGGTCGTTGAACGTCTCGGTCAGCCCCATCCGCATCAGCCGCTTGGCCGACTGCACCGCCAGTGGCGCATTGGCCGCCATTTCCAGGGCGATCTCGCGGGTCTTGGCGGCCAACTCGGCGTCCGGAACCACGTGGTTCACCAAGCCTAGCTCCAGGCTCTCGCGGGCCGAAAGCGTGCGGCCGGTGAAGATCAACTCGGCGGCCTTCGACCAGCCCAGCAGCCGCGGCAGGATCCAGGTCCCGCCGGATTCCGGCACCACCCCGCGCTTGACGAAGGCGGCGGCCATCTTGGCGCTCTCGCCGGCGATGCGGATGTCACAGCCCATGGCCGTATCCAGCCCATAGCCGGCGGCCGAGCCGTTCAGCGAGCAGATGGTTGGCTTGTCACACGCGAAAAGCACGGTCGGCGGGGTGTTGCGCAGGTCCAGGTTCACCGAGACCGTCGCGACCTGCTTGTCCGAACCGATGCCCGAGCCTTGAGTCGCATCGACCAGGTCGAGCCCGGCGCAGAACGCGCGGCCCGTGCCGGTCAGCACGATGACCCGCACCTCGGGATCCTCGTTGGCCTTGATCAGCAGTTGGGTCAGCCGGGCCAGCATCGGCCCCGAAATGGTGTTCAGCCGCTCGGGCCGATTGAGGGTGAGGGTCGCGATCGCGTCGGACACCTCGTACAGGACCTCGTCCGCGGCATCCTTCGCCGGTATCGCATCCACGGCTGCGCTCATCGGTTCCCATCCCTTTATGTTGTAAACTTACCCCAACCCTAGGCTCAGGCCGGGCGGTGGGCAAGCGTGGCTGGAACCTATGAAACGCGCGGCAGCCACATCCCCATCGCCGCGCCCAAGATGCCGACACCAACCCCGGCCGTGACCACCAGCAGCAGCCCGGCCGCCGCGAACTTGGCTGACCGCCCCGCCCCGCTCCCAGCGCGCAGATATATCTCCAGCATGGCCAGCGGCGCGAGGTAGCAGCCGAACGCCCAGAACCGCACGAACGGGCCGTCGAAGTCATCGCCGATCAGGGCCGGTCCCTGGTTCGCCAGGATCCACGCCATCAGCCCGACCCGGAAGAACCACACCCCGCTGACCAGCATGAAGGTTCGCAGCGCCCAGCGACGGTGCGCGGCGATGTCTCCGGCCCGCACGTATCGCCAGGCCAGAGCCCCCGCCGCGATGATCAGCACGCCGTTGAGGCTGATGCCGACGCGCATCGCGGTCCCGCCGGCCGTGCCCCTGGTCCAGACCATGTACAGGCCCGCCAGGCTGATGATCAGGGCGACCAACATGTAGAGCCGCCCGTTCCAACGGTGGAACGGCAAGGCGCGAGCGCGAATCTGCGGGACCATTTGCAGCGGCCCGCCCAGGGTGATCACCACCGCCAGCGCCAGATGGGCGGCCAACACCACATTGCCCAGCGTCCCGCCGCGCACATAGCCGCCGACCAGCACCTCGTTCCAGCGCTCGAAGTCGCCGCCGACCGCCGCCCCGCCATAGAAGGCCGCGACATAGGCGACGAACAGCCACTGGCCGATCAGGGCCACGCCCCACCACAGCGCCGCCACGCCGGCGAGCGCCCTATCGGCGGCCGGTCTGTCCTGCGCGCGAGCGGCCGATGTGATTGCGGTCATGCGGGTCCTCAACGCCGTTGCGGCCCAGCGATAGCCCGGGCACTTTCGGGCGCACATGACGGCCGGGGCCAGAAACATGGCTTTCGGTTTCAAGCGGATGGCTCAAGAGGATGGGCGCATGGCTGCGGCCACGGTCTCGGCGGGGTACGCCGACAATCTGATGCGCTACGCCGTGTCCCGAGGCGCGGACAGCCGCGCCCTCGCCGAGCGGTCGGGCATCCATCCGGGTGACCTGAGCGACCCCGACGGCCGCGTGCCGCTGGCCAGCTATGTCGCCCTGATGAGCGCGGCCAAGTCACTGTGCCAGGCCCCGTCCCTGGCGCTGCACCTGGGGGCTCACCAGGATCTCAAGGAAATGTCCGTCGTCGGCCTGATCTGCTACGCGGCCCCGACCATGGGCGAGGCGCTGGTCCAGCTGAACCGCTACGGCGCATTGGTCGCCGAGGTCGACGTCCCCGGTTCCGGCGGCCGGTTCCAGATCGCGCAACACGACGGCGAGCTATGGCTGGTCGATACCCGCCGCGATCCGAACAGCTTTCCCGAACTCACCGAATCC
Source organism: Phenylobacterium sp. (assembly GCF_030681155.1). Classification (GTDB taxonomy): domain Bacteria; phylum Pseudomonadota; class Alphaproteobacteria; order Caulobacterales; family Caulobacteraceae; genus Phenylobacterium. The sequence continues at coordinate 183,732 of NZ_JAUXXE010000034.1, read as the reverse complement.
ACCTGGTCGCGGTTCATCGCCGAGACCAGCCGCCACTTCCCCGGCGCGGCCTTCGCCAAGGCGGTCCACGTCACCCACCCTGCGCCGGCCTACGCCGCCGAATACGAGCAGGTTCTGAAGGTTCCGGTGACCTTCAAGGCTGCTCGCAACGCCATCATGATCGACCCGTCGTGGCTGGCCATCGAACTGCACAACCCCAGCCGCTACGCCTTCGGCGTGCTCAGCGACCATGCCGCCCGCCTGCTGGCGAGCCTGGAGAACGCCGCCACGACGCGCGGCCGGGTCGAGGGTCTGCTGATCCCCCTGCTGCACAAGGGCGACCTGCGCATGAGCGACGCCGCCCGGCAGCTTGGCCTCAGCCGCCAGACGCTCTATCGGCGGCTGAAGGCCGAGGGCCTGACCTACGAGACACTGGTCGACGACCTGCGCCGCCGCATGGCACTGCACTATCTGGGCGGAGCCAAGACCTCTGTGAACGAAACCGCCTATCTGGTCGGCTTCTCCGACCCCAGCTCGTTCTCCCGCGCCTTCAAGCGCTGGACCGGAGACAGTCCGCGCGCCTTCCTCAGAAGATGAGCTTGCGCACCGTCAGCTTCACCGAACGGCCGACCGGGTCCATGAGGTCCGGCTGATAGCTGATCGGCGTCAGGCCGGCGGGGCTGCGGACATCCTGGCGGCTGTCGAACACGTTGTTGATCGACAGCGTCGCCCGCGCGCCGCGCAGCCACTTGTACTGACGGGCGATGGGCTGCTGGCCGAGGTCTGCGAACAGCCGCAGGTTCACCGTGGCGAAGTCCTCGAACTCCAGGTTCTCCGCCGCCGTCCCGCCGTCGACATGCGTCGCGCTCTGCCACTTGGCGTTCATCGCCACGCCCAGCCCGCCCTTGGTGTAGTTGGTCTGCAGGTCGATCTGGTTGCGGGGCGAGCCGCCGCCATTGCCCAGAGCGCCGCCGTCCAGCAGGTCGAGCTTGGGCAGGCCGGGCCGGATCAGCACGTCGTCGCGGAACGCCAGCGTGTGATAGAGGCCCACCTGGAACACCCCGCCGCGCGGACCGCCGCCGCCGAAGCCGCCAAACCCGCCGCCGCGACCACCGGGCCCGCCCGGTCCGCCGCGCCCTGCAAATCCGCCACCGCCAGGACCGCCCGCCAGAGGACCACCGCCCTCGCCAGGCGGCGGGCCTTCACGCGGCGGCTCGCCTGGCGTCCCGCCCGGCGCTTGCCCTTGCGCCTGTCCGGCTGGAGCGCCCTCAGTCGCCGACCGCGCCTCGGCGCGCGCACGGCGCATGGCCGCGATCTGCTCCGGCGTAGGCGGCGGCGGTCCGACGGACCGCGAATAGGTGAAGCCCCAGCGCAGCTCGTCCCGCGCCTGGCGCGCGAAGTTCACCGGCCGGGCGTCGATCTGCACCAGCACCCCGTCGGCGTCGCGGCGGAAGCGCTCCGGGAAGGCGTCCTCCACCTGGGTCGAGGCCGAGGGGAAGGCGACCACCGCATCGTCTGTCCGGGTCGAGACGTAGTTGGCCTGGAAGGTCAGGTTGGTCTTCTCGAACGGCTTGTAGGTGACGCCCAGCTTCAGGACGTCCTTCCGGCCGCCATCCAGGTCGGGCGAGCCGCCGGTGACGCGGATCACTTCCACGCTCTCGCCGCGCTCGAAGTCGAACACCCGCACGCCGGGCGTCGCCGTCACCGGGTCGCCGAGCTGGTTCATCGTCGGAGCCTGGTCGGTGCGGCTGTAGGAGGCCAGGAACCGCACCGGCTTCACCGGCGTCCAGTTCAGTCCGGCGCCAAGCGTCGCCAGATCGCCGAAGTCCGACAGGTTCTGGATGCCCAGATTGACGTTGCCCGACACCTTGCCGACCGTCTCGCCCAGCCCCTCGCCCGCCCGCGTCAGCGGCACGTCGAAGCTGGCCTGGAGCTGGCCGATGGTCCGCGTCAGGTCGCTGGCCTGGCTGATCCCGGCGCGCAGCGAGTCGCTCTCCAGCTCCATGGTCGAGGCCCGCGCCGTCAGGGTCGAGCTGATTTGCCCGGCCGGCAACGACCCGAACGCCCGGTTCAGCACCAGGTCGGTCTGGGCCGACGTGGTCACCGCCCGCGTCCAGTCGGTATAGGCCAGCGCCGCCAGCGCCCGGTCGGTGTTCGACTTCGAGACATTGTTCGAAAGCTCGGCGGTGTAGGACCACTGCCACCCGGCATAGGCCCCGCTCATCACCCCGGCCAACCGGCCGTCCTCGACCTTCGAGCGCCGCAGCAGCGGCTCGCCGGTGGCCGACGATTGGCCCAGACGCGAGTCGGTGTCGGTGGATTGGAACGTCCCGTTGACCGTGCCCGACACGCCCCGGCCCAGCGGTTGGGCCAGCACCGCGTTCAGCGTCACGTCGGTGGAGCCCGATTGCAGCGTCCGGAACGCCCCCTCGCCGCCTTCCACGTCGCGGTCGCTCTCCAGGATCGGCTCGACCTCGGTCACCTTGGCGTCGAGCGTCAGCCGCCGGCCTTGCTGGATCTTCAGCAGCCCGCCATGCGCCCCCACGCTCTGGCCGCCGCCCGACTGGGTCGGCGTCGACCCGATCCCCTCGGCCAGCCAGGCCTGGAAGCGCTGGCGCAGCACGATGTTGATCACCTTCTGCTCGGCCGGATAGCCGTACTTCAGCGAGACTTCCTCAGGCAGGATGTCGACCCGCGCGATGGCCTCGGTCGGCATGTCGCGGATTTCGGAGAAGCCGGAGGTCCGCGCCCCGTTGATCAGCACCACCGGCCGCCCGCCGCCCTGGCCGCTGCTCGTCTGCGGCGCCAGGGCGTCCAGCAGTTCGGTCACGCTCGCCGCGCCATAGGCCCGGATCTCGCGCGGCGAGATGCTGAGCTCGGGGGCGATGTCGCCGATCACCGCGCCCGGCAGGGTGCGGGCGCCGCTGACCACGAACTCCTCGACCTCGGTGTCCTCTTCGTGTTCGGCCGCCCCCGTCTCAGTCTGGGCCTGAGCGCTCCCGGCCATCAGCGAAACCACCGCCACGCCGGCGAGAAGTCGAAGGATCAGACCGGCCGGGGCGCGGCCGTGGGCTAGAACGGAACTCAAAACGGCAATCCTGGACTTTAAAATTCGGGGGGAGGTTCGGGGAGGAAGAAGCAGCTTGGCTGCGAGGACCTATAGTGAAACGGATGAACGGCGACCTTCCGTCGCTCAGGCGCCGCCAGTTTTTCACCCTGTCGCGGTCCTGAAATCTCTCCGCCGTCTTTAGGCCCCCCCGTCTTTAGGCGCCAAGCGGCCGTTCCACCTCATTGCCCTGCGCGTCGGTGAACTGCGGCCCGCCGTCCGCATCGGCGAACCGCTGGATCAGCACCGTGAACGGCTGGCGCTCGCCCGCGCCCTCGCCCGCCTCCGGCCCCAGCGCCCGGCGCGTCCCGTACTTCTTGGGCGCCAGCATCGCGGTGTGCCAGCGCAGGGTCTCGATCCGCAGCCGGTCGGACCGCACGCTCGCCTCGGTCGCCTCCATGGCGATCTCCCGGCTCAGGTCGAACAACAGGTCGGCGGCCATCTCCTTGGCCCGCAGGTACATCTCGCGGAAATCGTCATTGCGCCGCGCCCAGTTATAGATGGTCACGCAGCACGGCATCGCCGGGTCCGCCCCGATGGCCAGCACGCTCTCCCCGCCCGCGATCCGCAGGCAGATCGCCTCCCCCAGCTCCGGCGTATAGGGCGAAACACTGCCGCCCCGCCGCCCCTCGCGGGTCAGCATCTTGCGCCACATCCGCGGCTGGTCGGCCCGCCGGTCCAATGCCAACTGCCGCATCCGCCCGGCCAGCTTGGCCGCCTCATAGGCCGCCCCGAACTCAGGCTCACGCGCCGCCCAATCGCCAAACGTCCGCCGCGACGGCATCCCCGGCTCGCGCGCCAAGGCATGCTGACTCTCCCCGGCCGCCAGCCGCCGACAGATCTCCTGACGTGACCCCCTGAAACTCAGCCAGAAATAACTAGAGTCCGCCCGACCAAAGGACGGACGAATGAAGCGATCAAGGTTCACGGAAGAGCAGATCATCGGGATCCTGCGCGAGCAGGAGGCCGGCGTGCCGGTGCTGGATCTGTGCCGCAAGCACGGGCTCAGCTCGCCGACCTTCTACAAGTGGAAGGCCAAGTATGGCGGCTTGGACGTGTCGGAGGCGCGGCGCCTGAAGGCGCTGGAGGATGAGAACGCCAAGCTCAAGCGGATGCTGGCGGACGCCATGCTCGACAACGTCGCGCTGAAGGATTTGCTGGGAAAAAAGTGGTGACGCCCGCCGCGCATCGGGAGGCTGCGGCGTATCTGCGGTCGACCTACCAGATGAGCGAGCGGCGGGCGTGCCGGGTGATCGGGGCGGACCGAGCGAGCGTGCGCTACCAGGCGACGCGACCGGACGATGACGACCTGCGCGAGCGGCTGAAGGCGCTGGCCCAGGAGCGGCGGCGCTTCGGCTATCGCCGGCTGCACGTGCTGCTCCGACGCGAGGGCCAGGTGGTGAACAAGAAGCGGGTCCAGCGCCTCTATCGTGAGGAGCGGCTGACCGTCCGCCGCCGCGGCGGGCGCAAGCGTGCCATGGGCACGCGTCGCCCGATCGAGACGCCGCTGGCGGCCAACCAGCGCTGGAGCCTGGACTTCGTCTCCGACCAGATGACCGACGGGCGGCGCTTCCGCATCCTGACGGTGATCGACAACTGCACCCGCGAGTGCCTGGCCCTGGTGGCCGACACCTCGTTGTCGGGCCGCCGGGTGGCGCGCGAGCTGGACGCGATCATCGCTCAGCGCGGGCGCCCGGACATGATCGTCAGCGACTACGGCTCGGAGTACACCTCCAACGCCATTCTCGCCTGGGCCGACGAGACCGGCGTGGGCTGGCATTACATCGCCCCGGGCAAGCCCCAGCGAACGAGAGCTTCAACGGTCGGCTGCGCGACGAGCTGCTGAACGAGACGCTCTTCCGCTCGCTACCCCATGCCCGTGCTGTGCTGGAGACCTGGCGGCGGGACTACAATGAAGCTCGACCGCACTCGAAGCTCGGCTGGCTGACGCCCAGGGACTACGCCAGAGCCATATCCGGAGAGTCCGGCCGGCACGCTGCGAACCCTGACCTCTCCGCGCGCCGGCCTCTTGCAACACCAGCCGAGCAAGGCTCAGATCAACCCAGGACTCTCGTTATCGCTGGATGAGAAACGGGGGTCACGTCACTCCCGCCCAAGCTCAGGCGAATAGCGCACAGCCGCGCGAACCCCGGCCCGCGCCGGCGGCGGAGAATTGGCGACCATGGACGCCCCATCAGATTGCTAGAGACCCAAGGCTCTCACGAGACACCCGCCTCGTCAAGAACAAAACAAGAACACTAAACACACCCCCAACACCGGGTGGCTTGGAGGCGCCCGCCGGGCTATCTCCCTCCCATGGCACGCAGCAAGAACAGCCCTGAGTTTGAGATCGAGGTCGATGGGGAGCCCTACATCTGGCGCCTTCACCGCCAGCCCCAGTGGTCCAGCGACACCAATGAGTGGCGCGGCATGGCGCTGGCCGCCCGCCACAAGGAAGGCCAGCGCGAAGCCGTCATGGAGTTCCCCCCCGGCCCCCAGCGCAAATTCGGCACCCCGCAACTGCAGCCCGCCCTGATCGACGTCGAACTGGTGGCGCGAGCCATCGCTTCAGCCATCGTCGCGGGGTGGGAGCCGCTGTCCCGCGGCAAGACCGTGGCGATTGTCGTGGATGAGACGGGGGGGTGATGGGGCACTCGGCGTCATCATTGGTCTTGGCGCCACCCACCTCAGGTATATGCGCCCCGGGCAGGCCCTAGCACGAAACACACCTGTAGCTTGCGAAAACCATCTACCGTTCTACGAAGAGTTCCAAATGACGGACCTGGATCAGCCGTCGAATACTGACCGTGTCCGGCAGCGCGCAAGAACTCGATTGAGTGGGGACCGCGTCTGCCTACACCGCCTTCCCGCGACCTAGCTAGGTTGGCCCGCCTGCCTTCCAATCCGCAACCGTCAGGGCCGAAGGCGAAGTTTGTTTGGTAGTATTCAAATAATCACGATATCGCTTCGAAAGGCCCGAAATTGAAGCCCTTTTGAATGAAAACCGACATCGCCACCATCCGCGCTATTCATCAATTCTTGAAGCGACCTGATTGCATCGTTTTTGTTGGATCCGGCGCCTCGACCTGGTCGGGTCTCCCGACTTGGCGCGCACTCCTTGGGGAGCTTGCACATTTCCTGGATACCGAAGGTCATTCCTCGGAACTTGTCCGCCGCGAAGTAAAAAATGGCGACTTGCTGCAAGCTGCAAGCTTCGGCGTCAGCAAGCTGACACCCGCCTCCTTTGGCACGTTCATCCGCGAGGCAGTTCGAGTGGACAGCTCGACTCCCCACGCGTTGCATAAGGCAATCGTCGAACTTGGGCCGACGAGCTTCATTACAACTAACTACGATACATTGCTCGAGAGAGCACTTCAACTATGGAAGCCCGAATCATTCTATCCAGCAGCAGTCACTAACAAGCATCTAGTAGAATTGGCGGAAGTTATTGGGGCGCGATCGTCCCACTTTATATTCAAACCGCACGGAGACATTGGGGATATTTCGAGTATAATTCTCACTCGAGAACAATATAGATTACTTATGCCCGGCGGTGAACGGCAAAACGCGCTCGAAACCCTCAAAACACTACTGACGACCCGCCCTGTTCTTTATGTTGGATTTGGACTTCGGGATCCCGATTTCCTTTACCTACGCGACCTGTTGCTTAACATATATCATGGTGCCGTGCGAGATCACTGGGCAATCATGCCTGATGTCGGCAGTGAAGAGGTCGACTACTGGCGTAGCCAATACGGTATTAGGCTAGTGGGCTACGAGACGCGCCTCCAGTCGGACGGCTCACCCGACCACGGTGAGCTTCTCTCCGTACTGGAACTACTCGCTGCACCCGACGTGGCCACATCGAGCGGGATAGACAATTCGCCCGACAAACTTAGCGAAGCCGAGTGGACGCTAGCACTGACCCGCTATACGTCCGGCCTCATTCGCCGCTTGACCCCCACTCGAACGCCAATTGACGTGCGCATTTCGCAGGTCAGCACGACTCGAAACACGCGCGTCAGATTCGGCCAATACGAAGGCTGGACGACCAACCAGTTCCTTCTGGAAGGCCCACAGCCCGCGTATTTGATCGGACTGCCGGGCTCTGGAAAGAGCTTTGCCCTCCGTCAGGCCGCGCGTCAGCTCGCCACTGACCTGCAACAGGCGTGCCTAGAAGACACAATCGCTGACACTCGGTGCACACTGCCAGTTCTAGTCGATCTAAAGCTCTATCGTGGCGATCTCGGCGCTCAAATCGCGGCCGAGCTACCCGCAGGCTTCAGTCTTGACCAGTTGAGGGGCAGTCTACGCCTGCGACTCTTTCTCGACGCCTTCAACGAAATGCCATCGGAACACCTCGAGAGCGGCGAATTGTTTAAATCGCTTGAAACGCTCGCAAGTGAGATCGGCGACTTCAGTTATGCAATTTCATCAAGAACGACAGATTCACTTCTGGAGAGGCCAGGAGAACCCTCATTCTACGAGATTGATCGGTTCCAACGGCAATATGTTGCCGAGATCTTAACTGAACGCGGCATCTCCCTTTCAGGTGCGTTCGCCGATGAGGTCGAATATCTCCTGAGTCGGCCGTTCTTCTTGCATCTAGTCTCGAAGGCTGCAGTCGAAGTTCCAAAAAACGCGAGGCCGCGCGACCTCTTCGCTTCCTATCTGACAGGGCTTCAGGCCGCCTTTGCCGTTCACTTTGGGACAGATTTTGAAATATTCTCCATCCTTTCGAAAGTTGCCTATCGCGCCATCGAAACCGAGAATGAGGCGTTCCCTATTGTCTGGCTTACCGACCTTCTAACAATTCAACTGCCAAGGTCGCCGGCCTTCAACGCTGTCGATGTCGTCAATTGGCTGATCGGGCGGGAGTTCCTAATCTCGTATACCGGCCGTCGCGCTTCATTCGTCCATCAATCAATAACGGAGTACTGCGCGGCGACTGAGCTCGCCAGGCTTTCCCGAATTGACGAGCTATCGCTGCACGAAACGATTGCATCGAAGAAATGGGATCAGTGCCTATTCCTCGCCCTAGCGCTGATGCAGCCGGACACTGCGGAGAGAGTTTTGATCGACGCTATGAACGCCGATGTGCGCCTAGCGATCAATGCGGTGCGCTACGCCGAGGAAGGTCAATCGAGCACAGTGACGCGCTTGCTCGACATGCTCAACAATCAGGCAAAGAGCGGAACCACAGAAAGGCAGTTTGGGATTTCCTTGCGCCACCTTCCAGTCGGGCCTGAACATGTGACACTTCTGAGAGAACTCGTCGGCGCAGGAAATACAATCGGTGGCGAAGCGGTTAGACTAATGGCGGATTTACTCGGCGCCGCTTTCAAGCCGGAGTTGCTCGATCTCTTGGAGGCTCACGGCGACGACTACAATTTTGCCGCCAACGGCATAGCGCCCGCGCTCACACCACTCATCGAAGCAGATGACTTGCCGCGAGTGCTAGAGATCGCAAAACGCGGGCTAGCCAAGGATGAAGACGGCAAAGCTCATTTTTCGGCTGTCCAAATCGTCTTGAGTCGATTTGGCCCTGATGCATTGGCAAGTGCGGTCCGCGGAACTGACCGAGAACCGCGCTGGGTGTCACTCATGGCGGGAGCTCTGCACGAGCGCCAGGATGACGACTCTTTCGCGCTATTGGCTGAACTACTGCTCGAGAACCCAGCAGAGGTCACGCCATCCCTAGCACTTGCCTTGACTAAATCCCGAATGAAGTCGTCCACAACGCTACATAGATTCCTCGATCATCGCCACATTGAGGCCATCTGGAGCGTTCGCTTTACAGCCGCACTGTGGAGTTCTGCCCTTTCCCGAGTGTGCAAGCTCGACCCTATCTTAAAGTCCACTGCGGCGGCGCTAATACCGGCCTCGATAGGGATTGAGGCTATTGGGCTTCGCTATTGCACTGGGGTCGACCACGAGATTTTACTCGATGAATTGGAAGCATTGCTGAGTCTCGACGACGCATCACTTATTAATGAGGAATTTAACGTATATCCGTTAAGCAAACTCAATTGGAGAGGTCGAGAACCGCTGCTCGTTCGCAGCATCGCCAGAGATTTACCAAAGTTGCGGAGCGTCCTACTTGAGGTCCTAGTCTATTCGAACCTCGTGCCGGCGAGCATTAGCCTCGACGTGATGCAACCCGCTTTGGATATGATCGATACCCAGCCATCAAATGACGACTGGTGGTGGTTCAGACACAGACTCGGAGAGTTGGCGGCTCACGTAGGCGATAAGGAAGTTCAAGATTTCTGCCTAAATGCACTACTGCATGGCTCCACGAATTTGAGAGATTGGGTCAAGAAAGATTACTTAAGCAAAGCCGACCTCAACAGCGATGCCCTCAATGACGACATGATCGCCGTCTTGCTCGCAGACTTAAACCTACCCAATCGCATCCAAGCACATTGGTACAATCCACTCGGCCATATCGCCACAGAAAGACTCGTGCGTGAGCGTTTACTCCCTCTCGCGGAGGGTTCATCGAGCGAATTTCGCAAGAACCTCTCAGTGGTTCTTTCGGCCGCCGGTGATCGGCACGGCAAGCGGTATTTGGTATCTACTTCCCAAGTGGGTAGCAGCTCAACAAACCCGCGAACGCTAGCCTGACGCTAACCGCAGGCGACGGTTGGGAGACAACCTGCTGCAAGGTCACGAACACCCGTTATCCCATGCTGAAACCACGCCAGGTCTGTTACCCTCTCAAAGAAAACGCCGCCGGCCCTTTCGGACCGGCGGCGCGGGTACTCTATGCGGAACTAGGTCGTCTTAGGCGAAGGCGGCGGCCGTCTTGCGACGGCTGTTGCGCACGGCCGAGCCGGCGAGGCCGAAGCCCATGATCATCATCGCCCAGGTGGCCGGTTCCGGCACAGCCGAGACGGTGGCGATGTTGTCGAACTCGAACGAGTTCTGGCTCGAGGCGAACACCACCGAGGTCACGGTCTTGTCGCCGAAGGTGTAGGTCATCCGACGGCCGATCGACTGGTCGCCGCCGAAGGCGCCGCCGGCCAGTTGGGTGCCGCTCAGCAGCTCGGAGGTGTTGTCCGAGAAGTTGAAGCGGATCGAGTTGTAGGCGTCCGGCGAGCCCATATAGACGCTGAGCAGCTTGATGGCCGGGGTGGTCAGGGTCAGCGAACCGCCGCCGAGCACGGCGACATAGTTGGTCAGGTCGCCGGGGGGCGGAGCCGAAATGCCCGACATCAGGCCATCAGCGCCGTTGTAGATGTTGACCGCGCCGCTGGTGGCGGTGCTGTAACCGGCGGCTTCCAAGCCGTCGAAGTCCCAGACCATCACTTGGCCCGCGGGCAGGGACAGGTTGTCGGACGTGTAAGAGACGTTGACGGCGGCGTTGGCCGAACCGGCGATGGCCGAGGCGGCCAGGGCGGCGATAGCGGCCGCTTTAATCGAGATCTTCATAGAGATACCCCTCCAGTGCCTCCGCGCTCGACACGTTTTGCGACGGGCGCGGCGGATCAAGACGGGACAGTCCCGCCTCTACGCAGGTTGGTAGTTCAAGATCGGCGCCAACCAGCGTTCGGCGACCTTCAGTTCCCAGCCCTTGCGACGGGCATAGTCCTCCACCTGGTCCTTTTCGATCCGGCCGACCCCGAAATAATGGGCCTCCGGGTGCGCGAAATAGAGGCCCGAGACCGAGGCAGGCGGGTTCATGGCGAAGCTTTCGGTCAGCTCCATGCCGGTGGCCGCTTCGGCGTCCAGGATCTTGAACAGGGTCGCCTTCTCGGTGTGGTCGGGCTGGGCCGGATAGCCCGGGGCCGGGCGGATGCCGCGATAGGTTTCGCCGATCAGGGCGTCGATATCGAAGGGCTCGTCAGGGGCGTAGCCCCACAGTTCGGTGCGCACGCGCCGGTGCATGGCCTCGGCGAAGGCCTCGGCCAGGCGATCGGCCAGGGCCGCGGCCAAGATCGCCGAATAGTCGTCGCCGGCGTCCTTGAACTTCTGGGCGATCTCCAGTTCCCCGTGGCCGGAGGTGACGGCGAAGCCGCCCACCCAGTCGGGCTTGGTCCCCACCGGCGCCACGAAGTCTGCGAGCGCCACATTGGCGCGGCCGCCGTCGTCGCGGCTCTTGTCCTTGGCCATCTGCTGGCGAAGGGTGTGCAGGCGGGTCAGCTCCTGGGTGCGGGTCTCGTCGGTGTAGAGCACCACGTCGTCGCCGTCGGCGTTGGCCGGCCAGAAGCCGATGACGCCGCGCGCCTCGAACCACTTCTCCTCGATGATCTGCTTCAGCATCACCTGGGCGTCTTTGTAGAGGTCGCGCGCGGCCTCCCCCACGACGTCGTCTTCCAGGATCTGCGGGAAGCGGCCGATCAGTTCCCAACTGGCGAAGAACGGCGACCAGTCGATGTGCTGGGCCAGGTCCGCCAGGTCATAGGCGACGAAGCTGCGCGTCCCCAGGAAGCTCGGCTTGGGCGGTTCATAGGCGGTGAAGTCGGGGCGATAGGCGTTGGCGCGGGCCTCGACCAGGCTGGCGCGGGCGCGGTTGTTCTGGCCGCGGGCGAACTGTTCGCGGACCTTGATGTAGTCGGCGCGGGTTTCGGCCTGGACCCGGTCCTTCTCGGTCGGCGACAGCAGGTTGGAGACCACGCCGACCGCACGGCTGGCGTCCAGCACATAGGTGGTGGAGCCCGCCTTATAGGCCGGCTCGATCTTGACCGCGGTGTGGGTCTTGGAGGTGGTGGCGCCGCCGATCAGCAGCGGGATGGTAAAGCCGCGCCGCTCCATCTCGCCGGCGACATAGACCATCTCGTCCAGGCTGGGCGTGATCAGGCCCGACAGGCCGACGATATCGACATTGTGGGCCTTGGCCTCGTCCAGGATGCGGTCGGCCGAGACCATGACGCCGAGGTCGATGACCTCGTAGTTGTTGCACTGCAGGACCACGCCGACGATGTTCTTGCCGATGTCGTGGACGTCGCCCTTGACGGTGGCCATCAGGATCTTGCCGGCCGCCTGGCGGACCTGGCCTTCCTTCTCGGCTTCCATGAACGGCATCAGATAGGCCACGGCCTGTTTCATCACCCGGGCCGACTTCACCACCTGGGGCAGGAACATCTTGCCCGAGCCGAACAGGTCGCCGACCACGTTCATGCCGTCCATCAGCGGGCCTTCGATGACGTGCAGCGGGCGCTGGGCCTGCTGGCGCGCCTCCTCGGTGTCGGCCTCGATGAACTCGGTCACGCCATGGACCAGGGCGTGGGTGATGCGCGCGCCGATGGCGCCCTCGCGCCAGGTCAGGTCCGGGCCCTTGTTCTCGCTCTTGCCGCCCTTGTACTTCGGGGCCAGCTCGACCAGCCGCTCGGTGTTGGAGAGGACGGGATCGCGCTGCGGGCGGTTGAGGATCACGTCCTCGACGGCCTCCTTCAGCTCGGCCGGGATGTCGTCATAGACCGGCAGGTCGCCGGCGTTGACGATGCCCATGTCCATGCCGGCGTTGATCGCGTGGTAGAGGAACACCGAGTGGATGGCTCGGCGCACCGGCTCGTTGCCGCGGAAGCTGAACGAGACGTTGGACACCCCGCCCGAGACCCGCGCATAGGGCAGGCTCTGCTTGATGACCTTGGTGGCCTCGATGAAGTCGACGGCGTAGTTGTCGTGCTCCTCGATCCCCGTGGCGACGGCGAAGATGTTGGGGTCGAAGATGATGTCTTCGGGCGGGAACCCGACCCGCTCGACCAAGATCTTGTAGGCGCGCTGGCAGATTTCGATCTTGCGCTTTGCAGTATCGGCCTGACCGACCTCGTCAAAGGCCATGACGACGACGGCGGCGCCGTAGCGTAGGCAAGCCTTCGCCTGCTCGATGAACTTGGCCTCGCCTTCCTTCATCGAGATCGAGTTGACGATGCACTTGCCCTGCACGCAACGAAGACCTGCCTCGATGACTTCCCACTTGGAAGAATCGACCATGACCGGAACCCGGGCGATGTCCGGCTCAGCGGCGACGAGGTTGAGGAAGGTCTTCATGGCTTCGACGGAGTCGAGCAGACCTTCGTCCATGTTCACGTCGATGACCTGAGCCCCAGCCTCGACCTGCTGGCGCGCGACGCTCAGGGCCTCGGCATAGTCCCCGGCGATGACCAGTTTCTTGAACTTGGCCGAACCGGTGACATTGGTCCGCTCGCCGACGTTTACGAAGATGGGGCGCATGAAGTCCTGGTCGTTCTGGAGGTCGTGGAAGTGGCCGTCGAGAGGCCGGCTCAGGCCAGCTCGAACGGTTCCAGGCCGGCGAGGCGCATGGCGACCGGCCGTTCCGGAATCGCGCGGGGCTTAACACCCTTCACGGCGTCGGCCACGTGCCGAATGTGGTCCGGCGTCGTGCCGCAGCAGCCGCCGAGGATGTTGACGATGCCGTCCTTGGCCCACTCGTGCAGTTGGTGGCCGGTTTCATGCGGCTGCTCGTCATATTCGCCCATGGCGTTGGGCAGCCCCGCGTTCGGATAGGCCGAGACCAGGGTGTCGGCGACTCGCGACAAGTCGGCGATGTGCGGCCGCATCAGGTCGGCGCCGAGGGCGCAGTTGAGACCGATGGCGAACGGCTTGGCGTGCTTCACCGAATTCCAGAACGCCTCGACGGTCTGCCCCGAAAGCGTGCGCCCCGAGCGGTCGGTGATGGTGCCGGAGATCCAGATCGGCAGCGGCTCATAGCCTTCATCCTCCATGTCGAGGATCGCCTTGATCGCGGCCTTGCAGTTCAGCGTGTCGGTGATGGTCTCGATCAAATACATGTCCACCCCGCCGTCATGCAGGGCGATCATCTGCTCGCGATAGGCCTGATAGACTTCCTCGAACGTCACCAGCCGCGCGCCAGGGTCGTTCACGTCCGAAGACATTGACAGCATCTTGTTCAGCGGCCCGATGGAGCCGGCGACGAAGCGCGGCTTGTGCGGCTCCTTGGAGGTCCAGGCGTCGGCCGAGGCGCGGGCCAACTTCGCACCCTCGAAGTTGATGTCGTAGACGGCGTCGCCGCACTCGTAGTCGGCCTGGGCGATAGTGGTCGCCGAGAAGGTGTTCGTCTCGGAGATGTCGGCGCCGGCTGCGAAATACTGGTCGTGCAGATCCGAGATGATATCAGGCCGGGTGATGCAGAGCAGGTCGTTGTTGCCCTTCAGCTCCAGCTTGTGATCGGCGAACCGTTCGCCACGATAGTCGGCCTCCACCAGGCCGCGCTTCTGGATCATCACCCCCCAGGAGCCGTCGAGGATGAGCACGCGCTCCTTGGAGATCGCCTTCAGGGCGGAGATGCGTTCCTGGCGGGTCATTTCGCGGCGTCCTGCTGCTTGGCCAATTCCTCGCGGAAGGCCTTCTCGCTGGCGGCTACGGTCTTCTGCAGCAGCCCTGGGTCGATAAAGGGATTGGGACCGCCGGCGGCAAGGGCGGCCCGCTTTTCCGTCATGCCGAATTGCTCGGCGTGCGGGGCGAGAAAGACGTCGGCCTTCATGGTCTTCAGCTTGGCGAAGCTCTGCTCGTAGTCGGCGACGATGCCTGGATACTGCGGTCCCTTGGTTTTCGAAACCAGCCGGTTAGCCGCCACCGAGGTGCTGCAATATATCATCGCTTGGCGGCTTACTCCTTCGATCATCACCGGGAACGTCCAGGTGGTGCAGCCCGCCGAGTGCCCGGGGGTCAGATGAGCGGTGAGCGCTATGCCGCCCATGCTCAGCCTCTCACCGTCCTCCAGCGCGCGATCAACCTTGACCGGCGCGAAGTCGAAGGCCTTCACCTCTTCCGAGCCCGGGTATTTCCCGGTCTCCAGAGCGATCTTGTCGCCGGCGCTGGCCGCCAGCTTGGCGCCGGTGTCGCGCTTCAGCTCGGCCAGGCCGCCGGCATGGTCGAAGTGAGCGTGGGTGTTCAGCAAAACCTTCACCTCGGACGGCGCGAAGCCGAGCTTGGTTATGCTGGCCTCGATATCCTTGGCGCTGCCGGGCATGGCGCCGTCGATAAGGATGTGACCCTGCGGTGTGGTGATCAGATAGGCCCCGATCCCAGCTGTCCCGACGTAGTAAAGATTGCCGGCGATCTTGAACGGCTCGGTCGGGGTCGTCCAAGCCGCCGGGCTCTGGGCCTGGGCCTGGGCAGGCATGGCGACAAGCGCGGCTAGTACGGCAAGGCGCTTCACGCCGCGACCTCCACGGGAGGCGGATCGCTCTCCCGCACGCCCAGCACGCGGCAGATCGCATAGACGAGGTCGGCGCGGTTCAGAGTGTAGAAATGGAAGTCCGAATAGCCTTCCTCGGCCAGCCGCACACACATCTCGGTCGCAACCGAGCAGGCGATCAGCTTGCGGGTCTCCGGATCCTTGTCCAGACCCTCAAACAGGTTGGCGAGCCAGGCCGGCAACGGGATGCCGACGGGACCGGCCATCTTCTTCAGGCCCTTGTAGTTAGAGACCGGCATGATCCCCGGCGACACCGGAATGGTCACGCCCGCCTTCCGCAACTTGTCCATGAAGAACAAGTATGCGTCGATATCGTAGAAAAACTGAGTGATGGCGCGCGTGGCGCCGGCGTCGATCTTGGCCTTCAGCACGTCGATGTCGTGATCGATCGACGGGCTTTCCGGGTGGATCTGCGGATAGAGGCTGACGCTTACCTCGAACGGGGCGACAGCCTTGATGCCCGCCGTCAAATCAGTGGCGTTCAGGTAGCCGTCGGCGCGGGGGACATAGACCCCCCCGATATTGCCAGGCGGATCGCCACGCAGGGCGACGATGTGCCGGATGCCCGCATCCCAATAGGCCTGCACCACCTCATCGACTTCGGCCTTGGAGGCCTCGACGCAGGTTAGGTGCGCGGCCGGCTTCAGGCTGGTTTCCTTCAACATCCGCACAACGGTGCGGTGAGTGCGATCGCGGGTTGAGCCGCCCGCGCCATAGGTCACCGAGACGAAGGACGGGTTCAGCGGCTCCAGCCGGCGGATCGCCTCCCACAGGCTGGCCTCGGCCTCCGGTGTCTTTGGCGGCGAGAACTCGAACGAAACGGACGGACGCGGCGCGGTTCCAGCGCCGGCGCGAGCCACGGGTCCGAGCGCGGTTTCATGAGGGCTCATGCGGCGCTCCTTTGCGGTTGGCGGGCGCGTTCAGCAACCCAGATCTTGACGGTGAGGCCTTCGCCCCGTTCGGGTGGCAAGGCCGCAGCGCGGATCTTTGAAAGACCGGCCTCGCTCAGCCAGCGCTCCATCTCCGGCTCGGAAAAGCCCAGCCGGCGATGCTGGTGCTGCTCGCGCAAGAATTCCAGGGCGTGAGGGGCGAAATCGACGATCAGCAAACGGCCGCCTTCAGCCACCAGCCGCGCGGCCTCGCGCACGGCGGCGGCAGGGTCGGCCAGATAGTGCAGCACCTGGTGGACGACAACCAAGTCGGCGCTTTGGGGTGGGAGCCGGGTGCCAAAGATGTCGCCGTGGCGCAGCTCGCAGCGCTCAAGGCCGGCCTCCGCCACATGGCTGCGGGCGATGTTGAGCATCTGCTGGGAAAGATCGAGCCCCAGCGCCGCCTCCGCATTGGGACCCAGCAAGGTGAGCATCCGGCCCGTGCCCGAGCCCAAATCCACCAAGCGTTTAAACGGCCCGGGGCCGGCGGCCTGCAGGATCGCGTCCTCGACCGCGGTTTCGGAGACATAGAGCGAGCGAATCTCGTCCCAACGCGCGGCGTTGCGGGCAAAATACTCGCCGGCCTCGGTGGAACGCTCACCCCGCACGGCCTGCAGCCTCTCGGCGTCACGCGACAGGATCGGATCGGCAGGGTCGATCACTTTCAGGGCTTCGTCGGTCAGGCGCCGGGCGTCGCCCACGGCCGCCAGGCGGTAGAACACCCAGGCACCATCGGGAAAACGCTCAACCAGGCCGGCCTCTGCCAGCAACTTCAGATGTCGGGATACGCGGGGCTGGCTCTGATCCAGAACCCGGCAGAGTTCCAGCACCGCCAGCTCTTCACGCGACAGCAGCGCCAGGATACGAAGCCGCGTCGGCTCGCCCGCCGCGCGCAACACATCAACCGCCTGACCCGTGGACAACGTCATGGGCCACATAAAGATATCTTTATGTCTTTATGTCAAGCGGAGCCGATGCGCCGAAGGGCGTTCTAACACGTCTGGGGCCGCCGCGCCGCCCTGCCCTTACGAAGCCGGCCTCAACCCTGGGCGATCACCTCGTCAGGCATCTCGATATCGATCTCCAGCGTCGAGACCTTGGCCCCGCGATCGAGCTTCACCACCACCTTGTCCTGGTCGATGGGGATATGCTTGGCGATGACCGCCAGGATTTCCTTTTGCAGCACCGCAGCCAGGTCCGGCCGCCCGGACAGCACTCGCTCGTGAGCCAACAGAAGCTGTAACCGGTCCTTGGCCACCGGCGCCGACGAACGGTTTCGCGAGAAGAAATTCAGGATGCTCATGCCGCGGTCGCCTTTCGTCCAAACAGCCGGCTCATCAGGCCGCGCTTTTCGGCCGGCGTGTTGATCGCGACGCTCTCGCCCATCAGGCGTCGGGCGGCGTCCGTGTAGGATCGGGCGGCGGCGGACGCCGGGTTGTGCAGCGTCACCGGCGAGCCGACGTTCGAGGCGGTCAGGACATCAGGGCTCTCAGCGACGATCCCCAGCAACGGGATGGCCAGGATCTCGAGAATGTCCTCGACCTTCATCATCTCGCCCTTCGTCGCACGCGCGGCGTCGTAACGGGTCAGCAGCAAGTGCTTCTCCAGCCGCTCGCCGGTCTCGGCCCGCAGGGTCTTGGAATCAAGCATGCCGATGATGCGGTCCGAATCTCGCACCGACGAAACCTCCGGATTGGTCACAACCACGGCGATATCGGCGAAGCG
Organism: Phenylobacterium sp.; assembly: GCF_030681155.1. GTDB lineage: Bacteria > Pseudomonadota > Alphaproteobacteria > Caulobacterales > Caulobacteraceae > Phenylobacterium. Next base: position 165,806 of record NZ_JAUXXE010000034.1, on the reverse strand, counting down.
CATGGCGAGTTGCGCGCCCTTCTCGATCCCGGCCGGACTGTCGCAGACGATCCAGTCGAAGCGCTCGCGTAGCTCAGCGATCACGCGGCCAACGCCCTCCTCGGTCAGGGCGTCCTTGTCGCGGGTTTGCGAGGCGGGCAGCAGGTAGAGGGTCTCCACTCGCTTGTCGCGGATCAGAGCCTGGGGCAGCTTGGCGTCGCCCTGGACCACATTGACCAGATCGAAGACCACCCGGCGCTCGGCGCCCATGACTAGGTCCAGATTGCGCAGCCCGACATCGAAATCGACCACGACGACGTTCTGGCCCGCCTGGGCCAGCGCCGCGCCGAGCGATGCCGATGAGGTAGTCTTACCGACGCCCCCCTTGCCCGACGTGACGACCATTACCTTAGACATGCGACCCACACTTTCTTCACTTCGAGAACCACTCAGTCGAACGCCGACAGACGCAGCGCGCCTCGATCACACATGACCTGGACCGAGCGCCCATGCAGCGCCTCGCCCCAGTGCTCCGCTGTCCGGTAGAGGCGGTCGACGCCGACCAGCTCGGCCTCCAGCTTCCGGCAGAAAATCCGCGCACTGTCGCCGGCCCGCAGTCCCGCGATGGCCCGGCCGCGCAGCGCGCCGTAAATGTGAATGGAGCCCCCCGCGATCACCTCGGCGCCCGAGGCGACCGGTCCGATGATCGTGATGTCGCCGTCCTCGAAGACGATCGACTGGCCAGAGCGCACGGGTCGATCGATCAACAAAGAGGAGACGCTCGGCGCGGCGACCGGCGCCGGCGACGGCTCGTCGTGGGGGGCGGCATGTAGGTCGGCCCAGGTCTCCAGCGTCTGCACCCTTCCGTGAAGCGTCTTGGGCAACCGTTCCCAGCGCGTACCGGCGAGCAGGACCGGATCGACGCCCTCGACGCCGATCAGTCGAAGCTGACGCGCCTCGAGTCCCTCAAGAACGATGAAGACCGCATCGGGCCCGCCCTCCTCCAAGGTCGCGCCCAGGTCGGCGACGATCGGCCGGTCGATGAAGAAGCCGCCCGCCCCGTGCATCTGCTGGTCGAAAGCCGAAAACCACTCGGCCATCGGAAATTCCGGCGCCACGACCAGCGCCATGAAGGTCCGCCCCCGCAAGGTCACATGCGGCGCGGCCAGCGTCTCAACAGCCATGGCCAAGCACCATCGAGGACGTCTTCTGGAGACCCTGGCGTGGGGCGAGCAAATCAGCCATGGGCCGTGAACCTCCGTCGGAATTGAACCCGCCCAGCCTCGTCGGAGCCGACGAACTGTCGCCGTACGCGGACAGCGCACGACCGGATTCTGATTGTCTGCTTGCTAGGGTTGGATTGCAGGCCGCCCGGTCCGGCAACGAGAAGCTGCGGTCCGGTTCGTGCTGCGGAAGAAGGCCGTGCCCCAGCGTGGGGACCTTCTTTTCATCCCAACCTGGGCCAATTTTGGGCCGGTTAAGTTCACAATCTCAACGAGATTCGGCCTTCGTCGCGGTTGTGCACAGTTAGTTCGGTCGCTGACCGTCGTTCATCTAGTTCATTTGCACTTTGGCAACTTAGAGATGCTCCTTCGCCTCAAGGTTGCGAGATCCAGGATGACGGTACGATACGCGCGCGTTCGGCGCATTGGCGCGGCGTTCGCCGTCTTAGGATCCCTGCTGGTCGCAGGGCCCGCCTTCGCCGCTGCGCCTGACGCGCCCACGATTGGAACCGCGACCGCCGGCGACGGCCAAGTATCCGTCACCTTCACCCCACCGGTCTCCAACGGTGGCTCGGCCATCACCACCTATATCGCCACCGCCAGCCCTGGCGGGGCGTTTGGGACCTGCGCGGGGCCCGCTGCCTGCACGGCCACGGTCACCGGCCTGACCAACGGCACGAGCTACGCCTTCACTGTGACCGCGACGAATGGCGACGGGACCGGCCCAGCTTCCAGCGCCTCAAACGGCGCTACGCCGAAGGGCAATCAGACCCTCACCTTCGCCAATCCCGGCGCACAGAACTTCGGGACCAGCCCGACCCTTTCTGCGACGGCTACCTCGAGCCTGACGCCGACGTTTTCGTCCAGCACGACCGGGGTCTGCACAGTCACCAGCGGCGGAACCCTGACCTTCGTCACCGCAGGCTCCTGCACCATCGACGCCGACCAGGCCGGCGCCACCGCCTGGAACGCCGCGACGACGGTCACCCAGACCTTCACCGTGAACGCGATCACACCGGGCGCGCCGACGATCGGCACAGCGACGGCAGGCGACACCGAGGCGACGGTCACATTCACAGCGCCGTCATCCACCGGCGGGGCCTCGATCATCGCCAGTGGCTATACGGTAACGGCCAGTCCCGGCGGAGCCACAGCAACCGGTTCATCATCCCCGATCACGGTTACGGGCCTGACCAATGGCGTCGCCTATACCTTCACCGTCACCGCGACCAACTCGGCGGGGGAGGGCGATGCCTCATCGGCGTCCAACAGCATCACCCCGGCCCACCCGCAGAGCATAACCTTTGGCAATCCCGGCACCCAAAACTTCGGCACGACGCCGACCCTGACGGCGACGAGCAGCGCAGGCGGCGGCTATCCCGTGAGCTTCACGTCGAGCACGACGGGGGTTTGCACCATCACCAGCGGCGGGGCGCTGACCTTCGTTGCGACAGGTAGCTGCACCATCAACGCCAATCAGTCGGGAGACATGAGCTTCTTGGCCGCTCCACAGGTCAGCCAGACCTTCACCATCGCAGCGGTGGTTCCCGGCGGGCCAACGATGGCGACGGCGACGGCGGGCGATACTCAGGCCAGCATCGCCTTCACCTCGCCGGTGTTCACAGGCGGGGCGACGATCACCGGCTACACCGTGACGTCAAATCCGGACGGCATAATTGCAGCCGGCGCTGGCTCGTCGATCATCGTGACCGGCCTGACCAACGGCATCGCCTATACCTTCACCGTCACCGCGACCAACGCGGCGGGGACAGGCTCGGCGTCGCCGGCGTCGAACTCGATCACGCCGGCGGCCACTCAGACCATCACCTTTGCCGCGCCTGGCGCGCAAAATTTCGGCACGACCCCGACCTTCACGGCGACAGCGGATTCCGGCCTGACGCCGTTGTTCACCTCGAGCACGACCAGCGTCTGCACGATCACCAGCATGGGCGCCCTGACCTTCGTCACGGCGGGGACCTGCACCATCAACGCCGACCAGGCGGGGAACGGCTCTTACCTGCCGGCCCAGCAGGTCAGCCGCAGCTTCACCGTCAACGCCGTCATCCCAGGAACGCCTACGATCAATGGGGTCACGCCAGGCGACGGCCAGGCGACCGTCGCCTTTACCCCGCCGACCTTCACCGGAGGCGGGATCACCGGCTATCGCCTCACCGCAAACCCTGGCGGGCTGACCACAACCTGCACGGCGTCGCCCTGCGTGTTCGCGGGTCTGAGCAACGGCGTCGCATACAGCTTCACGATCCAGGCGTTGAACGGCCCACTGACCAGTTCCCCGTCCGCCGGCTCGCCGCCTGCGACGCCAGTAGGACCTACGCCTTCGACGCCGACTCAGACCGCCCAGGCGATTTCGGGGCTGGCAGTCAATCCGGGGGCGCCGGTGTTCAAGCCCGGCGGAACCTTCGGCGTCAGCGCGGCCGGCGGCGGTTCATCCAGCCCGCTGGTGTTCGCCATCGCCCCGAGCAGCGCCGGGGTCTGTTCGATCAGCGGTTCGACAGTGACCATGCTGGCGACGGGTCTTTGCACGATCACCGCCGACCAGGCGGGAGATGTCAGCTATCTTGATGCGCCCACCGTGAAGATCGACGTCCGCATCGCCGTGGCGACACCGACCCTTACGTGGAGCGGCGACCAGACCAAGACCATCGGCGATCCCGCCTTTGAGCTTGCTGATCCAACAAGCGACAGCAAGGGCGACTTCACGTTCGCCAGCAGCGATCCTGCCGTGGCGCAGGTCAGCGGCCGTACGGTGACCTTGGTTGGGCCGGGGACAGCGACGCTGACCGCCCGCCAGGCCGCCCAAGGCGACTATGCCTCCGCCAGCGTCAGCTTGGCCTTGACCGTGACAGCGCGACCCAACCCGACCAAGGACTCGACCGTCACCGCCGCCGGCCAGGCCCAGGTGGACGCCGCGGTGCGTTTCGCCGCCGCCCAGCAGGCCAATGTGCAGTCGCGCCTGCGCCAGTTGCGCAGCGCCGAGGGGGCCAACGCCTCCAGCAGCGGCGTGACCTTCAATCTTCAGAGCGTGACGGGCCGCGACATGAGCGTCCCGACTGGCGCCCTGAACCTGGACGGTGCGGGCTTGCCGCCTGGCTGGGGCGTGTGGACCGCCGGGGCGCTGATCTTCGACGAACGCCGCGGCGGCGACGGTTTCGCCGGGTTCGACGTGCGCAGCGAGGGCGTGAGCGTCGGGCTCGATCGGCGGGTCGGCGAGACCTTGATTGTCGGCGCAGCGGCGGGCCTGGGCTGGAACGACACCAACTTCAACGGCTCACCGTCGGGCATGGACGGCAGCCAAGGCTCGGTCTCGGGCTATGGTCTGTGGCGAGCAAACGAGCATGTATTTGTCGACGCCCTCGTGGGCTGGGGACGGCTCGACTTCGACCTGACCCGCTGGAGCGCCGAAGCCGGCGCCCTGGCCAGCGCCAAACGCAGTGGGGACCAATGGTTCGGCTCGCTGACGCTCGGCTACGAGGAACGCGGCGCGCGCGGCGTCCTGACCGGCTACGGCCGCCTCGATGCGAGCCGCACTACGCTGGAGGCCTATCGCGAGCGCGGGCTGGGCGTCCTGGACGTGGCCTATCGCGAGCAGACGATCGACAACTCGAGCATGGCGTTCGGGTTGGAGGCCGGCCGGAATTTCAAGCACGGCGAGACTGGGATCCGGCCTTTCGCACTGCTCGAATACCGGGCCGCGGTGCAGAACAGCGGCGACCAAGCCATGAACTACGTGCTGAATCCCGCGACCAGCGACTACATCCTCTCGCTTAGCAGCTTCAACGACGACGCCTGGGTCCTGGGCGCGGGGCTGGACATCGACCTCCCCGCCGGCTGGTTGCTATCGCTGAGCTATCGCCGCGAGGATGGATCGAAGTCCGAGAGCAACGGGTATGGCCTAAGCGTCACCTATCGCGGCAAGCCGGGCCGCAACTAGGCCGCCCTGGTGGGGTCGGTGAGGGTTTCGGCCATTTCCTGATCGGTCAGCGGCTCCATGGCCGCGGCCCTAGTCGGGCGCTCGATCATGCGGCGTACGCGCGGGCGCTCAGGACCCCGGTGCAGGGCGCGGACATGATCGGTGATGTCGCGATCGGCTTCAGTGATCCGCTGGTTGTGGCGCACATAGTCGAGCCAGGTTGCGGTATGGTAGCGCTCGATCCACAGCCGCGGGTCGGACAGATCGCGCAACAGCGTCCAGTGGCGCGCCCCGTCGCGGCGGCGGATGCGCCGGCGGTCGACCATGGCGGCCAGGAATTCGTCGATATCCACCTCGTCGATAAGGTACTCGATGGTGATCACGATCGGGCCGCTGCGAGGCTGGATCGACACCGCCAGGTCGGGCTCAGTCCAGGAGCCGATGAGGTCGAGATTCAGGCCCGAGGTGGATGACAGCGGCGCGCGCAGGCCGATCAGGGCGCAGAGGAGTTGGGCGGCCCCAGCCGCGCAGAGAGTCAGCAAAAGCCCCTCGCGCTCGGCGACCATCCCCCAGGTCCAACTACCCAACGCCATGCCGCCGAACGCAGCCATCTGGTAGAGGGCCAAGGCCCGCGCCACCACCCAGCGAGGGGCTGACATCTGCACCGTGACATTGAAAGTCGATAGGGCCAGCACCCATGCGCCGCCGGCGAAGACCAGGGCCGCCATGCCGGCCGCCAGCCAGGAACTGAACGCCAGGGCGATGGTGGCGACGCCGAAGATCAGGCAGGACCAGCGGACAATCAGTTCGTTGGACATGCGGGCGCGCAGCCGGGTGCTGGCTACCGCCCCGCCCACGGCTCCGGCGCCGAAGGCTCCCAGCAGCAGGCCAAAGACCTGCGGACCGCCACCCATCGTGTCGCGCGCGACCAGCGGCATCAGCGCCTGGACCGCACTGGCCGCAAAGCCGAACACCAGGGCGCGCAGCAGCACCGAACCGATCCGGCCGGACATGGCGACGTATCGCAGGCCTGTCCGCATCGCCACGCCCAGCCCCTCGCGCGGCAAGGTCCGGGCCGGACGTTCCGGCTTCCACCGCGCCAGAACGAAGATCAGTCCGGTGTAGGTGAAGGCGTTGACGGTAAAGGCGGCCGCGGCCCCGGCGGCGGCCACGATCATGCCGCCCACGGCCGGTCCGACGCTGCGGGCCAGGTTGAAGCCCATGGAGTTGAGCGCCACCGCGCCAGCCAGGTCGCGGCGTGGCACCATCTCGCCTACCGAGGCCTGCCAGGCCGGGCCGTTCATCGCCGCCCCGCACCCGATCAGGAAGGTGAAGACCAGCAGCACCCAAGGCGTGATCCATCCGGCCCAGGCGAAGAGGCTCAGGGTGACGGACACCACCAGCATGAAGACCTGGGCCGCCAGCATCATTTTGCGCCGGTCGAAGGTGTCGGCCAGCGCGCCCGCCGGCAACGACAGCAGCATGATGGGGAGGGTGACCGAGGCCTGCACCAGGGCGACCATTCCCGCCGACCCGATCGAGGTCATCATCCAGGACGCGCCGACGGACTGGATCAGACCACCGAAATTCGACGCCAGGCTGGCGATCCAGACAGCGCGAAAGATCGGACTGTTCAGCGACGCCAGCAGCGACGGATTGGTGGATTGAGCGCCGGGATCAACCGCCGAGGTCGTCGAGCTTGACGGTTGATCGGGCGATTTCATCTGGACCGTCTGATCCTCGGCTGTTGTGCGACGTCGGAAAGCTGAAGCCCCCGGCTATCAGACGCCGCGCCGCGCGCCGCTTCAAGGTCGAAGCGCGACCTCCACCGTCACTGCGCCGACGCGCGCCTTGCCCGTGCCGCCGCCGTCATAGGCGAAGTCGATGACCAGCGTCCTCCCAGGAAACACCCAGAGGGTTACACTGAAACCGGACTCATCACCGGTTCGCCGGCCAGGAACAGCCGCACGTTCTCCAATGCCTGGCCGATCATGCGAACGACCGAGTCCGAGGTGGCGCCGGCCGAATGCGGGGTTAGGACCGCGCCGGGGACGTCTTTCCAGCGCGCGGCTGGAGTCGGCTCGGTCTCGAAGACGTCGAGCCCCGCGCGGCCCAGCCGCCCATCCTTCAGCGCGGCGATCAGCGCGTCCTCGTCGATGATCGAGCCGCGGGCGACATTGACGATCATGCCGCGCGGGCCGACCGCCTCAATCACCGCCTGGTCGACCATCTTTCGATTGGTCTCGTCGGCGCGGCAGGCCACGACCAGCACATCGCTGTCGGTCGCCAGCTTCAGCAGCGTCTCGGTGCGCGGCCAGCGAGCGCCGGCCTTTTCGCGCGGTCCCCACCAGGCGATCTCCATGCCAAAGGCCTCACCGCGAACCGCCACCGCCTCGCCGATGGAGCCCAAGCCCATCACGCCCAGCTTGCGGCCGCGCAGGCCGGGCCGCGCGCCCATCCGCTCGCCCTCCGCCCAGGAGCCGCCGCGCACCGCGGCGTCACCGACGACGATGTTGCGCCAGCCGGCGATCATCAGGCCGATGGCGTGGTCGGCCACATCCTCGGCGTTCAGGCCGTGAGCGTGGGTCACTTCCACCCCACGCGCCCGGCACCACGGCACGTCGACCCCGTCATAGCCGACGCTGACGCAGGCGATCAGGCCGAGCTTGGGCAGACCTTCCAGGAAGGCTGCCGGCAGCGGGATTTCACCCGCCTGAATGATCACTCGAACCTCGGCCGCCTGCTGCGGCGTCAGTTCCCAGCGCCGCGCGACCTCGTATCCCTGCGCCTCCAGAGCCTGTTGCATCGGCGACAGCATCTGGTGGGAAAGCAGGACGACGGGCTTGGACGACGCGATCATGGGGTTCTCCGAACTCTGGCTCTCCTATAGCCACGGTGGAGGGAGGACGTCATGCGCCGCATCGTGATCCTCGGCAATTCAGGGTCCGGCAAGTCCACCCTCGCGCGAAAACTCGGCGCCAAGCTGGACCTGCCAGTGATCCACCTCGACGTCCTCTTCTACGAACCCGGCTGGAAACCCGGAGTCTCGGAGGTCTTTCGGCAACGCGTGACCCAGGCGGTGGCTGGCGACGCGTGGATCGTTGACGGGAATTTCCTGGGCCTGATCGGCGACCTCAGCCTGCCGCGCGCCGACACCATCCTTTGGATCGAGCAGCCGCGCTGGCGCTCGCTGGCCCGCGCAGCCTGGCGCAGCATAGATCGGCGCGGGCGCAACCGCCCCGACCTCCCCGCCGGCTGCCGCGACAGCCTGGATAGCGAGACCCTGAACTTCATCTGGACCTTCGATCGGATCGCCCGACGCAACATCGAGCACATCCTGGCCCACCAGGCGCCGAGCAAACCGGTCCACCGGCTGCGGGGCGATCTCGAGGTGGCCGCGTTCTTGCGCCAGGCGGGCCGATGAGCCTGCCCTCCACCTTCAGAAAGCTCTGGGCCGCCCAAACCGTCTCGGCCTTCGGCGCTCGGATCACGCGGGAGGGACTGCCGATCATGGCGGTGACGACGCTCGGCGCGAGCGCCGCGACGCTGGGCGTCCTGGCCGCGGTGGCCAGCGGCGCGGCGTTGGCGGCGGCGCTGGCGACAGGCGGCCTCATCGACCGCCATCGCCGCCGGCCGCTGCTGATCGGCGCCGACCTGTTGCGCGCCGCCGTGTTGATCACCATTCCCATCTCCGCTGGGCTGGGCGTCCTGACCCTGCCGCAAGTGCTCGCGGCCGCCGCCTTGGTCGCCGCCGCCAGCGTCGTGTTCGACATCGCCAGCCACAGCTACCTGCCCAGCATCATCGGCAAGGCCGAGCTCGTCGAAGGCAATTCACGGCTGGCCGCGACCGAGTCCGTGGCCGAGGTCGGCGGCCCTGCCCTGGCCGGCCTACTGTTCCAATGGCTGAGCGCACCCATCGCAGTCGCCGCCAACGCGGTCACCTACCTGGTGTCAGCCGGCTTCCTCGCAACCATCCGAAACCCGGAGGCGGCGCCTGCTGAATCACCGCCGGACCATTGGACGCGCGATGTCACCCAGGGCTTTCGCCTGGCCTGGTCCGACCCCCACATGCGTCCGCTGCTGCTGATGACGGCCGCGCAGGGCCTGTTCGGCGGCGTATTCAGCGCGCTCTACGTGCTGTTCGCCGTGCGCACTCTGGGCCTCACCCCCGCCATGCTCGGCCTCGCCATCGGCGCGGGCGGAGTTGGCGCTCTGGCCGGCGCCGTCATCGCCCCCCGGCTTTCACACCGTCTGGGCCAAGGACGCGCGATCATCGTCGCGATTGCTGGCGCAGCGCTCGCCGTACTGATCACGCCGTTCGCGCCGGCCGCGCCTGTGGCGGGCCTTGCGGCCTTGATCGTCTCGCAAGTGATCGGCGACGCCTTTGCCGTGGCCGGCGGCGTCCTGACCGCGAGCCTGCGTCAGACCCTGCTGCCGCAAGCGGTGCTCGGCCGCGTCGCCGGGGCCTTCCACGCCTCGGCCGGGGCTATGTCCGTGATCGGCGCGCTGGGCGGTGGCCTGCTCGGCCAGGCGATCGGACCGCGTGCGGCGCTGCTGATCGCCGCTCTGGGCTTCTTGATCCCAGCCCTGATCGCCGTCCTGTCGCCGCTGCGCGATCTGCGCGAAAACGCCCCAGCCGATTGACGAACAGCCACGCTCTACCGATCTGAGGTCCATCATGAGCGAACGCGTCCCCCACATGCCGGCCATTTTCGTCGGTCACGGCAGCCCGATGAACGCCCTGGGTGGAGACTATGCCGACGCCTGGCGCGCGCTCGGCGCCTCCCTGCCCCGGCCCAAGGCGATCCTCTGCATTTCGGCCCACTGGTACGTGGAGGAGACCGCGGTCACGGCGATGAGCGCCCCGCGGACCATCCACGACTTCTACGGCTTCCCAAAGCCGCTCTACGACATCGCCTATCCGGCGCCTGGCGACACTTGGCTGGCCGAGAGGGTCACGGACCTATTGTCCCCGACTAGCGTCCGCCACGACCATGACTGGGGCCTGGACCACGGCGCCTGGTCGGTGCTGATGCACATGTTCCCCGCGGCCGACATTCCAGTGCTGCAACTGGCCATTGACCTGCGCCAGCCGCCCAGCGTCCATTATGAGCTTGGCCGCAAGCTCGCCGAACTTCGCGACGAGGGCGTTCTGATCCTGGGATCTGGCGACTGGGTCCACAACCTGCGCCTGGCCATAAGGGCGCAGAGTCCCGAGCCCTTCGACTGGGCCGACCGGTTCAATGAGACGGTGAAATCGCTGATCGCCGCCAACGACCACGGACAGTTGGTCGACTGGATGAGCCTGGGCCAGGACGCCCAACTCTCGATCCCGACGGACGAGCACTACCTGCCGCTGCTCTATGTGCTGGGCGCGCAGGGTCAGGACGATGAGGTCACTTTCTTCAACGACGCCATCGAACTGGGCGCCATCAGCATGACCGGCGTAGTGATCGGGCGGCCCAGCTAGGCCGCCCAGATCCTCCCCCACTGGGGGAGGTGGCGCGCGAAGCGCGACGGAGGGGGCTTGGTGACGAAGGCAAAGCCCCCCTCACCCGGCCATAGCCGGGAGCTCCCCCAGAGGGGGAGCATCTAGCCCTTAGCGCGTGAACTTCTGGAACTTAATCCGGTGCGGGATCAGGCTGTCAGAGCCCAGGCGGCGCTTCTTGTCTTCTTCGTAGGCCTCGAAGTTACCCTCGAACCACTCGACGTGGCTGTCGCCTTCGAAGGCCAGGATGTGGGTCGCCAGGCGGTCCAGGAACCAGCGGTCGTGGGAGATCACCACCGCGCAGCCCGCGAACTCTTCCAGCGCCTCTTCCAGGTTCTGCAAGGTCTCGATGTCGAGGTCGTTGGTCGGTTCGTCGAGGAGGATGACGTTGCCGCCCTCGGTCAGCGTCTTGGCCAGGTGGACGCGGTTGCGCTCACCACCCGAAAGCTGCCCGACCTTCTTCTGCTGGTCACCGCCCCGGAAGTTGAACGAGCCCACGTACGAGCGCGTGTTGATCTCGCGCTTGCCGACGGTCAGCACGTCGAGGCCCTGGGAGACCTCCTGCCAGACGGTTTTATTCGGATCGAGCGCGTCGCGGCTCTGGTCGACATAGGCCAGCTTCACCGTCTCGCCGAGGCGGAATGTCCCGGAGTCCGGAGTCTCCTGGCCGGTGATCAGCTTGAACAGCGTCGACTTGCCGGCGCCGTTCGGGCCGATGACGCCGACGATGCCGTTCGGCGGCAGCTTGAACGACAGGCCCTTGAACAGAACCTTGTCGCCGAACGCCTTTTCCAGGTTCTCGACTTCCAGCACCACGCTGCCCAGACGCGGGCCCGGCGGGATCTGGATGGTCGCGCTGGTCTGGGCGCCGCGAGCGTTCTCCTGCTCGCGCACCATTTCGTCATAGGCGGCCAGACGGGCCTTGGACTTGGCCTGACGGGCCTTGGCGCCCGAACGCACCCATTCCAGTTCGCGGGTCATGGCGCGCTGGCGGGCCTCGGACTCCGACTGCTCCTGGACGACGCGCTTGGTCTTCTGTTCCAGCCAGCCGGAATAGTTGCCCTCGTAGGGGATGCCCTTGCCGCGATCGAGTTCCAGGGTCCACTTCGTGACCTGGTCCAGGAAGTAACGATCGTGGGTGACGAGGATGACGCAGCCCGGGAAAGCTTCCAGGTGATGCTGCAGCCAGGCCACGGACTCGGCGTCCAGGTGGTTGGTCGGTTCGTCGAGCAACAGCATGTCGGGCTTGGACAGCAGCAGGCGGGCCAGCGCGATCCGGCGCTTTTCACCGCCTGACAGCTTGTCTACCGGCCAATCGTTCGGCGGGCAGCGCAGGGCGTCCATCGCCATTTCGATACGGCTGTCGATGTCCCACAGGTCACCGGCGTCGATCTTTTCCTGGAGGGCGGTCATCTCCTCCATCAGCTCGTCGGAGTAGTCCTCGCCCAGCTTGTTGGCGACCTCGTTGTAGCGATCGAAGATCTTCTTTTCTTCGCACCACGAGATGACGTTGCCCCAGACGTTGAGCTGCTCGTCGAGCTGCGGCTCCTGCTCCAGGTAGCCCATCTTCACGCCGTCGGCCGCCTTGGCCTCGCCGTTGAACTCGGTGTCGAGCCCGGCGATGATCTTCAGCAGGGTGGACTTACCCGAGCCGTTGACCCCGACCACGCCAATCTTGGCGTCGGAGTAGAACGACAGCCAGATGTTCTCGAACACCTTCTTGCCGCCGGGATAGGCCTTGGTCAGGCCCTGCATCTGGAAAATGTACTGCTGCGCCATGAGGCGTCCGCGCTCGCTCTTCGAAAAGACGGGAATTCGCGGACGGAGATAGCCGTCGCGGGGGCTTGGCGCAATGCGGCGTGGCCGCGTGACCGCCAAGAGCGCGCCCCAGCATGGAAAAAACGCCCGCCCAGCGCTCTCGTGGCGGAACCAAATTCAACTCGCTGAGCCCGGAACACTCGATGGTCCCGCGCGTAGTTACCCGCTCAGAGGCGCGCCTCCCCCCGGCGCCTCAAACAAGTAGGAGCACCAGCATGCACAAGGACACCGTCAAAGGCGCGACCAAGGAAGCCACCGGCTCGATCAAGGAAGCCACCGGCAAGGTCACCGGCAACGAACGCCTCGAAGCCGAGGGCGCCGCCGAAAAGGTAGCCGGCAAGATCCAGAAGGGCGTCGGCGATCTGAAGGACGCCGCACGCGATGCGCTGAAGAAGTAGCGGCGCCAAACCGCGATTGAAGAGGCCGCGCCGTCACCGGCGCGGCCTTTCTCATGCCTAAAGCGCCAGCATCGGTTTGACCTGACGCCCCGAGGTCTCGAACAACGCCAGCGCCTCGCGCCACTCCGCCAGCGCGAAATACCGCGCTTCCGGCAGCCAGGCCTGTCCGAGTAGTGGCCACAGGTCGTCAAACCAGCCCCGCCAAACAGCCAGCGACACGTCTTCCAGGCGGTCTCGCAGATGGAAGCGTTGCGGCGGCGGCCCATGAGCTGACCGCGCGAAGCCCTGTCCTGACAGCAGGCCGTAGGACACGAAGTCGCCCGCAGGCGCCATCGCAGCCAGGATCCGGGTGGCGAGCGTTCCGCCGACGGCGTCGAACGCCACATCGACGCGCGAAGCGGCTGCTTCGACATCGCCTGACATAGCGACCGGCGTGACGCCCAATCGGAGCAGCCACTCATGGTGCTGAGGCGAGCGGTAAATCCCGATGACCTCGCTCGCGCCCGCGCCCAGCGCCCACTGGCCCAGCAGATTGGCGCAGCTCGAACCGGCCGCCGTCACCAGCACCCGCCTGTCCCGGACGGGCCACCGGCGCAGCATCAGCATCGCCGCCAACGGATTGATGTAGCCACGCGCGGCCAGCCCGGTGTCGACATCGTCCGGCGCCGGGACCATCCAGGCCGGGTCGCAGTCGACATAGCGCTGCCAGGTTCCCGCGCCGCGTAGTGGCAAAACCCGACGCCCGATGAGCGCCGCCTCCGCCCCTTCGGCCGAGACCACCGTCCCGACCCCCTCGTATCCGGCGACCAGCGGCGGCTGGATCCGGTGGCTATAGGCGCCGGTGATCGGAATCAGGTCCGAAGGATTGACCGGCGCCGCCGTCATGCGCACGCGAACCGCGCCCGGCGAGAGGTCGGGCAGCGTCGCGGCCTCCAGCGTCAAGGCCTCGGCGGGCTGACCAAACCGGCGATACCAAAGAGCGTCATTGAGCACGTGCCGACCTCAAGTTCGCGCGGGGTGATCGCCAGGGCCTTGCGATGAGTCATGGCCGCACACAACCCGGCCTAGATCGCGCCGAGTTTTCGCCTCACCGCGCGCGCTAAGCTTTGCCTTGAACAACCGGAGGACGGATCGCATGTCGTTATCGAAGATGTCGCGTAGCGTATCGATCGTGACCATGGCGGGCTTGGTCGCCGTTCCATCGGCGCCCATGGCCGCGCCGGTGGTCCGCGACGGCGAACCGACGCCGGCGGCGTGCGAGGCGCTCGGCTTCGCTCCGGCCGCAAGCGGCGGCTATCCCGGATCGCCGCGCGGTCGTCCGGCCGGCGGCCCGATCTACTCGATGGCCCCGCCTCCGCCGCCTTCACCGCAAATGGCCCTGCCCACGATCCCGCCACTGCCGGTGCCGCCGGTCGCCAATCGAGTGGAGAAACGTATTGCGTCTCCCGCACCGCCGCAGTCGCAGATGGTGTTGAGCGGCGCGCGGCGCACGATGGAGACCGAGCGCTATCGCGGCGCAGTCGCGAATGCGATCAAGCGGGTCGCCGAAGAGCCGGTCTCGACCTTCTCGGTCGATGTCGACACCGCCTCCTACGCCAATGTGCGCCGCTTCCTCAACGACGGCCGCCGGCCGCCCTCGGACGCCGTGCGGGTCGAGGAGCTCGTGAACTATTTCGACTACGGCTACGCCAAGCCGGCTGATCGGTCCTCGCCGTTCCAATCGTTTGTCGCGGTGACCCCGTCGCCGTGGTCGAGCGAGCGCCAGATCGTACAGATCGGCCTGCAAGGCTACGACATGCCGCAGTCAAAGCAGCCACCGCTGAACCTGGTCTTCCTGGTCGACACCTCAGGCTCGATGTGGAGCCAAGATCGTCTGCCCTTGGCGACCAAGGCGCTGAACCTGCTGGTGGATCAGCTTCGGCCGCAGGACCGCGTGGCCATTGTCGCCTATGCCGGATCAGCCGGCGCGGTGCTCGCGCCGACCGACGGCCGCAGCAAGCTGAAGGTGCGATGTGCGCTGCAGTCCCTGAGGGCAGGAGGCTCCACCGCGGGTGGCCAGGGCCTGACCTTGGCCTATGACCTCGCCCGCCAGAACTTTGATCGGGGGGCGGTGAACCGGGTGATCCTGCTGACCGACGGCGACTTCAATGTCGGCGTCGCCGATCCGGCCAAGCTCAAGGACGTCGTCGCCGACAAGCGCAAGGACGGCGTCTATCTGTCGGTCTACGGCTTCGGGCGCGGCAACTATAACGACGTCATGATGCAGACCCTGGCCCAGAACGGAAACGGGACGGCGGCCTATATCGACACCCTGAACGAGGCCCGGAAGCTGTTCCGCGAGGACTTCGCCAGCTCGCTGTTCCCCATCGCCGACGACGTGAAGATCCAGGTCGAGTTCAATCCCGCGACGGTCACCGAATACAGGCTGATCGGCTATGAGACGCGTTTGCTGGCGCGCGAGGACTTCAACAACGACCAGGTCGACGCTGGCGAGGTGGGGTCGGGCGCCTCCGTCACGGCGCTCTACGAGATCACCCCGGCGGGCGCGCCCGCCTCCAGCGATCCGTTGCGTTACGGCCCTCGCAAACCCAGCGCGCCGGCGCCGGCCGGCGAGCTCGCCTACCTGAAGATTCGCTACAAGCTGCCGGGCCAGACAACCTCGAAACTGATCGAGCGGCCCATCGGCGGAAGGGACATCTATCCCAGCGTCCAGTCCGCGCCCGAAGCGGCGCGATGGGCGCTCTCGGTCGCCGCCTTCGGCCAGATGCTGAAGAACGACCCGCGCATAGACCCCAGCTTCGGCTGGACGCAGGTCACCGATCTCGCCCAAGGCGCGCGCGGCGAGGATCCATACGGCCTGCGCGCCGAGTTCGTGCAGCTGGTCCGCGCCGCTGGCGAAACCAAGTCGCAGGGAGACTAGGCGCGAGCGCGGAGGGCGGGATTCTTTTTTACGCCCTCCCTCTACAGGCCAGAACCAAACCGCCCGGCGTTCGTTAGTCGCTATGTCCTAATGTGAGGGAGGCGGCGCGTGTTCGACGTCACCGATGCGCACTCTGAGAATCTGATCCGACTCGACCCTTCAGAAGCGCCCCATTTTGGCGCTCCGGGCCGTGTTGGTTTCCACCTGATCGACACCACCATGATGTACGCGCCCCGGTCTGGCGGGGTGAAGCGCTACCTTCATCAGAAACGCGAATGGCTGATCAAGCGTCGCCCGGATATCGCCCACACCCTCGTGGTGCCCGGGGCGACGACCGGCCTGGCCGCGCCGGGCGTGGTCAGCGTCGCAGCCACTCGTCTGCCGTTCGGCGACGGCTACCGCATGCCTGCTTCCACGACGAAATGGGAAACCGTCCTGCGGATGCTGGAGCCCGACATCATTGAGGCGGGCGACATGTTCGTGCCCGGCCACGCGGCGCTAGACGCTGGCGAGGTCTTGGGGGTCCCGGTGGTCGGCTTCTGCCATACCGACGCCGCCGCCCTGGCCGCCCTACACTTCGGCGATTGGGCCGAGGCGCCCGCCATGAAGCACTGGGCGGCGATCTTCACCCGCTTTGACCGCGTGGTCGCCCCAAGCCGCCACATCGCCAACCGCTTGGCAGAAGCCGGCGTCGAGAAGGTCAGCGTGCAGATGCTGGGCGTCGATACCGACCTCTTCCACCCTGATCGCGCCGATGGGATGAAGCTGAAGCGCCGGCTGGGCCTGCCAGCCGACGCCAAGCTACTGGTGTTCGCCGGTCGTCCGGCTCGCGAGAAGAACATTGAGAGCTTGATCTGCGCCGTCGAGCGGCTGGGCGCCCCCTACCACCTGTTGCTGGTCGGCGCCGGCAAGGACGCCCACTACTCACCGCGCGTCATCCCCATGGGCTACGAGCGCGATCCGTTGAAGCTGGCGGCCTTGATCGCCAGCTGCGACGCCCTGGTCCACGCCAACGAGAACGAGCCCTTCGGCCTTGTCGTGCTGGAGGCCCTCGCCGCCGGGGTGCCCGTGGTCGGCCCTTCGCGCGGGGGGATTTCCGAGTTGATCGACGACCGCGTTGGTCAACAGGCGACGACCGTGGATCCGGCCGGGATGGCCGAAGCGATTGAGGCGCTGTTCGCGCGCGAACAAACCCCGATCAAGATCGCCGCCCGTCGCCGGGCCGAGCAGCGCCATAGCTGGGACACGACCTTCGAAGGCCTGACCCGGATCTATGGCGAGCTCGTCGTCGGTCGCTCCTCGGTGGCGCCGACGCCCATGCGGGCCTAGCGGCCCGTCGGCATGTCTTTGAAGGCCACGTCCTTGTCCACCCGGATATCGCCGGGCAGGCCAAGCACGCGTTCAGCGATGATGTTGCGCAATATCTCGTCGGTGCCCCCGGCGATCCGCAGACCCGGCGCGAACATCAACGACCAGTGGAAGGCCGCGTCCTGCGGGGCTAGATCGCTGTCGTTGATGATGCCGTACTGATCGAGCATCTCGATGGCTGTGTTGGCCAGCTCCTGCATCTGGACCGCCGAGACGATCTTACCGATAGAGCTTTCGGGTCCCGGCGTTTGGCCGCGCGACAGCGCCGTCATGGTGCGGTTGCGGGTGTGCTTCAGTCCCTCTGCCTGGACGTACCAGTCGGCCAGCTTCTCGCGCACCGCCTGATCCTGCAGCGCCGAGGCGCCGTCGAGGCCAGGGGTGTTGCGCGCGGTTTCCAGGAACTGACTCCAGCCCGCCCCGGTCGCCCCGCCGACGGCCAGCCGCTCGTTCATCAGGGTGACCAGGCTGACCTTCCAGCCCTCGCCCTCGGCGCCGAGCCGCTGGCTGTCCTTCACCCGCACGTTGGTGAAGAACACCTCGTTGAACCCCGAACCGCCGGACATCTGGTGGATCGGCTTCACCTCGACCCCCGGATCCTTCAGGTCCAACCAGAACATGGTCAGGCCCTTGTGCTTCGGCACATCCGGATTTGTTCTAACGATTACAATTCCATAGTCGGAGAACTGGGCGCCCGTCGTCCACACCTTCTGGCCGTTGATCAGCCAATCGCCAGATCCGTCGGGGACGCGCTCGGCCTTGGTGCGTGAGGCGGCGACGTCGGAGCCGCCGGACGGTTCGGAGAAGAGCTGTGACCAGATTTCCTCGCCGCGCAGGGCTGGGCCGACAAAGCGTTTCTTGGTCTCGTCGTCGGCAAAGGTCATGACCGTCGGCACGCACATGCCCAGGCCGATCTGGAAGGGATTAGGCGGGATCGGATACTTGGCCTCTTCCTGGCCGAAGATCACGTTCTGGACCGGCGTCCCACCTTGCCCGCCCCACTCCTTGGGCCAGGTGATGCAGGCATAGCCAGCGGCAGCCTTCTTGGCCTGCCAGGCCTTGGAGGCGGCCATGCTGTCGCCGCCTTCGGGATCGGAGCCATCGCGCTTCTTCGGCGCATTGGTCTCAAGCCACGTGCGGACTTGGCTGCGATAGGCGGCTTCTTCGGGGGTGTCGTTGAAATCCATGACCTATGTCCTGCTCAGGCTGCCGCCGCCGCATTGCGGCGCTCGAGGTGGCTGACGAGGCGCTCCTTCCAGACCCGCGGCGCACCGGCCACGAGGCTGAGTTGCCGCGAACGGCGATAGAAGAGGTGGCAATCCATTTCCCAGGTGAAGCCGATGCCGCCGTGGGTCTGGATGTTTTCCTTCGAAGCGAACCAGAAGGCTTCCGAAGCGGCGATCCGCGCGGCGCTGGCCGCCACGGGGAGTTCCGGCGCGTCGGTGTTGAGCGCCCAGGCGCCGTAATAGGCGTTGGACCGCGCCAGCTCGTTCTTCACGTACATGTTGGCGAGCTTGTGCTTGATCGCCTGATAGGAGGCGATGACCCGGCCAAAGGCGTAGCGTTCGAGCGCATATTCCTTGGCCATCTCCAGGCAGCGATCGGCGCCGCCGGTCTGTTCGAAGGAGAGCAGCACGGCGGCCCGATCGAAGATCCGCTCCACCAGTTCGAAGCCTTCGCCCGCCGCCCCGAGCCGGCGGACCGGCGTATTCTTGAAGATCAGTTTGGCGGCGTCTCGGCTCGGGTCGAGGGTCTTCACCGCCTCTTTCGTCACCGAGGCGTCGGCCATATCGACGATGTAGAGGCCCGCCTTGCCGTTTTCATTCGCCAGCACCAGGGCGACATTGGCGATGTCGCCGTCGGTCACCGGGATCTTCGTCCCGTTCAGCTTGCCGTCGGTCACCGTGGCTTGCAGGTTTCCAGCCGTCACCACGCCGGGACCTTCCGAGGTCGCGACGGCGCCGATGACTTCGCCCGCGGCGATCTTCGGCAGCAGGTCGGCTTTCTGCTCAGCCGTCCCGGCCAGCATGATAGCTTCAGCCAGGAAGTAGACGGTCGAGGCGAACGGGATCGGCGCGACTGAACGGCCCAGCTCCTCGGCGATCACGCAGAGCTCCAGGTGCCCGAGACCAAGGCCGCCGTGCTCCTCGGGGATGGCCGCGCCCAGCCAGCCTTGACCGGCCACAGACTTCCACAGGCCCTCGTCAAAGGCCTTGCCGTCCTCCTCCAGCACCTTGCGGGCGCTGGTCGTTGGGCAATTAGCCTCGAGGAACTTGCGCGCCTCGCTTTTCAGAAATTTCTGATCGTCTGAAAAATCGAAATTCATTTCCGCCCATTCCGCCGTTTTCGGCCGGTTTCAATATTCCTTGCCCAGCAACATACGCTCACGGCGCACCAGGGAAAGATTGACCCCGCGTCAAGAATTTCAGCGTCTTATGGGCCACTACACCCAGGGGGCGAGGGCGCGTATGGCCAAGGCGATATTCCAGCGGAACCAGAAGGTCTGGGTCGAGAGCGTCGGGGTCTGGGCCACGGTGGAGAAGATCGTTCCGGTCTGGGCCAAGGGCTTCGATGAGCCGGTCAAGGTCACCTACGACGTCGGCCTGGGTCGCGACTTCCAGGCGACCGAGCTGCGAGCTGAACAGGGCGGCGCGGCGCCTGCGAGCGGCGGCCCGGCCTGGCGGCTGCTGCGGGCGCGCAACAAGTGGCAGGCCGAGGAAGATTCCAGCCACCACCCCTACCCCGGCAGCTACCCGGTCGTGGTGACCGATCCCAACGACTGGGGCGGCTGGCGCGTACCTGGGGCCGAGTATGATCGCGACCCCTACAAGATCGAGTTTCAAGCCCGGTTGATCGCCAGCGCCCCGCACTTGCTGGCGCTGTCGCGAAGGGTGGTGGAGTTGGTCGACGAAAGCGCTGGCGATGCGCCGCCCGAACTGCAACGCATCGCCGAAGACATGGCCAAGCTGAGCCGGCTGCTGGACGAAACGCCCGCCGCCGGCCAAGCCAAGCCGGAGACGGCCTAGAACTTGTAGCCGAAGCCGGCGGAGACCACCCATGGATCGAGCTTCACCTTCGACTTCAGCGCCCCGCCGTTGATGCTGGCGTCGGTGTCGAAGAACACTTTCTTGACGTCGACATTGGCGCTCCACGGCCCCTGCACCGCCACATCGACACCGGCCTGCAGCGCGTAGCCAAAGCCATTGTCGATATCGACGTCGAAGCCGTTCTTGTCCTTGCCGCTGTAGAAGATCATGTAGTTCAGGCCGGCGCCGACATAGGGGCTGACCTTGGCTTGCGGTGCGAAGTGGTATTGCAGCGAAACCACCGGCGGGAGCACCCAGCTCTCATGGACGGTGACGTCGGTGGCCGGGCCTGTCGCCTTCACCGTGTGCTTGGTCGTACCAGCGATCGCTTCGACCGCAATGTGGTCGGTCAGGAAGTAGGTCAGGCCGATCGTCGGCATCACATCGTCGCCAACCTTGGCGCGCAGACCCGTATCTGCGCCGGCCGAAGTGGTGATCGGATCGCTGGCGTCGGTCAGGACGCCGCTGACGCGCACGTTCAGCATCAGGAGCCCCTGCTCCTTTGGCTTGAAATCCTGCGCCTGGGCGGTTCCGGCCAGGAGCAGGGTGGCGCCGAGCGCCAGGGCGAAGCGGGTGGTGGTCATCTTATTATCCCCATCTTTTGTGTGGCTATCGAGCCGCGACGGGGACATCGCGCCAAAACCGAAGCTCGGCTTTGATGGACCTCAAATCGGCGCACTGGCGATTGCCGCGCGGCGTGGCTAAATGCCCTACATGCGTACAGACACTCCCCAGCCGATCCGGCTCGCCGACTACACGCCCCCCGCCTTCCTGATCGACGAAGTGCATCTCGACTTCGCGCTGGCGGCCAACACCACACAGGTGAAGGCGAAGCTGACAATCCGGCGCAACGGCGACCATGCCGATCCGCTGGTGCTGAACGGCGAGCGCCTGAAGCCGATCTCGGTGGCCATCGACGGACGGGTTTTGAACGCCGGCGAGCACACGATCGACGCCGAGTTCCTGACGATCCCGGGCGTACCCGACACCTTTGTGCTGGAGACGCATGTCGAGATCGATCCGGAGGCCAACAAGGCGCTGGACGGGCTCTACATGTCAGGCGGCCGGTTCTGCACCCAGTGCGAAGCCGAGGGTTTCCGCAAGATCACCTGGTACCCGGACCGGCCCGACGTGCTGTCGCGCTTCACCGTACGGATCGAGGCAGACAAGAAGTTCCGTCACCTGCTGTCCAACGGCAACCTGATGAGTTCGGGCGACCTGCCCGGCGGGCGTCACTTCGCCGTCTGGAACGACCCCTTCCCCAAGCCGGCCTATCTGTTCGCCCTGGTTGGCGGCGAGTTGGACGTCCTTGAGGACAAACTCGTCACCATGAGCGGCCGCACGGTCGATCTGCGCATCTTCGTCGACACCGGCATGGCCGACCGCGCCGCCTACGCCATGGACGCGCTGAAGCGGTCGATGATCTGGGACGAGCAGGCGTTCGGCCGCGAGTACGACCTCGACCTGTTCATGATCGTCGCCGTCCGCGACTTCAATTTCGGAGCGATGGAGAACAAGGGGCTGAATATCTTCAACTCCTCGCTCCTGCTGGCCGATCCGGCGACCGCGACGGACCTGGACTATGAGCGCATCGAGAGCGTCGTGGCCCACGAGTATTTCCACAACTGGACCGGCGACCGCATCACCTGCCGCGACTGGTTCCAGCTTTGCCTGAAGGAGGGCCTGACAGTCTTCCGCGACCAAAGCTTCTCGGCCGACATGCGCGGCGCGGCGGTCCAGCGGATCAAGGACGTGAAGGCCTTGCGCGCCCGGCAATTCCCCGAGGACCAAGGCCCCCTGGCCCACCCGGTGCGGCCGTCGAGCTACCTCAAGATCGACAACTTCTACACCGCGACCATCTACGAGAAGGGCGCGGAGGTCATCCGGATGCTCAAGACCTTGATCGGTCCTGAGAAGTTCCGCGAAGGCATGGACCTCTATTTCGATCGCTGGGACGGCCACGCCACCACCGTCGAGGAATTCATCCGCTGCTTCGCCGAGGTCACCGGCGAGGACCTCAGCGACTTCTTCGCCTGGTATGAACAGGCCGGCACGCCGAAGGTCTCGCTAGAGCACAGCTATGATGGCGAAGCTCGCACCCTTCGGATCGACCTGACACAGGAAAGCGCGCCGACGCCTGGGCAGCCGAACAAGCGTCCCCTGCCGACCCCGGTGACTATCGGCCTGCTCGACGGCGAGGGCCGCACCCTGGCCTTCAAACGTGATGGCAAGGCGTTCGATGAGACCGTCGTGGTGCTCAACACCGCCCAGGCCAGCGTGACCCTGACCGACGTAGATTCCGCCCCGGTGATTTCGGCGCTGCGCGGCTTCTCCGCGCCCGTAATGCTGACCACCGACGCCCCGTCAAAGGATCGCTACGTCCAGCTCGCCTCGGACCCGGATCTCTTCAACCGCTGGGAAGCTGGCCAAGATCTCGCCCGCGCCCTGATCGTCGCACGCGCCAAGGGCGCGCCCGACGAGGTCGGCGAGGAGCGCTTCGCCGAAGCGATGGGTCGCGCGCTCAACGACCAAGCCTCCGACCCGGCCTTCAAGGCGTTGCTGCTGTCGCTGCCAAGCGAGTCCGATCTGGCGCTCGCCATCCAACCGGCCGATCCCGCCGCGATCCACGCGGCGCGCGAAGCCCTGCGCACCCGCCTGTCGCTGCATCTTACCGACGACCTCAAGCACCTGCACATTGGTCTGCAAGAACTGGCCGAGTTCTCGCCGGACGCAGCCAGCGCCGGGCGCCGCGCCCTGCGCAACGCCGCCCTGGATCTGCTCGCCGCCAATCCACGCGCCGAGATCGGCGAATTGGCCGAGGGGCACTATCGCGCCGCCGCCAACATGACCGACGCCATGGGCGGCCTCTCGGCCTTGATGCTGGTGGGAGGCGAAGCCTATGAAGCGGCCTTGGCCGACTTCTTCGACCGGTGGAAATCCGAGCCCCTGGTCATCGACAAGTGGTTCGCCCTGCAGGCGCGCGATCCGAACGAGAGCGCCCTGGGCCGCGTCATCGGCCTGACCGCGCACCCGGCCTTCGAGGAAAAGAACCCCAACCGCCTACGAGCGCTGGTTTCCACCTTCGCCAACTTCAACCCGGCGCGTTTCCACGACGAGAGCGGCGCCGGCTACCGGTTCCTCGCCGACCAGATCCTGGCCGTCGATGGCTTCAACCCGATGACCGCCGCACGGTTGGTCGAGCCGCTGGGCGGTTGGCGCCGGTATAAGCCGGAGCTGGGCGCGCTGATGAAGGCCCAGCTGGCGCGGATCGCGGCGACCGAAGGATTGTCGAAAAACGTCTATGAATTGGCGACCAAAGCCCTCGCTGATTAACGAAGGTGGCTGGCGGCGACACGGAATCTTTACGCTAAATCCGCAGCCTAGCTCCCGAGCCATGCAACTCGGGAGACAGCCTGTCCATGTCGGTCTCACTCAGCCGAGTGCGGTTCCTGATCGTCGACGACAACACCCACGCGGTGAACCTCGTAAAAGCGATGTTGCGGGGGTTCGGCGCGGATCAACTCTATGACGCGCAGACGGTAGACTCCGCCCAGCGGCGCATGAAAATCACGCCCTGTGACATCGTGATCCTCGACTACATGCTGGGCGCTGAAGAGGGGGTCACCTTCGCCCGCTGGCTGCGAAACGATCCCGACAGCCCCGCCCCCTACACGCCCATCATCTTGCTGACCGGCCACGCGGACCGCCCGAAGATCGTCGCCGCCCGGGACGCGGGCGTAAACGAGTTTTGCGTCAAGCCGGTCACCCCGGCCGACCTGATGAAACGCATCGCCTGGGTGATCGATCGCGCCCGTCCTTTCGTGCGCAGCCAGACCTATTTCGGCCCGGACCGGCGCCGTCACGACGACCCGAATTATCGCGGCCCCGAACAACGGGCCGACCGCGCCGCCAAGCCAGTATGATCACAACTTGACGTGCCCCGTGACGCGCCCCGCCAGCTTGCGTAGACTCGCCGGTGCGGGTGACTCGACTGAGGCGTAAGGGAGCGGCGGGCTTTGGCCAGACGCGGGGGCAGAGACGCGGCTGAGATTGAGGCGAGCCAGCCCAAGCGCGGCCCTGCGCCCGACGGTCGGAGCGGCGTCAGCCAGAACGTCATGCGGATCGCGATCCTCGCCACCCTGCTGCTGCTGGCGATCTACACCGCGCTCGCCATGCTCAAGATCGGCCGCGACGCCAACGCCACCCCGCCACAAAACCTGACTCTCGCCAGCCGCACCGAAACGCTGGCGGCCCGCCTCGACGCCGAGGGCGCGGCGCTTCGCGGGGGCCTGATGGCGGCCAAGGAAATCCTCGAACGCAAAGCCGACCCGCCGCTGGACGCCGCCGAGGCCGGCCTGGCCGTCGCCGACGGTGCCGCCATCGCCGTGGGCGTGATGGACGCCAATGAAGTGATCGCAGTCGCCGGCAAGGCCGGTGGCGTCGACTGGCGCGCCATCGCCACCAAGGCTGAACAGAGCGGCGGCACCATCTGGATCGGCGCTTCGGACAACAACGCCGCTTCACTGGTGCTCGTCGGCAGCGTCGGAACTGACAAGGGTCGTCGCCAGATCGTCGTCGTCGGGGCGCCCGACCGCCTGACGGCCTCCCTGGACGCCGACCAGGTGGTGGCCACAGCCCAGGGCCAGATCCTGGCGAGCGGCGGAGCCCACCGCGACCTGACTGAGGCCTACGGCCTGCCGACCACCGAACTGAATCGGTCGCGCGATCTGCTTCGCGGCGTCGCCTCAGATGGATCGCCGCTGGACCTCGCCGCGCGTCCGGCCATGGGGGGAGCGCTGCTGGCCGTCTCGGCCGCTTCGGCGAGCCGCAATCTCAGATCGACCGCGATACAGCTCGCCTGGCTGACCATTCCGCTTGGGATCACCTTCCTGCTCGGCCTGCTGCTGTTCCATCAGAGCCGCACCATGGAGGGCGCGCAGCAGGCGGTGATCGACTCCGAGCGCCGGTTCCGGCTGGCGGTCGAAGCCGCGCGATGCGGGATCTGGGAGTGGGACCTGACCACCGACCAGATGTTCATGTCCGACGCCACTGGCGCGATCTTTGGCTGGAGCGGCGGCGGGATCATGTCCGGCCAGGACGTGCTGGATCGCGTTTCGCCCGACCATCGCGAGCGCGTACGCCAGGCCTTGTCGACCGCGGCGATCTACGGCGGCTTTGACGTGTCATTCCGTGTCCCGTCGCTGGTCGGGGGCCGACCGACCTGGATCGATGCGCGTGGCCAGGCCTTTGGCCGATCAACCGAGGACGGTTATTCACGGATCATCGGCGTGGCGCTCGACGTCACCGAGGAGCGGATGGCCCAGGCGCGGGCCCAGGCGGCCGAGAACCGCCTGCGCGACGCCATTGAGAGCGTGTCGGAAGCCTTCGTGCTGTGGGACCGCAATGGCCGGCTGCTGCTCTGCAATCAAAACTACCGCAACGTCTTCTCGCTGGAGCCAAAGCTGCTGACGCCGGGCGCCGGGCGCGAGGAGATCAACCGCCTCGCCCAGCTCGCCATCCACCAGGAAATGCCAAGCCCCGATGGGCGCAAGGGCGTGCGCGAAGCAGAGCTTTCCGACGGGCGCTGGATCCAGATTTCGGAGCGGCGCACCGCCGAAGGCGGTCTGGTCGTGACCGCCGCCGACATCACCGCCATCAAGACCCAGGAAGAGGCCCGCCGGCTCAACGAGCAGGAACTGCAGCGCGCGATCGTCAATCTGGAACGCAGTCAGGACCAGCTCTCCGAGCTGGCTCGCAAGTACGAGACCGAGAAGGTCCGCGCCGAGGGCGCCAACAAGGCCAAGAGCGAATTCCTGGCCAATATGAGCCACGAACTGCGCACCCCGCTGAACGCCATCAACGGCTTCTCCGAGATCATGGTCGGCGAGATGTTCGGCCCGCTCGGCGACACGCGCTACAAGGGCTACGCCCAGGACATCCTATCGTCGGGTCAGCACCTGTTGGCGCTGATCAACGACATTCTCGACATGTCGAAGATCGAGGCCGGCAAGATGGCCCTGAAGTTCGAGCCGCTATGGCTGGAAGAAGTGGCCGAGGACGCCGTGCGCCTGGTCCGCAACCGGGCCGAGGCGGCGGGCCTGGCCCTCTCCATTGAATTCCCGCACCTGCCCGAGGTCGAGGCCGACTACCGGGCGCTGAAACAGGTGCTGCTCAACCTGCTGTCCAACGCCATCAAATTCACTCCGCGCGGCGGCCGGGTGACGATCAGCGCCGAAGGGCGGCAAGATCCGTTGGGTGAGCGTATCCGCGTCAGCGTTCGCGACACTGGCATCGGCATCGCCCAGGACGACCTCGCACGTTTGGCCAAGCCCTTCGAGCAGGTCGAAAACCAGCATTCCAAGACCACCCAGGGCTCTGGGCTGGGCCTGGCCCTCACCAAGTCGCTGGTCGAAATGCACGGCGGCTCGCTGGACATGCAGAGCACGCCCGGCGAAGGCACGATGGTCAGCTTCTCCCTGCCCATCCGCCAGAGCGGCGCCGTGCGCACCGCCCCAGGTTTCGCGGTCGCCTAGAGCGGCGACCTTGGACCACGCTCCTGGTCGCGGCCACGCGCCGCGGGCGGTTCGGCCAGCGCGGTCGCCAGCCTATTGCGCTCAACCGGCGTAAGTTCGGCGGCGAAGTCGACGATACGATCATCAATCTCGCCGCGCGTGCCGGCCTCCCTGTCCCGGATATCGGCCAGTCGCTGCTTGGTCACAGCCGGATCGAAGGGCTCTGCGCCCAGCGTACGCCACGCCTGCGCCCTGGCCTCGCGGGTCTGGCGCATCGTGGTCCGCGCCTCCATCCCTTGGCCACGCAACATGGTGCGAAAGGCCTTCGCCTTCTCGGGATCAAGCGTCTGGGCGGCGGCCCAGACCGGCTGGTTCATTCGCGCCATCGGCGGACGATCGGGCCGCAGGCGCTGACCGACGACAAGCCCGCCGATCACCCCGCCCACCAGGAACAGGTTCACCGCCAGCGAGACGAACAGGACGATCAGGAGTGTCTTGCGGCTCATCACGCGCCTTCCCCGATCACCACGTCCGACAAGTCGTCATAGCCGCTGAGCACGGCGCTCACCGTGTCGTCCTGCTGGACGACCACATCCGACAGCCTCACCCCGACGACCAGGCCGGCGGCGCAGGCCGCCGCCAGTCCAGCCCCCAGCCCGGCGCGCCAGAACCAGCCCCGAACGCCTCCGCGCGCGGGGCGTGCCGACGGGGCCGCGGCGATCACCGCCTCGCGCAATTGATGACTGACCGCCATCGGCGCCCAGGCGTCGAGCACGGCGTCCAAGTCCGCCGGCGCGGCAAGCGCGGCCTTGGCGAACTCGGGCTCGGCCGCCATCAGCAGAGCCGCCGCGTCACGTTCGGCCGCCGGCCAGCGCGCGATGTCGCCGCCATAGATTTCCGCCAGATCCTCAAAGCGTTCGCGGGTCATGAGGTCAGTTTTCCACCATATCCGACAGGGCCGCGCGCAAGGCGCGCCGTCCCCTTGCGAGCAGACTCTCCAAGGCGTCGACGCTGACGCCCATCAGGGCGGCGGCCTCGATATTGGAAAGTTCCTGATAGTGACAGAGGCTCACCGCCTCCCGTTGCCGATCCGGCAAGCCGCGCATGGCCGAGGCCACCCGCAGCCCAACATCCCTGGCCTGCAAGCCCCGGTCGGGGGCTGGCCCCTCGTCGACCAGTTCGGGCGGCGTTTCCGTCGCCACCTCGCGTCGGCGGCGCAGGCGATCGTAGCAAAGGTTCAGCGCCACGCGGTGCAGCCAGGTGTCGAATTTCGCCACGCCGGGTCGCCAGTCGCGCGCCTGTTTCCAGGCCCGCACGAAGGTCTCCTGGGCCACGTCCTCGGCCTCGGCCGGGTCGCCAAGCATCCGCCCGGCCAGCGCCAGCACGCGCGGCAGCTTGCGCGCCACCAGCGCGCGCACAGCGGCAGGGTCGCCCTCGCCCACCCGCGCCAGCAGCGCTTCGTCGGGATCGCCCAGATCCAAGCCTCACCTCACCGTGGCCGGGCTCAAGCTTGCTATGAGTTTCAACCGGCGTCACGGCCGCGGTTCTGGCGCATGGCTTGGATCTCGTCCTTGCTCATTGAGCCATCCTTGTTGGTGTCACCCAATTCGAAGCGACGCTTGGCGCCGGCGTCGATCTCAGCGCGGGTGATGACCCCGTCCTTGTTGGCGTCCAGCCGGGTCCAGATGCGATCGACCATCGCCGCGCCGTTCGGCGCGCGATCGGCCAGGGACTTGGCCTCGGCCCTCGTGACCTTGCCATCCTTGTCAGCGTCGAGCCGCAGAATGCCGTTTGCCTGCACCTGCTGAAACTCAGACAGCGTCACCTTTCCATCCCTATCCAGGTCGGGATTTGGCGCCCACATCTGCGCTTGCGCGGCGCCGGCGCCGGCGCCGAGGGTCAGGGCGGCGGCCAACAGGACGTGCTTCATGGAATTCCTCTGGGCGGCCGAACGCCGGTCATAGGTTCAACGGATGGCTCGCCGCTTTCCGTCGCTCAGGACCGAACAATGGTCTCGTAGGCTTGGCGCGCGCCAGTTCGAGCGGTGTCGAGCTTGGCCTTCAATGCGCGGAAGTCCTTGGCCTCGCCCGCCCTAGCCAACAGGGCGCGGAACGCCTTCGGCTCATCGGAGGGGTCGGCGTTGTCGGCCAAGGCCACCTTCAACAACTGGGTGAGGTTCTGCTGCAGGGTCCAGGCCTTGCGCAGAGCCGCCAACGACGGGGCAGGCGCCAGCCCCGCGGCGCCGGCCGCGACCAGAGCCTCGGCGGTGTTCTGGCTCAGCGGTCCGCCTTCAGCCGCGTGAGCCAGTTGCAGGAACTGGGCGGCGAACTCGATATCGACCAGGCCGCCGGGCGACAGCTTCAGGTCCCACTCGCCCTTGGGCGGCCGCTCCTGCTCCAGAAGCTCACGCATCTCGCGCACGTCCTTGGCGGTGCGGGCGCGTTCGCGCGGATGACGCAGAGCGGCCTCAATCGCCGCCGTTGCGTCCTGGGCGAAACCCTCGGACGTGGCCCAGACGACCCGCGCCCTGGTAAGGGCCATCAGCTCCCAGGTCTCTGCCTCACGGTCATAGTACTCCTCGAAGGCCGGGAAGCTCACCGCAACCGGTCCCTTGGTGCCGGATGGCCGAAGCTGCATGTCGACTTCGTAGAGTTCGCCCTCGCCCGTCGGGATCGACAGGGCCGCGATCAGCCTCTGGGTGAACCGGCCATAGAAGGTCTCGGCGCTCCACTCCTTGACGGTCGACACCGCCCCCGGACCAGCTGCCCGGTAAAGGGTCATGAGGTCCAGGTCCGAGCCGGCGCTCATCTCGCGCGAGCCGCACTTGCCCAGCGCGATCACCGCGACGTCGCCCGAGAACGCCCCGCCCAATCGCTCAACCTCGGCCAGCGCCGCCGGCGCGAGGGTCTCGATGCAGATGTCGGCCAGGTCGGCGAAGGCGCGGCCAGCCGTCTCGGCGCTGGCGGCCCCGCTCATCACCTGCACGCCGACCCGAAACGCCTGCTCGCGATGCACGCGGCGAACGGCGTCCATCACGCCCTCGAACCCGTCGGCGCGACTGACCGCCACGGCCATCGCATTGCGATCTTCTTCCGAATCCAGATCGGCGAAGAAGGCTCCGTCCAGCAAGGCGTCCAACGCCGCAGGCCGGCGAGCCAGGGTGTTGGCCAGGCGCGGCGCGAAGGCCATCACCTGCACCATCAGCTCGAACAGCTTGGGCTGAGCCAGGAACAGCGACTGAAGCTGCACCCCTGAAGAGAGCTTGGAGAAGAAATCCTCGAAACGAGTGAAGGCGGTATCGGCGGCGCCCGACGCCTGGGCTGCGTCGAGGAGGCGCGGCGCCAGGCGGGTGAACAGCTCGCGCCCACGCTCGGTGCGGGTGGCCTGGATATGGCCGTGGTGCCAGTTGCGGATGGTCTGGGATATCCGCGCCGGATTGGAAAACCCCATGCGGCTCAAGGTCGAGAGCGTCTCGGGATCGTCTTCGACGCCGGTGAAGATCAGGCTGCCGAACTTGGACGACAGCTGTTCCTCATCAGGGAACAGCTCCCCATAGCGACGATTGACCGTCTTCAAGGTCCGTTCGATAGCGGCGTCGAAACTGCGCACGCGATCATAGCCGGAGAGCGCGGCCACCCGCTTACGCTCGCCATCGGATTCCGAAAGCCGGTGGGTCTGCTCGTCGGCCAGCATCTGGATGCGGTGCTCGGCCGAACGAAGCTGCTTGTAGGCCTCGGTGAGTTCGTCAGCGGCCTGGCTCGATACATGCCCCGCCGCCTCCAGCGCGCGTAGCGCGTCCAGGGTCCGCGGCGATCGCAGTTCCGGATGCCTGCCGCCCAGGATCAACTGCTGGGTCTGGACGTAGAACTCGATCTCGCGAATGCCGCCACGACCGAGCTTGAGGTCCACGCCCTTGGCGGTCAGGCGATCGTCGACCTTGTGGACGTGGATCTGGCGCTTGATCGAATGGATGTCGGCGATAGCGGCGAAGTCGAGATTTTTGCGCCAGATGAACGGCGCTAGCTCGTCCAAGAACGCCCGCCCCCGTCCGACGTCGCCGGCCGCCGCGCGCGCCTTGATGAACGCCGCCCGCTCCCAATTCTGGCCGACGCTCTCGTAGTAGTCGAAGGCCGCCGCCGCGGGGATCGCCGGCGGGGTTGAGGACGGGTCGGGACGCAGGCGCAGATCGACGCGGAAGACGTAGCCGTCGCCGGTCTTGTCCTGCATCAACTCGGCCAGCCTTTGGGTCAGCCGAACAGCAAACCCTTGCGTCTCGACGCCCTCGGCCAGGGGCAGCGCTTCGGGCTCGTAGAAGACCGAGATGTCGATATCGCTGGACTAGTTCAGTTCGTAGGCGCCGTGCTTGCCCATGGCGCTGCAGAACCAGCCGGGCACCGGTCCCTCCTCGCCGGTTCCGATCCGCGTCAATCGCCCGGCGTCCAGTTCCGCCTGGGCCGCGACGCTGAGCGCGGCGTAGAGCGCGGCGTCGGCGAACCGGGTCAGCGAACCGGTGACGGCGTCCAGATCCCAGACCCCGCCAAGATCGGCCAGGGCGATCAACAGGTGCGCCTCGGCCTTGAGTTTGCGCAGGCCCGACTTGGCGGCTTCCCAATCGGCGGAGGCCAAGGCTGTTGTTCGGATCAACAGATCCGCGAACCGCGCGTCCGGTTCGCTGATCAGCAGATCTCGCAGCCGAGCGGGATCGCGCCGCGCCAGGCTGGTCAGGTAGGGCGAGGCGCCGAACACCGGCGCCAAGGCTGGCCACCCGGCGTCGAGGACGTCCAGCCAACCGTCGCGGGTGGCGACCTCGACCAGGACATTACGCGCCCGGTCAGCGGCCTTGGGATCGGCCACGGGGCCGCACGGTTTCAGGACGTCGAGAAGCTGAGTCATCGCCGAACACTGTAGCGGCCCGACGATGGATATTTCACTATCCCTAGGCCGCTCGGGGCAAGATCAGGGCGACGCGCAGGCCCGGGCCGATCTCGCCGACCTTGCCGGGGCCTTCCGACAGCTCCAGCCGCCCGCCATGCGCCTCGGCGACGGCGGCCACCAGCGATAGGCCAAGACCCGAGCCGGGCTCGCTGCGACTGTTCTCCAGGCGCACGAAACGTTCGACCACGCGGGCGCGATCCTCATCGGGGACGCCTGGGCCGGTGTCGGTGATTGAGTACTCGACCTCGCCGGACGAACGGCGGCGCACGCGGAACATGATCGCCCCGCCGGCGGGCGTGTACTTCACGGCGTTGTCCAGCAGGTTGGCCAGCGCCTGGGCCAGGAATTCGCGGTTGCCACGGACCTG
Source organism: Phenylobacterium sp. (assembly GCF_030681155.1). GTDB lineage: Bacteria > Pseudomonadota > Alphaproteobacteria > Caulobacterales > Caulobacteraceae > Phenylobacterium. Next base: position 133,784 of record NZ_JAUXXE010000034.1, on the reverse strand, counting down.
AAGGTCCTTGGTCAGTTCGGCGTCGAACTCGAGCCCCTTGTCCTCGCAGGTCGGTTCGTAGAGCTCGGCGAGGTCGGCGGCGAGATCGGCCGGATCGAACACCACCTGGTCGGGCGCCTGACCAGCGGCCTGCAGACGGGCGATCGAAAGCACGGCGCCGAACGTCTTCAGCACGCCATCGGTGTCTTCCAGCGCCTGGGCCAGGGCTTCCTCGGCGTTGCCCTTGCCGGCCTCTACGTCGAGATAGGCGGTCTCCAGCCGGGCGCGCAGGCGCGTCAGGGGCGAGCGCAGGTCATGGGCGATGGCGTCGCCGGCATGACGATGGCCGGCCATCGAACGCTCCAACCGGTCCAGCATCTCATTGATGCCTTCGGAGAGTTCGTCGAACTCATCGCGCGTGCCGCGCACCTGGGCCCGGGCGCCGAAATCACCGTTGCGCACAGCGGTGACGACGTCGTTCAAGGCGCCCATGCTGCGCGAGACGTTGCGGCTGACCAGCAGGCCGCCGGCCAAGCCCAGCACGATTACCAGGGCGCCGGCGCCCCAGAGGGCGCGGACGATCTTGACCACATAGGCTTGGTCTTCGCTGACATCGGCGCCGACGAACAGTATCTCGCCCCCGCTCAGCCGCTCTTGGAAGCCGCGGGCCGGATGCTTCACCAGCCGGCCCTGGGCGTCATAGTCGGTGACCGAGAAGCTGGCCCGCGATGGGGCGCCGTTGGTGTCTTCCAGGGGCGACTCGGCGATCGATCCGGATATGCGCGTGCCGTCTGGCTTCATCAGCAGGTAGAGGAACGGCCGTTCGCTGGAGGCCCGCTCGATCAGCGACTGGTTGACCGCATCGACCCCGGCCCGGTCATAGGCGGCCACCAACGAGCGCATTTCGCGCGTGATGTTCTGGTCGGTGCGACGCGTCGCCTCGCCGGCGGTCGCCAGATAGATGTAGGCCAGAAAGGCGCTGGCCGCCGCGGCGAACAACGCCAGGAACAGCAGGGTCAGTCTGAACGGAGTGGTTCGGAAAAGCCTGGGCAGGCGCATGGCGTGCGCCGGGCTTTACGGCTCTAGACGATAGCCCGCGCCGCGCACCGTCTGCAGCATCGGCTTATCGAAACCCTTGTCGATCTTGGAGCGCAGACGCGAGATATGGACGTCGATGACGTTGGTCTGGGGATCGAAGTGATACTCCCACACCTTCTCGAGCAGCATGGTGCGGGTCACCGACTGTCCGGCGTGGCGCATCATGAATTCCAGTAGTTGGAACTCGCGCGGCTGCAGGTCGATTTCCTTGCCCTGGCGATGCACGGCGCGGCCGATCAGGTCCATTTCCAGCTCGCCGACCCGCAGCATGGTCTGCACCGAGCCGGTTTCCCGGCGACGGGACAGGGCCTCGACCCGGGCGATCAGCTCGGCGAAGGCGTAGGGCTTGACCAGATAGTCGTCGCCGCCGGCCTTGAGGCCATCGACACGGTCGGTGATCTCGCCGAGCGCCGACAGGAACAGCACCGGCGTCTGGTCGCCTTCGCGGCGGATGGTCTGGATCATGGTGATCCCGTCCATCCGCGGCATCATGCGGTCGACGATCATGACGTCGAACTCGCCACCACGCGCGGCGGCTAGACCATCTTCACCGTCGGCGGCGCGGACGCACTCATGACCTGCCTCGGTGAGGCCGCGGTCCATGACTTCCGCAGCCTCAAGATCATCCTCGACAATCAGAATGCGCATCGCGACTCGCCCCCAGGGTTGCGTCAGACTAGCCGGAAATCTTCAGCGGCAGGAAGGACGTGCGACCGGCGCGATGGACGCCGACCAGGATGCTGGGACGTCCAGCCTTCTTGGCCGCCGTCACCGCCGCCGAGAACTCGGCCGCGGTCGCCACCGGTTCGCCGCTGGCTTGGACGATGACGTCGTCCTTGCGCAGACCGCGTTGGGCGGCGTCCGACGACTGGTCGACGCTGGTGATCATCACCCCGCGAATGGCCGCGTCGAGGTTCAGCCGGCGGCGCGAAGCCTCGTCGAGAGGCGCAAGCGCCAGGCCCAGCACGACCGGACGTTGGGCTTGAGCGCCAGGACCCTCGGCCCCGCCGCCCTTGCCGCCGCCCTGAGTGTTGTCGTTGGCGGCCAACTCACGTTCAGTCGGACGGACGCCCGAGCGCACCTCCACGACCTTGCGCTTGCCGGCGCGGATCAGGTCGAGCCGCAGCACGTCGCCGGCGGTGGCCTTGGCGACTTCGCGGGTCAGTTCAGACGACGTCTTCACCTTCACGCCGTTCACCGAGGTGACGATGTCGCCCGACTGCAGGCCGGCGCGGTCCGAAGGGCCGCCCGGCGTCACGTTCGCGACAATCGCGCCGCGCTGCTCGCCCAGGCCTTGAGCCTCGGCCATCTCGGCGGTGAAGTTCTGGATGGAGGCGCCGATATAGCCGCGCGTGATCTTGCCGCCCGAGATGAGCTGCTTGGTGATCGAGTCGGCGATGTCGGCCGGAATGGCGAAGCCGATGCCCACCGAACCGCCCGAAGGCGAGAAGATCGCGGTGTTGACCCCGATCACCCGGCCATAGACGTCGAAGGTCGGGCCGCCGGAGTTGCCCCGGTTGATGGGCGCATCGATCTGGATGAAGTCGACGAAGGTCTCGCCGATGTCACGGCCATAGGCCGAAATGATCCCGGCGGTGGCGGTGCCGCCCAGGCCGAACGGGTTGCCGACGGTGATGACCCAGTCGCCGACGCGCGGCTTGGCCGCGTTCTCGAAGTTCACGAACGGGAAGCCCGTGCCCTTGACCTTGATGACCGCCAGGTCGGTGCCTTCGTCGCGGCCGACGACCACGGCGTCCAGTTCGCGCTCGTCCTTGAGCACGACCTTGATCTCCTTGGCGTTCTCCACGACGTGGTTGTTGGTCACGATGTAACCGTCGCCCGAGATGAAGAAGCCCGAACCTGAGGATTGCTGGCTCGGCAGGCGCGGCTGGCCGCCACGGCCCTGGGCCGGCGGCTGGCCCTCTTCGCCCTCTTCACCACCCGGCTGACCGGGAACGGCGAACGGGAAGCCCTCGAAGCCGGGGATGCGGCGCAGAGCCGAGGCGTCGACGTCGGACGTCACGTTGATCGAAACGACCGCGGGCGAAACCTTCTCGAAGATATCGGCGAAGGACAGCGGGGCGCCGGGCGGCGGCGCGAAGATCGGCGCCGTCGAGGTCTTCATCAGCAGTCCCCGCTGGACCGTGGAATCGGCCAATCGGTTGTCGGCCATGTTGGCGCCAGCGAGAGCCGCAGTGGCGACGCCGACACCCGCCAGGGCGCCGAGGAGATAACCGGTCTTCTTCGAGGTCATTAGCCTTCAATTTCCCTGTGGGCGCCCGTCGTCACATAACACGGGCACGTCCCCGACAACCTAGGTTCGATGCCTGAGAGCGCAATGTCTCTCAAGTTACGTTTAGGTCACGCTCGGCTCTTCATAGCGTTCATTCTTGGGCGCAATCTTGTCACGCGTATCAATCGTCTGACAGGCCATCCAGGCGTTTGGCCTCGTCAGCGGTCAGTTCCTCGTCCACCGGGCGATTCCGGAAACTGCGGAATAGCAGCCAGAGCCCGAGAACCACCACCACAAACGGCGCCCCCCAGAGGACGGCGTTGCCCCATGAGAAGGCAGGCTTCAGCAGGACGAACTCGCCATACCGATCAGTCAGATGCGCCCGGACCTGATCGTCGGTCTTGCCCGCCTTGATCTCATCGCGAACCAGACGGCGGAGATCGCCAGCCAGCTCAGCATTCGAATCATCAATGGATTCGTTCTGGCAGACCATGCAGCGGACTTCGCGGAACAGCTCCCGCGCGCGAGCCTCCTGGGCGGGATCGGGCAACCGGTCGGCGGGATCGGACGCCGCAGCAATGCAGAGCACTGCGCCCAGTATGGCCAGGATACGCTTCACGCCGCAGCCTCCGCCTTGCGCCCCGCAGCCAGGCGCAGCCGTCGGTCGCTGAGCGAGATCACACCGCCCAGGGCCATGATCCCGGGGCCGATGAAGATCAGCAGCGCCCAGGGGTTCCAATAGGCCCGCACCAGCCAAACCGGCGCGCCCTCGGCCGGGCGACGCTCACCGAGCACAACATAGAGATGGCTGATGCCCAGCGTGCAGATCGCCACTTCTGACGTCGTCTGGCCGCCGGTCGGATACAGCCGCCGCTCCGGAGCCGGCGCGCAGATCTGCTTGTCGCCCTTGAAGGCGCGCAGCTGCCCCCGCTCGGCGTCGTAGTTCGGCCCCTCGATGCCGCGCACGTCGTCCAGCACCAGATGATAGGCGCCAAGGTTCAAGCGCCCCCCAACCGGCAGAGCCTCGGCGGCTTCCTGCTTCCAGCCGGTCTCGAAACAGGCGCCGAGCACAAAGACACCGAGCCCCAGGTGGGCGAGGGTCATGCCCCAGGCGCCGCGCGGCAGGCCGACCAGCCGCCGCCAGCTCTCGCCGATGGAGGTTCGGAACACGCGCGTCCGTTCGGCGATCTCGACCAGCGAACCGATCACCAGCCAAGCCCCCATGGCGACTCCGACCGAGGAGAAAGCCTTGCGCGGGCTGATGAACGCAAAGGCCGCCAGGCCGCAGGCGACCGCGATGACCGCCGCAACCCACAGGCGCTGCATGACGCCGCGAAGATCGCCGCGCTTCCAGGCCAGCAACGGTCCAGCCGGCAGCAGGATCGCCAGGGCGGCCATCAGCGGGGTGAAGGTCAGGTTGAAGAAGGGAGGTCCAACGGAGATCGCCTCGCCGGTCGCAGCCTCGCGCATCAGCGGATAGAGGGTGCCGAGCAGCACCGTTGCGGTGGCGGCGGCCAAAAAGATGTTGTTCAGGACCAGCGCGCTCTCACGGCTGATCGGCGCGAACACGCCGCCCTGCTTCAGCAACGGCGCGCGCCAGGCGAACAGCGCGAAGGCCGAGCCGGCCGTGACGCCCAGGATCGCCAGCAGCAGGACGCCCCGGGTGGGATCGACCGCAAAGGCGTGCACCGAGGTCAGCACCCCCGAGCGCACCAGGAAGGCGCCGAGCATGGAGAAGGTGAAAGCGGCGAGCGCCAGGAACACAGTCCAACCCGATAGCGCGCCGCGCTTTTCGGTGACGATGGCCGAGTGCAGCAAAGCCGTGGCGATCAGCCAAGGCATGAAGCTGGCGTTCTCGACCGGGTCCCAGAACCACCAGCCGCCCCAGCCAAGTTCGTAATAGGCCCAGAACGCGCCCAGCGTGATCCCGACGGTGAGCGCGCTCCAGGCGCCAAGCGTCCAGGGACGAACCCAGCGCGCCCAGGCCGCATCGACCCGGCCCTCGATCAGGGCGGCGACGGCGAAGGAGACCACCACCGACATGCCAACATAGCCGAGGTAGAGCATAGGCGGGTGGAAGGCGAGCGCCGGGTCCTGCAACAGCGGGTTCAGCGAGCGGCCTTCGACCGGTGGCTGCGCCAGCCGCACGAAGGGGTTTGAAGCAAAGACCGTGTAGGCCAGGAAGAGAATGCCCAGCACCCCCTGGACGCTGATCGTCAGCGTCTTGAGCCCGGCCGGCAGGTTGCGCCCGACCCCGGCCACGGCCGCGCCGCACCCGGTCAGGGCGAGACACCACAGCAGCATCGAGCCTTCATGGCTGCCCCAGGTTCCGGCCACCCGATAAAGCAGCGGCTTGGCGGTGTGGGAGTTTGCAGCAACGTTCGAGACTGAGAAGTCCGACGTCACGAAGGCGTACATCAGCGCGGCGAAGGCGATAAGCAGGCAAGCGAAGGCGCCGAGCGCCGCCCCCTGCCCGGCGCCGGCCAGGACCACCGAACGGCGCACGCGCGCGACCCCGGCCAGGACGGCCTGGGCGAGAGACAGCGCCAAGGCCAGCGCCAGTGAAAACGACCCGATTTCGACGATCATTGTTGGGCGGCGCCGCTCTGATAGGTGGGCGGCGGCGCGCCTTCGCCGCGCCACTCGCCTTGTTCCTTCAGCGCCTTGGTGATCTCGCGCGGCATGTAGCGCTCGTCGTGCTTGGCCAGGACCTGCTTGGCCTCGAAGTCGCCATCGGCGCGGAAGGCGCCGGTGGCCACGATGCCTTGCCCCTCGCGGAACAGGTCAGGCAGATCGCCCGAGAAATGGATGCGCGTGGTGGCCAGTTGGTCAGCCACGGTGAACTCGACCCGGCCGTCAGAGTGCTTGACCACGCTGCCGTCCTCGACGAGCCCGCCAAGTTGGATCGACCGTCCGATCGGCGGCTTGGCCTCGGCCGCCTGGGCCGGGGTGTAGAAATAGGAGATCGAGTCCGACAGGCCCCACAGGGTGAGGCCCACCGCCAGCCCCAGCACCGGGGCGATAGCCGCCAGCAAGGTCAGGCGTCGGCGCGCCTTCGGGGACTTGGGCAGCCAACTCATCGCATCGGTTCCGTCTTCGCCGCCAGATCAAGATCCTTCAGGACGTCAGGATTGGCGGCATATTTCGCCCGCGCCTTGGCGAGGGTCGCGTCTCGATTGGCCTGATCGCCGAGCACGGCGTACGAGCGCACCAAACGAACCCAGCCCTCCGGGTCCTCGGGATTGTCCTCAAGCCGCGCAGCCAGACTGGCCACCATGCCCTGAACCGCGCCCAACTGGCCGCCAAGCGCGGGGCCGGCGGCGAGCGCGGGTTGGCCCTCGGCCTGGGCGATGGCCGCTTGAACGGCGGCCCGGCGCGGATCGTCGGCCGGCAGGTCGGCGACCAGCGCACGCCATGCCGCCAGGCCCGCCTGCTGGTCGCCATCGGCAATCAGCCCCCGAGCCAGATGGAAACGAGCATTGACCGACGTCGGATCGCGCTTCAGCGCCTCCTGGAAGGCGCGTTCGGCCTGGGGCGTAACCTCGCCTTCGGCCTCGATCATCAGCACCTCTCCCAGGCCCTCCCAGAGATCGGCGCGCTTCGGGTCGAGCTCGATCGCTCGGCGCAGCGCGCGCGCCGCGCCGGCCGGATTCTCTGACGCCATCTCGGCTTGGGCCAGATAGCCGTAGGCCTCGACGTCGCCGCCGCGCTCCTTGATCAGGGTTTGCAGCACCACCGCCATCTCCTGCGGCGCCAGCGAGGCGGGGTCGGCATCGCGCCAGATCGCGACGCGGTTCTTGAAAGGCTGGTCCGGCAGGCCCGGCGATCCAACGGCGAAATAAGCGCAAAGCGCCAGCAGCGGGGTCAGCGCCGCGACGACCAGGATCGGCTTGCGGACGGCGGTGTCCGCGGACCATGCCTGTCCCTGCCCCTCGGCGGCGCTGAGCAGACGGCGCGCAGCCTCGGCATGGGTGGTGGTGCGCTCGGCTTCTGGGATGAGTCCGCGATCGGCCAAGTCATCGATTTCTCGAAGCTGACGGCGGTAAAGCGCGGTCGTCGGGTCCGCGGCCCCGGCGCGCGACGCGGCCCGGGCGGAACTTGACAGGATTACACCGGCGCAGGCGGCCGACAGCACGCCCGCGACCACCCAGAATGCGATCATGGCGCGCGTTTAGCCGAAACGAAGAAGCAGTTCTACAGCGCCAATCGGCGCATCGATCTAAATCAGGGTTCTTCCGGAAGAGACCGTTCCGATTTGACAATGCTCAATGCGGTCGCGGTGCGCCGACGTACGATTTCGCCCGCGCGCGCGTCATGGATCGGCTCGGCGAATTCCGCGGCGACCTGCAGGTAGCGCGCGGCCAATTCGCGGTCGGCGACGTCGTGGTCGCGCACCATGGCCAGCACGTCCTCGACATACTGGTCTAGAATTTCTCCCGCCTTCTCCAGCACCTTGAAGCGCGTCGAGGAGAAGCCGCCATAGTTGGCGCTGGCTCGGATTCCGGCTGCGAAAGCCAGCAGGCTTCGGCAGCGGTCGACATGCTTGGCGTCCGGCTCGATCATTAGTTGGGGTTCTGAAACAAAACTGCGGGCCACCCGCACCCGGTGGCTGGGCAGAGCCGCGCTCTGGAGCTTGGCCAACTCCCTCAGCCGCCCCTCGACCACCCCCGCCAACGCCTGCTTCTGCTTATGGATTCGCCCGCCCCAACCGCCGTCGCGGCGCAGGTCGATGGCGTTCTCCAGCTCGGTGATTTGCAGGGTCAGGGTCTCGACGATGACCGCGGCGGCCGCCCCCGACGCGCGCCCTCCACCTAGGTCGAAACCGGCGACCGCCCTCAGATTGACGTCGATCTGATCCATCAGCCGAGTCGCGAAGACCGAGAGTTCTGAGCCGGCCAGATAGTCCTCAGTCGGGCGGTCCATCACCGCGGACACGACGCGCAGGATGGTCCAGGTCTCGTTCAATTGCGCGCCGAGCATCTCGAAGAAACTTGGGCCGGCGTCGGCGCCAAACCGGCATGCATCGCGATAGGCAAGGCGAACGGTGGCCGCCCCTTCCGGCGTGGTGCGCCTGATCCATTCCGGCAGCCGTAGCGTGGCGCGGCGCACGGCGGGAGAAATGGCCAAGCAGGAGATCAAGACCTCCACGCCGCCTGGCCGGGCTTGTTCAATCAGCGCGATAGCGGCCGCGTAGTCCGGCAGTTCGCCCACCTGAAGGCCCTCCGCCAACCGCGCGATCAGGTCGTCAAATGGTTCGCTCGAGCTTTCGCCAGGCCGGTAGTCCAGCAGGAAGTGTGCGGCGCTGGCGACTTCGTTCGGCGCCTCGGTCTTGAGCCCCCGCCACAGCAGGGTCAGCGCCCGGGCCGGAAAGATCAGCGCGTCTGGCGCAGCCCCATCGCCCACGAACAAGGGCGCGACCGGCTCGAGGACCCGGTTGCGCAGATTGCGATCATCGACCTCGGCGTCCACCACTCTTCGTACGCCGGCCAAGGCGGTGTCGCCATCGACCAGGGCCAGGGCATTGCGTAAACCATCGACCACCTTGTCAGGCGCGTCCCGAACCAGCGTTCGGACAATGTCGATCTTGGCGTCGGGCAAGCCGGCCATACGGGGGAACGCTCCAGGCGCGGACACACTCCCACGCGAACACGACCTTGCGGATGTGAGGTTAAGGTTTTCCAAAAAGACCTGAGAAATCAGGCCTCAGCGCGTGGGAGGTCCAGCTCGACCAGAAGCCCGCCCAGCCGCGCCTCACCCAGGCGGAGCGAACCGCCATAGGCCCGCGCCAGCTCATCGACGATCGAGAGCCCAAGGCCCGATCCCGGGGCATTTTCGTCCAACCGGGCGCCGCGCTGGACGACCTCCTCGCGCTCGGCCTCGGTAAGCCCGGGGCCGTCGTCCTCGATGCTGAGCTTCAGCCGCTCGGCGCTGGTCGGTATGGCGCGCACACGGACACGGCCGGAGCACCACTTGCCCGCGTTCTCCATGGCGTTGCCGGCCAGTTCCAGGAGGTCCTGACGCTCGCCCAGGAAATAGAGATCATCCTCCGCGTCCCAGTCGATCTCCACGCCCTTGTCCTGGAAAATCCGCTCCAGGGTCCGCGAGAGTTCGTCCAGTACGTCGGCCACCGAAGTCCGCTCACCGGAACCTTGGGTTCGCGCGGCCGCGCGGGCGCGGCGCAGATGGTGATCGACCTGACGGCGCATGGCCTCGGCCTGGGTTTCGACGATGTCGGCCAATGCGCCGCCCGTCTGCCGCGCCTCGGTCAGCATGACCGAAAGCGGCGTCTTCAATGCGTGCGCCAGGTTACCGACATGAGTGCGCTGTCGTTCGACCACTTCCTGGTTGTGCGCCATCAGGGCGTTCAGTTCGTCGGCCAGCGGCGAGAGTTCGGTTGGATAGGCCTGCTGCACGCGCTCGGCCTTGCCCCGGCGAACCGCGGCCACTTCCCGCCGCAGGGCGAAGAGCGGGTTCAGGCCGACCCGAACCTGGATGACCACGGCGGCGATCATGCCCACCCCGAGCAGCAGGAAGGCGACGGCTGTGGCGGTGATGAAGCCCCGCACGTCGCGGTCCACCGGACTGCGGTCCTCGGCGGCCATGAAGATCACTGGGGCGGCGCGGTTGGGCAGCTTGGCTTGGGTGGCCATGGCGCGCAGCGGCTCGTCGAGCGGGCCGCGCGTATCGTAGGACACCGGCCGCCCCGGCGCGGCGTCCAAGCGTGTGACGATGTCAGCGGGCGCCTTCAGTTCGCTGTCCCACAGCGAACGAGACCGGACCAGGACCTGCAACTTGCCGTCCTTGCCCGGCTCGGCGATCTGCCAGTACTTGCCGGAAAAGGCCCGAAGCGCGCGCAGATCGGTGAGCGCCGGCGCCACCACCTCGCCCTTGTCGGCGATGGTGGTGCCGGCGGTCAGGTTGTCGATGAGTTCGGAAAGGCCCTGATCGAACCGCCGGATCGCCGCCTGTTGGAACAGCATGGCCAGGACGATCGCCGAGACCAGCAGAACAGCCAGGCTCCAGCCGGCGGCCAGGATCACCAGCCGCCGAACGAGCGAGGGCTGGCGCAGGGCCTCCATGCTCACGGCTTGGCCGCCTCGCTTCCCAGTTCGTCAGCCGGAGCTGTGAGGCGGTAGCCAAGACCCCGGACGGTTTCGATCCGGTCGGCGCCAATCTTCTTGCGCACGCGGCCGATGAACACCTCGATGGTGTTGGAGTCGCGGTCGAAGTCCTGATCGTAGAGATGCTCAACCAACTCGGTGCGGCTGATCACCCGACCCTGGTGCATCATCAGATAGTGCAGCAGACGATATTCCAGCGAGGTCAGGCGTAGAGGCTCGCCGTTGACGCTGGCGCGAGCCGCGCGCGGATCCAGGCGCAGGCCGCCGATCGACAGGCTGGGCGCGGCATGGCCGGCCGAGCGCCGCAGCAGGGCGCGCAAGCGAGCCAGCAACTCCTCGGTATGGAATGGCTTGGTGAGGTAGTCGTCGGCGCCGGCGTCAAAACCGGCGACCTTCTCGCTCCACGCGCCGCGGGCGGTGAGGATCAACACCGGCACGGCCATGTTCTCACGGCGCCAGCGCTCCAGCACCGACACACCGTCCACCTTTGGCAGGCCAAGATCCAGGATCACCGCGTCATAGGGTTCGGTCTCGCCCAGGAATTGGGCCTCTTCGCCGTCGGGCGCATGGTCGACCGCATAGCCCGCGTCGCCGAGCGCCGACTTAAGTTGGCGCGACAGGTCCGGGTCGTCCTCAACAAGTAGAATACGCATGGAGCTCCTTTAGCCGCCCTGGCGAGAGATGATCGCCCCGCTCTGGGCGTCGACGACGAAAATGATCACCCTGCCGTCATTGGTCTGCCACTGGACGAAGTAGGCGGGACGGCCGCCGGCATCGCCCTGGGTGGTGTTGAGCTGCCTACCGGGCGTGCGGGCCGAAATCGTGGCGATCACTTGCGAAAGCGGAACCTGGCGCCCGCCGCGCACGGCCGCACGCGCCGCGTCCTGGTCGCCCCGGCCGCCGCCGTACGACGGCCGGCCGTAATCCGGCCCGTGCTGCGCATAACTCGCCGCCGGAGCGGCGGCGATCAGCGCTGCGATGAGGAGAAGGCGTTTCATGATCTGAAGGATTACAACCACGTCACTGAACCGAGCCTGAATGGCAGGTTTATGAATGGCGTGCGTCGGTCTGTCACGCAGACCGAACGCCGATCACTTCTTCTTAGGCGTGTAGGGCCGCTCTTTTCGCCAACGCTCGGCGAAGGCCTCCAGTTCGGCGTCCGGCTTTTCGGGCAGCATAAGTACGATCCGCGCGAGCAGATCGCCCCGCTTGCCGCGTGAGTCGGACAGTCCCCGGCCCTTCAGGCGCAAGGATTGACCGCTGTTGGCGCCCTTGGGCACGGTCAGCGTCACCGCGCCATCGGGCGTGCGCGCCTCGACCTTGCCGCCGAGCACTGCATCGGGAATCGTGACCGGCAGGTCCATGACCAGCTGCTCGCCCTCGCGACGGAAAATCGCGTGCGGGCGAACGACGAGTTCGATGAAGGCGTCGCCCGGTCCGGAACGGCCCGGCGAACCCTGCCCCTTCAGGCGCAAGGTCTGGCCTTCTTCCGCGCCCTTCGGAATAGTGACGTCGATCGTGCGTCCATCAGAGAACGCGATGCGCTTCTTGGCGCCGTGAATGGTGTCTTCCAGGTCGATTTCGAGCTTGGCGCGAACATCGGCGCCCTTTTGGGAGAAGCTGCCGAACCCTCCGCCGCCGCCACCACCGCGACGCCCCAGGATTTCGCTGAACAGGTCGCCCAGATCGGCGCCTTCCATGCTCTCGGCATTGCGCGACTGGTTCCAGCCGCCCTGCTGGCCCCAGGAACCGCCGCCTGCGCCGCCGCCATAGCCGCGCATGGTTTCACGCCCGTCGGCGTCGATCTCGCCAGCGTCGAACTTCTTGCGCTTCTCAGCATCGCCAATGATGTCGAATGCGGCGCTGACCTGCTTGAAACGATCTTCAGCAGCCTTGTTGCCCGGATTGGTGTCAGGGTGATGCTGCTTGGCGAGCTTACGGAACGCCTTGCGGATCTCATCGTGGCTCGCTCCACGAGATACGCCGAGTTCCTGATAGGGATCGCGCGCCAAGGAACAGACCTCTCAAACAATTAGAACCGGGGCCTCTCAATTAGGCCGTTTGGCGAGGCGCGCAAGCCTCAATGTGACATTTTTACCACATCGGTTGAGATGGGGCTAGTCGTCACCACGCTCCTCTAGCAGATCCCAGGCCGCATATTGGATCGCGTCATCTGGATCGGCGAGGGATTCTTCGCTGACCGTCTCGCCTCGGATCGAGACGCCGGCGCGATGCACGCTTTCCGGATCGCCGGAGATCAACGGGTGCCAATCAGCCAGGCCGCGGCCCTCGTTGACCCGTCGATAGGCGCAGCTCAGCGGCATCCACTGGAGCGTATCGACATTCTGCGGCGTCAGCTTGATGCAGTCGGGAACGTGGCGCTTGCGCTGAGCGTAGTTCGAACAGGCGCAGCTCTCGGAATCGAACAGGCGGCAATGCACCCGGGTGGGGATGATCTCGCCGGTGTCCTCATCCTCGAAACGGATGAGGCAGCACAGCCCGCAACCATCGCAGAGGCTCTCCCACTCGCGCGGCGTCATCTCCTCGAGAGACTTCGTTTCCCAGAAAGGCCTCGAAGCCATGCTACAGGCGTCCTACACAAACCAATACAAGCCGACCCCGACTATCCGTGACCGACAACGACAACGATCCTGACCGCGCCAGAAAGGCGCCGACTGGCGGCCTCCGGCCCGGCCTGAAGAAGGCTGCGCCCAAGCCGGACGAGCCGTTCCGCGCCGACCTGCCCCCTGAGCGCCGGAAAGGCAAGCGTGGCGGCAATGGGGAAGAGCCGCGCCGGCGGCTCGATCTGCGCTGGTTGTGGATCAGCCTGGCCGTCATCTTCGCGCTGGGCGTCGGGGCCGCGCTCTATGCCGCCAACTATGTGAACGAGCACTATCTGCAGGACCTGCCCGAGGTGCCGAGCCGCCAGGCGCTCTACGCCACCAGCCGTGCGCCGGCGATCAAGTTCTACGACATGAACGGCGAGTTTCTCGCCTCGCGCGGACCGCAGTACGGCGAGGACATCAGCCTGGCCCGGCTGCCCGATTACGTGCCAAAGGCCTTCCTGGCCGCGGAGGATCGCCGTTTCTACAAGCATGGAGCCGTCGATCTCTGGGCCATCGCCCGCGCCGCGCGCGCCAATCATCAGGCCGGCCGGGTGGTCGAGGGGGGCTCGACCATCTCCCAACAGCTCGCCAAGGGCCTGTTCCTGACGCCGGACCAGAACATCCGGCGCAAGATCCAAGAGGCCGCGATGGCCTATAAGCTGGAACAGGTGATGACCAAGGACGAGGTGCTAGAGCTCTATCTCGACCGCATCTATTTCGGGGCCAACACCTTCGGCCTGGACGGCGCGGCCCGCACCTATTTCGGCAAGCCGGCCAGTCAGCTCAGCCTGCCCGAGGCGGCCCTGCTCGCGGCCCTCCCCAAGGCGCCCTCGCGAATGGCGCTTCACCGCAACATGGAAGGGGCGCTGAAGCGCCAGCGCCTGGTGCTGGAGCGTATGCTGGGCGAGGGCTGGATCACCCAGCAGGAGATGAACGAAGCCATCGCAAGCCCGCCGAAACTCGCAGGGACGGCGCTCTCCAACGACGGCGACAACGGCTACGCGCTCGACTACGCCACCGGCGAAGTCCTGAAGATGGTGGGGCCCAACTCACCGGACCTGGTCGTCCGGTTGACCATCGACACCAAACTGCAAGCCAGCGGCGCCCAGGCGTTGCGCCGCATCGTCCAAGGCCAAGGCAAGGCCAGCGGCGCCAGCCAGGGCGCGATGATCGCCATCGACGCTCAAGGCGCCATCCGCACCATGGTCGGCGGGGTCGATTACGGCGAAAGCGTCTTCAATCGCGCCGTACAGGCCAAGCGCCAGCCGGGCTCCAGCTTCAAGCCGTTTGTCTATGCCGCAGCCCTCGAAAAAGGAGTGCTGCCCACCGACGTGCGTGTCGACGAGCCGGTGAAGATCGATAAATGGGAACCCAAAAACTACGGCGGCCGATACCGTGGCGCGGTGACGCTCGAGACAGCCCTGGCGCAGTCCATCAACACCGTCGCCGTAAAGCTGGGCCAGGAGGTTGGTCCTGCGGCGATCTCCAACCTGGCTTCGCGGTTCGGGATCACCACCCTGCCGCCCAATCCGAACCTGTCGGTGGCGCTGGGCGCCTATGAGGTTCCGCTGATCGAGATGACCTCGGCCTACCAGGTCTTCCAACAGGCCGGGAACCGCATCACGCCCTTTATCGTCAGTGAGATCGCCACCATCAATGGCCACGTGATCTTCTCTCATCAGACCGCCTCGCCTGTCCCCGCCTACGACATCCACTTCGCCAGCATGATGGTGAACATGATGCAGAAGGTCGTCGTGAACGGCACCGGCGCGCGCGCCAATTTCGGCCGCCCGGCGGCGGGCAAGACCGGGACCAGCCAGAACTGGCGCGACGCCTGGTTCATCGGCTTCACCCCCGATTATGTGGCCGGCGTCTGGGTCGGCAACGACAACGACAAGCCGATGAACAAGGTCACGGGCGGCGAGGTCGCCGCCACGATCTGGCGCGACTTCATGGTCACGGCGCATGCCAAACTGCCAGCGCGGGAGTTCGAATGGCTGCTGCCCGATCCCGAGGCCACCTACGAAGCAGACCCGCGAAACTACTTCTTCGAGGGCCTGGCCGATGATTTCTCCAACGCCGCCTCGGCGCTGCAACCCCCGCCAGTGGCGCCGCAGATGATCGAGCCCCCCCCGCCGCCACCGGAGCCGGGTCACGCGACCATGGAGCCCATCCCCAACTGAGGAGTCGCTTGAAGCGGCGGGTCCGGCTATGTCCCTGCCGACATGAAGCCCCCCATTCTCGCACTTAAGAATGTCCGTCTCGCCGACGGGCCGAAGATGTTGTTCGACGGCGTCGACCTGGCGGTGGAGCCGCGTTCGCGCGCCTGCCTGGTCGGTCGCAACGGCGCGGGCAAGTCCACCCTGCTGAAGATCCTCGCTGGCCAGATCCAGGCCGATGACGGCGAGCGCAGCATCCAGCCGGCCACCCGCATCACCTACGTCCCGCAGGAGCCGGAGATCACCGGCGAGACGCTGCTGGACTACGTCACCCTGGGCGGCGCAGAGCCGCATCGCGGGGAAGCCGCGCTCGACATGTTCGGCATGGATCCGTCCAAGCCGGCCACGGGCCTGTCGGGCGGCGAAATCCGCCGCGCGGCCCTGGCTCGCGCCTTCGCTGAAGAGCCGGACGTCCTGCTGCTGGACGAACCGACCAACCACCTCGACATCCTGGCCATCGAAACCCTGGAGACCGAGCTCGCCTCGATGCGCTCGGCCCTGGTCATCGTCAGCCACGACCGCGCCTTCCTGGGCCGCGTCACCAACCGCTCGTTCTGGCTTGAACACCGCAAGGTCCGCCGCCTGGACAAGGGCTTTGTGGAATTCGACGCTTGGGTCGAACGGGTCCTGGCGGCCGAGGCCGAGGAAGGCCGCAAGCTCGATAAGCTGCTCGAGAAGGAAGAATACTGGCTGCAGCGCGGCGTCACTGGTCGGCGAGCCCGTAACGAAGGTCGCCGCCGTGCGCTGATGGATCTGCGCAAGACCAAGGTCGAACGCCTGCGCGAAGTCCGCGGCGATCTTTCCATGGGCATCGCCTCCTCCGGCATGTCGGGCCAGCGGGTCGCCGAGGTGAAGGGCATCTCCAAGTCCTTCGGCGAGCGCACGCTGGTGAAGGACTTCTCCACCCGCATCCTACGCGGCGACCGCGTCGCCATCGTTGGACCGAACGGCGCCGGCAAGACCACGATGGTCAAGCTGTTGCTGGGCGAACTCGCCCCCGACGAGGGCAGCGTGAACCTCGGAGCAAACCTGGAGATCGCCTATATCGATCAGGCCCGCGCCGACCTGAAGCCGGAGATGATGCTGCGGGACGTGCTCACCCCGCTAGGCGGCGACCAGGTGATGGTGCGCGGCCAGCCCAAGCACGTGGCGGCCTACGCCAAGGAATTCCTGTTTACCGACCAACAGCTCCGCCAGCCCGTTCGCAGCCTATCGGGCGGTGAGCGCAACCGCCTGCTGCTGGCTCGCGCCCTGGCCACGCCCGCCAATCTGCTGGTGCTGGACGAACCGACCAACGACCTGGACATGGATACCCTCGACCTGCTCGAGGATCTGTTGGCAGACTACGAGGGCACGCTCATCCTGGTCAGTCACGATCGCGACTTCATCGACCGGCTGGCCACCTCGACCATCGCCTTGGACGGCCGGGGCAAGGTCGTGGAGACCCCCGGCGGCTGGCAGGACTTCCTGTCACAGAACCCCGGCTTCTTCCGCGCCATCGCCGCGCCGAGCGCTCCGGCGCCGAAGTCTGCTCCGGCGAAAACTGAAGCGGCCAAGCCGACCAAGCTCTCCTACAAGGACCAGCGCCGATTGCAGGAGCTGGAGGCCGCCATCGCCGCCCTGCCCGGCAAGATCACCAAGCTGGAAGCCGACCTCGCCGATCCCGGGCTCTATGCGCGGGACTTCGCCGCGTTCGAACGGATCAACAAATCCCTTGAGGCCGCGCGGCGCGAACTGTCTTCGGCTGAAGACGAGTGGCTAGGACTGGAAGAGCGGCGCGAGGCGTTGGAAGCCAGCCGCTAGCGGATGAAGCAGGCGCCCCCGAGCGCGCCGCAGAACGCCTGCGCCTCTGCTCGGTTCTGGAAGCCGTTGATCAGCGCGCGGTGATAGACTTTGCCGTCGACTGTGACGCTGCGCACCGAGCTCGACAGCGGCGCCTTCACCCTTCCCTTGACCCGGGCCAAGGCTTCGCGGGCCTGTGCTTCGGTCGGCGAAGCGGCGATCTGCACGCTAATCTTGCCCGGCGCGGACGGCCTTGACGCCGCGGGCTTCGGCGCCGCAGCTTTAGGCGCTGTCGTTGTCGGAGCCTTTCTCGGTGGAGGTGGCGGAGGCGGCGCCACCATGGGCCGCAGACGGACCTCGGCATGCTCCCGCGAAGGCGGTGGGGCCACGGCCCCCTGAGGTTCGTCGCTGCGCGCCATACGAGCGTCAACCGATGTCGGGACGGGCCGATCAGCGTTCAGCATCGCCGTACGCGTACGGGCAGGCGGCGAGATTGAGGTTGGGGGCGCGACTGGCGCCACGACCGGGGCCGGCGTCTCCTTGGGCGCAGGAGCGTTGCGGACCTTGGCCGGCGCGACGGCCGGCGTTTCGGCCACGGCCGTACGTGGAACCGAGGCGCAGACGCTGCGCATCACATCGGAGAGATAGGCGTCCGGCGAGGGCTGCACCCACCCCCCGGGCACCTGCCGATTGACCACCTCGCCCTGGGCGTTGGGCTCACTGTAGACCGCCATCTTGACGACGAGGTCACGGCGGCGCACGCAGTCGACGTTCACCGTCGAGCGCATCGAGCGATAGCCCATCACTTGGGCCGCATTGCTGGAAACGACCTCGCCCTGCAGGACGACGCCCTCGATCACGCCGCCGCCGGCGCTCGGCGTCCCGCGACTGCGGATCGCCACCACCATGTCGGGCTTCACCGAGACGATCGAGGCCTTAGGCAATCCACTGGCGGCGATCGCCCGGCGCTGGTTCGCGCTCAAAGAGGCGTCATTCGGCTCGGCCGCCGCCGCCCCTGCGAAGGCCGCGCCCGCGAGGACTAAGAACGTCGCCGCCAACCGAACTCGCACGCCAAGGCCTCTCTTAACCAAACTCTGCAGCCAAGCCGTCGCATAGATCGGTTCACCATAACAAGGTTAGAGCAAACCGGTCGGGAACAGGCTGAGCGGGCCGCAATCCTGTGGATAGGTCGTCGCCTGCTTTTTGCTCTGATCGCGTGCAACCCTGCCGCCAGCGCGGCATGCGACATACTGTCGTCAAGGTCGGCGCTTTAAACCTTTGGTTTCTAAGGCGGGCGCAGGGTTTTCTCCTAAGAAACGGGAACCCCCGATGCCGCCCCGGACCACTTGGTCTCACAACCTGATGCTCAGCGGCGGTCTGGCCTTGGCCTACGTCGTCAGCATGCTGTTCAGCCTGACCCTCACGCGGGCGGGCGAGGGCGTGGCCGTCATTTGGTTCGCCAGTGGACTCCTCGCGGCCGCTTTTCTGCTGTTGCCCTGGCGCTGGAGCCTGGCCTTGGCGAGCCTCTGCTTCGTGCTGAATTTCGCCTGTAATCTCGTCATCGGGAACCCGCCCCTGGCCGCGTTCCTGTTCCCGGTCCTCACATTCTCCGAAGCATTTGGCGCAGCTTGGCTGGCGCGGCGGGCCTGTGGCGCAACCATGCGCCTGACCAGCTTCAATCGCGTCGCCCGGCTGATCCTGCTAGCCGTCGCGCCGGCGACCGCCGTCACCGCAATCATCGCCGCCGATCTCTTCACGCTGTACGGCCGCAGCTTCAATGTCGTCCTGACCAGCTGGTTCTACGGTCACGCTCTTGGCATGGCGATCATGCTTCCCGCCGTCCTGCTGGTGTGCCGGCCGGACATGATCCGGGACTTCCGCCGCACGGTCGGCGAGCAGCTCGGCCTCTATGCCCTGATCATCGTCGTCAGCGCCGCGACATTCCTGCAGGTGCGCTTCCCGATCGCGCTGCTGATCTTTCCCGCCCTGGCCCTACTCTGCTTCCGCCTGGGACCGAGAGGCGCCGCGGTGGCCGCCCTGATCATGGCCGTTGCTCTATCCAGCATGGTTGTGGTCCTGCCCTCGCCTCCGAATCTCGCGGGGTGGTCGTTGACCGAGAAGACCCGCAGCCTGCAGTTCCTGATCGCCGTCGCCTTCCTCACGAGCCTGGCCACCGCCATGGCCATCGCCGACCAGAAGCGGATGAAACGCCTTTGGGCCGGCCGAACGCGAGTGGCTCGCGCCGCCCAGATCCGCGCGGTTTCCGCCGGCGTGGCCAAGACCCAGTTCCTGGCCACGATGAGCCACGAGATCCGCACGCCGATGAGCTCCATCGTCGGGTTCACCGAGGTGCTGCTGAAACGCGAGGACCTGCCCGAGCCGGCCAGACGGCAACTCTCGCTCATCGACCGTGCCGGAGCTTCGCTGATGGCGGTGGTCAACGACATCCTGGACTTCTCCAAGGTCGAGGCCGGAGAAGTCGAACTGCGGCCGAACCGGGTGACGCCCCGCGCCATCGCCCAGGACGCCCTGGCCATCGTCGCCGACGCCGCCCGCCGCAAGGACCTCGACCTCCAGCTCAGCTTCATCGGCCCCGTCGAAACGGCGGTGATGATCGACGACCTGCGGATGCGCCAGATCCTGCTGAACCTGCTGTCCAACGCGATCAAGTTCACTGAGCGCGGGCGCGTCGGGCTGGAAGTCCAGGTCCTCGAACAAGCCGACGCATCGAACCTGCTGCGGTTCAAGGTTATCGACACGGGTGTCGGCGTGCCCTCCGATCAGGTCGAGCGGCTGTTCAAACGCTTCAGCCAAGGCGATTCCTCGGTGAGCAGGAGCCACGGCGGGACTGGCCTGGGGCTGGCCATCTGCAAAGGGCTGATAGAGCTGATGGGCGGCAAGATCGGCGTCGATAGCAAGCCGGGCGCCGGTTCGACCTTCTGGCTCGAGGTCGCCGCGCCGCGCGCCGAGATGGGCATGCCCGCCCCGCTCGCCCCGAAGGGCGACAAGGCGCTGAGCGCCCGCATCCTGCTGGTCGACGACCACCCGATGAACCGTGAGCTGGGCGCCACGGTGCTGGGTTTGCTCGGGTGCGAGGTGATCCTGGCCGAGAATGGCGAGGAAGGCGTCGCCGCCGCCAAGCTGAGCGCCTGCGACCTGATCCTGATGGACGTGCATATGCCTCGCATGGACGGGCTGGAAGCGACCCGGGCCATCCGCGCCCTGGGCGGAGCGAACGCCACCTTGCCAATCATCGCCATGAGCGCCGACGTCATGCCGCAGATGGAGGCTGCCTGCCTGAAGGCGGGCATGAACGCGGCCGTTGGCAAGCCCATCCAGATCCAGGCTCTCCACGACGTGCTGGTCAAATGGCTCTCGCCGGACCGAAAAGCCGAGGCGGCCTAAACTTCGGCGCCTACGACCTTGGAACGAAGCGCGCCAGCGCATAGGCTCGCGCCCGTTCAGTCTGGGGGAAATCCATGAAGGTCCTGCGTCTCGCCGCCGTCGCGCTTGCGGCCTTGGTCTGCGCCTGTTCGCCCGGCGAAAAGCAGACTGCGGCGCCCGTCGAAGGAACGCCCACCAAGATCCGGTTCGCGACCGACTGGCGCGCGCAGGCGGAACAGGGCGGCTTCTACCAGGCCGTAGCGACCGGCGAGTACGCCAAGCGCGGCCTGGATGTGCAGATCGTCCAGGGGGGCCCGGGCGTGAACGTGCCGCAACTGCTGGCGTCTGGCGCGGTCGAGGCGGGCATGGGCTCCAACAGCTTCATCGTCATGAACCTGGCCAAGGAAAACATCCCAGTGAAGGCCGTGTCGGCCATGATGCAGAAGGACCCCCAGGTCCTGATCGCCCACCCGGAGCAGGGCCTGGAGAAGATCGCAGACCTGAAGGGCCGCCCCATCCTGCTCTCCGACGCCTCGGTCAGCGCCTTCTGGGTGTGGCTGAAGTCGAAGTACGGTTTCACCGACGATCAGGTGCGGAAATACACCTTCAACGCCGCGCCCTTCCTCTCTGACAAGCGCGTGGTCCAGCAGGGCTATGTCACCTCCGAGCCCTATACGATCGAGAAGCAGGCTGGCCTGAAGGCCAAGGTCTTCCTGCTCGCCGATGAAGGTTACCCCGGCTACGCGACGATGATCCTCGTCCCCGATAGCATGATCGCCTCGAACCCGGCGGCGGTTAAGGCCTTCGTCGAGGGCTCTGCGGCCGGCTGGAAAAGCTACCTCGAAGGTGACGCGGCTCCTGGCGACGCCTTGATCAAGAAGGACAATCCGGAAATGACCCAGGATGTCCTCGACCAGGCTCGTGAAAAGCTTCGCTCCTACGGCATCGTCGACTCCGGCGACGCCAAGACCGGCGGCATCGGCGTGATGACCGACGCCCGTTGGGCCGAGTTCTTCAAGGTCGCCTCCGAGCAAGGCGTCTATCCGCCGACCATGGACTACAAGCGCGCCTACACCC
This sequence comes from Phenylobacterium sp., assembly GCF_030681155.1. Lineage (GTDB taxonomy): Bacteria > Pseudomonadota > Alphaproteobacteria > Caulobacterales > Caulobacteraceae > Phenylobacterium. Next base: position 112,285 of record NZ_JAUXXE010000034.1, on the reverse strand, counting down.
TGCAGTTCGTCGCACCCGCGGCGGCGAAGTAGAGGGCGGCGAGCGTGACCGTCGCGACACTGGACGAGGTCGAGGTCGACTATCCCGGGCGCGGCCGCGCTTTGGGACCGGTCAGCCTGTCGATTGGGGCCGGCGAGGTCGTGGCCCTGGTCGGTCCTTCCGGATGTGGCAAGTCCACGGCGCTGCGGCTGCTCGCCGGGCTCGAAGGCCCTACGCGCGGCACGCTTCAGCGGGCCGCCGGTCGGGGCGAAACCGCCGTGGTCTTCCAGGCGCCGACCCTCGCGCCGTGGCTGACGGCCAAGGCCAATGTCGCCCTGCCCCTCGAGCTTTCCGGTGTTCAACGCGACGAGGCCAACGCCCGCGCCGCCGAAGCGCTTGAACGGGTCGGCCTGGCCGGCGCCCAGAACGCACGGCCAGCGACCCTCTCCGGCGGCATGGCCATGCGGGTGTCCCTGGCGCGGGCGTTGGTCGTCGAACCGCGCCTGATGCTGCTGGACGAACCGTTCGCCGCTTTGGACGAGATCACCCGCCGCACATTGGCCGACGACGTGCTGGCTCTGTGGTCCGCCTCGCGGCCCGCCATCGTCTTCGTGACCCACAATGTGGAGGAGGCCGTCTATATGGCCGAACGCGTGGTGGTGCTGACCAGAGGACCTGGCAGGATCGCCGGGATCGCCAAGGTCGACGGCATGCTCCCCCGCCCCGCCGGGTTCCGGACCTCCGAGAGCTTCCGCAGCGCGGTCGAAGAGGTGTCCCACCTGCTGGCCATCGGCATGGACGCTGCTGCGTGACGCGCGCCCTCGCCCCCTTCGTCCTGATCGCCATCCTGCTCGGCGCCTGGGAGCTCGCGGTGCGCGCGATGGGCGTGCCGGCCTATTTCCTGCCCCCGCCATCAGGCGTCGCCGCGGCCCTGGTCGAAAACCTGCCCAGCCTGATGGCCGCGGCCTGGATAACGCTTTCCACTGCGCTGATCGCCCTGGTGATCGCCAGCTTCGTCGCTATCGCCATCGCCATCATCATTGGCCTGAACCCGATCCTGGAGGCCGCCGTCCGGCCGCTGGCCTCGGTGCTGCAGGTGACGCCGGTGGTCGCCATCGCGCCGTTGGTGCTGATCTGGGCCGGCATCGATCATCCAGAGCGGGCGATCATCGCCCTGGCGGTGCTGGTCGCCTTCTTCCCGATATTCTCTGGCGCAGTCACCGGCCTGCGCGCCGCCGATCCGGACCTGGAGCGGCTGTTCGATCTCTATGGTGCGGGCCGCTGGAGCCGCGTCATGCGCCTTCGGCTCCCCTCGTCGGTGCCGTTCCTGCTTGAAGGCCACAAGGTGGGCGCGGGGCTGGCCATCATCGGCGCCGTCGTGGCCGAGTTCGGGGCCGGATCAGGGGGTGTCCGCGGCCTGGCCTGGCAGATCCTCGACGCCGGCAACAAGCTTCAGACCGCCCGCATGATTGCGGCCCTGGTGGTGCTGGGACTGATGGGGGTGGTGCTCCACGCCCTGCTCGACCGCGCCGAACGGGCCGGCCTGAAGTGGTGGCGAGGCCGTTAAGCTCAACCGTTAGGCGGCGATTAAGCGCCTTGGGTTAACCCTGCGGGCCCATGCGCAGCAAACTTCACGACCTGATCGAGATGGCCCAGGAGCCATCCAGCGAGCGGCGGCGAGAACTGCTGCGCGGCGTCACCGACCTGTTTTTCTCCGCCGAAGCGACGCATGGCGCCGACGAGCTTGGCCTGTTCGACGACGTCATGAGCCAGTTGGCCGGCGAGATGGAGGAAGCCGTCCGCGCCGAACTCGCCCAGCGCATGGCTGAGGCCGAGACCGCCCCGCGCGGCCTGCTGCGCGACCTGGCCCGCGACATCTCCATCGACGTGGCCCATCCGGTGCTGGCGACATCCAAGGCCCTGACCGAAGACGACCTGCTCTCTGTGGTGCGGACCCGCGGCCAGGACCACCTGCGCGCCATATCCCAACGCCCCTTGGTCCCGGAGGCCGTCTCCGAGGCCATCGTGGAGCGAGGCGATGACGCCACTCTTGGCGTGCTGCTCGCCAACGAGGGCGCGCTGATGTCCCGTCAAACCCAAGAGATCGTGGTCGATCGCGCGGTCGAAAACCCCGACCTGCACGAGGCTGTCGTCGCGCGCAAATCCCTGCCGATCGACCTGCTGAACGAGATGTATTTCGTGGTCGAGAGCCGGCTGCGCGGTGACATTCTGGCCCGCAACGCCGCCGTCGATCCGGCGGCGCTGGATGCGGCGCTCGCCGCGGGCCGCACGCGCCTGGCCACCCGCGACGGCGCCCTGCCGGCCGACTATGCCGAGGCCCAGACCCAGATCCGCATGCTGCGCGACCGCGACGCTCTTACCCCGCCAATCCTGGCCGGCTTCCTGCGCGCGCGCGAAACCACCAAGTTCCTGGTGGCGCTAAGCGAACTGGCCGATATCGACTTCCACACCGCGCGCCGCATTCTGGAACGCCGCGAACTGGACGCGCTGTCCATCGTCTGCAAGGCCGCGGGCTTCGATCGCTCCCTCTACCTCACCTTCGCTGTCCTGATGCTGGACCGCGACACCAACGCCATGGGCCGGGCGCGCGAGTACGGCGAACTCTACGAAGCCCTGCCCCGAGAGGCGGCCCAGCGCACCATCCGCTTCTGGCGCGTACGCCGGAACTCCGCCGACATCGCCGCCTAGGGCTTCAGCGAGAGGATGTCGTAGCGGATCGGCGCCGTCACCTTGGCGCCAATGGTCGGCAGCCCCTCGCTCGTCCAGATGCTCACACGAAAAGCCGGGGAAATTTCCAGTGTCGCGGCGCCAAACCCATGGCCCTCGGGAGTCTCGCTTTCGACCACGCACTGGCCAAGCGCGCCGTCTGGTTCGATCGTGCAGTCCATCACCACACGCGCAGTCTCAACGCCGGCCGCGATCGCGCTGGCCGGAATAGCGCCGCGCATGACTTCGGCAGTCGGCGCGGCGACCCACTGCGGCTTGCCCGCGAGAGGTTCGCCCCCCTTCAACATTTCCACCGGGAAGGTCACCGCTAGCTGGACGATCGCGCCCTTGGCGCTCCCGCCGCCGGCGAACTTGACGGGTCCCTGAAACTTGGGCGCCAACAACCGCGCGGCCGATCCAAAGCCCAGCCCTCGCGGCGTCTCGCCGAGCACCGAGCAGTCATCAAGCCGGCCGCCGGCGTCGAATTCGCACTTCATCGTCGCCTGCCCGCCGACCATTCGTTCACGTGCGCGCTCCGGATAGACGGCGGCCACCTCAGCATAGGTCGGCGCCGCCATCCATCCGACATTGGATACCGCGGTCGCTCCCCGCCGACTGGGGTCTGGTGAAAAGCTCATGAATTTCACCGGAATGGTCACCCCGTCGAAGGCCACAGGCTTGCCGCCCTTTATCGCCGGGGACATCAGGAACTGAGGCGTAAGCGCCACTGCGGCCGCGCCGAAGCCCGATCCCGCCGGCTGCTCGGACACAACCGAGCACGCAAAAAGCGCCCCTTGCGCCGATACGCTGCAATGGATGACCCCAGTCCCACCCGCACCGCGCCTCAGCGCATCCTTCGGCCAGACAGCGAGCAAATCCTCCCGGTTCGGCTTTCGCTTCCAGTCGGGTTCAAGATCGACGACGGTTTCAACCTGGGCTGCGGCTGGCGTAGCAAACAGCAGCATGACGACAGCGAGCCTGCTCATGTGGGAGCCTCCAATCACTTAGACGCGGCCGCCGGTTCCGGAAGCTGAAAGCGGATCGGTACGCGGATTTTGCCACCAATCATCGGCAGCCCTTCGTCGCTCCAAGGTTTGACCTGGAACAACGGAGACATCGCGATGGCTGAGGCGGCGAATCCATGGCCGCCCGGCTCTTCGCTGTCAGCGGAGCAGCCCGCCAGGCGCCCTTGTTCGCCAATTTCGCATAGCATCACTACTCGGGCGCTGCGAACTCCCGCCTTCGCCGCCGCCACCGGATATCCCGCAGCGACGTCACCGCCGCTGGGCAACTTGGCCCATGAGGCCTTGCCCACCACGCGCTTTGCGGGATCAAGCATGTCGCTGTCGAAAACAAAGGTGATCTGCGTCGAGACGCCCCTCGTGCTGGCCCCGTTCGGCAGCGTTTCCGGCCCGACGAAGCGCTGAGCAAGCACCTTTGCGGCGGTTGCGAAGCCTTGGCCCTTCGGCTCCTCCTGAATCATATTGCAATCGCCGAGACCGCCGCTAGGTCTAAACTCGCAATCAAGCGTTGCGCGCCCGCCCAGTCCCTTAAGCCGCGCCTTCTCAGGGTAGGCCGCCACCACCTCGTCGTAGGTCGGCGCAGCGATCCAGTTCACGTTCGTCAATGTCATGCTATTCCCGAGGGTGCCCGCGCCGGGAATATGGCTGCCCATCGGCAAGTCAGGGGTCTGGAAACTGATGGGAATCCGCACCGTGCTCTCGACGGGCTTGCCGTCGCGAATGCCGGGCTTCATCAGGAATTGCGGGCTGAGCGCGATGGCCGCCGCCCCGAATCCCGCGCCGACCGGCTCTTCCCTGTTCACGGAGCAATCAGCCAAGGCCCCTTGAAGGGTTACCCTGCAGCTGATTACCGCTCGCCCGCCGAGCCCCTTGATCCATGCAGCGCTAGGCCAGACCGCCAGCACATCCGCGGCATCCGGACGTTTCAACCAATCGGGCCGCACATCCAACCGCGTCGCTTCGTCCTTGGCCTCCGCCGAGGACGCCAGAAGACACAACGCAAAAGCGCTTATTTTCGGCTTCATGATCCCCTCCGGCGGCCATGCTCAGAGCAGCCGACCAGGAGCGGCACAGCGCAGTTGAGCGACCGCGATTTTCTCGCCACGCAAGGGCCCGTCACTGCGGCGTCTCGGTGTCCGGCGCCTCATAGCGGATTGGCACGCGGATTTTTCCGCCGATCGTGGGAAGGCCTTCGGCAGTCCAAGCGGTCACCTGGAATGCGCCCGAAAGCGCGACGGCCGCCGCGCCAAATCCCAGGCCCGCCGGCTGCTCCGATGTCGCGACGCAGTTCTCGACTTTTCCTTCGTCGCCGACGCCGCAGCTCATCACGACCCGGCCAGCGTTAACCCCGGCCTTCACAGCTTCGGCTGGGTAGCCTCCGGCGAACTGGTCGCCAGTCGGAAGCGCGCGCCACTGAGGCTTCCCAATCACCCGCTTGTCAGCGTCGAGCATATCGGCGGTGAATGTGAACGGGATCTGGGTGGCGACGCCCAGTGTGCTGGAGCCATTATCAAGCTCGGTCGGCCCGACGAACTGGTCCACCAGCGACTTCGCGGCGCCGCCGAAGCCCTCGCCCTTGGGTTCCTCGGCGAGCACGCCGCAGTCCCCGACCCGCCCCTTGGTCTTGAAGGTGCAATCCAGCGTTACTCGGCCACCGATCTGCTTCGCCCGCGCCTTCGCCGGATATGCAGCCGCCACGTCGCCATAGGTGGGTGCGGTCACCCACGACACATCGGAAACGCTTTTGCGCGTGACCCCCGAAAACCCGCCCACGCCGGGAAGGCGAGTGCCGGTAGCCACCTCCGGCTTCGGGAAGTTCACAGGAATACGAACGCCGCTCACCACGGGCTTTCCATCCAGGGTCGCCGGCTTCATCAGAAGTTGTGGCGTCAAGGCGATCGCAGCATGCCCAAAGCCAGCCCCCGTCGGTGACTCGCTCTCCACCGTACAGGCTCGCAACGCACCATGCAGGCTGACCTCGCAGACGATCGTGGCCTTGCCGCCCATCCCCCTGTTCCAGGCCTCGGCGGGCCAGACGGACAGCAGATCCTCGGACCTAGGCCGCTTGAGCCAAGTCGCCTCCGTAGCAACAGGCGCGGCCAAACCCGTCGACGCCCATGCGATCGCCAGGGCGAACCCGGCGGGAAAATAGATTGATGACATCAACGCCCCCGTTGTCGCGAGCATGCTCGCACGACCGATCAGGGGTTGTATAGCGCCGGCTTAGTAGGACGAACGCGCGCTCGCTATCGGGCCGCCCGCCAGGCGTTCAAGGGCGTCGGCGGCGACGATGCTGAGGGAGCGAAGGCCAAGCTCGCCGAAAACGTCTAGAGCGGCGTTGAGAGCCAGGGCGGCGCTGGCGCGTTCGCCGCGATCCTTGCCGGTGATGTCCAGCCGGGCCTCGTACAGCCGCGCAAGGTTCACCTGCAGCAGCGCCCAGGCGGCCGGATCGCGCCTGGCGGTGATCCCGGTCAGTTCGATCTTGAAGGCGGACTCCGCGGCGTCGAGCACGGTCAGATCGCCCGACAGCTCGGCCGAGCGCGCCAGGCACAGAGCCCGGTTCGAGGCGCCGAAAGCCCGCAGCGAAAGCGCCGGAATTTTCTTGAGGACGTGAGCGGCCCGATCATAGCAGGTCACCGCCTGTTCGTAGGCGCGCTCCGAGCCGCCAGCCTCGCCCAGAGCCTGCAGGCCTTGCGCGAGGGCGGTCTGGCTTCGCGCCCAGTCCAGCGGGCTTTGTTCTCGGGACAGCTCTCCGACCACGTCAGCCAGATCGCCAACGGCCTGGGCCAGAACCTCGACCTCGCCATTGAGCTCGCCCATCAGGGCCAGGGCCTGACCGCGAAGCGCCATGGCGCGGGCCCAGCTCAAGGGTTCATAGGCCACGTCCAGCCCCTTGGCGGCGCGTTCGGCCTCGTCGCGAGCCATGGCCAACAATTCCCCGTCGCGCAGCCGCGCGCCCCAGCCGATCAAGAGGTCGGCCAGAACAAGGCGCGCCTCGACCGCCAGCAGTCGCGCGGCGCGGCAACGCCGCGTGAGGCTCTGAAGTCCGGCGATCGGATGAGCAAACCTGGCCGCCGCGACACGCGCGGCCTGGGCGTCGCCGGTCGCCATCATAGCGCGGGCTTCGATGGCGGCGATGCCGACGTCGGCGAGCGGCAGGGAGAGCCCGCCCCGAGCGGCCGATCGAGCGTCGCGGAAAGCGACATCGGCGGCGGCGTTGAGCCCCTCGTCCCCGAACAACTCCGCGCCCAGCATGGCGCAGAAGGCCTGTTCACAGCGCGCGCGCGCCCAGCCATCGGGCCGGCGGTCTCGCCCGAAAGCCTCCGCAGCGGCTTCCGCGGTCGCGGCGGCCTTGCGCAATGAGGCAGCGTCCCCGGACCGGCGGGCGACCTCGCGCCAGACGATCGCGCTTTCCAGTCGGCGTTGAGCCTCGTCCTTGGCGCCGACGCGCCCCGCGGCGATGTCGGCGGCACGGCCTTCCTTGGCGATCATCCGCAGGTCGAGCAGTTCCAGCAGCGAGGCGTCGCCGCCGGTCAGACCATCACGCGGCGCATTGACGGCGTCCGCGCCGAACAACCGCTTTAGCTCCCGACCGAACTCGAACATGGCAAGGCTCCGATCACCCACCGGCGTCCCATGACGAGACGCCTACGGAAGGTTCAGACCTCTTGGAGCAAACGCGGAGCCGAGATCGTAAACAAGTGGTTAATTGGCCAAGTATGGTTAACGAAGTCTGACTTTCTTGTGTGTGGACGTTAACCCTAACTGGCCCAGAACTTGCGTGGATCGGCTAGTTTCTCGCTAGGCGCGTTCCTTGGAACGCTCGAACCCGATCTTCGGGAAGCGCTCGGCGACATAGCCCATTTCCCAGGAGGACTTGGCCAGGAAGACGTGCTGATCGTCGATGTCCGTGCCCATGGCGCTTTTGTGCTTGCTGGCGAAGTCCTCGACGTCGGCCTTCTCACCCGTGAGCCAGCGGGCTTCGGAATAGGGCGCCTGCTCGAACAACACGTCGAGCTGGTACTCGTTGGCCAGACGGTCGGCCATCACCTCGAACTGCAGCGGCCCAACCGCGCCGACGATGAAGTCGGCGCCGATCACCGGGCGGAATAGCTGGGTCACGCCCTCCTCGGCCAGGCCTTCCAGCGCCTTCTTCAGGTGCTTGGCCTTCAACGGGTCCTTCACCCGCACGCGCTGCAGGATTTCGGGGGCGAAGTTCGGCAGACCGGCGAAGCGCAGGGTTCCGGTCTCCGACAGACTGTCGCCCACCCGCAGGACGCCGTGGTTCGGAATGCCGATCACGTCGCCGGCGAAGGCCTCTTCGGCCAATTCCCGGTCGGAGGCGAAGAACATTATCGGGGCATTGACCGACAGTTGGCGGCCGGTGTTCTGCACCTTCAGCTTCATGCCGCGCTGGAACTTGCCCGAGGTCAGCCGCAGGAAAGCGATCCGGTCGCGGTGGTTGGGGTCCATGTTCGCCTGGACCTTGAAGACGAAGCCGGTGACTTCCGGATCGCCGGGCGCGACATGGATCGGTTCGCCGCCCTTGATCGCCGCGACCGCCTTAGGCGGTGGCGCATAGGCGCCCAGACCCTCAAGAAGCTGGTCGATGCCGAAGTGGCGCAGGGCCGACCCGAAGAACACCGGGGTCATGTGGCCTTCGAGGAAGGCCTTGGGGTCGAAAGGCTTAGAAGCTTCCTGGATGAGCATCGCGCCCTCTTCCAGCTCCGCCTGCTCATCGGGGTCGAGGTAGCTGTTGATCGCCGCGCCATGGAACGCGATGGCGCCGGGGTGGCCCTCGTCCTTGTTGTCGTTGGTCTTCTTGGCGAACGGCAAGAACTTGTCGTTCCGCAGATCGAGCATGCCCTTGAAACGCCCGCCCGAGCCAGCCGGCCAGTAGAGCGGGGCCGGATCCAGCGCCAGCTTCGAGGCGATCTCGTCCAGCAGCTCGATCGGGTCCTGGGCCTCGCGGTCCATCTTGTTGATGAAGGTGACGATGGGGATGTCGCGCAGGCGGCAGACCTCGAACAGCTTCAGGGTCTGCGGCTCGATACCCTTGGCGGCGTCCAGCACCATGACGGCCGCGTCGGCCGCGGTGAGGGTGCGATAGGTGTCTTCCGAGAAGTCTTCGTGGCCCGGGGTGTCCAGCAGGTTGAACATCAGCCCGGCGTGATCGAAGGTCATCACGCTCGCCGAGACGGAGATCCCCCGCTCGCGCTCGATCTTCATCCAGTCCGAGCGGGTGCGCCGATTTTCCCCACGGGCGCGCACCGCGCCGGCCGCACGGATCGCGCCGCCGGCCAGCAGCACGTTCTCGGTCAGGGTCGTCTTACCGGCGTCCGGGTGGGAGATGATGGCGAAGGTGCGCCGGCGGGCGGCCTCGGCGGCGGGGGAATTGCTCATAGCCCGCAGGTAGCGCAGCCGGGCCTCGCGCGAAAGCCCGCGCTTGGTTTCGCGGGCCAGCTAGCGCCAGAAAGCCTAGGCCGCCAGGCGCCGCCAGACCTGTCGGTCGGTCCAGACAGCGTCCATCTGCCCCTCCTCCTGACGCTTGCTCAGCCGAGCCATGACCTCGAAGTCCACATTGGCGTAGCGCAAGGCCACTTCTTCGGGCGCGCAGCCGTACCGCGGCGCGACAAACAGGGCCGCGTTGATGGCCGGCGCCTTGGCGATAATCAGGGTGGCGAGCCGGCGGGCGCGTTCCGGCCGATCGAAATGCAGCAGCGGATCCTCGGAATAGAGTTCCTGGCCGAGTTGGCTGACCACATTGAACGGCAATTCCCTGAACCGCTTGCTGGCCAGCTTTGGCGACAGGCTCATGCCGCTCAAGTTCAGCACCACGTCGTTCAGGAGAAAGAGCATACGTGGCAAGCGCTCACATTACGGGAACGCGACTGTTTGCCACGGGCGTGCTTTCGCAGCCGTTGAGGAAGGCGGTAAACCGGCCGCTAACCTTAGCTCCTAACCTTCTTCGACAGGCTCGGTCAGGAAGTGGCGACCGTCCTTGTCCTCGACCTCGACGACCCAGATATCGGGATCGATGCGGATCGCGCGCTCGATATAGCGGTCCAGGTCAGTTTCCTGATCCGACAACGCCGGGCGCATCCAGACCCGCTCGCCGTCGCCTCGCGTGGCCTCGCCATAGAGCCGGAAGGTGCGGTCGCTGCGGTTCATCACCTTGACCAGAACGCTGCCGGCGCGGGCGTCGCCCTTGCGGACCACGACCGCGTATCCGCCGCCCAGTTCCACGCGGCGGATCAGGGCCGCGACCCAGATGTCGGTGGAAAGCAGCATTTTTTATGGTCTCGATAACAGAGCGGAAAGGCTGAGCTTCTACGGTCGCCCGACGTTCTCGAACATACGAGAAAAGCAGGAAACATGACGAGTACGCGCAGAACCGCGCGGCGCGTCGTGTGTGGATGGATGGGTCTGGCCGTGGCGGGGGTGCTCCTCGCAGCGCCCGGTGTGTCGATGGCCCAGGCCGCCGACCTCTTCTACGAGCGCACGGTGATGACCGCCGCCGACGCCCGCTGCGGGCTGTTCCAAGCCCCGGTCAGGGCCGCCCTGTCGGCGAGCCGCATGCAGGCCCGCGGCGCGGCCCTCCGCGCCGGGGTCGACAAAGCCGGGCTGGCCGCTGTGGAGCAGCGCGCGTGGGCCAAGGCTTCCGCGACGCCTTGCGATTCGGGCGATCTCAACCTGGCCGCTGCGCGCGTACGCCAAGCCTTCGACGGTTACGCTCAACTCAGCCGCATGACCTATCCTGGCGAACTGGCCGAATGGCGCGCCGACCGGGCGAGCGGCGCGGCTGTACGTTGGCGCCTGCAACAGACCGCCAGCTTTGGCTGGAACCGGATGATCTTCGGCCTGGCGGGCCGTGACGGCGCCAATTCGCTCATGGCCGTGGCTCAGTTTCCGGACGGCAAGACCCCGTATGCCGCGCGCCTGGTTCTGCGCGACGCCACGACCACCCAAGGTCCTTATCTCGACACCCGCGGCCAGCCGCTGGCCACCCTGCCGCTGGCTCGCCGGCTGCCCCCGGCCTCGGCCCGCAGCGTCTATTCCGCCGAAGCCCGCAGTCCGGCGGGCCTGGATCTGATGCCCAAGGACATGAAATCGGCCTGGGCGTTCCGCTTCCCGCCCAGCGCGGCCTACGCCCTGGCTCAGCTCGATCCTCGCGAGGCCGTAGCCGTCGAGTTCCTGTTCGCCGCCGGCCAGGGTGAAAACGTCCGCCGCGCCTATGTCGAGGTGGGCGACTTCGCGGCAGGACGCGCCTTCCTGCAGGTCGCCAGCCGCTAGGAAATGCGGGCCGGTTCCGGGTGCTCGATCACCGGCAGCCGGACGGTCACGGTGGTTCCCTCGCCCAGGCGGCTTTCGATTTCCATCTCGCCCCCATGCAACTCGGCGAATGATCGCACGAGGGACAAGCCCAGCCCTGTGCCCGTCGCCCGCTGGGCCGGACCACCCGCCTGCTCATAGGGACGTCCAAGCCGCTGCATGTCCTCGGCGCTGATGCCAACGCCGGTGTCGGCCACGACCAATTCCAGCACCGGGCCGTCGGCATGGATGGTGACGGTGACGGCGCCGCCGCGCGGCGTGAACTTCAGGGCGTTGGAGACCAGGTTCAGGGCGATCTGCTTCATCGCGCGCCGGTCGGCCGTGACGTCGAGCGGCTCGCGCGGCAGCAAGCCACGAAGCTGCACCCCCGCCCGGTCGGCCTGGCCGCGCATCAGCCGCAGAACCCCGGCGACGGCGTCGCGGGCGTCGAAGATGTCGCGAGACAGCTCGAATCGCTCGGCCTCGATCTTCGACATGTCCAGGACGTCGTTGATCAGATCCAGCAGATGCCCGCCGGAGTCGTGGATCAATTCGGCATATTCGGCGTAACGGTCCGACAACGAGCCGAACAGTCCCTGCCGCATGATGTCGCTGAAGCCCATGATGGCGTTCAGCGGCGTTCGCAATTCGTGGCTCATATTGGCCAGGAACCGCGACTTGCCGGCGTTTTGCGCTTCGGCGTCGGCGCGTGCGCGTTCCAGCTCGGCCTCCCGATCCCGGGCCGCCCGGCCGTCGCGAAGCGTTCCCATGATGCGACCGCCGGCGACACGCCGAAGACTGAGCACGAGCCAGCCGTCCGGCTCGCGCGTCGGCGCGAACCCGACCTCAGCCGCTCCATCGGCGACGGCGGCGGCGATCGCCGCCTGCACCCGCGCCTGATCGTCCGACGCCACGAAGTCGGTCAACAGCCGCCCCTGCGCCAGTCCAGCCACGCCGGCCGGTTCAGGCCCCCAGGCGCCGACGAGCTTGCCGCGCGCGCTCATCGCGACGAGCAAATGCGGTTGATCGTTCAAGGCCTGACGCAACCGGGCCTCAGCCTGACGATGCAGATTGGCGTCAGCGCCTGCTCCGCGCTGGAGGATCACGAGCCCAGACGCCAGCCCCACCACGGTCGTTGTCAGGGCCACCACCCCCAGAACATTGGCCAGGGCCGGGCTCAAGACCGGAACATCCAAGGTCAGACCAGCCAGCGCCGCGACGCCGACCGACGCCAGCGACACCGCCGCCCCGAGCGCCAACCGCGCGCCGTGGCCAATCACCGCCGCCGCCGCCAGGGGCAGCAGGCACAAGACCGCGAGCGGACCGGCCACGCCGCCGGTGAAAATCGCCGCAAGGGCGCCGGCCACGCCAAGACCGATGATGACCAGGATCGAGCCTGCGGCCGACGACCTGGTCTTTGACGTCGTCCGGGCGATGGGGCTCTCGATCACGAAAAGTCTCGACGCCTCCTTCGCTGAGCGCTGCACATTGATGCGATCTTAGCGGCCCTAGTGAGTCCCCGCGAGGCCGCTCGCCTTGGACGCGACCGCATTCGAGGCCTCGAACCACATGATCTTGTTGATTGAAAGGAAATCGTAAGCGCGGCGGGACTAAGGCTAGCTAAGTCAAAGACCGCGAGGCTTTCAGTTCAGTCCATGGCCCAGGCGGCTCCCAAACGACCGGTTCACGCGTCAGAATCGGAGCAGTCCCCGCAGGCTGAGGTCGCCCCGCGATCGAGCGCCCGCGCGCGTCGCGAAGCGGCGCTGGACGAAACCAAACGATCCTTCCTTCGAATGGCCAGCCACGAGCTGCGCACGCCGCTCAACTCGATCCTGGGCTTCTCCGAGATCATCGCCTCGGAGCTGTACGGCCCGCTGGGCGCGCCTCAGTACAAGGAATACGCCGAGATCATCCGCATGAGCGGCGCTCGGCTGTTGAAGCTGGTCAATCAGGTCCTGGAAATCGCTCGGTTGGAAGGCCGCGCCATGGACATCGACCTGCAGCAGGAGTCGATCGACCACGCGCTCGACGACGTCCTTGATGGCCTTCGCGAAGAGATCGCCCAGGCCCGCGTGGCCATCGACATTGAAAACCAGGGCGCCCTGCCCGCCGTCATCGCCGACGCCCGGGGCCTGAGAAACATTCTGACCAACCTGATCCAGAACGCGGTCATCTTCGCGCCTGAAGGCTCGGACATCAGCATCCGGGCCGAGGCCGCCGGCCGCCATGTGGAGATATCCATCACCGACCACGGTCCCGGCGTCGATCCAGCCGACATCCCAAGACTGCTGATGCCGTTCGAGCAGGGCGAAAACGCCCTGACCCGCAGAAGCGAAGGCGCGGGCTTGGGCCTGCCGATCGTCGAACTGCTGTGCCTAGCGATGGAAGGCCGGTTGAAGCTCTCGTCAGTCGCCGGCCAAGGCCTGACCGCGCAGGTTCGACTACCCGCGGCCTAGGGTCCTGTTGCGTTTACCCCCTGCGGCGCCTAAGTCGCCAATGACATGACGACGATCGCGCAAGACCTCGAAGACCTCTCCCAAGAATTCGACCTGCTGGGCGATTGGGAGGAACGATACCGCTACGTGATCGATCTGGGCCGAGAACTCGCCCCTCTGACCGACGCCGAACGGAACGACGCCAACAAGGTTCGCGGCTGCGCCAGCCAGGTCTGGTTGGTGACCGAACCGCAGGCTGATGGAACTGTCGTGTTTCGTGGTGATTCAGATGCGCACATCGTGCGCGGCCTGATCGCGGTGCTGCTGCGGTTGTTTTCCGGCAAGCAGGCGAAGGACATCCTGGCCAGCGACGCCAAGGCCGCGTTCGACAAGCTGGGCCTGAGCGGTCACCTGTCGGCGCAAAGATCCAACGGCCTAGCGTCTATGGTGGGGCGCGTCCGGCGTGACGCCGAGGCCCTGACCGCGGCCTAGATCTCAGGCGGCGCGGATGCCGCTGACGACCGTGTCGCCTTGGACGCCGACCACGGCGTCATAGCCAAGGATCATATCGACATCCCGGCCGTTGGAGGCCAGCGGCAACCGCAGCCACAGGATGGAGAGATGCGCCGCGCCTCGCCAAGCGAGGCTGTGGACGCCCACCGCCGGCCGCCGCTCATGCACCAGCCTGGTCAGTTCCTGGCGCCAGTAGTCGGTCGCCGATGAGTTGTATACCTCCCCTAGCGAACGCCCGGTGATCTCGCGGCCGTAGACGCCATAGAGGCCGGTTCCGGCGAGCCGCAGACGAAACTCCATCGGTTCGCGACGCACATCGATCAGGCTGACCGTCGGCAGCAAACGCTTGAAGTCTTCAGGGCGAATGTCGTTACGCCCTGGGAGTTGGCCGCCATTCCGAAGGCGGGCCCAATAGGCGTACAATTCCTCATGTGCGCGGGCGGCCGCCGCCGAAGCTCCGATCTGTGCGGCCATATTCAGATTCCTTAACAACCCCTTGGAATCGCGACGAATCACTTATCGCCCAGAGGGTGATTCGCCCGCAAGTGGAAAACTGCGAAGCCCCCAGGAAATCAGGCCAAAAGGTGGCCTTCATCACCAAGTGGGCGCTTCCGCCGCACCCTGCGGACACAAAAACGCCCGCCGGTTACGGCGGGCGCTTCTAAGTCGGCAATGCGCCGTACTTTTACTTGGTGCGCTTGCGCGGAGCCTGACGGCCACCTTGGCCAAGGCCCATTTGCTTGGCCAGATCCGAACGAGCCTTAGCATAGTTCGGTGCAACCATAGGGTAGTCCTTCGGAAGACCCCACTTCGCACGGTATTCTTCAGGGCTCATATTGTACTTCGTACGAAGGTGACGCTTGAGCGACTTGAATTTCCGGCCGTCTTCCAGGCAAACCAGATGATCAGGCGTGATCGAACGGCGAACCGGAACCGCAGGTTCCTTGGGGGCGGCTTCCTGGACATCGGAACCAGAGGAAATACCCGCCAACGCACGGTGGACGCTCTGGATCAGATTGGGGAGATCGGCCGCGGCGACCGAATTGTTTCCGACATACGCGGAAACAATATCCGCCGTCATCTCAATGACTTCCGATTTCTCGTCCATATTTCTCGGTTCCGTGAGTGCGGTTGCACCAAGTTGGGGGATGACTGATTCACGACATCAGTGATCGCGTTGATATCTGGAAGCCAACTCAAGCACAAGCATGGAACAGACTCTTATTCTTCAACGAACGTGTCCACGACTAAGAATAGCTGCTGCACCGCACCAATTTCTTGTGCAAGGCGCCACTATTGCATGCGGTGAAATGCCACAACCGCAATGATTAGCGGTCAAAATCCTTCGAAAGCGTCAGCATGGCCGCCCATTCTGGGTCTGAGTATTCGCCAGGAGTGAATTCGCCGTCGTTTCGGACTGCGCGAACCAACGCTGGTGTGAGCACCGAACTCATCGACCAGTTCCAATATCGAAGCACTGTTTGGGCGCGATCCACCGCGATCATGTCGTAGACGATCATAACTCGCTCCAGCGCGGGCGACGGGCCGCCCGCGCCATCGACTTCGGAGCGCTTCAAACCCCGCCACAGCGCGCGGATGGCTTGCTTGGGCAGGCCGGTGGCCTTGCAAAGCACGGCGATCGGCTCACCGCCTAGATCAGCGAAGATACGGACGCCGATCATCGGCTTGATCCCGGAAAGATAGGAAATCTCCTCCGCGATTTCCGGCGTCAGGCCGTGCTGCGCCCCGGTTACGGCGTCCTCGAGGCTCTTGGCCGCCTCATCCTCCGAGGTGAGACGGCTGCGCTGGCGACGCTCAATAAACTGCAGCGCCTTGCGCGACACCGGATCTTGCCAGTTCTCCTCGGCCGCAATGGCGAAGATGTCGCTGGCGGCGTCCTGCAATATCTCCCGCGAGACGGCGAAACGGCGAAGGATGACGTTGCGTGTCTCGGCGTCCGCCCACCAGAAGAGCATATAGGCGTGGGCCGGGCGCAACTCGGGACGCTTCAGCAGGGCCGAGGTCAGGCGTGCGTCGCCGCGCGTCAGAGCGACCACCGCCTCGATCCCGCCCGTCGAGAACCGCGCGTCATTGTTCTTGAGCAAGCACTCCAGAACCAGGATCTCGCCGAACTCGATCAATACATCGCACACGACCTCGCTGACGCCGCCAAGCAGGGCGATCAGACGCCGGTGTTCCAGCCCCGTCATGCGGGCGCAGTCGAGCAGATCGGCGTCCGAGAGAACCGCGGCGTTGATCAGCAGCTCTTCGGCGACATCGACCTCATCGCGCAGCAGGAAGCCCACGAGGCTCGCGGGAATTTCCATCATCCCGGACAGCCGGGCCGCGACCTTCTTTCGCTCGGCCGGCTCAGCCTCGCGCAGCATGTCGACCAGCAGGTCGGCGGTCATCGCCCGCTCGAACACGTTCACACGAGAGGTCGGCAGGCAGACGACGTCGGCCAACCGCCGCAACAAAATCCCGCGCGCGCGGGAAGCCAGGGCGGCCTCCCGCGAGGGTTCAAGATCGGTCGGCGACTGCGGCAGGTTCATGAGAGGTCCGGAGCAAGGCCAGACTCCATCGAATCACACCGCGCTTAATCACCCGTTCACTTGAATTCCGGCGCATCCCAATGAGGCCAAATATCCGGCAGGTCCGTCGAAACCTGATTGGGGAAGACCGGGGGGCGTTTCTCCAGGAACGACATCACGCCCTCGCGAGCATCGGCCATCGCGCCCCGGATTTGGATGCCACGACTGTCGGCGCGGTGCGCGTCCATCGGGTGGGGCGCGCCCGCCATCCGCCAGATCAGTTGGCGAGTGATCGCGATCGAAACCGGCGCGGTGTTTTCGACGATCTCGCGGGCCAGGGCCCTGGCCGCCGGCAGCAGTTCGTCTGGCGCATGCAGCGACCGCACGAGGCCGCGATCCAGCGCCTCCTGCGCCGAGAACACCCGGCCGGTGTAGCACCACTCAAGCGCGGTCTGGACGCCGACCAACCGAGGCAGGAACCACGAAGAGGCAGCTTCTGGATTGAGGCCGCGCCGCGCGAAGACCAGGCCGAACCGCGCCTCGGTGGACGCCAAGCGGATATCCATGGGCAACTGCATAGTCACGCCGACGCCGACCGCCGGCCCATTCACTGCCGCGATCACCGGCTTGAGGCTGTCGTAGATCCGCAACGACACCAGCCCGCCACCGTCACGCTGAACGCCGTCGCGTTGGCGGGCGGCTTGGTCCTCACCCCCGCGCTTATCATAGTCGAAGGTCTCGCCGCCGGCCGAAAGGTCGGCCCCGGCGCAGAAACCGCGCCCAGCCCCGGTGACGATCACCGCCTTCACCGCATCGTCAGCGTCGGTGACGTCGAACACCGCGATCAGGTCTTTCATCATCTGGGTGTTGAAGGCGTTGAGCTTGTCGGGGCGATTGAGGGTGATCGTCGCCACCCCGTCCTCAAGCTCGTAGGCCAGGGTTTCGAAGCTGTGGTTCGCCATCTCATCCTCCCGTGGTTTTGTTCATTCCGCCCCGCTTGACGGACGGTCCGTCAAGCACCGCATATGTGAGTGAACAACGATAATTCAGGGAGGACGGTCGAGGCGCGAACACAGCGCCCGGCCGCCGCAAGGAAGAGTTCATGCATCCGGCTACGCACGCGCAGACCCACCCCGACCGCGCCGCCTACATCATGGCCGGCTCCGGCGAACAGGTGACCTACAAGCAGCTCGACGACCGCTCCAACCAAGGCGCGCAGCTGTTCCGGTCGCTGGGGCTGAAGGCCGGCGACGTGATCGCGATCCTGATGGACAACCATCCCCGGTTCTTCGAGATCGCCTGGGCCGCCCAGCGTGCCGGTCTCTACTACGCCTGCATGTCATCAAAGCTGACCGCCGGCGAGATCGAGTACATCCTGACCGACTGCGAGGCGAAGGTGCTGATCACCTCGGCCGGCGTCGGTCCGGTGATCGACGAAATCCCCGCCCTGGCGCCGAACCTGAAGCTGTTCATGGTCGGAGAGGCCCGCGCGCCCTACGAGAGCTTCGAAGCGGCTCGCGACAAGCATCCGGCCACGCCGATCGCCGATGAAACCGCCGGCGCGGACATGCTCTACTCGTCCGGGACCACAGGTCGTCCGAAAGGCATCAAGCCGCCGCTGACCGGCGGGCCTATCGACGCGCCCTACGCGCTGGCGATGATGGCCCAGGGGCTGTTCGGGTTCCAGAACGACAGCGTCTACATCTCGCCGGCCCCGCTCTACCACGCCGCCCCGCTGCGCTGGTGCATGAGCGTCCACCGCCTTGGCGGCACGGTCGTGGTGATGGAGAAATTTGACCCGGAAGAAGCGCTGGCGCTGATCCAGAAATACAAGGTCGATGTCGGCCAATTCGTGCCGACCCACTTCGTTCGAATGCTGAAGCTGCCGCCCGAGGTCAGGGCCAAGTACGACGTCTCGTCGATGCGCTCGGCCGTCCACGCCGCCGCCCCTTGCCCGGTGCCGGTCAAGGAACAGATGATGTCTTGGTGGGGGCCGGTGATCCACGAGTACTACGCCGGCAGCGAGGGCAACGGCTTCTGCTACATCGGCCCGCACGACTGGCTGACCCACAAGGGTTCAGTAGGCAAGGCGACGACCGCCGAACTGCACGTCGTCGGCGAGGACGGCGAAGAGGTCCCGCCACGCACCGAGGGCACCATCTATTTCGGCGGCGGCACGCCGCTGAGCTATCACAATGCTCCAGAGAAGATCGCCGAGAACACCAACAAGCATGGTTGGACCACACTGGGCGATGTGGGCTGGGTCGATGAGGAGGGCTTCCTCTACCTGACCGACCGCAAGAGCTTCATGATCATCTCCGGCGGCGTGAACATCTATCCGCAGGAACTCGAAAACCTGCTGATCACCCACCCGAAGGTCGCCGACGCCGCGGTGGTCGGCGGGCCGCACGAGGAGATGGGCGAACAGGTGATCGCTGTGATCCAGCCGATGGAATGGGCCAACGCCGGCGAAGACCTCAAGGCCGAACTGGCCGCCTTCTGCCGCGCCAACCTCAGCCACGTGAAGTCGCCACGGGTCATCGACTTCATGCAGGAACTGCCTCGCCACCCGACCGGCAAGCTCTACAAGCGCCTCATCCGCGACGCCTATTGGGGCAAGGAAGGCTCCAAGATCGTGTAGCGACGGGCCCAGGCGTCCGGGTAACATTGGTCTGGCGCATCGCGAGACAAGCTCCTAAGCTCAGCCCCGATGCGCGCCCAGCCCAACCAAGTTCTGAACGTAACCGTCCCCTCCTCGGGGACCTGACGGACGAACTCGGCCTGACGCGGCCGCTCTCTCGCCGGTTCCCTTCCCTCGCGGATGGACCGGCTAGAGCTCTCCATCCGCCTATTCGATGGAGATAGACGTGACCCAACCCGACTGGTGGTACGACGACCTCAAGCAGATCGGCCTCGATTTCGAGGACGAGGCTGAAGTCGCCACCTATGACGCCCGACAAGGCGGCTCGATCGACGCCGACCGCGCCCTGCTGACCCGGCTTGGCGTGACGCCGACGACGGCCATGGCCGATATCGGCTGCGGAACCGGGCTATTGGCCTGCACAGCCGCGACGATGGCCGGATCGGTCCGCGCGATCGACGTCTCGGCGGCCATGCTGCGTGCGGCGGAGGCCAGGGCAAGGTCGCAGGGCCTGGCCAACATCACCTTCGAGCGCGAGGGCTTCCTGACCTTCGCGGGGTCAGGCGACCTAGATCTGATCGTCACCAAGGCGGCGTTGCACCACCTGCCCGACCTATGGAAGGCCGTGGCCTTGACGCGGATGCGCGATGCGCTGAAGCCCGGCGGCCGCATCTATATCCGCGATGTGGTCTTCAACTGCACGCCAGACGCCGTGCCGCTCACCGCAGCGCGCTGGATCGAGGACCTGATCCAGCAGAGCGGCTACAGCCGGGCCGATGGGGCTTGTCATGTGCGCGAAGAGCACTCGACCTTTGGCTGGATCCTCGAGCGGATGATCAGCGAGGCGGGCTTTACGCTGCAGGAGCGCACCCACGATGGCGTCTACGCCACCTACCTCGCCGAGGCGCCCGGCTAGTAGGAACGCCCGATCAGGATCTCTTCAACACCGGGCTCACCGGTGAAGACGCAGGGTCCGAAGCTGGACGGTTGGTTCATCGGCGCGTTGCGCAAGGTGAGCTTGAAGCCCTTGAGGCGCTGTTCGACAGCGTCCAGGGCCTCGCCCGTCGGGCGCGACCAGGAAGCGCGAACCCAGCCCTTGAAGGCCGAGGTTTCTTCCTCTTCGTCCGACACCTTGCCGAAGTACTCGGCGACCTGGTCGAAGGTGGTCAGGTCGCCGCGAATGTTGGCGTCCAGGCTGGCCTTGGCCTCTTCGAACAGGGTCTGCTGGATCGCAGCCAGCAGGCCGGGCGCGGCGTCGACGAAGTCGTCGCGCGACATCGCTTGGGACTGCACCTTGTCGCCGTCGCGGAGGTTGTCGCGGCGCATGAAGGTCACCTGACCGGACGCTGCATCGCGCGGCCCCAGCTCGACGATGATCGGCGCGCCGCGGCGCACCCAGTTCCAGCGCTTGTCGCTCGACTTCTGGTCCTTGGTGTCCAGCAGGGCGCGGATCGGCTCGCCCAGCGCGAACTTCTCATGCAGCGCCTTCACCAGGCCCTCGGCGAAGGCCAGGACTTCAGCATCCTCGGGCTTGCCGCGCAGCATCGGCACCACGACGATCTGGCGCGGAGCGATGGCGGGCGGCAGGCGCAGGCCGTCGTCGTCGCCGTGGGTCATGATCACGCCGCCGATCAAGCGGGTCGACACGCCCCAGCTCGAGGTGTGGCAGAATTCCAGGTCGCCGCTGTCGCTCTGGTAGCGGATGTTCTGGGCGCGGGAGAAGCTGGTGCCCAGATAGTGCGAGGTGCCGGCCTGCAGCGCCTTGCCGTCCTGCATCATCGCTTCAATGGAATAGGTGGCTTCCGCGCCGGGGAAGCGTTCGTTCTCGGGCTTCTCGCCGGCGATCACCGGCATGGCGAGCACGGTCTCGGAGAACTCCCGGTACATTTCCAGCGCCTGAAGCGTGGAGGCCAGGGCGTCCTCGCGGCTGACGTGGGCGGTATGCCCCTCCTGCCAGAGGAATTCCGAAGTGCGCAGGAACAGGCGCGTGCGCATCTCCCAGCGGACCACATTGGCCCACTGGTTGATCTTCATCGGCAGGTCCCGATAGCTCTTGATCCAACGCGAGAAGGCGTCGCCGATGATCGTCTCCGAGGTCGGGCGGACGATCAGGGGCTCTTCCAGCTTGGCGTCGGGATCGGGCTGCAGCTTGCCGTCGATGTTCTTCAGCCGGTGGTGGGTGACCACCGCCATTTCCTTGGCGAAGCCTTCGACGTGTTCAGCTTCCTTGGCGAAGAAGCTGAGCGGGATGAACAGCGGGAAGTAGGCGTTATCGACGCCCATCTCCTTGATGCGGCGATCCATGGTCTGCTGAATGCGCTCCCAGACCCCATAGCCCCATGGCTTGATGATCATGGACCCACGCACAGGGCTGACCTCGGCCATGTCCGCCTCGCGGACGATGGCTTGATACCAGTCGGGGAAAGTCGACTTGTTGCCGGTCATCCGGCTGACGCTGAGAGCTCGTTGCATAGGGCGCTCTTTAAAGTCCCTTTCGGCGACGTCAAAGCCGTTGCTCAAGGCTGGGCAACTGCTAGACGTCGAACACCTGTTTCAATTCGATTTGGGAGAAAACAATGAACCCGGTGGAGTTCAAGGACCTGGCTGGCCTGGTAGGCCAAGAAGTCGGCGTGTCGGATTGGGTGGAAATCACCCAAGAGCGCGTCAACCAATTCGCCGAAGCCACCGGCGACCATCAATGGATCCACGTTGATGTCGAACGCGCCACGAAGGAAATCGGCGGCCCGATCGCTCACGGCTACCTGACCCTGTCGCTGATCCCGTTCCTGGGCGCTGGCATGCTGCCGATCAAGGGCGTGACCCGCGGCATCAACTACGGCTCCGACAAGGTCCGCTTCATCAACATGGTCCGCGTCGGCAAGCGCGTGCGCATGCGCCAGAAGCTGATCGGCGCCGAGGCCAAGGCCGGCGGCATGCAGCTGAAGAATGAGTGCACCATCGAGATCGAAGGCGAGGCCAAGCCCGCCTGCATCGCCGAGACCATTTCGGTCGTCTACGGCGCCTAAGACCTGACGGCCGCCCTTCCCGTTGGCGGGAGGGGCGGCGTCACCTGCTCTAATATTCCCTAGAAACCGCCTCTTCGGCCGACGCGGCGCGAGCGCCCGTAACGACTTCGTTGCGCGCCTGGGTGATCTGCGCGTGCGGATTGTCCATCAGCATCAAGGTTTCGCGGATGAACTTGGCGTGGGTGACGATGCCGATCTCCAGGCGTTCGCTGTTCAACTCGACCTGCTGGGTCAGCAGACCAGCGATGAACTGAACATCGCGTCCCTCATCGGCCCCGACGCGCCGACGCGCGGCCTGGGACATGAAGACCGGGCCGCCCGAATTGCCCGGGAACACCGTGAAATCGAGCAGGAAGGTCGGGAAGACCTGGGCCGGCGCGATCGGGAACGAGGCCACGCGACCGGAGCGCAGGATGGGGAAGCCGGCCTGATTGGCCGCGAGCCCGCGCGGGAAGCCCAGCGCCATCATCTCGTCGCCCGCCCCGACCTGATTGATCTGGAAGGTTTCGTCCTGCGCCAACCAGTTCAGCGGAATGGCGGCCTTGGCGAACTCGTCGGGCGCCTTGATGGTGATCGCCGCCACGTCGCGCGACGGGTGCTGCGTCCAGAGCTTGGCGCCGTCGGCGTCGCGGATACGCAGCGTCTGGGGCGAATAGCTCCAGCTGCCGTCGGGATTGGCGATGCGATAGCCGATCCGCGCCTCGTTCCCCGGCATCTTGGCGAGCACGTGATTGGCCGTCACCAGCACGGTTCGCGGCGTGCCGTCCGGCGCCGTTTCCGCGATCAGGAAGCCGGTGCCGACGGTGCGCGTACCGTCGCCCAGCGGTTGTTCAAGCTGAACCGTCGCATGGATCAGCTCCACGGCAAGGTCCCAAGCCATCGACGCCCCTAACTACTGAATTCGTACCTACCCGACACTTGCGACATTTAATTAAGAACATGGTTAACGCAAAGCACCTTGCCGTCATTCAGCGATGCGCCCGATCGCCGCGCGGCGTGGATGCAACAGGTCAAACCGAACACGCAATGCGCGTCGAACCTTGAGCCTGGAACGTCTCCATCGCATGTAGTTGGGTATGACCGCTTCCACGCCCCCCGTCGCCCGCCGCGAACCCAAAGTCATCGAACAACTCGGGCGCACGCGCACCGACGACTATGCCTGGATGAAGGACGACAACTGGCGCGAGGTCCTGCGCGACCCAAAGGTGTTGCGCGCCGATATCCGCGAGCATCTGACCGCCGAGAACGCCTACACCAAGGACCTCCTGGCCGGCACCGAGGCGCTCCAGGCGCAGCTGTTTGCGGAGATGAAGGGCCGGATCAAGCAGGATGATTCGTCCGTTCCCGCCTCCGACGGCGCCTGGGACTATTATGTGCGTTACGAAATCGGCGCGGAGCATCCCGTCCATGGTCGGCGCCCGCGCGGGCGGGACGACGGCGAGGTCGTGTTGCTGGACGAGGTGGCGCTGGCCAAGGACAAGGCCTTCTTTCAGGTCGGCGCGGCTCACCACAGCCCCGACCACCGGCTCTACGCCTGGGCAGCCGATGAGCAGGGCTCCGAATACTACACGATCCGGGTGAAGGACCTCGCCACCGGCGAGACCCTCGAACACGTCATCGACAGCGCCTATGGCGACTTCACCTTCTCGCCCGACAGCCAGTGGCTGTTCTGGATCTGGCGCGACGAGAACGCCCGCCCCTCGAAAGTCTTCCGCCGCCCCGCGCGCGGCGGCGAGGATGTGCTGGTTTATGAAGAAGCCGACGAGGGGATGTTCCTGGGCGTCGGCACGACCTCCGACGACAGCCACGTGGTGATCCATGTCGGCAACCAGGAAACAACCGAGATCTGGCTGATTCCGGCCGCCGAACCTGAACGGCCGCCCTTCGTCGCCGAGCCCCGGCAGGTGGGCGTGAAGTACGACCTCGATCACTGGACCGACCGCTGGGTGATCCGCACGAACGCCGATGACGCGGTGGACTTCAAGCTGTCGACCTCGGGCGCCGAGATCCCGGCCCGCTCGACCTGGACCGACTTCGTCCCGCATGAGCCCGGCCGCTACATCACCGGCTTCGCCGCCTTCGCCGGCCATCTGGTCCGCGCCGAACGCGTCAACGCCAGCGACCGCATCATCGTCATGGCCCGCGACGGCGAAGACCATGAGATCGCCTTCGAGGAAGAGGCCTACGCCCTGTCGCTGGAAGGCGGCTACGAATACGACACCACCCTCACCCGCTTCGTCTATCAGTCGCCGACCACACCCCGACAGTGGTTCGACTACGACATGACGAGCCGCGAGCGCACCCTGCGCAAGACGCAGGAAATTCCCTCCGGCCACGATCCGGCCCGCTATGTGGCGCGCCGGCTCTACGCCACCGCCAAGGACGGGGCGCAGGTGCCGGTCACCGTCCTGATGCTGAAGGACACCCCGCTCGACGGCTCGGCGCCCCTGCTGCTCTATGGCTACGGCTCCTATGGCCATGCGATGGAGCCCAGCTTCTCGATCCGCAATCTCAGCCTGGTGGATCGCGGATGGATCTGGGCCGTGGCCCATGTCCGTGGCGGCTCCGACAAGGGCTGGGGCTGGTTCCTGGACGGCCGCAAGGAGAAGAAGACCAACACCTTCACGGACTTCATAGCCTGCGCTGAGCATCTCTCAGAGCAAGGCTACGGCAAGGCCGGCCGCATGGTCGCCTATGGCGGCTCGGCCGGCGGCATGCTGATGGGCGCGGTGGTCAATCTGCGCCCCGACCTGTGGTCCGGCATCATCGCCGCGGTGCCGTTCGTCGATGTGCTCAACACCATGAGCGACACCTCCCTGCCGCTCACCCCGCCGGAGTGGCCCGAATGGGGCAATCCCATCGAGGATCCGGAGGCCTACGACCGGATCGCCAGCTACAGCCCCTATGATCAGGTCAGCGCCCAGGCCTATCCGCCGGTGCTGGCCACCGGAGGCCTGTCGGATCCCCGTGTCACCTACTGGGAGCCGGAGAAGTGGGTCGCCAAGCTGCGTCAGTATTCGACCGGCGATGCTCCCATCCTGCTCAAGATCAACATGGAGGCCGGACACGGCGGCGCCTCGGGCCGCTTTGATTTCCTGAAGGAGATCGCCCTCGACTACGCCTTCGCGATCTGGGCGAACGAGCGAGGCTGGGAGCAATGATCGTCAGGCCATCGACACCGCAGGACGTCGCGGCCCTGGCCGCCATCTACGGCCACCACGTCCTGAACGGCTTCGGCACCTTCGAGGAGGTCCCGCCAACCTTGGAGGACATGGCCGGACGTCGGGAGGCGATCGTCGCTCGCGGCCTGCCCTATCTGGTCGCCGAGGATGCGGGCGAGGTTCTGGGCTTTGCCTATGCCAGTCCCTTCCGACTGCGAGCGGCCTATCGCTACACGGTCGAGGACAGCGTCTATGTCGCCCCACAAGCGGTCGGCCGCGGGGTCGGCAAGGCGGTGCTTTCGGGCGTGCTCGACGCCTGCCAGGCCTTTGGCATCCGCCAAGTGGTCGCGGTGATCGGCGACAGCGACAACGCCGGGTCCATTGGCCTTCACACCTCGCTCGGTTTCGCACCGGCCGGCGTCGGCAAGGACTTCGGCTACAAGATGGGCCGCTGGGTCGACATCGTGTGGATGCAGAAGACCCTCAACGGCGGTTCGGCGACCGCGCCCGACGCACCTGGCATGATGTTGGCCGGCGTCTAGCCCGGTCCACCAACGAGAAACGTCGCCCAAACGCGCACTGCTCGCTTGCTCCTCCAGTTGCTGGAGGATGTATGCACGGCCGACTCCGCCGGGTCGGCCGAGATCGCCTTCTTGCCGGATGTCGCTGTGCGAAAAGTACCCCTTCCACCATTGCCGATCTTCCCCGCGACGCTGGCCCTGGCTTCCTCACTCGCCGCGCCCGCCCATGCGCAGGACCACGCCGACGAGGACGAGGAGATCGAGGAGATCATCGTCCAGGCCACCCGCACCGGGCGCCGCGTGCAGGACGAGCCGATCCGGGTCGAGGTGATCAGTCGCGAGGAGATTGAGGAGAAGGTGCTGATGCGGCCCGGCAACATCGCCATGCTGCTCAGTGAAACCGGCGGCCTGCGCGTGCAGGTCACCTCGCCCGGCCTCGGCTCATCGAACATCCGGGTGCAGGGCATGCGCGGCCGCTACACCCAGTTGCTCGCCGACGGCCTGCCGCTCTATGGCGGCCAGGCCTCATCCCTCGGCCTGTTGCAGATCGCGCCGACGGACCTTGGCCAGGTCGAAGTCATCAAGGGCGCGGCCTCGGCGCTATACGGCCCCTCAGCGCTGGGCGGGGTGATCAATCTCGTTTCCCGCCGGCCGGGCACTGAGCCGCTGGGCGAGATTCTTCTCAATTTGACGAGCCGCGACGGCCAAGACCTGACGG
Source organism: Phenylobacterium sp. (assembly GCF_030681155.1). Classification (GTDB taxonomy): domain Bacteria; phylum Pseudomonadota; class Alphaproteobacteria; order Caulobacterales; family Caulobacteraceae; genus Phenylobacterium. The sequence continues at coordinate 85,700 of NZ_JAUXXE010000034.1, read as the reverse complement.
CCTATGGCGAGAGCCCGCTGGGTGAAAACTGGCGCGGATCGATCGTCGGCGGCCTCAACCAACAAAGCCAGCAGGACCTGGACGACGACGGCTGGGCCGACATGCCCGGATATGAGCGCTGGAGCGTGCGTCCGCGCCTGTTCTGGGAGGGAGCGAGCGGTGCCACCGCCCACCTGACCCTCGGCGCGATGGGCGAGCACCGGGACGGCGGTGCCCTGCCGGGCCGCACGGTCCCCAGCGGCGAAGCCTTCCGCGAAACCCAGGACACCCAGCGTTTCGACGGTGGGCTGATCGCGGAGATTCCGGTGGAGGACCTGGGCAAGTTTCACCTGCGCGTCTCCAGCGTCAGCCAGAAGCACAAGCACCGCTTTGGCGACGTGCGCGAAGACGACCGTCACGAGACCCTGTTCGGAGAGGCGTCATTCGCCACCCAGGCGGCGCGGACATCGTGGCTCGCCGGCGTCGCGATCCAATCGGACGTCTATCGGTCCAAGACCTTCCCAGCGTTCGACTACACCTACACCACGCCCGCCCTCTTCGTTCAGGCCGAGCATGGCCTTCGCGAAGACCTAACTTTGGCCGCGAGCGCCAGGTGGGACGTCCACAGCGAGTACGGCTCTCACCTCAGCCCAAGGCTCTCGGTGCTCTACCGACCAGGCCCCTGGACGTTCAGGGGCACGGTCGGCACGGGCTTCTACGCGCCCACCCCGTTCGTGGAGGAAATCGAAGCGGCCGGGCTGTCGCGGCTCGCGCCGCTGGACGGGCTGAAGGCCGAGACCGCGGAGTCCGCATCGATCGAGGCCGGATGGGCGTCCGGGCCGGTCGAAGCCAACATCACCCTCTTCGGCTCGAACATCAGCGACGCCGTGCGGCTGGAAGACATTGGATCGCCGGGCGCCGATCTCGTCCGACTGATCAATGCGCCAGGACAAACCCGCACCAGAGGCTCGGAACTTTTGCTGCGCTATCGCTGGGACGAGGTCTCGGTCACCGGCAGCTATGTCTATGTCGACGCCACCGAACCCGACCCGGCCGGCCCCGGCCACCGCACGGTTCCCCTGACGCCGCGGCACACCGCGGGCCTGGTGGCGATGTGGGAGCGGCACGGCAAGGGCCGCATCGGCCTGGAGGCCTATTACACCGGTGAGCAGGACATCGAGGACAACCCCTATCGCTCGGAGGGGAAGCCCTATCTGGAACTCGGCGCCCTGGCCGAGGTGATCGTCGGGAATGTCAGCGTGTTCCTGAACCTGGAGAACCTGCTGAACATCCGCCAGACCAAGTACGACCCCCTGGTACGCCCGCGCCGCACGCCCGATGGCCGCTGGACCGTGGACGCCTGGGCGCCGACCGACGGCTTCGTCGTGAACGGTGGCGTTCGGATGAAGTTCGGCGGCTAGCCAAAGCGCAAGCCGGCGCTTCAAAACTAAAACAATGAATAGCGCCTAGCGCCCAGGTGGAGGCCGCGAAGGCGGCGCTATGTCTGAAAGGAAGTGGCTGGGGAACTAGGACTCGAACCTCGAATGACGGTACCAACAACCGCAGTGTTACCATTACACCATTCCCCAGCAGGAACGGCTCGCGGGATAGTCGCCCCGCGGCGAGGGCGTGGAGATAGCCCAACAATTCGCCGGATGCAACGCCCCCAAAAAGGTTCTTTCAGAGGTATGCGAGGGCGCTTGCGGCGCAGACGAGCCTCCCCTATAAGGCGCCCTCCCAAGTCGGAGTGTGGCTCAGTCTGGTAGAGCACCGCGTTCGGGACGCGGGGGTCGCAGGTTCGAATCCTGCCACTCCGACCAAGGGAACTTCGGCGAAGAGCGCTCCAGACTAGCGCCTCGCCCCGCCTCAGCGGCCGTCAGCACCCTCAGGAAGTTACCACCAAAGATCTGGGCGATCTGCGCCTCGCTATAGCCGCGGGCCGCCAGCTCACGCGTGATGTTCGGCGCCTGGCTCTCATTCCTGAAGCCTTCGATTCCCCCGCCATGATTGAATCGGCGCCGATTCCCCCGGCCCCGGCCTTGATCGCATCAAGCTCGGCGTCGGACAGATTGCGGGTGTGGTCGGCGAGCGCGCGGGCCGCGGAGTGAGTCGCTACGACGGCGCGCGGGACAGCTCCAGGGTTTGGAACACCCCCTTGGACGTAAGCTGCGAGACGTCGATCAGGACGCCCAGGTCGTTGAGCAGGCCAACTGAGGCGTTGCCCAGCGACGAGCGGCCGCCGTGCCCTCACCCGTTCCCGCCTTCGGCCGCGACGAATCCAGACGAACTTGGCGACCCAAGGCGGCCGCCTCTATTTCCAGCTTGAGCTAGGAATAAGCGTCACAATGGAGATTCTTCGCCGGCTAGGAGCTACGGCGTGGCGAGCGGCGGGCTCCCCGGAGGAGAGCCCGCCCTCTATGGCCTAGCTATCGCCCCAACCGCCGCCCAGGGCCTTGAACAAGGCGATCTGGTTGGTGGTCACTTGGGCGTCGGACAGGGCGAGCTGGGCTTCCAACTGCGCCAGGTTCTTTTCGGACACCAGCAGGACCAGCAAGCTGTCCACGCCGGCCTCGTTTCGCAGGCGCGCAAGGCGAACAGCCTTGGCTCCCTCGTCCCGCGCGCGGCGCAGGGCCGTGCGACGGTCGAGTTCGCGCGCATACTGGGTCAGCGCGGTCTCGGTTTCCTGCAAGGCGGTAAGGTTGGCCTTTTCGAAGTTGGCCAACGCCCCCTCCGCGCCGGCGCCGGCCTGCTTGATGCGGGCGCGGCTGGCGGCGATGTTGGGGAAGTTCCAACTGATCAACGGCCCGACATTGAACCGGAAGTCGTCGCCGAGATCTCCGGTGTTGGCGGCCGCCGTCGAGATCGAACCGCCGATGGTCACCGAGGGATAGAGCGAGGCCGTGGCCACGCCGATCCGGGCGGTGGCCGCCGCCAGTTCACGCTCGGCCTGACGCACGTCCGGACGACGCGCCAGCATCGCCGCGCCATCGCCAACCGGCAGAGCAGCAGCGACTTGCGGCACAGTCTTGCAAGCCAGGACCGCCGTGGGCGCTTCGGCCGGCGGCTTGCCGGTCAGCAGCGCGAGGCGGAACAAAGCCGACGAACGCTGCGCCGCCAGGGGGGGCAGCAGGGCGCGCGAGGTCTCAAGCTGGGTCGCGGCGCTGGAGGTGTCCAGAGCCGTGCCACGGCCGGCCTCAAGCTGCCGGGCCGTGACGTCGTAGGTCTGCTGTTGCAGCACCAGCGTCTGGTTCACCACCGCGATCTGGGCGTTGGCGGCGCAGATGTCCGCATAGGCCCGAGCGGTTTCGGCGGCGACCGAAACGCGCACCACGTCCAGCGCGGCCTGGGCCGCGGCGGTGTCGGCGCGGTTGGCCTCCAGGCTGCGTCGCACGCGGCCGAACAGGTCGACCTCGTAGGACATGTCGAAGCCGGCCAAATAGGCGTCGGCCTCTCCGAACTGTCCGCTGACCGGGTTCTGGTCACGAACCCGCTGACCCGACGCAGAGACGGTGGTCGAGGGCAGGAGGCCAGCGCGCGTCTCGCTGAGCACCGCGCGAACGCGGGACAGGTTGGCCGCGGCGATGGCCACGTCCTTGTTGGCGACCAGCGCCTCCTCGACCAGACCATCCAAGGTCGGGTCTTGGAACAGCCGCCACCAGTCGCCCGGAGGGGCGTCGGCGGTGGCGATCGTGGGTTCGGCGCTTACGAAGGTCCCCTGCGCCGAGGCGATGGGCCCCGGCGCCTGGTAGGTTGGCCCAACCGCGCAGGCGCTAAGCGCCGTGGCGGACAGGAGGGCTGTGATAAGCGAACGGCGGATCACTTGGCGCCTCCTTCATACTCGATCGGGGTGTGGGGCGTGCCGCCACCGGTGGTCGGATAGTCCTTCTCCTTGCGCTGAGCCTTCGGGAGCTTGGCCGCGAGGCCGCGGCAGAGCACGTAGAATACCGGCGTGAAGATCAGGCCGAAGATGGTGACCCCGATCATCCCGAAGAACACCGCGGTGCCCAGGGCCTGCCGCATCTCGGCGCCGGGTCCACTGGCGATGGCCAGAGGCAGCACGCCCAGGATGAAGGCGAACGACGTCATCAGGATCGGCCGCAGGCGGGTCTTGGCGGCGCGGACCGCCGCTTCGAAGCGGTCGACCCCGTGCTCTTCTTCCGACTGCTTGGCGAACTCCACGATCAGAATGGCGTTCTTGGCGGCCAAGGCGACCAGCACGATCAGACCGATCTGAGTCAGGATGTTGTTGTCCTGGCCCCGTAGATTGACGCCCAGAATGGCCGCCAGAATACACATCGGCACGATCAGGATGACCGCGAGCGGCAAGGTGAACGCCTCGTACTGAGCCGCCAGCACCAGGAACACGAACACGACAGCCAGGCCGAAGACCAGGACGCCGGCGTTGCCAGCGGCCTTTTCCTGGAAGGCGAGTTCGGTCCACTCGTAGCTGAAGCCCTGCGGAAGGTTCTTCGCCGCAAGCTCTTCCATGGTCGCCAGCGCGTCGCCCGACGCGACGCCGGGAGGCGCCCCGCCCTGGACTTCGGCGGCCGGGAACATGTTGTAGCGAACAACACGGATCGGGCCGGTTTCGTCCTTGATGGTGGCGAGCGAGCCCAAGGGCACCATGCCGCCGCTGGCGGAACGGACCTTGATCGCGGCGATGTCGGCCGGATCGTCGCGTGCGTCGGCCTCGGCCTGGGCGGTCACGCGGAAGGTGCGGCCGAGCAGGTTGAAGTCGTTCACATAGGTCGAGCCGAGATAGGTGCCCAGCGCGTCATAGATGTCGCCCGGCTGGACGCCCATCAGCAGCGCCTTGTCGCGGTCGATCTCGGCGCTCAGACGCGGCGAACCGGTGTTAAACTGCGAGAACACCCCGACGGTGGTCTGCGGAGACTGGGCCGCGGCGCCGACCAGTCCGTTGGCGGCCTGTTCCAGCGCCTGATAACCAGCGCCCGAACGGTCCTGGACCATCATCTTGAAGCCGCCGGCGTTGCCCATGCCTTCGACAGGGGGAGGCGCCAGGAAGAAGATGTTGGCTTCCTCAATGCCACCCAACCGGCCCATGACCTGACCGGCCATGGCGTCGGCCGACATGTCCTTGCCGCGCTTGGACCAGTCGTCGAGCTTCACGAAGAACACGCCGCCGTTCGAGCTGGACGAGAAGCTTGCCCCGTCGAGACCGGCGAAGGCCGCGACGTTCTGAACGCCGGGGGTGTCCATGATGATGGCGCTGGCCTTGCGGACCACCGCGTCGGTGCGCTCCAGCGAAGCGCCCGGCGGAAGCTGCACGACGCCGATCAGGAAGCCTTGGTCCTGTTGCGGGATAAACCCGGCCGGAGTGGCCGTCAGGCGCCATCCGGTCATCAGGATCAGGCCGGCATAGATCACCAGCATGATCATCCCAGCCCGCACGAGACGCGCGGTCAGGGCGCCGTACTTGTCGCTCAGCCAATCGAAACCGGCGTTGAACTTGTCGCCGGCATACTTGATCGGCTTCATCCAGCGAGGGCCGGAATTGGCGTCATGCTCGACGTGCGGCTTGAGCAGGATCGCCGCCAGCGCCGGCGACAGGGTCAGCGACACCAAGAGCGAGATCACCGACGCCGCCGCGATGGTCACGGCGAACTGGCGGAAGAACATGCCGGGGATGCCAGGCATGAAGGCGGTCGGCACGAACACGGCCAGCAGCACCAGGCCGATGGCGATCAGGGCGCCGGACACCTCGTCCATCGTTCGATAGGCCGCCTCTCGTGGAGTCATGCCTAACTTGATGTTTCGCTCCACGGCCTCGACGACGACGATGGCGTCATCGACGACGATGCCGACGGCCAGAACCAGGGCGAACAGCGACAGCGAGTTCAGCGAGTAGCCGAGCGCGAGTTGGATCGCGAAGGTGCCGACCAGCGCGACGGGAATGGCGATAATCGGAATGATCGCCGCCCGCCACGTCTGCAGGAAGACCATGATGACGATCATGACCAGGATCACCGCTTCGAAAAGGGTGCTCTGGACCGAGGCCACCGAGGCCTGCACGAACTCCGTCGGATTGTACGGGATCTGATAGGTGACCCCCTGCGGCATCGTTGGCTTCAGTTCCTCGACCGCCTTCAGGACCTCGGCGGCCGTCGCCAGGGCGTTCGACCCCGGCTGTTGCACGATCGCCAGACCAATGCCGCGATCTCCGCTGAAGTAGCCGCGCATGCCGTAGTCCTGCGCGCCGAGTTCGACACGCGCGACGTCGCGAACGCGGGTCACGCGGCCGTCGGCGTCGGTGCGGATAACGATATTCCCGAACTCTTCGGGATCGGCCAGACGGCCCTGAACCTGCACGGGCAGCTGATAGGCTGCGCCCGTGTCGGACGGAGCCTGGCCAAGCGCGCCACCGGCGGCCTGGACGTTCTGGGCGCGAAGCGCAGCGACGATTTCACCCGCGGTCAGGTTGCGCGCCGCGGCCTTGCCGGGGTCGATCCAGACCCGCATCGAATAGAAGCCGCCGCCGAACACCTGGACACCGCCGACGCCGTCGATCCGCAACATGCGGTCGCGCAGGGTCGAGTTGGCGTAGTTGCCGATGTAGTCGAGGTCGGCGTTCGGATCCTTTGAGGTCAGCGCCACGATCAGCAAGAAGCCGGAAAGCTGCTTGTTCACCGTCACGCCGGTCTGGCGCACCTGCTCAGGTAGCCGCGGCTCAGCCAGGGCGACTCGGTTCTGAACCAGAACCTGAGCCGCATCGAGGTCGGTGCCGGGTTTGAACGTAACTGAGATCTGCGCCATGCCGTCGGCGGTGGACGACGAGGTCATGTAGAGCATGTCCTCGACGCCGTTGATCTCCTGCTCGATCGGTGCAGCGACCGTCTCGGCGAGCGTCTCGGCGGACGCCCCAGGATACATGGCTGTGACGGCGATCGTCGGCGGCGCGATGTCCGGATACTGCGATAGCGGCAGCAGCGGCAGCGCGAACGCCCCGATCAGGGTGATGAACACCGCGATGACGCCCGCGAAGATCGGGCGATCGATAAAGAAGTGCGAAAAGCGCATTGGGTCCTGTCCCGTTGCCTGGCGCTACTGAGCGCCGGCGGGGGTGGCGCTGGAGGCCACGGGAATGGTGACAGTCGTCGTGCGTTCGGCCGCGGCCCTGGGCGTGATCTTGACCTGCGTCGCCTTCACCTTCTGACCCGGCATCATCATCCGGGCGGTGCCGTTGACGATGATCTTGTCATTGGCGCTGACGCCGGTGCGGATGACCCGCAGGCCCTGGCTGAGCGGGCCCAGCGTCACGGGCTTCAGAGTGACCGTGCCGTCGGGAGAGACGACATTGACCGCCTTGCGGGCGCCATCGGGGACGATAGCGTCCTCCGGCACCAACAACGCCTCATATGCTTGACCGCCCTCGACCTTCGCCTTGCCGAACATCCCGGGCTTCAGGAAGCCGTTGGGGTTGGCCACGACGGCGCGCATGCGCACTGCGCCGGAGGCGTTGTCGAGCGTGTTGTCGGTGAAGTCGACCTGGCCGGTCCAGCGATAGTCGCTCTCGTCTTGAAGACGGATCTGGACCTTGCCGCCCTTTCCGGCGTCGCGTTGGTTCTTCAGGAACTGGGCTTCCGAAGCGTCGAACACGAAGTGGATCGGGGTGGTCGAGACGATGGTGGTCAGGACGTCGGCGCCGGAGCCGCCGCCCGAGATCACGTTACCCGGGTCGACGCGGCGGTCGGAGACGACGCCGGAAACCGGCGCGGTCACGCGGGTGAACTCGAGATCAAGCTCGCGAGCGCGAACGCTCGCCTGGGCGACCTCGTTGGCCGCGCGCTTGCTGTCGTATTCTTCGCGGCTGATGGCCTGGACCTTCAGCAGGCTTTCGGCCCGGGCCAGATCGCTGGAGGCGAGTTGGGCCTGGGCGCGGGCGGCGGAGAGCTGGGCCTGCGCGGGGCGCGGATCCAGTTGGAACAACAGCTGTCCCTTCTGGACGAACTGGCCCTCGCGGAAGTTCGCGCTTTGCAGGTAGCCGCCGGCCCGAGCGCGCACGTCGACGCGCTCCGGAGCCTCGAAGCGGCCGGTGAAATCATCCCAATCAACAACAGACTGCCTCAGGGGAGTCGCCACAGAAACCTGCGGCGGAGGCATCTGCGGGGGGCCTTCGGTCTTGCTGCAAGCGGTCAAAACCATTGCAGCAGCAGCCGTTGCGACGAACGGCGCGAGAAACTTGCGCATAAATTATCCCAGCCGGGCGCGGGGAGGCGCCCAAGTCAACAGTTGATGACTTTTACAGCCACACCCCCTACATATGTCAACAGTCGATGACAACAAGGGTGGAACGAGAAGAAATGGTGGAGCTACCGGCCCCGAGCCGCACGCGTAATGCAGCCGCGACACGGCAAGCCATTCTGGACGCGGCACATAACCGTTTCGCGAAGGAAGGTTATGACGGCGCGAGCCTGCGCGAAATCGCAGCCGACGCGAAGGTCGACGCCGCCCTGGTGTCCCGCTACTTCGGCTCGAAAGAAGAGCTCTTCGTCGAGGTGCTGAATTGCGCGCCCGACGCCTCGGACCTGTTCGAGGGCACGCTCAGCGACTTCGGCACGCGTGTCGCCACCAAGATACTCGACGATCGCGACGTCGATCAGGGCGTCGAGTATCTGCTCATCATGCTGCGCTCGGCCTCGTCGCTCGCCGCGGCCGAGCCGCTACGTCGCTCGATGCGCACCCATTTTCACGACCCCTTCGCCGCCTGGCTGGGCGGGCCCCAGGCCGACGTGCGCGCCCGGTTGGCGGGCGACCTGATCATGGGCGTCTGCATGTCCCAGGCGATCACTTCCGACCACGACCTGGACGAGGAAGGCCGGGCCAGCCTGCGCAGCCGCCTCGCCAAGGTGCTGCAGGCGGCGGTGGAACCCTAGAGCGGGACGGCCGCCCCGAACTTCACCCGCCGCCGCACGAAGATGGTCTCGTAACGCCCGACCGATGGGTGGCCGGCGATCTCGGCGTCGGCGAAGGCGTTGAAGCTCTCCATGCTCTCGAACATGGTGATGCACATCAGGTCGTGGGACCCGGCGATCTCCATCATCACCTGCACGTGCGGCGACCTGCCCAGCCGCACCCGCAGATCCGACAGTTGGGCCGGCCCCTGCTGCGCCAGTTGGATCAACAGGACGACCGACAGATGCTCCCCCGTGATCTTGGGATTGAGCACCGACACGTCGGCGGTGATCACCCCGTTGTGGCGATAGGAGCGAATCCGCCGCTGGATCGCCGACGCCGACAGCGGGACCCGGTCGGCGAGCTCATGGGCGCTGGTCTGGTTGCACTCTTGCAGCGCCGACAGGATCCGCATGTCCAAGCGATCGAGCTGCAGCTCCATCCTCGCCTCCCCTCTTGAAATTGAGAGGACCATGGGCGCGCCGTCGCCAACCCGTCATCGCTTTCGCGACGAACCGCGATGAATGAGCGTCCAATCGCGATAGGAGCAGGCGAGCAATCCCATTCCATAGATGAAACCGGATCGCTCAACCTGCCTCAGGCGCGATGCGAACACCCTGGCGGATGATCTCATCCAGGCGCTCACGCATCGCGACCCCGGCCGGCGTCAGGTGCAACACCCGGCTGCGGGCGTCCCGGGGGTTCATGAAGGCCTCGACCAACCCGCAGGCCGGGGCGCGGGCCCACTCTGCCCCCTCCCGGCCAAATGAGCGGATGCTGCGCGAGGCGGTCGGCTCGGTCATCTGGGACACGAAGGCGAGTTCCTGGACGCTCAGCCCCTCGTTCTCGCAGGTGTAGAGGAAGCTGATGATCTCATTGACGGTGATGGTCGGATTGAGCCCTCGGAACAGCGACAGGGCCTGAAGCAGCGAATCCTTCGGACGCATGGCCGTCAGGATTCGGCGTAGGCGTTGAGCCGCCCCGTCGCGATGTTGGGCGGCGCAGGTCGCACGGCCGGGGTCGGACGCCGTTGCCGCCGCTCGCGCATGGCCAGCGTCGCCTCCGGGTAGGCGGCCCGCACCTGTTGGAGAATATCCTCCAGGCGCTTTTGATGATCGGCGGCCTCGACATAGTCGCCGACGTTCAACTCGACCGAGATCTGGCCCCACAGCTTCATACGCAACGCTCCAATGTATTTGTTCGGCGGTTGCTAAGCGTAGGCCGCGCGGCATGCACATCGGAGGCGTTGAACAGCCTCCCCTCGCCGCCTCGCCGCGTTGTCACGGGCGATGAGGCGGCGAGGCGGGAGGCTGGCGACTAGAAGACCCGAACCCCGACAGCCTCGGCGTCAGGGCGGCGCGTATCGGCCGCGCCGTAGAAGACCCCGTCAGGCCCGATCATGATCGACTGGGTGCTGCCGATGATCTGCGAGCGCTGGACGACGTGGCCCTTGGCCCGCAGCCCGGCCACGAGATCCTCCGGGATCGATTCCTCAAGCTGGATCGGCGCGTCGGGCCCGCCCTGTGAGATGCGCGGGCGCTGCACGGCTTCGGAGATGTTCAGACCGTGGTCGATCACATTGACCAGCACCTGGACCATGGTCGAGATGATGGTGCCGCCGCCGGGCGTGCCGGTCGCCAGCCACGGCTTGTCGTCCTTGAACACCAGGATCGGCGAGATCGTGGATTGTGCGCGCTTGCCGGGCTCAGGCTTGTTGGCAGGGTTCTGGCTGTAACCGGCCCAATCGAAGTTGGCCAAGGAGTTGTTCAGCAGGAAGCCGGTGCCCGGCGCCACCACATGGGCCCCGTACGACGAGCTGAGCGTATAGGTGTTGGTGACCACGTTGCCGAACTTGTCAGCCACCGAATAGTGGGTGGTGTCCGGGCTCTCATAGGGACGCGGATCGAGCGGCGGCAGGCTGGCGGCGTCGAGCGATTTGTCCATCGAGATCAGCTTGGCCCGCTCCTTGGCGAAAGCCTTGCTGGCAAGGCCGATCGCCGGCGTCTTCCACTGCGGGCCGCCGCCGGAATAGCGGCGATCGACCGCCCCGATCTTCAGCGCCTCGGAGATGACGTGCATGCTTTGCACGTTCCCCCAACCATAGGACTGCATCGGGAATTGCTCGAGGATGTTCATCACCTCGGCCACGCTGGAGGCCGCCGAAGTCGGGGACATGTAGGCGATCTTCAGACCGCGATAGTCCGACCAGATGGGCTCCATGACATTGGCCCGATAGCCGGCAAGGTCTTCGAGCGTCATCACGCCGCCGCCGGCCTGGACACCGGCCACCAGCCGCTCGGCCACCGGCCCGCGATAGAAGCCGTCGGCGCCGCGCGCCTGGATCTGCTTCAGGGTCCAGACAAGATCCTTGTTCCGGAACGTCTCCCCCGGCCCGTAGGTCGAGCCGTCAGGCTTGTAGAACACCTTCAGCGCGCCGGGGTCCTTGCCCAGCGCCTGGCGACGCTCGGCCAGGGTTACGGCCTCGTCATCGGTCATGACCATGCCCTTGGAGGCCAGGTCGATGGTCGGCTGGATCAGTTGCTTCCACGGCAGTTTGCCGAAGCGCTTGTGAGCCTCATAGAGCCCGGCCACTGTGCCCGGGATGGTGACGCCCTTGAAGGACATCACCTTGGCTTCCGACAACTTGCCGTCTTGGCCCAGAAGCAGATCCGGCGTCACCGCGTTCGGCGCCTGGCCATAGTACTCGATGGCGACGGTCTTCTTGGTAGTCGCGTCATAGACCAGCATGTAGCCGCCGCCGCCCACATTGCCGGCGCGCGGCAAGGTCATGGTCTCGGCGATGCCGACCGCCACCGCGGCGTCCACGGCGTTGCCGCCCTTGCGCAGGATCTCGGCGCCGATGCGCGCGGCGATCTTGCTCTGGGCCACGACCATGCCGTCGCGGCCGATCGCGGGGTGATGGATGGAATTGTAGCCGACCAGATCGCCGCCGGTGGCGACGCCGCGTGCGGGGGCGACCGCCTCCTGCGCAAAGGCGCTGGCGGCCAGCGGCCCTTGCAGTCCGACCACTAGGGCCGAGACGAGGGCCAGACGGCCAATGGAATGGGATGTGCGGCGTACGGGGTTCATGCCGTGTCCTCCTGGCGATCATGTCGAACGGCGAGGATGGGGGCAGAGGCGGCCTGGGAGCGACGCGCCGACGTCGACGCTCCCACCGCGAACCGGCCGGCCCCGCTGGGCCGGCCGGGATGCAGGTCCTTAGAAGGACTTGCGGACGCTGACGTACCAGTAGCGGCTGTAGGGCTGGTAGAGCTCGCCCAGATAGCCGTCCGAGGACAACGGCGGCTTCTCGTCGGTCAGGTTGCGAACCCCGACGCGCAGGCGGGTATTGGCCGCCAGGCCTTCGGTGAACTCGTACTGGCCGTACATGTTCGCGGTCAGTTGCGAGTCGATGATCCAGGCGTCGCCTTCGGCGTCGAGGAGCTGGGTGTCTTCGACGTCACCGATGTACTGGGTGAAGGCGCCGACGGTCCATTGCTCGTAGTTCCAGGTCGCCGAGGCGGACCACTTCCATTCCGGACGGCCGTTCTGACGGATCAGGTCGCCGCCGCCGCCGATGAAGATCGACGGGTCGAGCTGGCCGGCCGCTTGGGCGGCGACCAGTTCGGCCACGCCCGGCGAAGGCGAGCGGTAGAACTTCATCAGGTGGGCGGCGTTGAAGTTGACGCTGAAGTCGCCGTACTGAGTGCCGCGCAGGCTCCACATCACGCCGATGTCCAGGCCGCGCGCCTCTTGCGGCAGCAGGTTCTGGTATTGGTCGGCGATGTAGAGGATCTGGCCAACCGGGGCCAGACCCGTACCTTGGAAGGCGGCGATGTCGTCAGCGGTCGGCGCGGCGCGAACCACGTCGGCGTAGGACGAACCGTTCAAGCGAGCCAGATAGTCGGCGGTGATGGCGTTGCCGCCGCCGAACAGGCCGACGATCCCCTCTTGCTTCACACGCCAGTAGTCGACGGTGAAGGTGAAGCGACCGAATTCTTCCGGCACGAAGTGCGGTTGATAGACGACGCCCAGGCCCCAGGTTTCCGACTCTTCCGGCTTCAGCTCGGAGTTGCCCGAACGGCGCTCGAGGGTCGAGGGCTGGGCGCACGCCTGCAGGCTGGCGATACGGCCGGCGCGGCGGTCAGCCTCGCAGCGGTACCAGTCACGACGATTGTTCGAACGCGTGACCAGGGTGGCGTTCACCTGCTCCAGGTTCGGAGCCTTGAAGCCCTGGGCCCACGAACCGCGGAAGCGCAGGCCATCATAGATGTCCCAGGCCACGGCGACCTTCGGCTTGGCGACGTCGCCGACATCGCTGAAGTTCTCGTAGCGGCCAGCGAGCTGGGCTTCGAGGTTGTAGATGAACGGAATTTCCATATCCGGCGAGATGACCGGGATGGCGAGCTCGGCGTAGAGCGAGGTGACGTTGCGCGCGCCCTTGGTGTCCGGCGAAGCGCTGGAACCGATCAGGTCGTTCTCGTAGGTGACGCCGGTGACCGAGTTGGTGAACTTGATCGTGCCGTCCAGGCGCGCGTCACGGTCGTCCTTCTGGGTTTCGCGGCGGTACTCGACGCCGGCGGCGAAGCCGATGTCACCCGCCGGAACCGCGAACAGGTCGACCTTGGAGACCTTGAAATCGGCCAGGGCCAGCGAGCTGGTGCTCTTGCGCACGGTCTTGACGCGGATGGCGTCGATCGCCGCCTGCGAGCTCGGGGTTCCGTCGCCAATGCTCGGATTGCCGAGCGTGCCGCCGTTGAAGGGGTTGTAAGCGTCAGGCGTCGACAGCGCGAGCTGGCGCTGCAGCAGGGTCGCGCTGATGCCGTCCGAGGTGTCCTCGACCTCGGCCTTCGAATAGAGCAGCGCGCTTTCCCACTTGAAGCCGAACTTTTCGCCCTTCAGGCCGCCGAGGAAGCGCCATTGGGTGTTCTCGACGTCAACGTGGTTGGGACCCACGTCGACGAAGTTGTAGGCGCTCATCGTCACCGGAACGCCGGCGGCCGGGATGCTCAGGCCAGGCAGGCGGTTCGGGTTGGCTTGGCCGTTCAGAACCGCCGCGCCGAAGGGATTGTAATAGTTCGTCGTCGCGATCGCGATCGGCAGGCCGCTGAGGTTGGTCGTCGAGGTCTGCACCGCGTGGGTGGTGGCCGTGTAGTAGCCGATCTCGCCGAACGCCCGCAGGTCCTCGGTCAGGTCGTACTTGCCGGTCAGGAACAGGTTAACCCGTTCCAGCTCAGGCATGACCGACGGGTTGAAGGTGCCAGCCGTGTCGAAACGCAGGTTGCGGTCGGCGCCCGTCGCGCCGGTCGCCGCCGCGCCGGTCGCCAGGCAGATGCCGTTCGGCAGAATGCTCGCGCACGCGCCGTTGGTGGTCGGCTGGATGTGGAAGGCGCCGGCCGCAGTCGTCAGCGCCACGCCGTTCTGACGGATGATCCCGAACGACGACGGCGTGGTCAGGCTGCCCCACGGCGTCGAGGTCACGCGGTCGTCCAGCGTCACGTTGCTGGCGTAGTCGGTGCCGGCGAAGAGCGAGGTCCGGTCGACCGACGAGGTGAAGTCCTGGTCCCAGGCCTTCAGCGCCGAACGGTTGGTGTAGTTGGCGAAGAGGGTGACGTTGCCGCGACCCTCGTTGAAGTTCCGACCAGCTTGCAGCGAGAACTCGCCTTCACGCAGGTTGGTGCCTTCGGCCGAGCCGTACTGGGCTTCGACGGTCAGACCGTCATAGTCGTCCATCAGCACAGTGTTGATCACGCCCGCCACAGCGTCCGAGCCGTACAGCGCCGCAGCGCCGTCACGCAGGACTTCCAGGCGCTTGATGCCGCTGACCGGAATGGCGTTGGTGTTGTAGGTCAGAACCGGAACCAGGTTCTCGTCAGCGCGACTGGTCGGGTGAGCCACGACGCGACGGCCGTTCAGCAGGACCAGAGTGTTGCCGACACCGAGGTTGCGCAGGTTCACCGAACCGACGTCGCCGCGGGCGCTGTTGCTGGAGTTCGGCAAGTAGCTCGAGTTGAAGCTCACATCGCCCATCTGCGGGATGGAGCGGAACAGGTCGTCGCCCGAAGTGGCGGCCACGTTGTCGAGCTGGGCTTGGTCAACCACGGTGACGGGGAGAGCCGCCGTGACCTTCGAGCCTTCGATCTGCGAACCAACGACGACGATCTCTTCGACCATGTCGTCGGTGGCCTGGGCCGACGCGGCGCCGGCCCAAGAAGCGGCGCAGAGCGCCGAGGTCGCCAGCATGGCGTGACGCCAAGACATACGAGAACGCATCAAGTCTTATCCCCTCAACTCATAAGTGCAAGCATCGGGGCACGCAGCTATCCTTGCGCGGCCCCAAAGTTGACGCGACAAACACATGATCCTTGCCGTCGCGTCACTCATTCCCTTGTTATCTGATGGGATATAACGGCGTTTGTGACATTACAGTCACTGTGTTGCCGCTATTGCCGGACCGTACTGAAGACCATTGAACAAGAACTTGAACGCAGCGTGTGATTGAGCCCGCTGTGCAACTTCTGGTCCCATCAGGAACAGTTTGCCCTTGCCGACATTGAGGTCGAGCACGGCGCCCGCTCCAACCAACCTGTGCTGTCCCACGGCCCAACCGCTCCGCAGGACATCGCCTTGCGGATACCAGGCGGCGCGAGCGCCGGCGCCGGCCGCGAAGGCCGGGCTGCGATCGAAGAACACGTCCATGGTCGAGGGCGCGCCAAAGGCGAGCGGCTGGGTGTTGTCCACCGAGACCTGAAGCAGCGAACCGGGAATGTAGAAGTCGTTGCGCGCCAGGGGCTTGCCCGCCGCAT
The DNA here is from genome assembly GCF_030681155.1 of Phenylobacterium sp. Taxonomy (GTDB): domain Bacteria; phylum Pseudomonadota; class Alphaproteobacteria; order Caulobacterales; family Caulobacteraceae; genus Phenylobacterium. The sequence continues at coordinate 70,002 of NZ_JAUXXE010000034.1, read as the reverse complement.
CAACCAGAGCGTCCCCGACCGGCACCCCGACCAGTTGAGCCAAACGGGTGGACGGGCCGATGGCGACGACCGAGCCGCCGCCCTGCAGGAAGGCGGCGATCTGCGGCGCGGTCTTTTCCGGGGTGATCTCGCCCAGCCAGCCGCGGAACTCGGCTGGAATATCCTCGGCCTTCGGTTGGCGTCCACCGTATCCCTCGCCGCCCACCGACGGCAGCACCCCGTTGGTGAAGACCAGGACGTCGAAGTCTTTAGCGATATCGCCAGCGTCCAGTCGCTGCGGATAGACGACCTGATAATCGAACTCGAACTGCTCCATCAGCCAGCGCGTCCAACCCGACGTCATGACGCCGCCGTACTTGTCTACGAGGCCAACGCGGACCGGCTTCAGCTTTAGGGTTTCACCGATCGGAGCCTTGGCGACCGCATAGGCGTCGACGCCCAGTTCGGCCGTGGCCTTCTCCAGAATTGCGCGGTTCGCCGGCGTAGCCGGGATCCAGAGGGCGCCCGGCGCGAACGCTTTGCCGCCGGCCTTGGTCGCGGTCTTCACCCAATAGACGCCCTCGCCCGCCTTCAGCAGGCGATTGGAAAGGATGAAGCTGTCGTTGACCTCATGGCTGACGAGGTAGCCGGCCTTGCCCGAACCGATGATCTTGCCAGGCGAGGGCGCCATCACATCGGCGACCGGCGTGAAGGGACCATCGAACCCGTCGAGGATACGATCGAACTTCACGCCCATCTGCATGGCCAGCGTGTAGCCGGTCGAATCGTAGGGCGCGATCGGCGGGCCGCCCGGATAGGCGAAGTCGTGCGGGTGATCCTGGGGTTCGAACATGTCCAGGACGTGCGGACGGTAGGCCTGGTCGGCGCGCACCACATAGGAGCCGGCCGGATAGGACTTGCCGCCGACCTTGAACGCCTTGTCGGCGCGCTCGACATCGACGCCGGTCTTGATCAGCGCGTTCAGGAACTTGACCGCCGTCGGTAGGTCGGCCTGGTCGGCGGGGATGATGTAGCCGCGCGCATCGCGCAGGGCGGGGTCGCGCAGGATCTGGTTATAGAGCGTCGGATCGACGCTCGCGTTGCGGCCGCTGCCGACCTCGGGACGCCCCTTGGCCGCCGCCTCCAGCGCCTCGATACGCTTCGGTGTCACGGTCCAGCTATCCTGACGCCCGCGCTCGATCGAGTTGTCGCCCATCCGCCAGATGTTCATCAGCAGCCGCTCGCGGTTGCGCGAGGCGTAGTCGAGCACGGCGCGATTGATCGACATCGAGTAGTCGATCGACTGGCGGAACTTCCATTGCTGTGGCGCGATCGGCGCCGGCAGGTCGTTGCGGGCGATCTGGTTCTTCGGAATCAGCGGGATCTGCATCGGCGTCGGATGGCCGATGATCTCCGTCAGCAGGCCGACGGTGTTGTGGAAATAGGTGATGGAGCGCTCCATCCCGTTGTTCCAGGTCGAGTAGGTCGCGCCGCTGCGCATGGTCGAGCCGGGCTTGCCCTCGCTGATCAGCCGGCTGTGCATGGCCGAGCCGACCTCGCTCAAGGTCGACATCACCAGCGGGTCGTAGTTGTAGTTGAAGGGGTCGCGGAACGGCGGCATGAACACCACGGTCCCGGCCGGGCCGGTCTGGTGGTGATTGTAGACGATCTGCGGATACCACTCCCGGAAGAAGATCCGGTTGACGTTCGTGGTCTCCTTCATCGCCGACATGTAGTAGTCGCGATTGTTATCGTGGCCGATATACTTCTGATACAGGCGCGGCAGGCTGTTGAACTCGCGCTTCGCCGGATCGGCGTTACGCATGTACCAGTTGGAGACCAGTTCCTGGCCGTCCGGGTTCACCTGGCCGAACAGGATGATGACGTCGTCCAGGATGCGGCGGGTCTCGGCGTCATCCTTGGTCAGCATGTCATGCAGCGCCGCGATCAACGCCTGGGGCGGGACGACCTCGGTGGCGTGAAGCCCGCCGTCGATCCAGATCACCGCCTTGCCTTCAGCGGCCAGCGCCTTGGCTTCCTCTTCGCTGACACCCTCGGCCTTGGCCAGCTTGCGCGCGATCTCCCGATAGCGATCCAGTTTGGCCAGATTGGCCGGCGAGGAGACGATCGCCATGTATTCGCGGCGGCCTTCCTCGGTCGGACCGATGTCGACCAGCTTCATGCGGTCGGACTGCCCAGCGAGGGTTTTGAAATAGGCTTCGAGCTGGGTGTAGTTGGCGAGGAAGTAGTCGTCGCCGATATCGTGACCGAACGCGTCTTTGGGCGAGGTGATCCCACTGGGCGCGGCGGCCCATGCGGGCGCGCCGAGCGCAACGGTGATGGCCACCACGGCGGCGGCGTTTCTTAGATATCTGGAAAAGTGCATAGGGCCCCCTCGCGGCTCACGACCGCTGGCTTATGTACGCAAGACGCAGGGCGCGAAGAAACCCACCCCTTCGCCGAAACCCTGCCCAGATGAGCGGCCCAGCGGCGTCGCCGCGAAGCCGCTTCCTGGTCGACTAGTAGAAGGTCACGTTGTCCACTTCGGCCCACAGCTTCTGGCCGCCCGGCCGGCTGCCGCTGATCGAGACTTCCAGCAGATCCATCGCCGTCCAGGCGCCCTTGGCCCCGCCGCGTCCTTGGGCCGGCTTCAATGCGGTGAACGGAATCTCGACCGTCCGCCACTCCGGACCGCCCCCGACCTCGGAGGTCCAGCGGCCGGCGAGGGTATTGACGCCAAGCTCATAAGCGCCGTCGCCGCGCAGTTCGAACCGCACGCCCTTATAGGCGCGCGCATCGACCGGCTGCACCGAGCCGCGGGTCAGCGGAATGATGACGCCCGCGTTCGGGTCGTCCTTGATCGACATCTTGGCGTCGATGCTCAGGGCGTGATTGGTAGCCGTGCGCGGGATGACCTGGGCCACCTGTACGGTGCGATCGACACCGCCGTCGGTGTCGTTGAGGCGCAGGGTGTCGAGGCTGGAGCGCTCCTTTGCGCCCTCGAAATCGTCAATCAGGGCAGCGACCTTCACCGCCGGCATGGCCGCCTGGCTGTTGGCGGCGGGCAGCTTCACGCCCGGCCCATGCACCAGCTTCCCATCGACGAAGACGCGGTCGGTCTTGCGGACGTCGGCGATATTGACCCAGGGCGCGCCGGCGACCAGGACCAGATCGGCGCGTTTGCCTTTCTCGATCGTGCCGCGATCGTCCAGCTCGCCCAACACCTTGGCGCTATTGGCGGTGCCGACGATCAGCGCCTCGCTGGGCGTCAGGCCGGCCTGGACCAGCAGTTCCATCTCGCGCAGCGTCGAGACGCCGTGCGGCGTCCCGGTCATGCCGGCGTCGGTGCCGAGCGCCACGACGACGCCGGCGTCATGCAGCGCCTTTGTGTTGTGCAGGGCGTATCCGAACTTGATTTCGCTGCGCTTCTTGGCTTCCGGCGTGGTGGCCGCGCCCTCGCCTTTGTTCGGATCATAGACAGCCAGGGTCGGCGCGTAGGCGGTGCCCGATGCCTTGATCAGGTCGATGGTCTGCTGGTCGATCTCGCGATCCTGCAGGCTGTGGGCGATGATATCGACCTTGGCGCGGGCGGCGATCTGGCCGCGCTCGACTGTGACCGTGTGGGTCAGCACCTTGATGTTGTTGCGGTGGGCTTCATCGACCAGAGCCGTGAGCGTGCCCTCGTCCATGCTGGTGTTGTCCGCCGATGCGCCATAGCGCCAGCCGTCGGTGAAGGCCTTGATGAAGTCTGGCTTGTAGGGAACCAGCGCTTGGACCTCGGTCCGCGCCGCCCGGGGGGTGTTCACCCACTTGGTGGTGGCGGTGTCAGCCCAGTCGGCCCCGTGCCCGCCCGGCGTGCTCATGCGGGCGACGAAGTTCACGTGCGGCGAGGCCATGGTCCCGATCCACTGCCGGCGCGGTGCGAACGATTCCGGCTGCTGGTGGAAATCGTTCACCGTGGTGACGCCCGCCGCGATGTAGGCGTTGGCGATCTGCGGCGAGATGCGCGGGTCGCCCGCCGGGGTCCAATGGGTGTGGACGTCGAAGAAGCCCGGCAGCAGCGCCTTGCCCTTGGCGTTGATCACGGTCGCGCCGCGCGGCGCCTTTACGCCGGGGCCGACCTCGGCGATCCGGCCGTCCTTGATCACGACATTGGCCAGGTGCGGGGCTGCGCCGGTGGCGTCGAACACGGTGGCGCCCATGATGGCGACGGGCTGTCCTTCGGCGTGCGCCGCGCCGGCGATGGCCAGGAACCCGCCGGCCGCCAGGGCTCCGACCACGCGCCAACCGTCTCTAGCTAGGTTCAAGGGAGCCCCCATCACATGTTCTAAATTGCGCAAAAGGGCGGCCGCGCCGCTCTCAGGCCCGTTGCATACTTTGGTGGCGGGACGAAAAGCCAAACCTAACGATGTTCAGGGGCAAGATTTTACCTTTGAAGGGCCGCGCGGCGCGTCTCAGCGACCAACTGTCCCTTACGCGCGACAATTGCAGGGTCTTCATTTGAACGAAACGCGGGGCCATGTAGCTTGGGCGGCGAACCTCCCTCCTGGCGACCTTCCCTTATGAAGCAATTCCTCATCACCACGGCCGGCGTCTTCGCGGGCTTGGTGCTCTTCCTGATCGGCGTGCCGTTCCTGTTGATCGTGATGGCCGCCGGCGCCGCCAAACCAGCGCCGACACCGAGCCATGCGGTGCTCGAGCTGGATCTGCGCGATCCGCTCACCGACCAGGATCCGATCAATCCGTTCGCCTCCTTCGGCCGCCGCTCGATGTCGGTGATGTCGGTGATCGAGACGCTCGACCGCGCGGGCAAGGACGGCAAGGTCAAGGCGCTGCTGGTGCGGCTGCCCGACGGCGGCATGGCGCCGGCCGCGGCCGATGAGATTCGTCTGGCGCTGAAGAAATTCCGCTCCGCCGGCAAGCCGGTCTTCGCCCACAGCCAGGGCCTGTATCCGTCAGGCGTCGTGACCTCGACCTATATGCTCGGCGCATCCGCCGACGAGCTCTGGATGCAGCCGGGCGCGTCGTTCCAGGCGGTCGGGATTTCCAGCGAGGACGTGTTCCTCAAGCGCGCGTTCGACAAGTATGGCGTGAAGGCCGACTACGAGCAGCGCTATGAGTTCAAGAACGCCGTCAATCCGTACCTCTATAGCGACTACACGCCGGCGCACCGTGAGGCCCAGTTGTCCTGGATGGGCTCGGTATACGGTTCGGCGCTCGCCAACGCCGCCACTGACCGCAAGCTGACGCCAGAAGCGCTGCGCACCAATCTGGAAGCCGGCCCCTATCTGGCCGAGGAGGCCCTGAAGCTTCGCCTGATCGACAAGGTCGGGCAGGTCAAGGAGATCGAGACCGCCGCCCTGGCCAAGGCCGGCAAGGACTCCGAACTGGTCAGCTTCGAGAAGTACATGCGCGCCAGCCGCGAGCGGGTCCACAAGCCCGGCCCGGCCATCGCCATCGTCGAAGGCGAAGGCGCGATCGTCACCGGCCACGACGGATCCACGAACCCGTTCTCCGCGTCCTCGTCGATGTACTCCGACGACATTTCCGAGGCGCTCTATGACGCCATTGAGGACAAGGACGTGAAGGCCATTGTCTTCCGCGTCTCCTCGCCCGGCGGTTCGGACACCGCCTCGGAACAGATCCTGGCCGCTGTTCGCGCGGCCAAGGCCGCGAAGAAGCCAGTCGTCGTCTCGATGGGCACCTATGCGGCCTCGGGCGGCTACTGGGTGTCGAGCGAAGCCTCGGCCATCGTCGCTCATCCGACCACCCTCACCGGCTCCATCGGGGTGTTCGGCGGCAAGTTCGCGGTGGGAGAAGCCCTCCAGCGCTTCGGCGTCGACATGCGGCAGATCGGGGTGGGCGGCGAGTACGCCGGCGCCTTCAGCGCAGGCGCCCCGATGACCCCGGCCCAGCGCGCAGCCTTCTCCGGCTGGATGGACCGCATCTATGACAACTTCATCGGACGCGTCGCCACCGGCCGAAACCTGCCGCCTGAGCGCGTGCGCGAGATCGCCAAGGGTCGGGTCTGGACCGGCGCCCAGGCGCGCGAGATCGGCCGGGTCGACGAGGTTGGCGGCTTCTATCAAGCCGTCGACAAGGCCAAGGCCCTGGCTGGCCTGAAGGGCGAGGTTCGCCTCAAGCGCATGACCACCCATACCTCGCCGTTCGAGGCGCTGGAAAGCGCGCTCGGCATCTCTGCCACGTCCGTCCGCACCCTGGCGGCCGCCGCCTGGGTGATGGGCGATCCCCGCGCCCAGGGCGTCCTGGACGAAATGGCTCAGGAACGCCTGCGCAGCGGCGGAGCCATGGTGCTGGCCCCCACCCCCGTGAAGTAGAGCCGTGAGCACTGACCATCGCAGGGCCTATGAGCTGTTGGGGCGGGGCGACATCGAGGGCGCCCTTGCCCTGGCCGCCGAATTGGTCGCTCGCCCGGACGCGACAGCCGGCGCGCTCGCCGCCCGGGCCACGGTTCTGAAAGCCGCGGGCCGACCTCGAGAAGCCCTGGCCGCCAACCAGACGGCGGTCGGCCGCTTTCCAACCAATGCCGTGTGCTGGCACAACCTGGCCTCGACTCTCGGCGATCTTGGTCAGGCCGCCGAGGCCGAAACGGCCGCGAACAAGGCCATTGGCCTTGGCCTCGCCGCCCCCGAGACCCGCCTGGTCCTGGCGCGCGCGCTGCAGGAACAACGCCGGTTCGACGAGGCGGAACGGGCCTTCATCGCTGCGATCAACGCGCGCCCCGAATACGAAGAAGCCCACAGGGAACTGGCCCAGCTCATCTGGATGCGAACCGGCGACCGCCAGAACGCCCTGGCGCGGCTTGAACGGGCGATCTCGACCCAACCCGGCAGCCCGGGCCTACGCTATACCCTCGCCATCGCTCACGAATTCACCGGCGATCCTGAAGCGGCGAGGCGAACGATTGAGACCGCCCTGGCTATGACGCCGCGAGACGCACGGCTCCTCGGTCTGGCGGTGGAGTTGTGCTGCGAGTTGGACGACGCCCCGGCCGCCGTGCGCTGGGCTCAGGCGACCCGCGAGTTCGGCATCGGCGGCGCGAACGCTCTGACCGCGCAGGCCCTGCTGGCGGCCGGTGACCTGGAGAACGCCAGGCGGGCCGCCGAGGCCGCGGTCGCCGAAGCTCCCAACCACCAGTTCGCACTGGCCCTACAGGCCACGACATGGCGGCTGACCGGCGATCAACGCTATGGCGCCATGTACGACTATGACCGCCTGGTCGGCGCCTACGATCTCTTCGATGAGAGCAAGGCCGAGGACCGCGAATACCTGGAGGCGCTGCGCGCGGCGCTGCACCGGCTGCACGGCTTTACGGTTCACCCCTTCTCGCAATCGGTGCGGGGCGGCGGCCAGACGCCCTTGCGGCTCGACGGCGCTCACGAGGCGCCGATCGAACACCTGCTCGAGCGGTTCCGAGCAACCATGCAGGATCACATCGAGAAGATTGGGTTCGGCGACACCTCCTTTGACCGCAGAAACAACGGCTCGGCCCAGTTGGCCGGGGCCTGGTCGGTTCGGTTGGAAACCTCAGGCCACCACACCAATCACGTCCATCCGATGGGATGGATATCCTCGGCCTTCTACGTATCGGTTCCGCGCGACACCGAAGACACAGAGGCCAAGCCAGGCTGGATCAAGTTTGGCGAACCCGGCATTCGGACAGCGCCGGCCCTGGAAGCGGAGCGCTTTATCCAGCCCAAGCCTGGCCGGCTGGTGCTGTTCCCGTCGTACATGTGGCATGGGACGGTTCCGTTCGCGTCGAACGAACAGCGTATGACCGTCGCCTTCGACGCCGTCCCCGCCTAGCTCGCGGCGGCACGGGCCAGATCGGCCCAACATCCCGTTATTGCAAAGAAAAAGGGCGGCGACCGAAGTCGCCGCCCTTCAACTTTTACGGTGCTGGAAGGACTAGAAGTCCATCCGGGCGCCGATGAACAGATAACGACCCATCGAGTCGTAGGTCTGCGGATAGGTGTTACCCGAGCAAGGGCCGGCCGGGCAGTTGCTTTGGCTGGCCAGCGGCGGATCCTTGTCGAACAGGTTGTTGACGCCGAAGCGCAGGGTCACGTTTTCACGCACGCCCCAGTTACCGGCGAGGTCGAAGTAGTCCATCGCCTTGAGGGTCGCGTCAGCGGCGGTTTCAACACCACGGTCGGAGGTGACCTCCGAGATGTGGCGCCACGTACCGGACACTTCGAGATCCCACGGCGCGTTCCAGGTCAGGCGCAGCTTGTGGCGCCATTCCGGCATCGGAGCCGCCGCGGAAACGGCCGAACCGGTGCAGATGTTGCCGTATTGGCCGGCGCAGTCGAAGGGCTCGTCGCCCGGCAGGGTGGTGACGAGGTAGTCCTTCAGGTAGCTGCCTTGGAAGTTGAAGCTCAGGCCGCCGTAGTTGCTGATGCCGTTCGTGAAGCTCATGTCGGCGAAGTCGAAGCGATAGGTAGCTTCGAGGTCGACGCCTTCAACTTCGAGGCCACCGGTGTTGAAGGTGGTGTCGACGATGAAGCCGTTGTTCGAAAGCCAGAGCGAACCGGTGCCCGGCGCGCGCTTGATCAGGCCGCAGAAGAAGGCGTCACCCGTGAGGGCGCAACGCTCAAGAGTCACGTCCTGGCCGATTTGGCCAATGCGCTTCTCAACTTCGATGTTGTACCAGTCCACCGAGAAGGTGAAGCCCGGGAAGAAGGTCGGGGTCAGCACCAGGCCGAGCGACTTGGTGGTCGACTTTTCCGGATCCAGGTCGGGGTTACCGCCGGTCTGACCGTTGTATTGCTCGGCCAGGTTCACCGCCAGATTGCCGTACTGCGAAGCGCTGACGCCGGTGTTGGCGCACTGAGCCGCAGTGAAGTCCGGGGTCGCGCCGGCGCACGGATCAGTCGTGCCGTTCAGGACGACGTTGGCCGTCGAGAACAGTTCGATGATGTTCGGAGCCCGAACCGCGCGGTTGTAGCTGGCGCGGAGACGGAAGTCCTCGGTCGGCGCCCAGTCACCCGCGATCTTGTAGGTGTTGGTGTTGAAGCGCAGCGAGTAGTCCGAGAAGCGATAGCCGAGTTCCGCCGACAGGCTGTGGAAGAACGGGCGATCTTGAACCAGCGGGATGCGGGCTTCGCCGAACAGTTCGTACAGGTCGTACGAACCTTGCGACGGCAGGGTCGCGCCGCCTTGGCCGAGCAGGTCGCCGGTCTGGAAGGCGATGTCGGTGTTCAGGTCGAGGCTTTCACGGCGATATTCGGTGCCGAGCGCGATGCCCACGCCGTCTTCGGCCCAAGGCGTCTTGACGCCGTACTGGCCCAGTTGGCCGGTCAGCACGCCGCTGACGACGGTCTGGGTGTAGGTGCCGTTCTGGAAGCCGGGAGTCTGGACATAGTTCAGCGATTCGGCGCTGGGGCCGGCGGTGCCGAACACGTCGTACGGACGGCAGGCGGCGTCGACATTGGCGCCGGCCAGCGACGGCACGGCCGAACGGCAAGCCGGTTGGCCGGTCAGCGGATCGATGACAACGTCATTGGCGCGCAGCGAGCGGGCCAGCGAGAATTCGTTGTTGTAGATCTGCTGATAGCTGACCGTGCCGTATTGCGCGAAGGCGTCGTAGTTCCAGCCGTCGCCCAGGTCGCCGCGCATGCCGATCACGCCGCGATACGAGGTGTGACGCAGGTCGGCCTGACGGCCACCGCCCTCAACGTTCCGGCGCAGGATGGCGACCGAAGCTTGTTGGCCCGGGGTCACCGGGTCGGCATCGGGGTTGACGCCGATGGTGTTCGGGAAGTTGTCGTCGTCCGGAAGCTGGTCGATGGTCGGCGCGCAGAGCGACGTCGCCATGGTCGGCGTCAGGTACGGGTTGTTTTCGCAGTTGATGTTGATGTTCTGGCCGAAGATGCCCGAGGGGGCGATCTGCGCGACCGTGTGGTCGTCCATGAACATCAGCTGGGTGTAAAGTTCGGCCGCCGGGCTGAACTCATAATGCGCGAAGGCGCCCAGCACGTAGCGCTCATCCGAACGCTGGAAGTAGTTGTAGGGCGCGAAGTTGAAGGCGTCACGACCCGCGACATAGGGGCGGAAGGCGCGGCCGCCAGGAGCGGTCGGGTCCAGGGTGATCGACGACAGGGTGCCGCCGCCGGGCACGAACTGGGCCGGAGCGGTGGTGCCGGAGCCGCCGCAAGCATAGCCGTGCAGGCCGGTGGCCGAGAGGCCCAGGGCGCACGAGCTGAAGTCGCGCTGGTCTTGCGTGACAGCCTGGGTGTTACGGTAGCCGACATAGGCCGTCACGTTGCCGCGGTCGTCGGCGGTGTTGGCGCCGATCACCAGGTTCAGGTCGGTGGTGCCGCCATCCCAGACGGTTTCTTCCGGCAGGGCGAAGCGCGACGGGTCGATGGCGCCTTCCTGGCGACGACGAACGACGTCTTGGATCTTGCTGTCGTTCTTGTGCTGGTAGCCGCTGTACTGCAGGTCGAGGCGAACGCCTTCGAAGTCCTGCTGCATGATGAAGTTCACAACGCCGGCGACGGCGTCCGCACCGTAAACGGCCGAGGCGCCGCCGGTGACGACTTCGACGCGCTCGATCAGCGCGGCGGGAATGAAGTTCAGGTCAGGGGCGGTGTTGCCGGCGGTCGCGGCCGGAGTACCGTTCATCAGGCGACGGCCGTCGATCAGCACCAGGGTGCGGTTCGGGCCAAGGCCGCGAAGGTCGACGGTGGCGGTGCCGGTGGCGCCGTTGGCGTAGTTGGAGCCCTGGGCCGCGAACACTTGCGGCAGTTGGTTCACCAGGTCTTCCGTGCGGGTGACGCCGCGGGTCTGGATGTCTTCGGCGCCAACCACGGTCACCGGGCTGGCGCTGGTCAGGTTAGGCTGAGGAATACGCGAACCGGTGACCACCAGTTCTTGGACTTCCTGGCCCTCCTGGGCCATCGCTTGCGTAGCGCTAAGCCCGAGAAGGGCCGCGCCGCAGATCATGGATGACGCCAGCAGGCGCTCCCGCGTCGACTTGAATTTCACTGTTTGTATCCTCCAGCGGTCCACCAGAAGGCAGCCGCTCCCCACAAAGGAAAGGTCCCAGAAACGAGCTGTTTCCGGTTACACCCGAGTTACGGGGCGAACATGTCGCAGGTCAACGAACAACAATAGATGGTCACGTTATGGACGTCAGTCTGTAGCATTCTGGTCACAGATCGCCCGCCCTGCCCCACCTTAGCGCACGACTCGTGCCGAGCTTGCCGTCAAACGGGCGGTTTGTTGCCCGCGACGCACAGATAGCGTGTGCGATGATGGTCAATCACGTTATCCACGAACCCAGTAACCTTCGGGTTCACGAGGTTCTTTGTGACATAGAAGTAGGTCGGGGCGACCGCCGTATCTTCGAGCATCAGGTGTTCGGCGTCGGCGAGATACTGTCCGCGCTTTGCAGCATCCGGCTCGTTGTCAGCCTTGGCCAACAACGCGTCATAGTCTGCATTTCTGTAGTCGCCGTAGTTCTGCTGCCCTGTCGCCGACTGCATCAAGTACAGAAAACTCATAGGATCGTTGTAGTCGGCGATCCACGCGGCGTCGGCGACCTGGAAGTCACGCGCCCGATATGAGGCATAGGCGATCTGGGTTTCGTTCTGCGCAAGACGCGCATCGACGCCGATCGATTTCCAATCGGCCTGGATGGCGGGCATGACCAGCATCGGGTCAGGGGTGTTGCGATGCTTGATCTCCACCTTCAGCGGACGACCGGGTCCAAAGCCCGCCTCGGCTAGCAGGCGACGCGCCTCGGCCTGGCGCTTGGCGAACGGCCAACTCGCCCACTCAGGGGGCTTGGCGCCCTGGTAGTTCGCAACGCCCGGCGGGACGAAGGTGTAGGCTGGCATCTGCCCGCCCCGCAGCAGCTTCTCGGCGATGAATTCCCGGTCGATCGACATCGAGAGCGCCTGCCGCACCCGCGGGTCCTTGAACTCGGGCACGTTTGAATTGAACGCCACATACGACACGCCGAGATAGGTGTGGGTGCGGACGTACTCTGGAATTTCCTTGCGCAGGAAGGCGATTCGATTCGATTGGATGTCGGCGTTGGAGTCGAGTTCACCGCGCCTCACGCGGCGCTCGGCGCTGATCGCGTCGTTGGTCGGGTAATAGTAGACCTCGTCGGCGCAGACCTTGTCGGCCTCGTAGAAGGTTGGGCTCTTAACCGAGCGGACGTAATCGCCCAGCCGCCACTCCCGCACGGTGAACGGCCCATTGCCGACGAAGTGTTCGGGCCGGGTCCAGGCGTCGCCCCACTTCTCCACCACGTGCCGCGGCACCGGATACATCGAGTAGTGCTTGGCCACCTCCGGCAAATACGGGGCCGGATGGTTCAGGCGGAATTCGAGAATCTTGGGCGAAACCGCCCTAACCCCGACGCTCTCCAGGGGAGCCTTGCCTTCCGTAGCCGCCTGCGCGCCTTCGATCATGTAGAGCAAGGACGAGTACTGCGAGGCGGTCTTGGGATCGAGGATCCGGCGAATCGCGAACACGAAGTCATCGGCGGTCACCGGCGCACCGTCCGACCACTTGGCGTCGCGCAGGTAGAACCGCCAGGTCAGCCCGTCCGCCGACGTTTCCCAACGCTCGGCCATGCCCGGGATCGGCCGCCCCGCGGCGTCGTCCTGAGTCAGGCCCATCAGCGCGTCGGAGATGATTCGATCTTCCCAGGTGCCGCTGGACTTATGGGGGTCGAGCGTCGTCGGTTCAGAGCCGTTGCCCAGGTGCAGGCACACCTTGCCCGCCGGGCATTGCGCCCGCGCCGGCCCGCTCTGACCGCCGCACGCCTGCACCGCCACCGCGACGGCGGACAGAATCAGGAGATTGCGTGCATGGTGGCTGGCGGCTTCAATGAGCTTACGCAGTGACATGGGGCTCTCAGAAATGACTATCGCTATGGTTCGGGTAAGACACGCGGCCGTCGTTCTTGCCGCCTCGACCCTCTGCGCTTGGCCAGCATACGCCCAGCCCAGTATGGAAGGCCGGGCCGCGCTGGTCCAGAAGCTGGCCGACTGTCGTAAGGTCGCAGACGATTCGGCTCGCCTCGCCTGCTTCGACGGCGCCGCCGCCGCCCTGGAAACGGCCGAGGCCAAGGGCGATATTGTCGTCGTCGATCGGGCTCAGGCCCAGCAGGTTCGCCGCCAGGCCTTCGGGTTCCGCCTGCCCTCGCTGTCGGTGTTCGATCGCGGCGACAAGCCCGAGGAAGTCGACAGCATCGAGAGCCGCATCGTTTCGGCGCGGACCGAGGCGACCGGCAAGTGGGTCCTGAAGCTGGAGGACGGCTCGACCTGGACGCAGATCGACGTCGATTCGCCGTCCATCAAACCCAAGGCCGGGATGCCGGCGCGCGTGCGTAAGGCGACCATGGGCAGCTTCCTGCTGAGCGTCGATGGCCAGCGCGCCTTCCGGGCCCGCCGGACGGAATAGCATCAGCCCGCGTAGAACTGGTTGCGGGCTTCCATCAGCACCTTGACCAGTTCTCGCTCACCCTGCTCCAGGTAGGGGTTCCAGATATCGAAGATCAGGATGACCCGGGTCTCGTCGGCGTCATTCCATGCCTCGTGTTCGATGGTGTCGTCGAACACCCAGGCCTCGCCCATTCGCCATTCCCGCATGTCGTTGCCGACGCGGAAGCGTGCCGGCCCCGGCAGGATCAGCGGCAGGTGGGTGATCAGCCGCACATTGGTGGACCCTGTGTGCGCCGGGATCCGGGTATGCGGCTGCAGGGCCGAGAACATCGCCACCGGGGCGAACCCCTCCTGGTCCGCCATCGGCAGGCTTTCCAGCAAGGCGGCGGTTCGCGGGCAGCTGTCGCAGACCGCGTCCTGGCGCAGGCCATCCTTCCAGAGGAACAGCGAGCTCCAACGCTCCGAGTGGTTGAGCTCCTCCCACTGGTTCACCGGCACGTTCGGCGGGAAGGCGATATAGGGCGCGAAGTCATCCATGCGTGAGGCCAGGACCGCCTGAAGCTCGTCGCGAATGTCGTCGGTCCCGGCTTCCAGATCCCGAAGCCAGGGAAACAGATCGCGAGGATAGAACGGCAGCGCCGGGAGCCGCGGATAGTGCAGCAGCAGCGGCTGCTGCTGGTAGACCTTGCGGCGGCCCGCATAGACGCCGATAGCCTCGTCCAACCGGTTCATCGCCAGTTCGCCGCCAGCGGCGGTGAGCGGCCCGATCTGGCCGCGCAGGAAGTTCTCCAGTTCCTCATCGACGCCGTCCACGACGGCCCGGGCCCGCGCCAGGGGAGTCGCCAGATGTGGCGGCAACTTGTCATCCGGCGGGGCGATCTCGATGGCGTGACGATAGACACGGGCGGCGGCGCGATCTCCCGACAGCTTCTCCAGCACAGCGCCCTTCGAGAGCAGCGCCAGGAAGTTGTACGGATCGATCGCCAGCGCCTGATCCAGAGCCGCGATCGCCTGCGGCAAGGCGCCGGTGATCCGGTAGACCAGCGCCTGCTGCATTTTCAGATTGGGATCGCCGGGCGCGGCGGCTTCGGCCTTCCGGAGCAAGGCCAGGGCGCCTGAAGCATCGCCGCCCCGCGCGGCGACCATGGCTTCAGCGACAAGGGCGTCGATGGCGGCCGGATCCATCCTTACCTGTCCTGCGGATCGATGGCGTCGCGCAGCCCGTCGCCGATGAAGTTGAAGCTCATCAGGGTGACGATCATCACCAGCGACGGGAAGATCAGCAGCCAGGGCGCCAGCTCCATGTCCTGGGCGCCATTAGCGATCAAGCTGCCCAGCGAGGCCATCGGCGGCTGAACGCCCAGGCCCAGGAAGCTGAGGAAGCTCTCGGCCAGGATCACGGCCGGGATCGTCAAGGTCACATAGACCACCACCGGCCCCAGCAGGTTCGGGATGATGTGCTTGGTGATGATGGAGCCCTGGTTGAGGCCAGCCGCGCGGGCCGCCTCGACGAACTCCTTGTGCTTCAGGCCCAGGGTCTGGCCGCGCACGATCCGGCTCATGGTCAGCCACTCGACCGCCCCGATGGCGACGAAGATAAGGATGATGTTCGACCCGAACGTCACCATCATCAGGATGACGAAGAAGATGAACGGCAGCGAATAGAGCACATCGACGACGCGCATCATGAGCTCATCCAGCGCCCCGCCGACATAGCCGGCGATCGCCCCCCAAAGGACGCCGATCACCAACGAGACCACGGTCGCGACCAGACCGATCGCCAGCGACACCCGCAAGCCCATCAGCAGTCTGGCCAGCAAGTCGCGCCCGAGGGAATCGGCGCCGAGCAGGTGCCCGCCCGTCAACGGCGGCGCCCAGACGTCGTTCTTGTTGATCTGGTCATAGCTGAACGGCACCAGATGCGGACCGATCAACGCCACCACGACGAGGACGACCAGCACCACCATGCCGGTGACCGCGGCCCAGTTGCGGAACAGCCGGCGGCGGGCGTCATCCCACAGGCTGCGGCCCTTGACGGCTTTTTCCATGACCTGGGCCCCGGCGCGCGAGCCGGGAGCGAGAATGGGAGCCTTCAAGACAGCCTCACGCGGGGATCGAGCACCGCATAAAGAAGGTCGGCGATCAGGTTCAAGACAAGGATCAGGGCGGCGTAGAAGATCACCATGCCCATGACCACGGTGTAGTCCCGCTGGAGCGCGGAGATGACGAAGAACTTCCCCAGGCCCGGCAGGTTGAAGATCTTTTCCACGACCAGGGAGCCGGTCAGCAGGCCGGCGCAGGCCGGGCCGAGGTAGCTGACCAGCGGAAGTATGGCCGCGCGCAGGGCGTGCTTTGCGACAATGCGATGCTCGGGCAGGCCCTTGGCGCGGGCGGTGCGGACGTAGTTGGAGCGCAGCACCTCGATCATCCCAGCGCGCGTCAGCCGCGAGATGATGGCGATCTGCGGCAGGGCGAGCACGGTCACCGGCAGGATGAGATTCGCCAGCGCGCCGCCGTTCCACCCCCCCGACGGCAAGATCTGAAGCTGGGATCCGAACAGCAGCACCAGCAGCGGCGCGGTGACGAAGGTGGGAATACACACCCCGAGGATCGCCACGCCCATCACCCCATAGTCGATGAGACCGTTCTGCCGAAGCGCGGCCAGGACGCCCAGCGTCACCCCCACGATACTGGCGATCAGGATCGCCGATAGGCCCAGGACCAGGCTGACCTTGTAGTTCTCTTGCAGGATCTCCAGGACGCTCTTGTCCTGATACTTCAACGACGGGCCGAAGTCGCCCTGAACCACCCCTTTGATATAGTTGAAATATTGCTCACCGATCGGCTTATCCATGCCGTATTTCGCCATCACGTTTCGCTCGATCTCGGGCGCGAGCTTGCGATCGCTGTCGAACGGACTGCCGGGCGCCGCGCGCATCATGAAGAACGCGACTGTAACGACCAGGAAAAGCGTCGGTATGGCCACGAGCAGGCGGCGGCCGATGAAACGCAACATTTGAGGGGGCTCAAGGTGGAGGCCATTTGACGGCCGGACGTTGCGAAACTTTCATCGCCCCCCGATGATGTCAACGAAGGGTCCTCTTCCCAGCCTCCGGTAGCTCACATGACTGATTTTCGACGCGTCACCGACCAGCTCTCCGTCGCCCCCCAGATCGGGCTCGACGATCTCGCCACGGCCGCCGGCCTGGGCTTCAAGCTGGTGATCAACAATCGCCCCGACGGCGAAGAGCCCGGCCAACCGACGAGCGCCGAGGTCGAGGCCGCCGCCAAGGCCGCTGGACTTGGCTATGTGCACATTCCGGTACGCGGCGCGCCGACGCCGGACCAGGTCGAAGCCAACTATCGCGCGGTCGAGGCCGCCGAAGGTCCGGTTCTGGCCTTCTGCCGTTCAGGGACCCGGTCCATTGTCACCTGGTCGCTAGGCCAGTTCCAGGCCGACGAGCGCAGCGCCGAGGAGCTTGTCGAGCTAGGATCGCAGGCCGGCTATGATCTGTCCGGCGCATTTCCCCGTTAGGGCTGGTTGAATTCGAGCGGGACGCGGGTCGCCCCCATGGCGACCTGCTCTGGTTCGCAGCTCGCGACCGCCAGCACCAAGTGGGCCGCCACGAGACACAGCAAGGCCGACACCACCCTCTGAAGCCGTTTTGATACAAAAATCGCCGCGTCCGTCGCCATGACCGACCTCATTCATCAAGTCGAGGTCGGGACGAGCAATTAGGGCGCCGCCCAAGGATATTGCCGATGATCCCCTATGTCCGCGAGATCAAGTTCGACTACGGCGCCTGCGACCAGGTCTCGCCGCTGATCCGGCGGGTGGTGGCCAACAATCCGGGCCCGTTCACCTATCTGGGCACCGTCACCTACATCATCGGCAAGGGCGAGGTCGCGGTCATCGACCCGGGCCCCGACCTGCCCGAACACCTCGACGCGCTGATGGCCGCGCTGCAGGGTGAGACGGTGACCCACATCCTGGTCACCCACCATCACTCCGACCATTCCCCCCTTGCGCGCCCGCTGCAGGAGAAAACTGGAGCGAAGATCTATGGCTGCGCCGTCGGCGGCCAGGCGGTCGATTCGGTGGTTATCACCGAGGCTGGCCACGATCTGGACTTCACACCCGACATCGACATCTGCGGCGGCGGTGCGATCTTCAAGGGACCCGGCTGGACCCTGGAGGCGATCGCCACGCCAGGTCACACCTCCAACCACATCTGCTTCGCCCTGCTAGAAGAGAACGCCCTGTTCTCCGGCGACCACATCATGGGCTGGTCGACCACGGTGGTCTCGCCCCCGGACGGCGACATGACCGCCTATATGGAAAGCCTGGACCTGGTGAAGGCGCGCAATTTCACGACTCTATGGCCGACACACGGCCCGCCCGTCCCGGACGTAGATCCCTTCATCGCAGCCTATATCGCCCACCGCCGCGCTCGCGAGGCCCAAGTCCTCAAGGCCGTCACCGACGGGCACGGCCGGATCAAGGACATGGTCCCGGTGCTCTACGCCGACGTCGACAAGCGCCTCTGGCCGGCCGCGGCGCGCTCGGTGCTCGGCCATATCATCGACCTGGAGCGGCGCGGCATACTGACGACCGACGGCCAGCCGGGGCCCGAGAGCGACTACCGGCTAGCCGGCTGACGGGCAGCTCCGCGCCAGCGGCTCACCGCGTAGCCGCATCTCGAGCCACCGGAGAATTCCATCGCGGCTGCGCTCCAGCGCGGCCGTCCAAGCTTGATCGTCGGTGATATCGGCGATCACGCACGGCTCTTTCGAGCCGACGACGCCGATCAAACCCTACGCAAGTTCATGCAATATCGCCGCGCTGGAGTGAGACAACGCCGGCGCCCAGGGCTGGGCCTGACGCTCCCAGACATAGGCGAACAGCGTCAGGGTGGTGATGACGATCACGAGCAAGGCCCGCACCCAAAAGCGCGAAAAGCCGGCCATCAGGGCGACGATGACGCCAAAGATGCCAGCCGCCACGCTGGCCGAGGCGACATGCGGCGCCCACTGATAGGTCATGACCCCCAGGCCGAACTCAGCGCTCAGCAGGCCGAACCTGGCCCCCGTCCAGCCGACCGCGACCATGAGCGCCGGGGCCAGCGCGATGAGCGTGGCCGCGTGCAGATAGAGGTCGGCGAAGCGCCGCGAGACTGCCTCCGGCCGAGCCGCCGCCGAAGACGTCGGCGATGACCGGAGCCGGAGGTCGCCTGCGACTACTTCGCCGGAAAAGGGCCTTGGGCGTCCGCCGGGGCCTCCGCCTGATCGACGGCGGCGGGTTGCGTGGGATGGCTCCGGTCCACAGCCTGGGCGGCGTCCAAAGTCCAGTTCAGCCAGGCGTCGTCCTCGACCACGGCGACCGGAGGCTCCGGCGCGTAGATCTTGGGTTCAGGCGGCGCGGCGAGCGCTGCAGTTCCGCTGGTCGCCGGGCTGGAGGCGGGAAGCACATAGTCCTTCATCCGCTCACGGATCAGCTTCTTGTCGATCTTGCCCGTGGCGCCCAGCGGGATTTCGTCCACAAACACCACGTCGTCAGGCATCCACCACTTCGCGATCTTGCCGTCCAGGAACTGCAGGAACTCGTCCTTGGCCGCGCTCTCGCCCGCCATCAGCTTGACCAGCAGCAGCGGCCGCTCATCCCACTTCGGGTGCGCGACGCCAATCACCGCGGCCAGCTCGGCTTTCGGGTGGCCTGCGGCGATGTTCTCGATCTCGATCGACGAGATCCACTCGCCGCCCGACTTGATCACGTCCTTGGCGCGGTCGGTGATCTGCATCACGCCATGCTCGTCGATGGTCGCCACGTCCCCGGTGTCGAAATAGCCCTCGGCGTCGAGGATATTGCCGCCCTCGGACTTGAAGTACTCGCCGACCACAAACGGGCCGGACACCTTCAGCCGCCCGAACGTCTCGCCGTCGTGCGGCAGGAGCTTGTCCTCATCGTCCACCAGCTTGAGTTGGATGCCGAGCGGGGCGCGGCCCTGCTTCAATTTGAACTGCAGCTGCTGTTCGTCACCCATCTGGGCGATGGCGTGGTTGGGGGTGGCCTGGGTGCCGAGCGGCGAGGTCTCCGTCATGCCCCAGGCATGGGTGACATCGACGCCGTATTCGTCACGGAAGCCTCGGACGATAGCCTCAGGCACGGCCGAGCCGCCGATCACCACGCGCTTCAGGGTGCTGAGCGTGCCCTTGCTGGTGCGCAGGTGGGTGAGCAGCATCTGCCAGACCGTCGGCACGGCGGCCGAGAAGGTGACGCCCTCGGTCTCCAGCAGTTCGTGCACCGAGGCGCCGTCCAGTTTCGGACCGGGCATGACCAGCTTGGCGCCCACCGCCGGCGCTGAAAACGCCAGACCCCAGGCGTTGGCGTGGAACATCGGCACCACCGGCAGCACCGTGTCGGTGGCTTTGATCCCGAGCACGTCGGACCCCATGGTCACCAGGGTGTGCAGGAAGTTCGAGCGGTGGGAGTAGAGCACGCCCTTAGGATTGCCCGTCGTGCCCGACGTGTAGCAAAGGCCCGCGGCGGTGTTTTCGTCGAAGCCGCCCCAGGCGATGTCGGCCGAGGCGTTCGCCACCAGGGTCTCATAGGCCAAGGCGCCCGGCAGGCTGTCGCCCAGATGGGCCTCGTCGGCCAGAACGATGATGTGCTTCACGCCGGGGATCTGATCGCGGATCGAAGCGAGGATCGGCAGGAATGTGAGATCGGTCAGGATGATCCGATCATCGGCGTGGTTGATGATGTAGACGAGCTGCTCGGCGAACAGTCGCGGGTTCAAGGTGTGGCAGATCGCCCCCATCCCCATGATCCCGTACCAGGCCTCGACGTGGCGAGCGGTGTTCCAGGCCAGGGTGGCGACCCGGTCGCCTGGCAAAATCCCCAAGCCCAGCAGGGCGTTGGACACCCGCTTGGCGCGCTCATAAACCTCGGCATAGGTGGTGCGGACGATCGGTCCCTCGACCGAACGGCTGACGATCTCGCGTCCCCCGTGCCAGGCCTTGGCGTGGTCCAGGATCTTGTCGACCGTCAACGGCCAGTCCTGCATCAAGCCTTGCATATTTTTATTCCTCCCGACGTTGCCCTTTTGGGCTGGCCCGCAAGCTAGATTCACCAAGTCGGCAAAGCAACGCGGGTCGGTGAAGCAAGCGACGTAAACTGAACCGCGCCACGGCTCAGGTTGACTTGGAGACCGGCCTCTTATCGAAGGGCGGCATCTTCACTTGGTCGCGAGGCGGCAATTGGACTCTTTTGACGTCGTCGTGATCGGCGCGGGCGCGGCGGGCATGATGTGCGCGATCGAGGCCGGCAAGCGCGGCCGCAAGGTGCTGGTCGTCGACCACGCCGCGGCCCCTGGCGAGAAGATCCGTATCTCCGGCGGCGGCCGCTGCAACTTCACCAACATCCACGCCGGGCCGGCCAACTTCATCTCGGCCAATCCGCACTTCGCCATCTCGGCGCTGCGCCGCTACACGCAGAAGGACTTCGTCGCCTGGGTCGAGCGCGAGGGCATAGCCTATCACGAGAAGACCCTGGGCCAGCTCTTCTGCGACGACTCCGCCAAGCAGATCATCGAGATGCTGACGCGGGCGATGCGGGCGAACGGCGTCGAACTGCGGCTGCGGACAGCGGTCGAGAAGATCGAGAAGACCGAGAGCGGTTTCCGCCTCGCCCTGCCCCATGGCACCGTCACCTGCGCCTCGGTGGTGATCGCCAGCGGCGGCAAGTCCATCCCGAAGATGGGCGCTACCGGTTTCGGCTATGAGATCGCCCAGCAGTTCGGCCTGAACATCATCGAGACCCGGCCGGCGCTGGTTCCCCTGACCTTCGAGATCAAAACCCTAGAGCGCCTGAAGCCGTTGGCGGGGGTCGCGGTCGACGCGGTGGCCGCCTGCGGCAAGACCAAGTTCGCCGAGGCCATGCTGTTCACCCATCGCGGTCTCAGCGGCCCGGCTATCCTGCAGATCTCGTCCTACTGGCGCGAGGGCCAGGCGATCACGGTGACGATGGCCCCCGGCGTCAAGCTGACCGAGGTCCTGAAGGCCGCGCGCGGATCACGGGGCAAACAGGCGGTGATCACGGTGCTGGCCGATCACCTTCCGCGCCGCGTGGCGCAGATGATCCTCGACGAGATCGGCGCGCCGAACAACGTCGGCGACCTGTCGGACAAGCTGATCGCCCGCATCGACGAGGCGGTGAACGCCTGGACCGTCAAGCCGGTCGGCTCCGAGGGCTACCGGACCGCCGAGGTGACGCTCGGCGGCGTCGACACCAGCCAACTGGATTCCAAGACCATGGCCGCCAAGGACGTACCGGGGCTCTATTTCATCGGCGAGGTGGTCGATGTCACCGGCTGGCTGGGCGGTTATAATTTCCAGTGGGCCTGGTCATCGGGTTGGGTCGCGGGGCAAGCTGTCTAGCGAGCCTCACCGGTTGTTCATTTGGCGCAGGCGCTGGAAGCCGAGATAGTTTCGTCGGCTGGCTCCAACCAAGCGGAAACCTTCGACCTGTGAACTTGGCGGCGACAGCCATAGTCCCCGTACTGACGGCCACCGCGGCGACTACCCCGCACGCCGACAAAACCTCGTTCGCGCCGCCGCCCGTGCTGACGATCGAGCGCCCTGCCCCGGCTGACACCCACAGCGCTGAAATCAGCGTCCTCACCTACAATGTCCGCGGCCTGCCCTGGCCCATCGCGACCGGTCGGGCCAAGGCGCTCAAGAAGATCGGAGCCGAGCTGGCCGCGATGCGCGCAGAAGGCCGCCAGCCGGACGTCGTGCTGATCCAGGAAGACTTCCGCAGCGAAGTCAGCGATCTGGTGAAGACCAGCGGCTACCGCTACTGGGCCCAGGGACCGACGCGCGGCGAGCGGGCGTCCGGCACGGCCCCGGAGGACGGCCGCAAATACCGCCGCGTCCGCTATGTGCGTTTCGGAGAGGGCTGGGGAAAGTTCACTAGCGCCGGCCTGCATGTGCTGAGCGACGTGCCCATGGTGGAGGTGCGCAACACCCCCTACCGCTTCTGCGCCGGGTTCGACTGCCTGGCCAACAAGGGGGCCATGCTGGTCCGCCTCGCGCCGCCGGACCTGCCGCAAGACCTCGACATCATCAACACCCACCTGAATTCGCGGGGCGCCTCGCGGGTGCCGGTGAAGCGGTCCCTGCGCGCCCACAACCTGCAGACCGAGGAACTCAACGCCTTTATCAACAACCACTGGAAGGCCGAGACACCGCTGCTGATCGGCGGCGATTTCAACGTCAGGAATGCGCCCGAACGCTACGACTACCAGGCGGCCGAGCGGCCCTATGTCGTGGTCAGCGAATTCTGCAATCACCCGTCCAACCCGTGCGACGGGCAACCCCCCGTCGATGGCGAGCAACCCTGGCTGCGCTCCCAGGACCTCCAGGCGTTCGCCAGCGACGGCGCGGTGAGCGTTCGCCCCGTCAGGGTGGAAAAGGTGTTTGGACCCCAGCCTGGCCGCCGCCGCCTCTCCGATCACGACGGCTATCTGGTCCGCTATCGGTTCAGTTGGAACGCCGAAGTCGCCGCGGCCGCCGCCCCCGCGCCGGCACCCGCTCAGGGCACGCCGACGGAGACGCCGCAGGTCGCGAGCTCCGACGTGAAAATGTCCGGCAAGCCCTGAAAAATCAAGGCAGCGGCGATCCGCCGTGCTTGACCGACCATGCTTCCGCCGCGTCCTGAGCCGGACCCGAGGCGTCCACCCGCACCCAGTCGATCGGCCCGACATCGCGATCAAGCTGCATGCGCAGGGTGGCGACGGTGGCGTCGGAAGCATCGCCCTTCCGGCCCTCGATGCGCTCGGCCAACACCTCTGGCGCGGCCTCCAGCCAAACGCCATGGAATGGCACGCCAGCCTCTACCGCGAGGTTCTCGACCCGCGCGCGCAGGTCTGGCTGGATGAAGGTCGCGTCCACCACCACTGCGCGGCCGGCGGCCAACAAGGTACGAGCCTCGCTCAACAGAGCCTCGTAGACCTCGGCATAGAAGGCCGGCGAATAGACGGTCGACGGCAGCGATGCATCGGGCGCGACGCCAAGCAGCCGTTTGCGGATCTCGTCGGTGCGCAGCACCACCGCGCCCGGCGACGCGCCGAGCCCCGGTGCGATGAGGCGCGCGAAGGTCGACTTGCCGCTGCCCGAGAGCCCTCCAACCGCCGTCAACTTCGGCGGTGGCGGCGACAGATGGCGCAGGCCGGCGTCCAGATAGTCGCTGGCGGCCTGATAGTCGCCGCTGTGAGCCTGGACGTGGGTGCGCACGCCAGCCCGCACGGCCATCATCAGCGGGAGTGCGGCAAGGCCGGCCAGCAGATCTGGCCCGGAGTGCCGCAGTCCCTCATCCATATAGGCCGACAGCACCCGCACCGCGGCGTCACGGCGGCGGCGGAAGTCCAGATCCATCAACAGGAATGCGAGATCGTACTGAATATCGATGTCCGACAGCACGTCGTTGAACTCGATGCAGTCGAAGAGGATCGGCTTGCCGCCCTCCAGCAGGATGTTCCCCAGGTGCAGGTCGGCGTGGCATTGGCGCGCGAACCCCGCGGTCCGGCGCGCGTCCAACAGCGCCTCGCGGCGGTAGTATTCGGCGTCCGTGGCCGTCACCAACGCCTCGACCCGCTCCTCGCCCAGTTGCGGCGTCAACTCCCGGATCAATTTGGCGTTGGAATCGATGGTGTATTTCAGGGCCTTGCCGCCACCGCCTTGCGGCCGGACCGTGGCCCGCGCATGAAGCCCAGCCACCTCGCGCCCCATGGCCTCGGCCAGTTCGCCGTCCACGGCCCAGGGCCGCGCGGCCAGCACGAAGCTCTCATCGAACCGGCGCATTTCCAGCGCGAACTCGACCACCGTTCCCGGGCCGTCCAGCTCCAGGCCGCCATCGGCGGTTCGAGTCAGCCGGCGGACGGCGCGATATATGTCGGAGGTGGCGGCCAGGTTGAACCGAAGCTCACGCTCCAGCGCCCAGTGGCGCAGGTCCAGGGTCGAATAGTCCAGATAGCCGAGCTCGACCCGCCGCTTGACCTTGAAGGCGGTGTCTCCGGCCAGGAATACGCGAGCACAGGCTGTCTCGATCGTCCGCTCGGCGCGCTCGCCGAACCAGGCTGTGACCTCAGCCTCTTCGGCGTCCGTCAAGGATAGAGGCGCTGAGTGGTCCAGCCCTCCCCGACCTTCACGAACACCAGGCGCTCGTGCAGGCGGAACGGCCGGTCGCGCCAGAACTCAATGGTATCTGGCACAACCCGGAAGCCCGACCAGTGAGGCGGACGCGACACCTTCCCGATCCCGAACTTCAGGCCCATCTCGGCGATACGCTTTTCGAGCGCCAGCCGGTCGGGCAAGGGCCGGGACTGCTCCGAGGCCCACGCCCCGATCTGGGCGGGCCGCGCGCGGGTGGCGAAGTAAGCGTCGGCCTCTTCAGGCGTCACCGGAACCACGGTCCCGCGCACCCGCACCTGGCGACGCAGGGACTTCCAGTGGAACAGCAGCGCCGCCTTCGGATTGGCCGCGAGCTGGCGGCCCTTGGCGCTCCCAAGGTTGCTGTAGAAGACGAAGCCGTCCGGGCCGGCGTCCTTCAGCAGCACCATGCGAGAGTCCGGCATACCGGTCTCATCGACCGTGGACAGCGCCATGCCGTTGGCGTCGTTCGGCTCCTTGGCGACAGCCTCCTTCATCCATTCGGCGAACAGCTCGAACGGGTCCTGGGCGGACAGTAGCGGCGGCGGCTCGGCCGCGGACACCTGACGGACGTACTCGTCTTCGCTGGGAGACGGGGGAATGGCGGTCTTGTCGCTCATGGTCGCCGTATAGCGCGAGTTCGCGCGCTTGGCATGTTTAACGGTGCGTTGACCACGATGGTCGCAAAGTCCGGGCGATGGCCGCGCCCCAACCCGAAACGATGCATAGGAAGCAGGCGCGCGAGATCCTTGGGGTCTCGCCGCTCGCCACCGCGGCCGAGCTTCGGCTGGCCTTCCGCGAGGCGGCCAAGCTGGCCCATCCAGATCGTCCAGGCGGGGACGCCGAACGGTTTCGGCTGGCGGTGGAAGCCTATCGCCTGCTCAATGCGCCCAAGATCACCGACAGCATCATCCAGCCCCCGGCGACCGTCGTGCGCCCGGCCACTGTCGACAGCCGCCTGGACATCACCCCGCTGCTGGCGATGAACGGCGGCGTGCTGATGCACCGGCTGGCCAGTGGCCGTCGCCTGAAGATCACTCTGCCCGAAGGCCTGCGCACCGGCGACACCCTGCGCGTTGGCGACATCGAGTTCGAGATCACGGTGCGCGGCGAGGGCGAAATGCTGGTGCGGGGAGACGACCTCTGGCTCACCGTGCCGTTGGACCCGGGCCTGCTGGCCCAGGGCGGACGAGTGGCGCTCGACACGCCGCTGGGCCGTCGCGTGGTCTGGGTGACCCGAAAGGCCGGCGAGCGAGGCTTGGTCCGGCTGGTCGGCCAAGGCCTGCCGGCCCGCGGTCCGCACCGGCAGGGACATCTCTTCCTGCGGCTCGCGGCTCAGGTCCGCACCACAGATTCCGCCGCCAGAACCCTGCGTCGCCGCTTCGCCGCCGCGTGGGCGGCCTAGCGCAGTCGGCGTCCCGCCTTTAAAAGCGCCAGCATGTCGCACAACACCTTCGGCCACCTCTTCCGTGTCACCACCTGGGGCGAGAGCCATGGGCCGGCTCTCGGCTGCGTGGTTGATGGTTGCCCTCCCGGCCTGCCGCTGACCGCCGAAGAGGTCCAGGTCTGGCTCGACCAGCGCCGTCCGGGCCAAGGCAAGTTCGTTACTCAACGCCAGGAACCGGACGCGGTGAAAATCCTGTCCGGCGTGTTCGAAGACGAACGCACCGGTGGCCAGGTCACCACCGGTACCCCGATCTCGATGATGATCGAGAATGTCGACCAGCGCTCACGCGACTACGGCGAGATCGCCACCCAGTTCCGGCCGGGCCATGCCGACTACACCTATTTCGCCAAGTACGGCGTGCGCGACTATCGCGGCGGCGGACGGGCCTCGGCCCGCGAGACCGCCTCGCGGGTGGCCGCCGGCGCCGTGGCCCGCAAGATCCTTGCGGGCGTGACGATCCGCGCTGCGGTGGTCCAGATCGGCCCGCACGCCGTCGACCGCAGCCGCTTCGATTGGGATCAGCGGACCGAGAACCCTTTCTGGTGCCCTGACGCCCAGATGGTTCCTGTTTGGGAAGAGCACCTGGAAAAGGTCCGCAAGGCCGGCTCCTCGACCGGCGCCATCGTCGAGGTGGAGGCGGTGGGCGTTCCGGCCGGCTGGGGCGCGCCTGTCTACGGCAAGCTCGACGCCGAACTTGCGGCCGCCCTGATGTCGATCAACGCCTCCAAGGGCGTCGAGATCGGCGCGGGCTTCGCTTCGGCCGCGTTCTCCGGCGAGGAAAACGCCGACGAGATGCGCATGGGCAATGACGGCCCGATGTTCCTGTCCAACAGCGCCGGCGGCATCCTGGGCGGCATCTCCTCCGGCCAGCCGGTGGTGGCCCGCGTCGCCTTCAAGCCCACCTCCTCGATCCTCACCCTGCGCCGCAGCCTCAATGAGGCGGGCGAGGAGATCGACCTGCGCACCAAGGGTCGCCACGACCCCTGTGTGGGCCTGCGGGCCGTGCCAGTAGTCGAGGCCATGACCGCCTGCGTACTGGCCGACGCCTATCTGCGCCATCGCGGCCAAACCGGCGGCGGGGCCTTGGTCCCCGGCGGCGATGGCCGCGTTTAGAGCCGCCGCGATCCTGACAACGAAAAGCCAGCGACCGTGCGCCTAGACCTCCTGAAGATCCTGATCGTCGACGACATCCGACACACGCGGGTCTTGTTGACCGAGATCCTGCGCGCCATCGGCATCCAGCAAATCTACGAGGCCAGCGACGGGGCCGAGGGCCTACAGGTCATGCGGGCCCACAATATCGACATCGTGCTGACCGACCTGGCGATGGAGCCGCTCGACGGCATCGACTTCGTGCGGCTGCTTCGCAACTCGCCCGACAGCCCCAATCCGATGGTACCGGTCCTGATGATCACCGGCCATTCCACCCTGCGGCGGATTCACGAAGCCCGGGACGTCGGGGTCAATGAGTTCATGGCCAAGCCGATCACCGCGCGCGGTGTGATCGGAAGGCTGCAGCAGATCATCGACCACCCGCGCCCGTTCATCCGAACGGACGATTATTTCGGGCCCGACCGGCGCCGCAAAAACGATCCGGAACATCCTGGCCCCTGGCGGCGCGCCGCCGACGGCCCGACGGTGCGCCCGCTCAAGACGTGATCGCGGCCACCATTTAGCGACGTTTGTCGATTACGGCGGTGGCTCCTCTGGAGTTCGCCATGAACATTCCCCGCCTCGCCCGTCGGCTGTGCCTGCTCGGACTACTGGCTGCGCCCCTGAGCGGCTGCCTTGCAGCGGCGGCGGTCGGCACGGTGGCGGGCGTCGCTGTCGGCGTCACCGGAGCGGCCGTAGGCGTCACCGCCAAGGGCGTCGGCATGGCCGCCGGCGCGGTCATCCCGGACGGGGATGACGAGAAGGACGAAAGGCGCCGCTAGGCGACGTTGAGGGCGCAGCTTTCGCTGATGGTCGGTCGCGACACGACAATTCGCGAAAGGCCTGGGAAGCGTACCTTCAGCCGTTCGGCGAAGTAGAGGCATAGGTGCTCGAGCGTTGGACGCTCCAGTCCCGGCTTTTCATTCAGCAGGCCATGATCGAGTTGCGCGGCGACCGCCTTCAGTTCGGCGTCGAGATCGGCCAGGTCGGCCACCCAGCCGACAGGCTCCTGCTGGACGCCGCGCACAGTCGCTTCGACCTTGAACGAATGGCCATGCAGATTGGCATAGGGCCGGTGCTCCGGCCCATCGGCGAAGTAGTGCGCCGCATCGAACGTGGCGGCCTTGGTAATTTCAAAAACAGGTTGGGTCATTGCGCAGGTCTTGGGGCGTTCGCAGACCGGAAGCGGTCTACGGAATGCCGAGGTACTTGTGAGTTTGGACGCTTAAACGCCACCGAGGGTGCGCGAGGCAATAGGCGATCGCCGCCTGCGTGTTTTCGACACGCGCCGGGCCATCCATCGGCTGCAGCAGGAAGCGCTCGAATTCGAGGTGCTCGAAACTGGCCGGATCGACCCCGACCTGAGGGAAAACCAGCTTCAACTCCTGGCCGCTGGTCTGCACGACCTGGGCCTGGGCTTTGGGGCTGACGCAGATCCAATCGATGCCGGGCGGCGCCTTCAAGGTGCCATTTGTCTCCATGGCGATCCGGAAGCCGCGCGCATGCAGGGCCTCGATCAGCACTGGATCCAGTTGCAGCAAAGGATCGCCGCCGGTGCAGACGACCAATCGGTTGTCCGGCCCGCCGATCCAGGCCGCTTCCACCGCCTGCGCCAAGAGGTCGGCGGTCGCGAAACGCCCGCCGCCCTCGCCGTCCATGCCGACAAAGTCGGTGTCGCAGAATGTGCAGACCGCGGCGGCGCGATCTTCCTCGCGGCCCGACCAGAGGTTGCATCCCGCAAACCGGCAGAAGACCGCCGGCTGGCCCGCCTGGCCGCCCTCGCCCTGAAGCGTCAGGAATATCTCTTTGACGGCGTAGCTCATGCGCCGATCCCCGGCCGGCCGGCCGCCACCCACTCGCGCCACCCCTTGGCCCGCAGGTCGCAGGCGGGGCAATCCCCGCAGCCATGGCCCCAATCGTGGCGATCACCGCGCGCGCCCCGATAACACGTATGGCTGTCTTCCAGGATCAGCTGGACCAGCTCCTCGCCGCCCAGATCTTGGGCCAGACCCCAGGTCTGGGCCTTGGTGAGCCACATCAACGGCGTCTCGACCACGAAATCCTGCGCCATGCCCATGTTCAGCGCCTTTTCAAGCGCCTCAAGCGTGTCGCGGCGGCAGTCCGGATAGCCCGAGAAGTCGGTCTCGCACATCCCGCCCACTAGAAACTGCAATTTGCGTCGATCGGCCAAGGCGGCGGCGTAGGTCAGGAAGACGAGATTTCGGCCTGGCACGAAGGTGTTGGGAAGGCCCTTTTCGGTGACCTCGAACGCCCGCTCTTCGGTCATCGCGGTCTCGCCGACGGCGCCGAAACCACGCAGGTCGAGAACATGATCCTCGCCCAGCCGGTCGGCCCACTGCGGGAAACGCGCGCGGATCGCGCCCAAAACCACAGAACGCTGTTCCATTTCCACAGAGTGTCGCTGGCCATAGTCAAAGCCAACGGTCTCGACATGACCATGTCGGGCCAGGGCCCAGGCGAGGCAGACGCTGGAATCCTGGCCGCCTGAGAACAACACCAAGGCGCGGGTTTGAGGGATGACTTCGCTCATCGGCCCCATATGCGCGCGCCAGCGCCAAACCGAAAGCCCAGTGCGGCGAGACTTCGCGCCCCTCCCCATACCGCATCATCTAACATTTGCGACGCAGCAAGTGTTCGCAGTCGCAGCATTACAAAAGTCATCAGTTGATGAGCTTTCGAACCTTCGTGACCGAGCGCGCTACCAAAAATTGTCAGTTTTCGAAACATTGGTATTTGAGCAACATCCCCATGGAAGTTTAGACGTTATCGTTGATAACTTATCTGCGTCACGTTGACAGACTCCAGAACTGAGCGCGAGCTTTGGCATTGTCGGGGGAATGGTCGCCAGCCCCTTGATTAAACCTTGCGCGGCGATGCGACGTACCGGGCCGATATGTAGAGAGCCTCGGACGTACTGGGAGGAATCTGGAATGTTGAATACTCTGCACTTGCGGAGCCTACTGATCGTGGGCGCGTCTGCGGCGGCAATGAGTACAGTGGCGTCGCCTGCCTTGGCCCAGAACGTTATCCAGGAATTGGTCGTCACCGCGCAAAAGCGAGAAGAGGCGTTGCAAGACGTCCCGATCGCCGTTTCTGCGTTCGACCAGGAAGCCCTTCAGAAGGGCAAGATCGACGGCGGCCCCAACCTGGTCCTCGCCGTCCCCAACGTGAACTTCTCCAAGGGTAACTTCACCGGCTACAACTTCCAGATCCGGGGCATCGGCTCCAAGCTGGTCGCGGGCTCCGGTGACGCCGGCACCGGCATCCACCTGAACAACGCCCCGCTGATTTCGAACAATCTGTTCGAGACCGAGTTCTACGACATGGAGCGGGTCGAAGTGCTGCGCGGCCCTCAGGGCACGCTGTACGGACGCAACGCCACCGGCGGCGTGGTCAACCTGATCACCGCCAAGCCGACGGACGAGTTCGAAGCCTTGATCCGCGGCGAAATCGGCAACTTCAGCACCCGCAAGCTACGCGGGATGGTGAACCTTCCGCTCAACGACACCTTCGCCCTGCGTCTGGCGGGGACCTATCTTAAGCGTGACGGCTTCGGGACCAATCTTGTCACCGGCCACGATGCGGACGACCGGGACCTATACGGTCTGCGCGCGACCCTGAGCTTCCAGCCGACCGAAGAGTTCCACGCCTACTTCCTGATCGATCACTTCAATGAAGAGGACAATCGCTCCCGGATCGGCAAGCAGTTCTGCACCAAGGACACCGGACCGGCCAACATCGGCGGGCTGGGATATTCCACCGCCGCCGGCGGCCTGATCGGACAGATCCAGCGCGGCCTCTTCAGCCAGGGCTGCCAAGCCACCTCGCTCTACTCGCCAAACGTCCTGGGGACGGTCAACTCGCAGGGCACGCTGGGGGGCCTGTTCGGCGCCTTGGGCGGCTTCCAGACCGGCGACGCCTACGCGGGCAAGATGCAGACGCAAGACGTCCGCGACATCGAGTCGACCTTCGATCCGATCTACCGGTCCAAGACCGACATCTACCAGTTCAACGTCGACTGGGACCTGACCGAGAATCTGCGGTTGAACTGGTTGGTGGCCTACACCGACTTCGACCTGTTCACGCGCCAGGACTACAACCGCTACGTCCCCAGCAACGCGTTCAACAGCTCGCCGAACCCTGTGAACGCCTTCGCCGCCGTACCCGGCTATGGCGCGCTCTACGCCAGCCTGTTCCCCGGCGGCGTGATCAACGACCCGCAGAACTCGCCCTACAACCGCTTCACGACCAGCGACATCTCCTCGGCTGAAACGACGCAGTGGAATCATGAACTGCGGTTGCAGTCGGCCTATGACGGGCCGTTCAACTTCAACCTCGGCGCCAACATGCTGCGGTACCAAGCGACCGGCGACTACTACGTGATGTTCAACACGGGGACCGGCTACTACCAGATCAACAACCTGCTCGCGACGGGCAACCCCAACTGCGTCGGCGCTGCGCCTTGCATCACCGTCGACCCGAACAGCGATCCCGATCGCAGCGGCCGCAACTACTATGACTCCTACGGCCCCTACGATCTCGCCTCACACGCCTTCTTCGGCGAGCTTTACTGGCAGATGAACGACACCTTCAAGTGGACCCTCGGGCTCCGCTACACCGACGACAAGAAGGAAGTCGAAAACCACCAGGTTGCGCTCGGCGTGCCCGGCATCGGCCCCGGCGGCCCGCTGCCCGGCACTCCGGACATCCTGAAGGTCCAGTTCAAGGAAACCACTGGCCGCTTCGGCTTCGACTGGAAGCCTGACTTGGGCTTCACCGACGACACCTTGCTCTACGCCTTCTATTCGCGCGGCTATAAGGCCGGGGGTCTGAACTCGCCCTGCAGCGGCGGCGGCGGCGTCATCTGCGGCCCGGCGACCTTCGATCCGGAGTTCGTGAACGCCATCGAGATCGGCGCGAAGAACACCATACTCAACGGCACCATGACCTTGAACGCCACGGCCTTCCACTATGACTACAAGGGCTACCAGGTCTCCAAGATCATCAACCGCGCCTCCACCAACGAAAACATCGACGCCAAGATCAAGGGCGTGGAGTTGGAGTCGGTCTGGCAACCACTGCAAGGCCTGCGCCTGAACGCCGCTATCGGCTGGCTCGACACCGAGATCAGCAGCGGCCAATCCATCGACACCTTCAATCGCACCCAGAGCAATCCGAACCTGGTGGTGATCAAGTCGAGCGCGGCGTCCAACTGCGTGATCGACATGGTCGCGGCCCAGACCGCCCTGAGCATCTCGAACGCGATTGGCAATCCGTTCGCCCTGCTCAGCGCCTGCACCCCGGCCTCGACAGCCGGCGCGGGCACGAATATCGGCGGCGGCGCGCTTGCGGTCGGGACCAACGCCTTCGGCGGCCTCGTCAGCGACGGCGTGCCGGTCAGCCTGGATGGCCGGGAACTGCCGAACGCCCCGCATTGGACGATCTCGCTGGGCGCCCAGTACACGATCGAGTTCGGCAACAACTGGTCGGCCACGCTGCGCGGCGACTACTACAAGCAGACCGACACCTATGCTCGGATCTACAACGCCGAGACCGACAAGATCGATGGCTGGCAGAACGTCAATCTGACGCTCACCATCGCCAATCCGGACTCCGGTTGGGAAATTGGCGCTTTCGTCAAAAATGCAACCGACGAGGAAGCCATCACCGACTTTTACCTGACCGACGACTCTTCCGGACTGTTCCGGAACGCCTTCTACACCGAACCACGGACCTACGGCGTCTCGCTCCAAAAGCGGTTCTGATCACCTCACCATCTCAGCCAAACAACCTTTGCCGCCGCCCCTCGGGGCGGCGGTTTTTCTTTGCGCCGATGACGGCCCCCAAGCCGATTTGTAGGATGGGTACGGGGCGCTTCGCTTAGAGCCCGCACGCAATTCCTGTTTCCGTTTGATTCACCGTTACGTCAAAGAACGACGGTCAGTTTTGTACATGCGATTTGAAAGCGCGGTATTTCCGCCACAGAACGCTGGAAGCTCAACTGAATCATGATCAGTTATCAGCCTTAATATTGACGCCGCCGAGAGTGGGCCCGAGGGTCCGCTCCAGCCGGCGCCTCCCCGCGCCGGACCATCACACTGCATACGCATCACGCGGGCGGATTCAGAGGGTGCTCCAGCCCCGCCGCCCTGGGAGGATACTGATGTCCAATAAAGCTCCGCGCCTGCGGACCCTGCTTGCCTTGAGCGCGTCGGCCCTGACGCTCTCGGCGATCTCGGCCCCGGCCTACGCCCAAGAGACCGAAAGCTTCCAGATCGAAGAACTGGTGGTCACCGCCGAGAAGCGCGAACAGGCGCTGCAGGACGTACCGGTCGCCGTCTCGGCCTACACCTCGCAACAGCGCGACATCCGCGGGATGACCAACATCCAGGATTTCGTGAACTTCACGCCGGGCATGAACTATTCCGGCACCGACCGCGTCTCGCTGCGCGGCGCCGGCCGCAACACCTTCTACATCGGCAACGATCCGGGCGTCGCGACCTACACCGACGGCTTCTACTCGGCCTCCTCGTCGGAACTGTTCAAGAGCTCGCTGTTCGTGGAGCGCACCGAAATTCTGCGCGGCCCGCAAGGCACGCTGTACGGCCGCAACGCCATGGGCGGGGCCGTCAACACCATCTCCAAGCGCCCGTCGCACGACTTCGGCGGTGAGATCCGCGCCGGCTACGGCAACTACGACCGCACTAAGATCGAAGGCACGGTTTCGATCCCAGTCGCCGACAACCTCCGTTTCAAGATCGGCGGTTCTCAAGACTGGCAACGCGAAGGCTTCATCAAAAACCTGGGCGACGGCAACGACGCCGGCACGATCAAGCGCACCTATTTCGAAATCCAGGGCGAAGCCGAGCTTGGCGACAACCTCAACATCTGGGCGCGCTACAGCCGCTCGAACTGGGACGACAGCACCGGCGTCGGCGACCGTCTCGCCAACCTGATCACGCCCTACGACACCACCCGCCCGTTCCAGCCGATCGGCGGCCTGGTTCCCAACGGTCAGTTCGGCGCGGCTATCCCGAACCCCGGCGTCAACGATCCCTACAAGCAGTGGACCAACCGCGACGGCTACGGCCAACTGCGCGGCAACCACCTGTTCACCACCACGATCAGCTACGATCTGGGCTGGGCCGAGCTGAAGTACATCGGCGGCTTCCAGCAGTACAACTACCAGACCGGCGGCGACTATGACGCCACCAACACCACGACATCGTACCTGTCAGGTCCCTTGAACACGCCGGTCTTCAGCGACCAGACGACCGACTTCAACGAGCACAAGAAGTACTACTCGAACGAGATCAACCTGACCTCGAACAGCGACGGCCCGCTGAACTGGATCGTCGGCCTCTACCAATACAAAGAGCAATACCGTCAGCGCATCCAACTGGGCAGCCCGCTCCAAGCCCAACTCGCGACGCCGAGCTTCTACTACGGCTCGATCAACGGTCAGGCTCCTGGCGTTGCTGGGCTCGCAGCAGCCGGTCTCTCCGCCACCAACCCGTCGCGTAACTTCGCCGACAACCAGGCAGAGCTGGAATCCAAGGCTTGGGCCGTGTTCGGTCAAAGCACCTACAAGTTCAACGACCAGTGGGCGATCACTGCCGGCCTGCGCTACACGAAGGATGAGAAGGACGGCTTCGAATCCCAACGCTTGGTGCTGTTCAACCCGACGGGGGCCTTTGGCGCCGCCGCGGTCGACGTCTCCAGCGACATGGACCCGACCAAGCCCGGCGTTCAGAACTATCGCAACCTTTCGGACAGCTGGAGCGCCGTCACCGGAACCTTGAACCTCGACTGGACCCCGGACGACGACACCCTGGTCTATGCGAAGTACAGCCGCGGCTATAAGTCGGGCGGCTTCCTGCTCGGCACCCTGGCCGCTAAGCCGACCGCCGACGAAGAAGCGGTCAACGCCTACGAACTCGGCATGAAGAAGACCATCGGCGGTCGCCTGATCCTGAACGCCGCTGCCTTCTACAACGACTTCGAGGGCCTGCAGCTCAACCTGTCGCAGCTGAACGCGGCCGGCACCGCCGCCTCGAACAACTTCGTGAACGTCGACGCCGAAGCCTACGGCCTGGAATTGGAGGCCACCTGGCAGCCGATCCAACCGCTGCAGATCTCCGCCTCGTACGGCTACCTGCACACCGAAATCACCAAGGGTTGCTGCTTCTACGACCCGGCGGATCCGAGCGCCCTGAAGTCGACGGCTCGTCCCAGCGGCGGCACGGCGGTCAACAATGGCGTTCTGTTCCGCTTCCAGGATCTGGCCGGCTCGAAGATCTATCAGTCACCGGAAAACAAGTTCGCCCTGAACGCCAACTACACCTTCGACTTCACGCCGGGCTCGTTGATCCTCTCGGGGACCTACACCTGGACCGACGAGACGACCTATCAGCCCTTCGATAATCCCGACTTCGCCGTGCCGGCCTATGGCACCGCCGATCTGCGGGTTCTGTGGAAGGACGCCCAAGACCGTTACTCACTGATCGGTTACGTGAAAAACGTCACCGACGAGGAAGGCTTCACCTCGACCTCCTCGACCAACCCGACCGCGGTGTTCGCCGATCCGAACCCGGGCCTCGCGGTTGGCGGCACGACGTACCTGCGTCAGACCAGCACCTCGATCACTCGCGGCCTGATCCAGCCGCGGACCTACGGCGTCGAGCTGCAATACCGCTTCTAAGATCCGGAAAATCCGAGACAAAGAGAGGGCGGTGGGAGCGATCCCGCCGCCCTTTCCCTTTGTCGGGAACCCCACATTTATTTTCGCGCCCGCGTCAAATGACCGCTAACCCCCAGGTGGAATTTAACGTCTCCGCAAGCGCTTAGGCCCATGGTGAGCATAAGTTCCCCCAGGACCCTCGGCGTTCATGTCCCTGCCCGAATTTTTCTTCGAGCGCGTAACCAGCGAGATCCATCAGCAGATGGAAGGCGTTCTCGCGCTGGCCGAACGCTTGGCCCGTCAGCCGGTCGGCGCCGACGCCCAGGCCTGCATCGCGGGGGTCGCCGAGGCCGCACGCGCCGTGCGCCAGATTCTCTCGTCTTCCACCGACCTCAAGACCGCCTCGTCCGAGGGGCTGCACTTCGATCTCCAGCCAAAGCGCGCGGCCGAACTGGCTGACGAAGTCCAAGCCAGGTGGCAGGATCGCGCCACCGATGGCGGCGTCACCCTGCTGGTCTCCTATGATGGCGATCCCGACGCCCTGATCATGGCCGACACGATCCGGATGCATCAGGTCTTCGACGCCTTCATCGCCCAGGCCTTGGCAAGCGTCCGACGCGGCGCGGTCGAAGTCAGCCTGAAGACCACCGCCGACGGCGACATCGCCCATCTGGAAGGCCGCGTGCGGGGCGGCGGCGACCGGGTGATGGGCGACCGCGCCCTCGACATCCGCGAAATCGAGGCCCTGTTCGGCCTGGAGACGGCCCTGGGCGTGGCGCTCGGCCGCAACATCGTCGAGGCCATGAACGGCACAGTCCGTTCGGAAGTGAATGTCGGCGCCGGCGAGACCCTGGTGTTCGAAGTCGCGGTGCCCAGCGCCAAACCCGTCGTCGAGGCCGAAGAGACCCTGCACCAGTCGGAACGCGCCGCCCACATCCTGGTGGTCGACGACAACGCCACCAACCGCAAGGTAGCCGAGACCCTCTGCTAGATGTTCGATTTCACCTCGGAGTCGGCTACGGACGGCGTTGAAGCCCTTGAAGCGGCGCGGACCGGTCGGTTCGACCTGATCCTGATGGATATCAAGATGCCCCGCATGGATGGGGTGACCGCCACACGCGAGATTCGGGCCCTCCCCGGCGCGGCCGGCCGCGTGCCGATCATCGCCCTGACCGCCAACGCCGATCCGGAAGACGCCGCCGGATACCTGAAAGCGGGTATGAACGGCGTCGTCGAAAAGCCGATGAAGCCCGAGAACTTGCTGCGCGCCCTGCAAGAAAACCTCGCCGAAGGCGACGCTGCCGCCGCGTAAGGGCCTAGGCAGCACGCTGGGGCCGGGCCATCGTTCCCAATGGCCTCATTTTACGAACGTCGCATCCTACCCGCGCTGCTGACCCGCGCCTGCTCTTCCCCGCCAATGATGAAGCAGCGCGCCAAGATCGTGCCGCTGGCCACCGGGCGGGTGCTGGAGCTCGGGATCGGCATGGGGCTCAACCTGGGTTTCTACAATCCAGGCGCGGTCGAGAGCGTCACCGGGGTTGATCCGGCCCCAGAACTGCGCGCCCTGGCCGAGGCCGCGCCCCGGGATCCCAGGCTCAAGGTGTCCGTCGCCAACGGAACGGCCGAGGCGCTGCCGTTCGACAACGCCGCCTTCGACACCGTGGTCTGCACCTTCACGCTTTGCTCGGTCCACAACCCCGCTAAGGCGCTGGCCGAAGCACGGCGGGTGCTGAAGCCTGGGGGACGGTTCCTCTTCTGCGAGCACGGTCTCGCGCCGGACGCAGGCGTGGCGAAGTGGCAACGGCGCGTAGAGCCGATCTGGAAGCGGTTGGCTGGCGGATGCTGCCTTACCCGGCCGATCTCGGCGGCCATTCGGGACTCCGGTTTCCACGTCGAACGGGTCCAGACGATGTACGTGCCGGGAACGCCGCGCATCGCCGGCTGGAGCGAGTGGGGCGAAGCGCGCGCGTAAATCGTTTCGCAACGCCAAATCCATACGAGTGGACGTCAACGCCGTTGGGTGTAGGACGTGGATCAGCTGTCGAACACGCCGCCCTAGGTCTCCCTCGGAACGTGCCTATGTTTGAGTCCAACGCTACCGACCGCCAGAACTTCCTGAACGCCGACCAGCGCGGACCGCTTGTCGCCGGCAAGGACAGCTTCACCATCGCAGAGGCGGCCGACCAGCTCATCCGCAGCGCGCCCGGTTGGTCGGCGCTCGGCGCGCCGGCAAGCGTCACTTACGGGTTCCGCTCGAACGCGCCCTCCGCCATGCCCGACGACACGACGGGCTTCTCACGCTTCAACTCCACCCAGATCGCCCAGGCCGAACTGGCGCTAGCGGGGTGGAGCGACGCCGCCAACATCACCTTTACGCGGATCGGCTTCGGCGCGGCCGGGGAAAACGCCTACACCGACCAGGCCACCATCTTGCTGGCCAACTATTCCTCCGGCTCCGACACCGCGACCGCCTTCGCCTACTATCCAGGCTCGACAATGTCGGCTTCGGCCGCCGGCGACGTATGGGTCAACATCACCTCTGGATCGAACGCCACCCCGACCACCGGCAACTACGGCGCCATGGTCCTGGTCCATGAACTTGGCCACGCGATCGGCATCGCCCATCCCGCCGAATACCAGTCTGAGGACTCCCCCACCTACGCGGGCAATGCGGCCTATTACGAGGACTCTCGGCAGTTCACCGTGATGAGCTACTTCAGCGAGAGCAACACCGGCGCGTCCTTCGGCGGCCGCTACTCCGCCGCGCCGCTCCTCGATGACATCGCCGCCGTCCAGCTCGAATACGGCGCCAATATGAGCACCCGGACCGGCGACACGGTCTACGGCTTCAATTCCAATGCGGGCCGACCGTGGTTCGAAGCCTCGGGCACGACGGCCAAGTTGATCTTCGCCGCGTGGGACGCGGGCGGAAACGACACCTTCGATTTTTCCGGCTTTTCCAACAGCCAGACCATCGACCTGCGCGCCGGCCACTTCTCCAACGTCGGCGGGTTGACCGGCAACGTCGCTGTCGCGGCGGGAGCGACGATCGAGAACGCCGTCGGCGGTTCGGGGGCCGATGCAATCACCGGCAATGCCGCGGCCAATGCCCTGAACGGCGCGGCCGGCGATGACGTGATCTATGGCGGCGCCGGAGGCGACACCATTACCGGCGGAGATGGCCGAGATTTCCTGCGCGGCGAGGAAGGCGACGACTATCTGGTCGGCGGCGCGGCGTTCGACGACATGCACGGCAATATGGGCGCCGACACCCTCTATGGCGGCCAGGGTGACGACTGGGTGGTCGGAGGCAAGGACAACGACCTGCTCCATGGCGAGCTGGGCTTGGACCTTGTCTACGGCAACATGGGCAATGACACCCTCTATGCCGGCGAGGGCGCCGATGTACTGCGTGGCGGTCAGGACAACGACATCATGTATGGCGAAGCTGGCGACGACTGGCTGTCAGGGGATCGCGGCGATGACACCATCTGGGGCGGGAGCGGGGCCGACAGCTTCCATAGCTGGGGAGCCGCCGACCTCGACCGGGTCATGGACTTCAATCGCGCGGAGGGCGACCGGGTCCTTGTCAGTGAAGGGGCGACCTACAGCTTCGCCCAGGTCGGCGCCGACGTGGTGATCAACATCGGCGGCGGCGCCCAGATGGTGCTCGTCGGCGTCAATGCGACCTCGCTGACCGACGGCTGGATCGTCTCGATTTAGAAAGCCTAGAGCTGGTTGTATTCGCCGCAGCGGCATTTCACGACGACGTCGCGAATATCGGCCCGCTCATGGCTGGTCAGAACAACCTCTTCGCAAGCGCCGCAGACAAACACCGAACCGGCTTCATCGGCTTGGAAGACGTGCGGCGTCTCGACAGCCTGGATCACTTCGCGGCGGCCGACGAACAGGCTGGGGAAAACGCGCATCGAAGTCATGATCATAGGAACTGCCTCATTCTGACCCGTACCGGGCTTGCGTACTGAGCACTTGCAAAAGTGGGGTAGCGTTATTCTGCTGCAGCGCAATGACGGATTGATGTCTGCGGCGACGAAAGCCGCAAAACGCCCATCATTCGCGCCAGTCCCGCTCGCGGAGGGCGCCAAAGCGTCTTTCGACAACCATTGATCGTTTCAGGTCCAGCCTATGGAACTGCCCTGCCCCGCCTTCGTTTCAAGGGGTCAGCATTCCAGACGGCGCGCCGCCATGCGCCCCATTTTAACGAGGCTTCTCGACATGACGAACGTCTACGGCTCCACCAATGACGACACGATCCGCGCTGCCGCCGATCAGATCGACGACGCCGCGAGCGACCTGAAGACCCAGGCCAAGCGCAGCGCCAAGGACGCTAAGAAAGCGGCGGTCGCAGCGTCCGGGGCCATTGCTGAAGCCGCGACCACTCTGGCGCGAGACACCCGGGTTCTGGTCGAGGACAAGGTCGGCAAGGCGCGGGCGACGGCTGAGGTTCAGTACGATCGGCTGAAGAAGGAGGCCCGCATCCGCGCCAAGGAAGCTGACGTCCTGGTTCATGAGCGTCCCTACGCGGCCCTGACCGCGGCCGCGCTCGCCGGGTTCCTGATCGGACACCTCATCAGCAGCAACAAGGCCAACGTCGTTTATCTTCGCGACGACCGCTGACCCCACCTGGCGCCGATCCTGCGCCTAGCCACTCGAACGCGTCGGGGAAGGATCAATCATGGACAGTCAGAGCAGGGCCACCGAGCAGGCTCCGTACGAAATCGACGTCGCCCCCGACGGAGACCGCTGGCGCTATCGAAAGCGCTGGCGGCAAGGGCTCCGGCGCTTCCTGCCGTCCCTGTGGCACGCCACCGACGAAAATGGCCTGGCCTTGCTCAAGCGTGAAGGCACGTTGCGCGAGGGATCGCCTCGCGCCTAACGGCGGCGTGCAGGACGCCGGCCGGATCAGAAGCGGTAGGCGGCGCGTAGGCCGACGCTATCGGAGCCGTCGTGTGTATCGTTGCCGAGTTGGCCATTGCTCCAATGCTGGCCTTCAATCTCCAGCGCCCAATGTTCATCCAGCCGCAGGCCCACAGCAAAGGTGGCGTGGAAAACCCAGCGCTTGTCGAACTCGATGTAATTGTTCCGCACCTCGCGGCGGCGCTGGTTTTCTTCGTCGGGCAAACCCGGAGTCGGGCGGGGTAGCGTCAGCGCGCCATCGTGAACCGAGATTCCGGCCCCGAGGTCGACATAGGTTCGCTTCTGCTCAAAACGCCAGATCAGTCCTGCTTGGGCATAGTTGGTGTATCCCTCCAAGCTGAGCTGCGTTCCGACATAAGGCCT
The DNA here is from genome assembly GCF_030681155.1 of Phenylobacterium sp. Taxonomy (GTDB): domain Bacteria; phylum Pseudomonadota; class Alphaproteobacteria; order Caulobacterales; family Caulobacteraceae; genus Phenylobacterium. The sequence goes on along the minus strand of NZ_JAUXXE010000034.1, from coordinate 28,790 downwards.
CGGAGCCCCGATGAAGTCCAAGGCTTGCGATCGTTTGAACAGGTAGTCCACCACGACCGACGAGCCCTTTTCAGGCCCGTGCGGCGCATAGCCGGCGCCCACCCGAAACTCTTGGGCGTGGCTGGAGGTGGCGAAAAGGCTGGCCGCCCCGAGCGCGGCGGCGATGGAAAGATGGCGGGCCAGCGCGACCTTCGGGACCACGCCCACCTTTGGGCCGCTGGCTGAAGCAAAAATGTCGGGCACACGTCCCCCTGTATGTTTGAATCACGCAACCCTGAGTACGTTAGACCTGGCTTTGCCGCTTGGCCTCATAGAATTTGAAGGTCGCGCCGCGTGCTCGAAGGCGTGCGTAATCTGGGGGAAGTTATCGTGAGGCTTATCGCAATCCTCGGCCTCACGGCCGGCGCATTGGCCCCCGCCGTCGCAACCGCCGTCGAATACGCCTATGTCGTGCCGTCAGCCGTCACCTGCCGCGAGGAAGGCTATCAATCGTCTGCGGTCGTCGAACACCTGAAGCGGGGCATGATGGTGACGGTCGTCGAAAAGGTGGATGAGTGGGCCAATATCGAAAGGGGCGAACAGACATGCTGGGTCGAGCGCCGCGATCTCTCGCCGCGATGCCCATTCGCATCGTCGAGCCCGCCGGCCAGATCGAGCTCCGTAGCAGCCACGACGCCCGTGCGTTAGAGCGCCAGGCGAGCGCTGCGGCCTAGTCGGCGGCAGGCGCCCCGCCTTCGACGACGGCTTGATAGACCTGGGAGCGATCAGGGCCTTCGGCGACATGCAGCAGGACCCAGGTGTCGCCCCGCCGCGACACGAGAACGCGAACCTTGTCGTTGAACAGGCCATCGGCGAGGCCGGTCGGCGCGACCTTGCCGGAGTTGAGGATCAAGCTGCCCATGTCGCGGCCGCAAGCCGGCCCCAGGCAGGAATAGACCGGCGCAAAGCCAGCATCGCGCAAGACGCCTTCATAGTAGCGCTCGATCTGTAATGGGGCGGTCGCCGGCTTCACGCGATAGTCGATGTGGGTGACCTGCCCTTCGATCACCTGACGGTTGGCCGCGCCGCTCTCATTCGCGATCGGACCGGTCGGCACGACGATCTCTTCCAGCGATGAGGCCCGATAGCCGACGATGGCGGCGTCCGCATAGCGCGGCAGCAGGGCATGATCCCGGCCATCTGTGTCCTGCGCAGAGGCCGGCGCGGCCAGCGCAACAAGTACCGAAGCGAAGTAAAATGCCCGCATGACGCCTCCAGGATGAGAGGCAGGGCCGATAGCACGCCGTCGCTCAGTCACGCATCACGTTTTAGGTCGAAAGACCAGTCGGAGTTCCTGAACGCTCATCGTCATCAACCGGAGCTCCGGAACAGAATTGGGAAGCGGAAACACGCCACTCAGGTTCCGATAACGACGCATAGCCAAGCGCTAGACCGTCACCTCGAACAGGCGCCGTATCCTTACCTCCTCAATCTTCCGAACTGACTTCCACCAGAGCAGGCCGCGATAGCGACGGCCAGCTATCGGATGCCCACGCATAGTCAGAAGATGCCATCCGCTGAACATGGGGCGGGTGCGGGATGTGAAGGACTTGGGCATGTCCTACGAACGCGTGGCGTCACGCCTCGGTTCTTGGGATGGTAAACCCGTCCGAACGTCAGGCCTTCAGTTTGATCTTCCGCTCGATCTGAACAGACGCCTTCTCAGCCTTCTTTCGCTCTTCAAACACGTTGCGCATGTGGAGCAGGTCGCGTTCGCTTAGCCTGGCTTCCGCCGCCACGAACTGTTCCTGCTCTTCTTCGCGGATGTGATGCAGGTACTCCTCCTTGAGCCCAGCAAACCTTCGCAGCCAGCCTGACGAGGACATGTCACGCGCGGCAAGGTCGGCGAGCATGTCGTCGATCTCTTTGTGCTCAGCAATGGCGTGCCGGGCGAAGTCCGTGGTCGCGGGGTCGCGTAGGACACTCGACCAAAGGGCCTGCTCTTCGGCAGCGGCATGAGCCTTGAGTTCGTGAACGAGCTCATCAAAGAGCTTGCGGCGGTCGGCCGACGCGCCCTGCGTCTCTTCGATCATCGCGAGCAGCGCGCGATGGCGGTCATGATCCTCAACCAGACGGCCAAACACGTCAGGGTCGCCACGGAACTTGGTCTTCGGCGTACTGCCGATGCGCGCCGTCAGGTCGGGGGCGATCGCCTTGGCCTTGGCGATCGCCGCCGCTTTGGCTTGGGCTTCCGAACCGCGTGCGTTCGACTGGGGCATGCTCGCATCCTTTGCGACTTCACCCTGAAAGCTGGGCCCTACGGCTACGTCGGTGGAGGCCAAAAGTTCCTGAGATCTGCATGGCTGGATGGGCCTGGTGAACGGCGCCTAGTCCTGGAAGCTGCGGCGCTCGCGGATCGCCGGCCAATCCAGAGTGTCCACCAACTCGAGAGCATCGCGGACGTCCAGGCCGACTTGGGGCACATGCATGATGATCAGGGGGCGGCTCGTGAGGACATCGAGCACGGTCCAGCCGTGATCGTCCTGTCGGATATCGTAGCGTTCGATCATTCGCCCCAGGTCCATCCCCATTGGGGCTCTAGTTAGGCGGAGCGCCGATTCTGTCCATCGGGCGGAACCCCGACGTTACGGTCTGTGATCGCCTAGTTCGCGAGACTGCGATCAAGCACCCCGCAAGGGAGAGCACCGCCGCTCGGCGCGCATCGCTGGCTTGTCCCACCGCTCAGCGTGGTCGTTTGTAGAAGAAGTCCCAGGCGAACCTCACCACATTCACGCCTACCAAAATCAAGAACAGCGGCCCAAGCCAGCCGTCTGGAATGGGGCGAGGGATGTCAAAGTAAATAGCCGCCCAGAACACACCAAAGAAAGCTAGCGTTCCAATCCACAACAGGATCGAGTTCTTCGCGTCGCGGCTCATCGCACATCCTACTTCAAGCGTAACTTACCGGCAGTTGGAACGTGCGCAATAGCTAGAAAATGGAACTGTCGTTGGCGTACGAAGTGACCATGAGTAATCCGCGTTCAGACTTGATTGGGCGGCGTCAGTTGCCAAAGCCAAGCTCTTCCGACGGGCAGCGGCGATGATCGCTCTTCTGCTGCTCGCACCGGTTCTCACGCCGCTAGGCTTGATTGTAGCGCTCTGGGGCTTCCGCTGGCCCCCATCCGATTGGCGCCCGTACGCCACAATAGTAGCTGCACTGAGCTTGCCACTGCTGGTGCTTCTATCACTACAAGCGCTCTTCGCCCTGCCTGCGGGCAGCTGCGTCGAGCGTCCTATCAACAACGTCCCGCTGCTGATAGCAGCGCTTGCCATCGGTCTAGCGCCCGCCATCGTGTTTCTTGGAAGGGAACGGCGACGGTTTGCGGTTGGCGCTGCTCTGGCCGTCACGCCGCTCACGCTCTTCTCCGCGCCTGTGACGATGATGTCTCTCGCAGGCTGCTGGATTTGACGACCTAGACGGCCGCAACAAGTCGCGAGCACACTTTGCCTTAAATGCGGAAAGCGGACATCGACCGCCTTTTCCGAAGTGGTAGCTGGGGGCGGGATCGAACCGCCGACCTGTGGGTTATGAATCCACCGCTCTAACCATCTGAGCTACCCAGCCGCCGGACCTTTCGGCGAGGCGCGGTTTATAGGGGGGCTTTTTCTGATCTTCAAGCGGCTTGGGTGCGGCGCAAAGCCCGGCTAGGTTCTGACCGGCATGAGCGTCCTCCATCTCCTCGGAACAGCCGGCGAAGGCGGCGCGGAAACCTACTTCCTGGATCTGGTCGCGGCCCTCGCCGACGACGGGGTCGGGCAGGTCGCCGCGATCCGCGCCAACGCCAATCGCGAGGCCGCCCTGGCCCGCATCGACGTGCCGTCGGGGGTCTTCCGATTCGGCGGCCCCATCGACATTCTCACCAAGCCCAAGCTGAAGAACTTCGCGCAGAAGCATGACGTGAAGCTGGCCCTGGCCTGGATGAACCGGGCCGCGCGCCACGCGCCCAGCGGCCCATGGGCGCGCATCGGACGGCTCGGCGGCTACTACAATCTCAAATACTACAAGGGGTTCGACCATCTGGTCGCCAACACCGAGGATATCGCCGACTGGGTGGTGAGCCAGGGTTGGCCGGCCGGCAAGGTACGCCACATTCCCAATTTCGCCGACGCTCCGCCCGACGTCGCGCCAGCCGACCGAGCGTTGCTGAACACCCCCGAGGACGTGCCTTTGCTGCTGGCCATGGGCCGGCTGCATGAGTCGAAAGCCCACGACGTATCTCTGGCGGCCCTGGCCAAAATCCCTGAGGCGCACCTGTGGATCGCGGGCGTCGGCGGTCAGGAAACCAAGCTTCGGGCCATGGCCGAGGCCCTGGGCGTGAGTGAGCGCGTGCGATTCCTGGGCTGGCGAACAGACCCCTCGGCGCTCTATCGCGCCGCCGACATTTGCGTTTTCCCATCGCGATACGAGCCATTGGGCAATGTCGTCATCCAATCCTGGGCCCATGGACTGCCGGTTATCGCCGCCGCCAGCCAAGGTCCGTCGGCGCTGATTCGCGATGGTCAGGACGGATTGCTGGTTCCTATCGACGACGCCGAGGCCCTCGCAGAGGCCGTCAATCGCCTGATCGGCGACCCAATGCTGTGCATCCGCATGGTTCAGAACGCCGCCGAACGCGTCGAGGCCGAGTTCTCGGCCGCCGCCGTGGTCGCCCAATGGCGTGAGCTGTTCGCCGATTTCGGAGCCGAGTAATGTGCGGCATCGCTGGCGTCATCGGACCGGGCGGCTCAGCCCGGCCCATGATCGAGGCCCTCACCCACCGTGGCCCCAACGGCGTCTTCGTCGAGGAGGCGCCGGGTCGTTCACTCGCCCATGCCCGGCTGTCGATCATCGACCTGGAGGGCGGTTGGCAACCGCTGCACGCCGCAGGGTGCACCGTCATCGGCAACGGCGAGATCTACAACTATGTCGAACTGGCGCAGGAATTCGGTCTCGCCGACCAACTCGCGACCGGCTCCGATTTCGAACCGCTGCTGCACATCTACGCCCAAGAGGGACCTGCCGCCTTCAAGCGCCTGCGCGGCATGTACGCATTCTGTCTGATTGGCGCCGATGGGCGAACCTGGCTGGTTCGCGATCCCTTCGGGATCAAGCCGCTCTATGTGTTGGAGTATGAAGGGGCCGTGGCCTTCGCCTCGGAGCCGCGCGCCTTCCTGGCCGCCGGCCTGATCGCACCGGAGTTTTCGGAGGACCGCGCCCGCGAATTGCTGGCGTTCAACTACACTCTGACCGACGAGACGATCTTCAAGGGCCTGCGACGGCTGGAACCGGGCGAGATCGTCGAGGTGGCAGGCGGCAAGCTGGTCCCTAAGGACGTTCGCCCTGCTGTTCCGGCAAGGACCGCGCGTGGCGGCGATGAAGCCGCCCTGCTGTCGCAGCTGGACAAGGTGCTGGAGAACAGCGTCGCGGTCCATCAGCGCTCTGACGTTCCTTATGGCCTGTTTCTCTCGGGCGGCATCGACTCCGCCACCATCGCAACCCTGATGTCGCGGTTGAACGAACGGCCGGTCACCGCCTTCACCTGCGGGTTCGACGCTCCCGGCGCGCGCGACGAGCGCGCCCAGGCCGAGCGGGTCGCCAAGGCGTTGAACCTCGACTGGCGCGAGGCGACCTTCGGCGAGGAGGACTTCTGGCGGGTCCTGCCTCAGATCGCTTGGGCCATGGACGACCCGACCGCCGACTATGCGAGCCTGCCGACCTACAAATTGGCGGAGGCCGCGAAGGGGACCCTGACCGTGGTGCTGACCGGCGAAGGCGGCGACGAACTGTTCGGCGGCTATGGCCGCTACCGCCGCGCCCTGCGTCCTGCCTGGCTCGGCGGCCGGGCCGCCGAACCGCGTGCCGACGCCGCGATCATCGACCGTTGGCGCCGGCAGGCCGCGCCCCCGCAAGGCCTGACCCGCCTGCAACAGGCCCAGTGGTCCGACATCGCCACCTGGCTGCCCAACGATCTGCTGACCAAGCTTGATCGTTGCCTGATGGCGCATGGACTGGAGGGGCGCACCCCGTTCCTGGACGCTCAGGTCGCCGACTTCGCCTTCCCCCTGCCCGACCGTTTCAAGGTGCGCGGGCGCTATGGGAAATGGCTGCTGCGCAAGTGGCTGGAGCAGGCCTGCCCAGCGGCCAAGCCCTGGGCGCGCAAGCAAGGCTTCACCGTGCCGGTAGACGCCTGGATTGAGCCGCGCGCGGGCGAGATCGGCCGACGCATCGGTCAGGTTGCCGCCGTCCGGCAGGTGCTTGGCTCAGACTCTCCGGCGGCGGTTTTCGCGACGCCGGGCGCGGCGCGCTGGCCGCTGTTGTTCTTCGCGGTGTGGTCGCTGATCCACCTGGAAGGCGCGTCTCCCAACGAGGCGCTCGCCGCCGTCGCCGGCTAACCAGCGCAACCCTCGCCGTTCGGGCTGGTTATCGAGACCTGTCCACCCTACCTGCCATTGAAGCTTCACCACTGGAGACACCGATGCGCCGCCTTTTGCTCACCACCGCCCTGGCGACCCTGGTCGCAGCCTGCAGCGGCGGCGACGGCCAAGCCGCGGCCCAAGGCGGCGCGCCGCTGGAAACCAAGCCGGCCAACGCCCCGGATCAAAAACCGGCCTTCGCGGGCCAAACGCGGGCGCCGGCCGTGAACTCCAACGTCGCGTATGAGGTTCAGACCGTCGCTGAGGGTTTGAACAAGCCATGGGGCCTCGCATTCCTGCCGGACGGCCGTCTGCTGATCACCGAGAAGTCGAGCGGCCAGCTCCGCATCCTTGGGACGGATGGCAAACTGTCCGCGCCGGTCGCCGGCCTGCCGCCTGTCGATGGCCGCAACCAGGGCGGCCTGCTCGGCCTCGCCGTCGATCCGAAATTCGCCCAAAACGGCCTGATCTATTGGAGCTATTCCGAGCCGCAGGCCGAAGGCGCCAACAACACAGCCGTTGCGCGCGGCAAGCTGGTGGATGGCAAGGTCGAGAACGTCCAGGTCATCTTCCACCAGACGCCGTCGCTCGCCTCCACCCTGCACTTTGGCGGCCGACTGGTTTTCGCCAAGGACGGAACCCTGTTCGTCACCACCGGTGAGCGCTCGATCTTGCCCGGCCGGGTCCAGGCCCAGCAGCTGGACGGCACACTGGGCAAGGTCGTTCGCATCAACGCCGACGGCTCGATTCCCAAGGACAACCCCTTCGTCGGCAAGCCCGGCGTGAAGCCCGAGATCTGGTCCTACGGTCACCGCAACATTCAGTCTGCCGCCATCGATCCGAAGACCGGCAAGCTCTGGGAAGTCGAGCACGGCGCGCGCGGCGGCGACGAACTGAACCAGCCCGAAAAGGGCAAGAACTACGGCTGGCCGACCATCACTTATGGCGTCGAGTATTCCGGCAAGACGATCGGCGAGGGCCTGACCGCCAAGGACGGGCTGGAGCAGCCGGTCTACTATTGGGATCCGGTGATCGGGCCATCCGGCATGGCCTTCTATGACGCGGGCCTGTTCCCGGCCTGGAAGGACAGCGTGTTCGTAGGCTCGCTGGCCCAGAAGCACTTGGCCCGCCTGGTGATGAAGAACAGCAAGGTGGTCGGCGAGGAGCGCCTGCTGGTCGATCAGAACGAACGTATCCGCGACGTCATCGTCGGCCCTGACGGCGCGCTCTATGTGGCGACCGACAACGAAAAGGGCCGAGTGCTGAAGATCGCTCCGAAGGGGTAGCCGGCCCTTCGTCATCCTCCGGTCGCCTGAAAGGCGATCCGGGGGACCCAAGCTGAGTTGCCGAACTAGCTAGGCTGCTTGGGTCCCCCGGATCAGCCTGCGGCTGCCCGGCGGATGACGATTTTTGAGTCTACAGCCCCAAACGCCCAGCAACCTCTTCGCCAATCGCCAGCGAGGATGTCAGGCCGGGGCTCTCTATGCCGAACAAGGTGACAAGGCCGGCCATCCCGTGCGCTTGCGGTCCGTCGATGCGGAAATCGGGCTGCGGCTCGCCGGGGCCATGCAGCTTGGGCCGGATGCCGGCGTAGTCAGGCGCCAATGCGCCATCGGGCAAACCCGGCCAGAACTTGCGGATGTAACTGTAGAACTCGCCCGCACGGGCCGGATCGACGCTGTAGTCGATCTCATCGACGAACTGCAGATCCGGACCGAACACCGCCTGGCCGCCAAGATCGCGCCGATAGTGGGTGCCCAATGCGCCTGGGATCGGCGGCGGATAGATCAGCCGTGCGAACGGCGCCTTGCCGCTCAGTCGGAAGTAGACGCCCTTGCCGTAGTGGAGCGACGGAATGGTTTCCTTGGGGAACCCTTCGATCTCCGCGGCGACCGCCTGAGCGGAAAGTCCCGGCGCAGTCACTAGAATTCGAGCGGTCAATGTCGTTGGCTCGGCGCCGCCGGCGCGAATTGAGAAACCGCCGCCGTCCAGCGGCGTCGCGCCCTCGAACGGCGTGGAGGTCACCACCGCCCCGCCGGCCGCTTCAATCTCGCCCTGCAGCGCCAGCATGTAGCCGTGACTGTCGAACACCCCGCTCTGCGGCGAGATCAGCGCGCCTTCGCAGGCTAGCTCCGGCTCCATCGCTAAGGCCTGGGCCTTGGTCAGGTGGGCCATGCCCTCGACGTCATTGGTCTGCGCCTGCTCGAGAATGCCGTCGAGGCGGCCGACCTCCTCCAAATTGGTCGCCACCACGAGCTTGCCGCAGCGATCGTAGGCAACCTTGTGACTGTCGAGGAAGGCGTAGAGCGCGCGGCGCCCTGTCACGCACAGCCGGGCCTTCAACGAGCCGGTGGGATAGTAGAGCCCGCCATGGATAACCTCGGAGTTGCGCGCCGAAACGCCCTCTCCGATGATCGGCCCGGCCTCCAGCACCGCCACGACCAGGCCGCGCGTCGATAGCGCATACCCGCAGGCTAGGCCGACAGCCCCCGCCCCCACTACAACCGCGTCGAAATCGAAATCCGCCATGGCTCCTGGCGTAGCTGAACGACGGCGGTATGCAAACCATCGACGCCGGCCTAGCTTGACCGCAATCATAAGAACGACGCGGGGAGACGACCGGATGCTGAGGATGAAACTGGCCATGGCCGCCATGGCGGCGACGCTGCTGCCGGCCACGGCGTTGGCGCAGCAGCCCCCGCCTTCGATGGGCGCCTCGATCCTGATGTGGTCCCCGGACCAGCAGAAGGAAGGCTACAAAACCATGGAAAAGCTGGCCGCGCACAAGGTCGTGCCGCGCGGCCCAAGTGTTTTCCCCCTACCCGCCGGCGCGCCCATCGAGCCTAAGGTGACCATCGACGGCAAGCAGATGAGCGTCGATGACTTCATGGCCGCCTATCGGGTCTCGGGCCTGCTGGTGATCAAAGACGGCAAGGTCATCATGGAACGCTATGGCTTGGAGCGCGGGCCAAGCGACCGCTGGACCTCGTTCTCGGTGGCCAAGTCGCTGACCTCGACCCTGGTCGGCGCCGCGATTCAGGACGGCTACATCAAGAGCCTCAATGATCCGGTGACCACCTATATTCCGGAGCTGAAGGGCGGCGGATATGACGGCGTGACGGTCGGCCAGCTCATCACCATGACCTCCGGCGTGAAGTGGAACGAGGACTATACCGACCTTAATTCCGACGTCGCCAAGGTCGGGCTCTCGATCATCGAACCGGGGGTCAATCCGGTCGTCAGCTACATGCGGCGCCTGCCGCGCGCCGTGACGCCTGGGACCAAGTTCAACTACTCGACGGGCGAGACCGACTTGGTCGGCGTGTTGGTCTCCAACGCTGTCGGAAAACCTCTGTCGCAATACCTGTCCGAGAAGATCTGGGCGCCGTTCGGGATGGAGCAGGACGCGATCTGGGTTGAGGATGTGGCCGGGCACGAACGCGGCGGCTGCTGTATGTCCATGACCCTGCGCGACTATGGCCGGGTCGGCATGTTCATGCTGGGCGGCGGCAAGGCCGGCGGCAAACAGGTCGTGCCGGAGACCTGGACCAAGGAAGCCACATCCTCGCACATCCTTGTAGATCCGGCCCATCCCGAGGCTGGCGGCTACGGATACTTCTGGTGGATCAACCCGAAGGCCAAGGCCTATGAGGCGCTCGGCATTTTCGGCCAGTCGATTACGACCTTTCCGGACGACAAACTGGTGATCGCCATAAACTCCGCCTGGCCGGCGGCCGACACTCAGGAACTCAACGCAGCCCGGGACAGCTTGACCGCCGCAATCAGGACGGCGGCGCGTTAGCGACTTCCCTGCGGCTCAGCTCCAGACCCTGGAGACGACGCATGCGGGTTTCGACTGATAGGAGGAGGTTAGGGACAAGCTCACGATGAGCGAAACCGGCAAGAGGTTTGCCAAGGAGTTTCGCCATGTCCCATCGCCTGATCGCGATCTGCGCCGCCCTTTGTGTCATCGGAACCGCCGCGCCGCCGGCGTTCTCCGCTCCCGCCGCCGCGCCGGCGAGCTGGGATGGCCTGACCAAGGTCCCGTCCAAACGCATGGACGCCGTCTACCTGCTGCCGGGCGCGGATTTTCGCACCTACACCAAGGTGATGCTTGATCCGACCGAGGTCGCATTCCGGAAGAACTGGGTCCGCGACTACAACGCTGACTCCATGGGGCTGGAAAACAGGATCAGCAGCTCCGACGCCCAGAAGATGCTCGACAAGGCGCGGACCGGGTTCGAAGAGATATTCACAAAGGCCTATACCGATGCGGGGTATCAGGTCGTCACGACTCCCGGCCCCGACGTGCTGCGCCTGCGCACCGGCGTCGCCAATCTTTACGTTTCCGCGCCCGATCTGAGAACGGCGCAACGCTCCAGGACCTACAGCCGCGACGCCGGTTCGGCGACCCTCATCCTTGAAGCTCGCGACTCCGAGACCGGCGCCCTGCTTGGTCGCGCCGTCGACAGCCGGATAGCCGGCGATGCCGGCCCCTACATCCGCAACAGCGTGACCAACCGCTCGGACTTCGAGGAAATGTTCCGCAACTGGGCGAAAATCAGCATCAACGGCCTGGCCGAACTGAAGGCGATGTCGCCAATTCCCGGCGGCTCCTAAACCAGCGGTGAGAGGCGCCCCTAACCGGGCGCCTTCTCCCACTTCGCCCACAGCTTGGCTTCATCGGCCTTGGCGACCTTGACCGAGGCCTCCTTAATGTGGCCGAAGCCGCGCACGCCCTGCGGAACTGACGCGAGCTCGACGGCCAGCGGCAGATTTTCCGCAGTCAGCCCCCCAAGCAGCCTATCGAGGCCAGCCTCGTAGTCGGCGATCAGATCGCGCTCCATTTTCCGCTCCTCGCTCGCACCGAAGATGTCGAGCGGGGTGCCACGAAGGCCCTTCATCTTGGCGAGCAGTGGGAAGGCTGCGTCCAGCATCCAGCCGCCGAACTCGATCTTCCTCGGCTTGCCGTCGGCATCCTTGGGCGCAAGCAGCGGAGGAGCCAGCCAGACCTTGGTCTTGCCGCCCTTGAAGGTCCCGTTGCGCTCGGCGGCGAAACGGCCGTCCGTATAGAGTCGAGCGACCTCGTATTCGTCCTTGTAGGCCATCAGCTTGTAGAGATTGGTCGCCACCGCGCGGGTGAGCGTTTCGGTCCCATAGATCGCCTCGGCCGAGGCCACCTTGGCGACCTTGTCAAGATATCGCTTGGCGTAGGCGCCGTTCTGATAGGCGGTGAGTTCGCGGCCGCGATGAGCGATCAGTTCAGCCAGGGGCATGGTTTCCGGCGTCGGCACATCGGCCTCGGCCGGACCACGCAGCGACGGATCGTGCGCCACGCGGCGTCCCAATTCAAAGGCTTGCAGGTTCGCATCGGCCTGCACGCCGTTCAGCCGGATCGCCCGATAGACGGCGCGGCTGGAAAGCGGGACCAACCCCTTCTGCCAGGCGAAGCCGACCATGATCATGTTGGCGTAGATGGCGTCGCCGAAGTTGGTCTCCGCCAAATGATGGGCCGGGCATTCGTCATAGGACTTGCTGGCCGCCTTGATCCGTCGCGCCATCGAGCCGGAGTCGAAACGCACGTCGCGGTCGGTGACGAAGTCGGCTGTCGGGGCGAAGTCTTCGTTGCCCACCGCCACCGTCCGGTCCTTGGCGTAGAGCGCCAGGGCGTCCGCGCCGGCCGCCGACAGAATATCGCAGGCGATCAGCACATGGGCCGAGGCCGCTGGCACGCGTCCGCCGACCACCGTCTCCTCGGTCTCGCCGATGCGGACGTGGGAGAAGACCGCTCCGCCCTTCTGGGCCAGGCCGGTCATGTCGACCACCGAGGAGGCGCGGCCATCGACGTGAGCGGCCATGGCGAGGATCGATGCAACCGTGGTTACGCCCGTCCCGCCAATGCCCGTAAAGACGATGTTGCGTACACCTTCCAGCGGCTCGAAGGTCGGCAGCGGGGTGGAATCGGCGGTCAGGGCCGGCAGCGACTTCGCCTGAGCGTTCTCGCCGCCCTCGATGGTGACGAAGGAAGGGCAGAAGCCTTCGAGGCACGAATAGTCGGTGTTGCAGCTCGACTGGTTGATCTTCCGCTTACGACCAAATTCGGTGTTCAGCGGCTCGATCGACACGCAGTTCGACTTCTTGGAGCAGTCGCCGCAGCCCTCGCAGACCAAGGGGTTGATGAAGACCCGCTTGGTCGCGGTCTCCATCTTGCCGCGCTTGCGGCGGCGGCGCTTCTCTGTAGCGCACACTTGGTCATAGAGCATGACGGTCGTGCCAGGCGTGTCGCGCAGTTCTTTCTGGACGGTGATGAGGTCCGCGCGCGGCCGAACCTCCACGCCGGGCGCCAAGTCGTTGACGCCGTCGTAGCGACTCGGGTCGTCGGCGACGATCACCGTCTTGGCCACGCCTTCGGAGGCGAGCTGGCGGGTGATCTGAGCCGGGGTGAAGCCGCTCTCGGCCGCCTGGCCGCCCGTCATGGCGACCGCGTCGTTGAACAGCAGCTTATAGGTGACGTGGGAATTGGCCGCGACCGACGCGCGGATCGCCAGCGAACCTGAGAGATAATAGGTGCCGTCGCCCAGGTTCACGAACACATGCGGCTCGGTCGTGAAGGGCGCGGCCCCGACCCAACTCAGGCCCTCGCCCCCCATATGGCTGTTCAGGTCGGTCTGCGGATCGGAGAAGCTGGCCATGTAGTGGCAACCGATCCCGGCCAGCGCGCGCGAGCCCTCGGGCAAGCGGGTCGAGGAATTGTGCGGGCAGCCTGAGCAGAAGAACGGCTTGCGCTGCTGTTCGGCCGCCAGGGTGACAGCCGCCATCGAAGCGGCCGAAACCCGGCTGAGATAGTCATGGACCCGCTCCATGTGCGGGCCGGGCGGCAACCGATCGGCTATCGCCAGCGCCACCTCCGCCACCGACAAAGAACCCAGTTCCGACAGCAGCGAATGGCCCTGTTCGTCTGTCTTGCCGATGATGCGGGGCCGCGCATGGGCCGGCAGGTCATAGAGCGCAGCGCGAGCCTGCACCTCGATCAGCGGCCGCTTGTGCTCGATCACCATCATGGTCTCGAGACCCGCCGCGAATGACCGAAGGCCGGTCGGCTCCAGCGGCCAGGGCATGCCGACCTTGTAGATCGCCACGCCAAGGTCGGAGGCCTCCTTCGCCGAGATGCCCATGGCCGCGAAGGCCTCGATCACGTCCTTGTAGGCTTGGCCCTGGCAGACGATGCCCAGGCGCGGGCGCGCCGAACCCAACATCACCCGGTCGATCTTGTTGGCGCGGGCGAACGCCAGGGCGGCGGGGATCTTGAAATTGCGAAGCCGCCGCTCCTTGTCGAGCGGCTGATCCTTCAGGCGAATGCCGAGGCCGCCGGCCGGAATGTTGAAATTGGTCGGGACAACGATCTGGTGGCGGTCGATGGAGACATCGATGGTCACGCCGCTGTCCATGGTATCGGCCAAGGCGATCAGCCCGACCCACAGGCCTGAGAACCGCGACATGGCGATGCCCATCAGGCCGTAGTCGAGCACCTCCTGAACGTCGGCCGGCGACAGCACCGGCATCTCGAAATCCTGGAAGGCGTATTCCGACTGTGACGGAAGGGTCGAGGATTTGCAGTTGTGGTCATCGCCGGCCACCGCCAGGACGCCGCCCTTGGCCCAGGTCCCGGCGAAATTGGCGTGCTTGAAAGCATCGCCCGTGCGGTCGACGCCAGGGGCCTTGCCGTACCACATGCCGGTGACGCCATCGAACTTGGCGCCGGGGAAGAGATTGGCCTGCTGACTGCCCCAGACGGCGGTCGCGGCGAGGTCCTCGTTAAGGCCTTCCTTGAACACCACGCCGGCGTCCTGGAGAAATTTCTCGAATCGATGGGCCTGCTGATCCAAGCCGCCCAGCGGAGAGCCGCGATAACCCGAGACGAAGCCAGCCGTGTTGAGGCCTGCCGCCTTGTCGAGGCGGTGCTGGTCTAGCATCACGCGGAGGAGCGCTTGCACCCCGGTGATGAAGACTCGACCTTCCGTGAGCAGGAATTTGTCGTCGAGCGTCACATCAACGTGCCGCATAGCAATATCTTTCCTTTTTGGCTCCCTAATGGCTATAGAAGATCATATAAGCACGATGGAATTGCTTGCCAAAGACATGCCCCCCACATTGCATTTCGGGGCAAGAATAACGCCGATAACCGCCGTTTGATGGAGGAAAAATTGCCCGAGGCCCTCGACGCGGTCGATGCCAAGATTCTGGACCTTATCCAGCATGACGCTGGATTGTCGGTCGCCGAGATCGCTGAACGGGTCGGTTTGTCCTCCAGCCCCTGCTGGCGGCGTATCAAGAGACTTGAGGATTCCGGCATCATCCAACGCCGGGTGACCATCCTGGACCGCGACCTGCTGGGTCTCGGCTTCGAAGTCTATTGCACCGTCAAGCTCAGCCTGCCGACCAAGGACAATCTCGACGCCTTCGAAACGGCGATCACCAAGCTGCCGGAAGTCGTGCAATGCGCGACCGTCACCGGCTCGGCCGACTACGAGCTGCGGGTCGTTACGCGCGACATGCACGCCTTCGACGATTTCCTGCGCGAAAAGATCCTCTCGCTGGGACTGGTGTCGAATATCGAAAGCCGCATCGTCATCCGTTCGGTGAAGCATACCACCGCCGCACCTCTCGGCCTTGTCAGCCCCTATGTGAGCGCGCAAGGCTAGCCTCCAGATTTGCTCCCTACCGAGCAAACGCGCGGAGGTGAAAAATGATCGAACTTGTCATCGACCAACGGCGCAAAGACCTCGGCGGGTTCGAGGTCGGGCGCGTGCTGCCCTATGCCAAGCGGCGGATGATCGGGCCGTTCATTTTCTTCGACCACATGGGCCCGGCTGACTTTCAGGCCGGGTTCGGGCGCGAGGTCGATGTCCGCCCCCACCCCCACATCGGCCTTTCGACGCTGTCCTACCTTTTCGAAGGTGAGATGACCCACCGCGACTCCGTCGGGGTCACCCAGCCTATTCGTCCCGGCGAGGTGAACTGGATGACCGCAGGGCGCGGAATCACCCACTCGGAGCGCTTCGAAACCCTGCGTGAGCACGGCGGGCGGATGAACGGCATCCAGACCTGGATCGCCCTGCCGGTGGAAGACGAGGAGATGGCGCCCTCGTTCGACCACTACGCTCCGGAAGTCCTCCCGACCCACGAGGAAAACGGCATGTGGGCGCGGCTGATCGCCGGCGAGGCCTTCGGCGCCAAGTCGCCGGTGAAGACCCACTCGCCCATGTTCTATGTTCACTGGCATCTGAATGCCGGCGCCCAGGCGCAGCTCCCGGCCGAGTATCCTGAGCGCGCGGCCTACGTCGCCCAAGGCCTCGTCGAGGTCGACGGGCGCCAGCACCACGAGGGCCAGATGATGGTCTTCCTCCCGGGCGAGCCGGTGCTGTTCACCGCGGTCAGTGACGCCGTCGTCATGCTGCTTGGCGGCGAACCGATTGGTCCTCGCTTCATCGACTGGAACTTCGTGTCCTCGTCCAAGGACCGTCTGGAACAGGCCAAGGCCGATTGGCGGGCCGGACGAATGAAACTGCCCGACGCCGACGACCAGGAATTCATCCCGCTGCCCGAGCCGTCACCGCCCGCCAATCCGATGTCGTAAGCGCGAAACGGACTTGATGGCCGCAGGGTAAAGCAGGCGATATGCCGTCCAAACAGAAGTCCTGGGAGGACGGCATGAGACTCTATTCTTCGATGGGCCCCAATCCGGCGGTCGTGGCCATGTTCCTAGCTGAAAAGGGCGTGGAGATTCCGGTCGAGAAGGTCGACCTGATGGGCGGCGAAAACCGCCAGGCGCCCTACGTGGCCAAAAACCCGGCCGGCCAGCTTCCCTGCCTTGAACTGGATGATGGGTCGCATCTGGCCGAGATCACCGCCATCTGCGAATATCTCGACGAGAAGTATCCAAGCCCGCCGCTGATCGGCACGACGCCGGAAGAGCGCGCCGAGACCCGCATGTGGGTCCGCCGCGTCGATCTCAACATCTGCGAGCCGCTGACCAGCGGATTCCGCTACGCAGAGGGCCTGCCGCTGTTCCAGAGCCGCATGCGGACCATCCCACACGCCGCTGGGGATCTGAAGGAACTGGCGCAGGAAAAGCTGACCTGGCTGGACGGCCTGATGAGCGGCCGCACCTGGCTCGCCGGCGATCGCTTCACCCTGGCGGACATCATGCTGTTCTGCTTCCTGCAGTTCGGCACGCAGGTGGGCCAACCGCTGAACCCCGACAACAAGAATATCGCCGCCTGGTTCGACCGCGTCACGGCCCGCGCGGCCGAGAAAACCCCAGCCTAGGCTTCAGCGACGTGGGGAGGCGATGCGTAGCTACGCGCCGCCCCCTCACCTAACCTCTCCGAGGGAGAGGAATTTTAGACGCCCTGCGCCTGCAGCGCCTTGCGGGTCTGTTCCCAATACTGGGCGCCGGTGATCAGTGTCACCACCGTGGCCAGCCACATCAGGGTGTGGGCGATATAGGTCGCGGGCACCTGGACGGCGGGATCTGTCGGCAGGTTGAACGCTCCCCACGAGGCTACCAGCAATTCGGCCGACAGCGCCGTGAGTTGCAGCGTCGTCTTCCACTTGGCCAGCATGGTGACGGGTAGCTTCACGCCCCGGCCGGCCCCAACTTCGCGCAGGGCGCTGACCGTGAACTCGCGGAACAGCATCAGCCCGGCCGGCAGCACCACCATCGGCTGGCCCCCGATCGACATCAGGCCGAGGATGGCGCCGCACACCAGAACCTTGTCGCCGATAGGGTCGAGGATCGCGCCCCAGACAGTCACTGCGTCCAGCTTGCGCGCCAGCCAACCGTCGACGAAGTCGGTCACGGCCGCGATCACGAACGACCAGAAAGCCCAGCGTTGCAGGGCGAACTGCGCCTCGACGGTCAGCCGCTCGCTGACATAGGGCACCGCGCCCGACGCGGCGGCGAGCGCCACGAACACAAAGAGCGTCAGGACCAGCCGCAGCGAGGTCACGATATTCGGTAGAGCTTTCATGGCGGTCCTAACGCGCGGAACGGATTCAGGTGGCCGGCGTCAGCTCCACCTTTTTCGATTGCTTGCCATAGACGCAGATTCGCTTGTCGGCGCCTTCACGAAGCACTGCGATTCCGTAGGCTTCGGTTCCAACGGGATGGACGATTACCTCCGGCGACTTCATGCCCTGGGCCTGGGCCGCGGTGAGGCACTTGGCGCGGACATCGGTCGTGAACTCAACCCAGGCGGCCGGCGAACTGGCGTGGCCGACAGCGGGCGTCAGGGCGGCGAGCGCCGATAGAGTGAGAACGAGGCGGTGCATCGGTGTCTCCTGGCGAAGCGTCAGGCTGAACTCTAGCTCGACCTCAGCTTTTGCGGAAGAAATCGAAAATCCGCTGAGCCAGCGCCTCGCTGACACCGTCGACCTTGGCCAGATCATCGACCGAGGCCCGGGAGACGCCTCGCGCCGAGCCATAGGCGTGCAGCAAGGCGCGCTTGCGCCCCGGGCCGACGCCCTCGATCTCGTCCAGCGGGTTCTTCTTGATGTCCATCGAACGCCGGGTCCGGTGGCTGCCATTGGCGAAGCGGTGGGCCTCGTCGCGCAGGCGCTGCAAGTAATAGAGAACCGGCGATTTCGGCTCGAGCATGAAGGGCGGCTTGCCCTCGATAAAGAACCGTTCGAGGCCGGCGTCGCGATCAGGCCCCTTGGCGACGCCCACCACGGCGATGTCATCGACACCCAGGTCGGCCAATATCTCCAGCGTCGCCGCCAGTTGCCCGACGCCGCCGTCCACCAGCACCAGGTCGGGACGCACGGCCACCTCCCCGGCTTCCTCTTCCTTCACCAAGCGACCGAAGCGGCGGCGCATGACCTCCTTCATCATCCCGTAGTCGTCACCGGGGGTGAGGTCTGTCCCCTTGATGTTGAACTTGCGGTACTGGCTCTTCTGGAAGCCTTCTGGCCCGGCGACGATCATGCCGCCAACCGCATTGGTCCCCATGATGTGCGCGTTGTCATAGACCTCGATCCGCTCGGGCGGGGCGTCCAGGCCGAAGGCCTCGCAAACCCCGGCCAGAAGTTTGGTCTGGGCTGAGCTTTCCGACATCTTCCGACCGAGCGCCTCGCGGGCGTTGGTCAGGGCGTGATCGACCAGCTGCGCCTTCTCGCCACGCTTGGGCTGGTTGATCTCGACCTTGCGGCCGGCCTTCAGAGCGAAGGCCTCCGACAACAATTCGCACTCGGAGGGCTCGATATTGGCGAGGATCAGCTTCGGGATCGGCTTGTCGTCATAGAACTGGCCCAGGAACGCGCTCATCACCTCGGCGTCCTCATCGCTCTTGTCGACACGCGGGAAGTAGGCGCGGTTGCCCCAGTTCTGGCCTGCGCGGAAGAAGAACACCTGCACGCACGCCTGGCCGCCCTCGGCGTGCAGGGCGAAGACGTCGGCTTCTTCCAGAGTTTCTGGATTGATCTGCTGTTCCTGCGCGACCGAGGCCAGCGCCCGGATCCGGTCGCGGATGCGCGCGGCCTGCTCGAACTCCATGTCGTCGGAGGCCGCCTGCATCTCCGTGGACATCTTCGCCATCACCGCCCGGCTCTTGCCGCGCAGGAAGTCCTCGGCCTGCTCGACCAGCCCCGCATAGTCTTCGATGCTGATCAGTCCGGTGCAGGGCGCGGCGCAGCGCTTGATCTGGTGCAGCATGCAGGGCCGGGTGCGGCTTTCGTAGACACTGTCCGAGCACGACCGCAACAGGAACGCCTTCTGAAGCGTATTCAGCGTCTTATTGACCGAATGAGCCGAGGCGAACGGGCCGAAATAGTCGCCCTTGATCGTATGCGCCCCGCGATGTTTACGAAGCTGCGCAGCCGGATGTTCGCGCCGAATGACGATCTCGGGGAAACTCTTGTCGTCGCGCAGCAGCACGTTGAAGCGCGGCTTGAGCTGCTTGATCAGGTTGATCTCAAGCAGCAAAGCATCGGTCTCGGTGCGGACCGTGACGAACTCCATGGACCGCGTCAGGTCCACCATCAGGGCGATGCGCTGGGTGTGGAACCGGCCCTGCGCATATTGCAGCACGCGCTTCTTGAGGCTGCGCGCCTTGCCGACATAGAGGACCTCGCCGTCCTCGCCCATCATCCGATAGACGCCGGGCGCATCGGGCAGGCGTCGGACTTCGTCCTTGATCAGGGCCGCGCCCTGCAAGGGCGCCTCAAGTGTCGCGTCGGTCGGCATGGGGCGAATATAGGTGAGTCCGGAGCCCCGCGCAGGCCTCCTGAACAAGCGGAACCGCAATACGACCGCGACGTTTGGTCCGCTTGAGCTGAAGGGGGGGACGACCGCAGTTATGTGGATCGTTGAAGTTCGATTTGCCGGCGCGCCCGTAACGACGCCAGGCCGGGGACCGCGCCTGTGCGAAATGTAGATTTTCACGCCCTCTTTGGGGCGCTTCCTAGCCCCTACATGATCCTCGACCGCGAACTGAGGTTCGTCGAAGTGAACGCCGCCTATGAAGCGGCGGTCGAGCGCCCGCGCGAGGAGCTGCTCGGTCATGCACTATTCGAGATATTTCCTGATGCGGGCGATGGCGGACGCCTTTTGCGGGCGTCCTTTGAACGGGTGATCTCGACAGGCAAATCCGATTCAATCGCCCTAATCCCCTACGCGATCGCACGGCCCGAGAATCGAGGAGGCGAGCTGGAGCTTCGCTACTGGTCGGCGGTTCACACCCCCTTGCTGGATGGGGACGGCGAGGTGGCCTTCATCGTCCAGAATACCGTGGACGTCACCGAGCTGCATCGTCTGAAGCAGATGGCCTATGGCGGCGGCCTGCCCGAGCCGGCCGAGGCGACGCTCATTCAGCGCGCCGAGGAATTGCAGCGCGCCAACAACTTCCTGCTGCAGGATAGCTCGCAGCTGCGAGATCTGTTCATGCAGGCGCCCGGCTTCATGGCCGTGTTGATGGGCGACGAGCTGACCTTCACCTTGGCCAATCACGCCTATCAGCAACTGATCGGTCACCGGCCGGTCATCGGTCTTCCGGTCCGCGATGCGCTGCCGGAGGTGGGCAACCAAGGCTTTGTCTCGCTCTTGAAGACCGTCATGTCCGAGCGCGAGCCCTTCATCGGCCGCTCAATCGGGGTCCGATTGCAGCGCACGCCCGATGCTGCGCTCGAGCAACGGTATCTCGACTTCATCTATCAGCCCATCTTGGGGGCCGACGGGACATGCATCGGCGTATTCGTCGAAGGCGCGGACGTCACCGACCGGATCCTAGCCGAGCGCCAGCAGAAGCTGTTGCTGGATGAGCTGAACCATCGGGTGAAGAACACCCTCGCCAATGTGCAATCGATCGCCGCCCAGACTTTGCGAAGCAATCCCGACCCCGAAGCATTCCGCCAGACGTTCGAGGCGCGGATCCTCGCGCTCTCGGCGACGCACGACATCCTGACAGCGTCCAATTGGCGGGGCGCGCAGCTTCGAGACGTGCTGGCCATCGAGTTTGGCCCCTACGGCCCAGAGCGCTATGAGTTCGAAGGTCCCGACGTAGCGCTATCGGCCAACGAAGCCCTCACCCTTGGACTGCTATTCCACGAACTCACCACCAATGCGGCCAAATATGGCGCGCTATCCTGTTCGGAAGGTTGCGTCAGCGTTCGCTGGACCACCGAGCAGGGACGGCTCGACTTGACCTGGAGCGAACGCGGCGGGCCTGTCGTCCAGACGCCGGCGCGTCGTGGTTTCGGCTCGCGGTTGATCGAGCGCAGCCTCAGAGGGGAAATTGGCGGCGTCGCGGCCCTTGAGTTCCATCCCAAGGGCCTAGTCTGCCGCATCAGCCTTCCACTCCGTGGTCAGAGCGGCGAACCCCTCGCCTTGCCGGGTTAGAGCTTCACTCCGCCCGCCATGATCTTGGCGAAGCCCGGCTTGGTGAGCTTCACATAGCCCTTGGCGCCTTCCTTGTAATACACCGCGCCCTTGATGGCCGCCGGGTCGAAGCCGTCGGCGACCAGGTCGATCTTGCGGTACTTGAAGGTGCCGGTCGTCTCGATGGCCGGCAGGATGCGGACGAACACCGGCTGGGCGTAGGCCGGCAGATCGCGGCCCACCGCCTCGCCAAACGCCTTGATGTCGAACGCGTCATCCACCACGACGCCAGCCATGCCGGCCCGGCCGTCAGTCCCCTCGACCTCGACGCCGTAGACATTGGCCTCGACCACGCCGGGAATAGCCTGCAGTCGTTCGGCCACCTCGCCGGTGGAGACGTTCTCACCCTTCCAGCGGAAGGTGTCGCCGATCCGATCGACGAAATAGAAATACCCGTCGGAGTCGGTACGCATGAGATCGCCGGAGCGGAACCAGGCGTCGCCCTTTTCGAAAACGTCGCGCAGGATCTTCTTGTCCGACGCGGCCTTGTCCACATAGCCGGTATATTCGCTGCGCGCGTCGTTGCCGATCTTGCCGATGCACTCGCCGATCTGGCCGGGACCGCATTCGATGCACAGCCCGTTCAGGCCGCGGATCGGCTCTTCCTTTTCGACGTCGAACTGCACCAGGCGGTAGTTCACCTTTTCCCGCAGCCACTTGGGCGAACGTCCGATGGCGCCTGTCCGGCCATCGAAGTTGAACATCGAAATGTTGCCCTCGGTCGAGCCGTAGAACTCCAGGATTTCGGGGATCCGGAAACGGGTCTTCATCTCGGCCCAGACATCGGCCCGCAGGCCGTTGCCGAAGGCCAGGCGAATCTTGTGGCGGCCTTCGTCCTCGCTCGGCTCGTGATTGACGAGGTAGCGGCAGAGCTCGCCGATATAAACGAACATCGTGCAGTTCTCGGCGACCACGTCTTCCCAGAAGTGGCTGGCGGAGAACTTCTTCTTCACCACCACCGAGCCGCCGTTCAGCAAGGCCGCGCCCAGGGCGCAAAGCCCACCGGTCGCGTGATAGAGCGGCAGGGCGACATAGATGCGATCGTTCTCGCTCGCGCCGGTCGCCCCGGCGAAGCCGCGCATATAGAGCTGGGCGCGCACATGGGTGACCCGCGCGGCCTTGGGCAGGCCGGTCGTCCCGCTGGTGAAGATCAACAGCGCCGTGTCCTTGGCCACCATGCCGTCGCGCACGCTCTTGTCGGGCGGCAACTGGCTGCAGCTTTTCAGCGCCTGGGTCAGGTCGCGCTGGTCGCCATGCGCCTGGCCCAGCACCCACTGCTTCATCGGTTGCTCAAGCTGCCCCTTGGCCTGCTCGAACACCGGCGAAGTCTCAGCATCGACGATGACATGAGCCGCGCCCGAGATGTTCAGGCAGTGGGCGAGTGGCGAGCCAGCGAGCTGATTGTTGATCAGGGCGGTGACCACCCCGATCTTGGAAAGGCCATACCAGACCGGGAAATATTCCAGGCGGTTGGGCATAAACAAGGCCACTGTCTGGCCGCGGCGCAGGCCGATCCCCTTGGCCCAATGGGCGAAGCGGTTGGCCAGGGCGTCCATCTCGCCATAGGTCAGCGTCTTGTATTCGAAGGTCAGGGCCGGCCGGTCGCGCCATTCCTCGACCGCGTCCTGGATGTCGTCGCACACCAGATGATCCGAAGCGGGCGCGATCGACTTCACGCGCTTCAAAGTGCGATTCAGGCCGCGTATGAAACGCCAATCACGCTCTAGTTGGGCCCTGATACGCATACATTCCCTCCGACGCAGGGCCACCTTGGCGGCGGCCGCCCGGACGGGTCAAGCTGGGCCATGAACACAGCCGGTCACAGCCGCGTCAGGCACGACAACCGTGGCGCCAAGGACTCAGTGCGACCCGCCAAACCCGGGACTAGGATAACGTCATGCTGCCAACCGCGATTCTGTTCGACCTCGACGAGACCATCATCTCGTTCGGTTCCCGCCGCCTGATTCTGCAGACAGTGGCCGAGGAATTCCCCGATCGCTTTGGCCCGGTTACCTCCGAGAAGGCCGGTGAGGCGCTGGAAGCGACTTTCCGCGCCTTCTGGGCCGACGAGGTCCGCGCCGCCCACTGGCGCCAGAACCTAGTGGAGGGGCGCAAGCTGGCCGTCGCCGCAGCGTTCGAGACTCTAGCGGGGCATGCGCCGGGGCTGACGCCGGACTTCGCCGCAATCTTTGGCGCGCGTTTCCACGCCTATCGCGAGGAGCAGGCCAAGTTCTTCCCCGGCGCGTTGGAAACGGTCGAGGAACTCAAGCGCCTGGGCGTCAAGCTGGCCCTGGTCACCAATGGCGCGGCCGAACCGCAGCGCGCCAAGGTCGAGCGCTTCGATCTGGCGCGTCTTTTCGATCATGTGCAGATCGAGGGGGAGGCAGGCTTCGGCAAGCCCGAAGAGAAGGCCTATCTGCACGCCATGCAGGCGCTGGGAGTGACGCCGGACGAAACCTGGATGGTCGGCGACAATCTGGAATGGGAAGTCGTCGCGCCCCAGCGGTTGGGCATCTACGCCATCTGGCACGATCATCTTGGCGAAGGCCTGCCGCCCGGCAGCGACGCCAAGCCCGACAGGATTGTCCGCTCCATCGCGGAACTCCTCGACTGACCGTCGCCGATTGCGGCCAGCATATGGCGGAATTTAGAGCATTAAGTCCACCATCCGGAAAATTTGTTCAGAATAGGTCAGCCAGTTTCGCGTTTTCGAGGGACTCGTCGACACACCATTCACTTATCTACAAACGAAAAATCGGCCCTTACACAATGGCCGTTTGAAAAGTCTGGAACATGTAGGCGATCACCTCGTTCATCCTCCGACCAATAATTTGGGAGGTGTAAGATGAGTACCGAATACCGACCCCTTTCTAGATCTTCATTTACGGCGGAAGACTTCGCGCGGAATGAGGAGGAATTCGATACCACCCGCGAGCAATCGCTGCGCGCCGACACGGCGCAGGCGACCGCTGAGGAACAGCCGATGTTTGTCGGCACCCCGATCTATGCCCGAACTGCGAAGAAGAAGACCGCTGGCCGCTCTCTCACCCCGATGCTGATGGTCGGCGTGCCCGCCGTCGCCCTGCTGGCTGGCGTCGCCTACTTCGCCATGCAGCCTCGTCAATCGATCATGACCGACCCGGTTCCCGCCACCGCCGCGATCGAAGCGCCGGCGACGAATACGGCCGCACCGGTTGAAGTCGCCGCGGCTCAAACCCCGCCGCCCGTCATGGCCCCTGAGCCCGTCGCGGTCGCGGCCAAATCGGCTGCGCGCACCGCCACACCGACTCGCGTCGCAGCCGCACGACCGGCTCCCCAGGCGGAGGCTGCCCCTAGCTTCGCCAGTGACGCCAGCGCGACGTCGCCGGCTGCGCCAATCCCTTACTCGGCGCTGAGCCAGACTCCAGCGCTCGCTCCGTCGGCGATCGTTGTGCCGCCGATGGTGGCGACGCCTTCCGAGGCCACGGCGACGACGACCGAACCGGCCCCCGTGATTGAGGAGCCGGCGACGACGACGCCCACGGAACCCCCTGCGACGGCTACGCCGTAGGTCAAATGAACAGCATGAAGGCGGTCGCGGCGACGCGGCCGCCTTTTTGTTGGGCGAAGCTCGACCACACTGTCCCTTAACCACCTTGGATCAGGGTCCGCTTAGGAACGTAGCGGTCGGGACCGAAGGCATGCAGCGGGAGTCTGAGTTTAGATTGCTCGCGCCGCTCATCGGGCTCGCGCTGGGCGCCATGGCCGTGTTTGTGGCGAGCCTGCTGATCTGGGCCAGCCACGTCGATCGCGACGTCCGCAAGCAGGAAGAAGACCTCGTCCGGCGGGGCCTAGCCGCCAGCATCCAGGAGATCGAACGCTCGATCTTGCCCGAGACTAATTGGGACGAGGCCGTCGCCAATCTCGACAACCGTTTCGATCCGGCCTGGGCCGACGCCAATCTCAACGACTACTTCGCCCAGAACATGGACTTCGAGCAGCTCTTCGTGCTCGACGGCGACAACCGCCCCATCTACGGCCGCTTCCACAAGGACGCCGCACCGGCCGCGAACTATCGCCACTTCACCGGCGCCGCCCCCCTGATCGCCGCCGTACGCCATGCCGAGGCCGAGCGCGGCCAGATCGGCCAGCGGCCGGCCGGCGCACCCCGACAATTGGTCTCCAGCGCGATCCAAGCCAGCGACTTCATCATGCATGACGGCAAGGTCTATCTGGTCTCGGCGACCCTGGTGCAGCCGGACTTCGGCCTCGTCACGCCTAAGGGCGACTTCGCGCCGATCATCGTCATGGCCCTGCGGATGGACGCCGCTGCGCTCTCAAAACTGCAAGAGCGCTTCCAGCTCAACGGCCTGAAAGCAGTGATCGCCGCCCCGCCGACTGGTGGAAACGGCGCCCACATTTCCTTGCCGGTCAGCGGCGGCGCCCAGCCGCTGGTGCTGAGTTGGTCGCCCAAGACGCCCGGCGCCGATCTCGCCCGGGCCGCGGCCCTACCTGTCGCACTGGTGTTGTTGGCGTTTGGCCTGGTCGGGTTCGTGATGATCGTCAGGATTCGCCGGGCCGCCAACCAGTTCGTGGCCAGCCACCGCACCCAGAGCCAGTTCCTGGCCAATATGAGCCACGAGATTCGCACGCCGTTGAACGGCGTCAACGCCATCGCCGCGGCCCTTGGGCGCACATCGCTCTCCCCGGCCCAAGCCGAAATGGTCGGCATCATCCAGGGTTCAGGCGAGACCCTGGAGCGCGTGCTCTCCGACGTGTTGGACGTCTCCCACATGGAGACGGGCGTCGTGAAGGTCGATCGCCAACCGTTCCACCTGGGCGACACAATCCGTTCAGTCGGCGCCCTGGCCGCGGCCCGGGCGCACGACAAGGGCCTGGACCTCATCATCGATATCGATCCGGCCGCCGAGGCCGCAGTCGCCGGCGACGCCGTGCGAGTGAAGCAGATCCTGACCAACCTCGCCTCCAACGCGCTGAAGTTCACCAGCGAAGGCTATGTCGCCATCGCCGTACGCGCGGAAGGCCAGGGCCGCTGGCGGATCGACGTCCAGGACACCGGCGTCGGCTTCGATCCTGCGGAAAAGCACCGGCTGTTCGGCCGTTTCCAACAAGGTGACGGCTCGGCGACGCGTTCGTATGGCGGGGCAGGCCTGGGCCTGACCATCTGCAAGCAACTGGTCGATCTGATGGACGGAGAGATCGACGCCAATGGCGCCCTGGGCGAAGGGGCGACCTTCAGCGTCCGGCTGCCCCTGGCTCTCACCGCCGCTACGCCCCTGGCCCGGTCGGAGGTTAATTCCGACACTGTTCCCGACCGACCGCTGCGGGTGCTTCTCGCTGACGACCACCCCACCAACCGTAAGGTGGTGCAGGTGCTGTTCTCCCAGTTCGACGTGGATCTGGTTTGCACCGAGAACGGCCAGGAAGCTTGCGACGCCTTCGCGACCCGGCGGTTCGACCTGGTGCTCATGGACATGCAGATGCCGGTCATGGACGGCTTGGACGCCGTGCGCGCCATCCGCGCGCGGGAGCGTCAGCGCGGCCTGGCCCGTACGCCGATCGTCATGCTGACGGCCAACGCCCTCCCCGAGCACCGCGACGCCAGCTTGGCCGCCGGCGCCGACCTGCATATGGCCAAGCCGATCGAGGCGCCGAAGCTCTTCGGCGTGCTGCAAAGCGTCGCCGAACGCCAGGCGGTCGCCGCGGCCGCCTGACGGCGACCGCATGCCACATTTCAGCGTGATGTGATTGCCGCTACTTCCCCGCCAGCACGCCGCAATCCGTTGGAAGTAGTCATGCTTAAGCTGTTGTTTTCGAGCTGGGGCGCCGAATGGGGCACCGCCGGCTTGGTGTTCTTCGTCAGCGCAGCCGTGGGCCGTTTCGCCGCCGAGGGTATGAACACCCTTCAGTGGTGCGGCGCGATCACCGCCATCCTGGCCTCGATCACCGCGGCCGTCGCCGTGCGGGTCTAGAAGGACGAGCCGAGCCAGGCCAAGGTCCGCATCGATCGCGACTAGGGCTCACTCGGCGTAGACGTCGAGACCCATGGCGGTCAGCAGCCGGTATTGCTGGTCGACCGATATTTTCATGCCATCCAACGTGGCCAGTTCGGCCAGGTTCAGGCCGCTGACCTCGGCGCCGCGCAGGTCGGCGCGGGCCAGTTTGACGCCCACGGTCAGGGCGTGAAAGAACTCGCACTCCCGCAGGTCCGCGCCTTCCAGGTCAGCGTCTACCAGAACCGCCTCGCGGAAGTTCGACCGATTGAGATCGCAATCGGGAAGCCGCACCTGGGTCAGGTCGGCAAGCTCGAGATTGCATCCCTTCAGCGCCGCGGAACACTTCACCACCTTGCGCCCGAAGGCCCGGCCAAAATCGGCCCGCACAAAGGCCGCGCCGCGCAGATTGCATGCCTCCATCTCGATCCCGTAGAGGGTCGAGCGCTCAAAGCGCGCGAATGACATGTCGCACCGACGGAAACGCCCCTCGTCCATCCGGCAAAAGGCGAACTGGGCGCCGACGTGCCCCTGGTCGTCGGTGAAGATGCAGTCCTCGAACTCCGCCTCCCGCAGATCGGCGTGAGCAAAGCGGCAACGCACGAAGCGGCACGCCTTGAACCTGGCGCCCTGGAGCATCGCGCCGGAGAACTGGGCGTCGGTGATCGTGCAGTCGGTGAGTTCGAGATCGAGCAGGTCCCGATCGGTCCAGTCGACCTCCGAGAGGTCAAGGCCGGTGAAACGCCCGCCGGCCTTCAGTTCGATCGTCGCCATAACTACCCTCCGCTCACCCCGCCGAAACCGGATCCCAAGCTCAACATCCACTGCGCCTGCGTCGCAATCGGTCGCAACCCGCAAAGACAGCTTGGGTCCCAGCTCTCACCGAGGTGAGCGGTGAGGCGGCTATTCCTTCGCGGCGGTGGGGACGTAAATTTCCCCGCCTTCGGCCCGGAACTTCTCGCTCATCTCCGCCATGCCCGCGCTCGCCACGTCGTTCTGTTTGGCGGCGCTTTCGCGGATTTCCTGGCTGATCTTCATCGAGCAGAACTTCGGTCCGCACATCGAGCAGAAGTGGGCGGTCTTGAACGCCTCCTTCGGCAGGCTTTCATCGTGGTACTCGCGGGCCGTTTCCGGATCGAGCCCGAGGTTGAACTGATCCTCCCAACGGAACTCGAACCGAGCGCGACTGAGCGCGTCGTCCCACATTCGCGCGCCAGGGTGGCCCTTGGCCAAGTCGGCGGCGTGGGCGGCGATCTTGTAGGTGATCACCCCTTCCTTCACGTCCTCGCGGTCGGGGAGGCCCAGGTGTTCCTTGGGCGTCACGTAGCAAAGCATCGCGGTGCCGTACCAGCCGATCATGTCGGCGCCGATGCCGCTTGTGATGTGGTCGTAGCCGGGCGCGATTTCGGTGGTCAGCGGGCCCAGTGTGT
>NZ_JAUXXE010000030.1 GCF_030681155.1 Phenylobacterium sp. | reverse complement strand
ACTGGAGAGCAGCGCTGGGCCTGGGACCTGGCGCGACCCGACCGCAACACCGCCCCGCCGCCCGGCGAGATCTACACGCGCGGAACGCCCAACATGTGGACGACAGCCTCGGGCGACGAGGCTCTTGGCCTTGTCTACCTGCCGCTCGGCAATTCCGCCGCCGATTACTGGAGCAGCAGCCGTTCGCCGCTTGAGCGCGCTCACTCCACCTCGCTGGTCGCCCTGGACGTGACGACCGGCCAGCCGGTCTGGAAGTTCCAGACTGTGCACAATGACGTCTGGGACTACGACCTCGGTTCGCAAGGCACGCTGGTGGACTTCCCGACCGCGGCTGGCCCGGTCCCTGCGATCGTCCTGCCGAGCAAGCAAGGCGATATCTATGTGCTGGACCGTAGAACGGGCCGGCCGCTCACCGGCGTCGAGGAGCGTAAGGTTCCCACCGGCGGCGTCGAGCCCTCCGAACGCTCTCCTACCCAGCCGTTCTCGCGCTATCACACCCTGCGCAAGGCCGACCTGACCGAACGCTCGATGTGGGGGATGTCGCCGATCGACCAGATGGTCTGCCGCATCCAGTTCCAGCGCGCAAAGTACGACGGCTTCTACACCGCCCCTACCGCTGACCGCCGCTATATCGAGTATCCCGGCTACAATGGCGGGTCCGATTGGGGCGGCGTGGCGGTCGACGCCCGACGCGGCGTGATCGTCGCCAACTACAACGACATGCCCAACTATAACCGCCTGGTCCCGCGCGCCGAGGCCGACGCCAAGGGCTGGGCGCCGCGCAGCGAGGCGCGAGGCGGCAGCCTGGGTAGCGGGGCCGAGGGCGCCGGCGATCCCCAAGCCGGCACGCCCTACGCCATCGACGTCAACGCCGGTTGGCGCCTGCCGGTCACCGGTCTGCTTTGCAAGGAACCGCCCTACGGCGGCATCCGCGCCATCGATCTGAAGACCGGAAAGACCCTGTGGGACCGCCCGTTCGGCTCGGCGCGGACCAATGGCCCGTTCGGCATCCCCTCAATGCTGCCCATCGAGATCGGCACGCCGAACAACGGCGGCGCGGTGGTGACGGCCGGAGGCCTCGTCTTCATCGCCGCAGCCACCGACAACCTGATCCGCGCGATCGATCTGAAGACGGGCAAGACCGTCTGGAAGGACGTGCTGCCCGCTGGCGGACAGGCCACGCCGATGACCTATGAGGTCAATGGCCGTCAGTACGTCGCGATCATGGCCGGCGGCCACCACTTCATGGAGACCCCGATCGGCGACGCCGTGATCGCCTACGCCCTGCCGGCGCGATAGCTATTGGGTGGGCTTTCATGGTGCCGGCTACAGGAATCGAACCCGTGACCTTCGGTTTACAAAACCGCTGCTCTACCAGCTGAGCTAAGCCGGCCCGGCGCTGCTTATGAGGATTTCCAAGGGTTCGCGCAATATCCCTCGTGAAGAGAAAATGGGAACAAACGGGAAAACTCCGGGACGGATCGGACTGGAAGTCCCGGAATAGTCCCGGATAATGTTCCGGCTCTGTTCCCGGATCCAACATGCCCCCGCAAACCCCTCATGAGCCGCCGATTCACGCCGCCCTGGACGACCGAAGACACCGGATCGTCCTGGGTCGTCAAAGACGCCACTGGCGCCGCGATGGTCTGGTTTTGCTATTCGCGGGATCTCGTCGGGACCAACCCCGATCGACTGTCGGCGGACGAAGCGCGCCGACTGGCCCGTGGGTTCTGCCGGCTGCCTGAGCTGCTGGCCGCATCCCAATGACCAAGTACGAAACCCTCAGGAGCATGATGTCCTACGACACCATCCTAAAGACGAAATGCCCCTGCGGGCATGAGGGCCGCTTCTCCCAGCGGGACGCCATCACCCTCTTCGGGGCCGACGCTACGCCCTTCGACGTCCGCCGCCGGCTCCGCTGCAGCAAGTGCCATCAGGTCGGGAAGGCTGAGGTCTGGATATAGGGAAGCCACTGCGGTCTTGCGCCTCAATCGACCACGCATCTAGCTTGGCAACATGAGCCAACAACCGCGCCTGCGTTTCCGCCGAAGTCGCATCCTAATGATGGTGGCGCTCTACATCCCCGCTACGGCGCTCTCCTTGGTAAGCTTGGGTGGCCGGCTCGGCTTGTTCTGGCAGATAGTTCAACTCGTGCTTATGGGAACTGGCGCGGTCATCATGTTGCGCGAAAACAAGCGGGCAAAAGCGGCTTCGCGCCAAGAGCCTCCCGTCGGATAGCGATGACGCTGAGGTCTGGATCTAGGTATGGCCGTCCGCCACGTTTAGAGCCAAGCTCCCGGGATGAAGCTGACGCCATCGCAACGACGTCGGGCCCAGGGATTTGCTTTGGTCGGCATCGGCATTCCCATTGCCGGGCCAGCCGCGACGGTATTCTACATGTCGGTGCCCCGGAGCCACGGCCCCTTATTCGAGCTGCCGGCTCACGTCTCAGTCGTACTCTGGGCGACCATCGGCGTTGGGGCAGCATTGGCCCTGGCAGGAGCGTATCTGATCAAGTCGGCGAGGCAGATGTAAGCCTGGAGTTGAGCGAGATCCGGCGCCAAGGTTAAGCTAGTCCAGAAGGGTCACATGAACTTCGGAATCGCGCCGCTCGTGGCCGTCGCGCCAAACATTTCCCGGGACATGACTGAAGAAGGCGCGGCCCTTTTCGTCCTGGTGTTGATCACGCTTTTCCTGGTCATTCCGACCGGATGGTTTCTCTACAAATCTGGCAGTGCGATCATGTCGAGGATGGCGGGAAGACCTATCCAGATATTCCCCGCGAACGAAGCTCATACCGCTACCGCCGCCGTCCTCGAAGTTCTCACTTTGCTGTTTTGCGGACTAGGATTCTTGTTTGGTTCGACCCTGATCGTCGTCGGCGCCGGCCTCCTCCGGACGGGAATTTAGACGTGTGCAACAACTACATCCACAAGGGCGACATCTTCGGCTGGGCATCGGCCCACGAGAAGTTCCTAGGCGAAGAGCTGACCACGCGTCGTTGGGCTAGCCCGAGCTAGGCCCGTGATCACCACTGTCGACTTCTGGTGGTTTGTCCTTCTGGATGAACATCACATAGCCGCCGACGACCACAACCACGACAGTCCAGACATCCCAAAGCCGCGGGATCGGCAGGTGATGGCCGAAAAAGACAATCGCCAATGTGCCTGGCAGGGCAAAAAACAGCCAGGCCCTGAATAGCCGCCGATGCATAGCCGCTCCCCGCTTCGCTGAGCGAACCTACCCGGCCGGCAGCATCCCGGCTTCATCCTTCTTCACGCCGCGCGCTACGACCTGCAGGCTCTCATCCGACAATGGCCGCTGCAGCTCTTGGGCCTCTTCCCAGGGTGCCCGCATCCACACGTCCGCCTCTTCGACCGAGGTCAGGATCACCGGCATCGCCTTGGGATGGACGCGGCCGACCTCTGTGTTGGGCTCGGTCGTGAGGAAGGCGAACAGATCGCAGGTCTCGACGCCGGTCTTCACCTTCCGAACGCAGGTCCAGGACGTCCAGATGCCGGCGAATAGCGCGAGCGGCCGTTCTTCGGACGCGGCGAACCAGATGTCGCCACCCTCATCTCGATTGAACTCGCTGAAGCTGGTGAAGGGCACGAGGCAGCGGCTATCCGTGCCAAGCCAGGGCTTCCAATGGGCGCTCTTGGTGTTCCGGACGTTGGTCGTGCCGCTGTCAGGCTCTAGGCGCAGCAGCTCGTCGAAGTCGACGTCCCTGCCCTTCGCCCGCAGCTTGTCCGCCCGCTTTGACGCGGCGTCGAACAGAGCCTTCTTTGAACTTGGCATGCCCCAGCGCGCCATGACCAGTTCGCGCTCGCCGTCCAGCCCATTGCGCACGATCGGCGCAGCGTAGTCGGGGAAGATGCCCGGAAGCGGCGGTAGATTGCCCGTGCGGTCGTTCATCGCCCGGGTCAGTGCGACGATGGCCGCCTGGCCCTTGGTCATTGAATATAGATTGCACATGACGGCGACGCTGCGGCGCCGCCGCGACGTCGTCAATCCGCAGGCTTGAGCACGTCGGGATCCTGGAGCCAGAGCTGAACGCCCCACCACTCCGGATCGAAGTCCTGCATGAAGATGTAGTGCTCGAGACCTTGGACCCGATCCCAGAACCAAGCTCCCTCACAGATCTCCTCGGCGCCAAGATAGAGATCGTGCTCGCGAGGGGGCGGTTCGTCCGCCAGGATCGGCGGGTCAAACGGCTCATCGGCGGCGCCCGGGCGCAACCAAATCGCCAGCTCTATTGTCGGGCCATCAACGTCAACGTCGCGCCGGAGGACTTCCACGCGCTCGACGTCCCCATGCGACCGCCAGAACTCCACGTTGTGTAGGGCGCCAACGGCAAGAATATCCGGCTCGCGCGGTTTCATGGCCATCGTAGTCGGTTCCTTAGTTTAGTGCGCCGCGGCCGGCGATCTGGCGGAGACCCTGCTCAGCCAGTTCCTCGCCGAGCGCTATCGCGGTCTCAGCCGGCAGCGCGACAGCCACCTCTTCGCCATCGGCAGTCTTAAAGACGAGCGCTACGTGCAAGGCGTCTTCTGACCTTTCCGTGGTCCATTCCGAAACTAGCACCAGATCAAGTTCCATTCAGACTCCGTAGGACATCCTGGAAACGACGGTGCCCTTCTCGCGTCTAGGAGGATTGCAGCCTAGCCGCCGCCGCATCAAGCGTGGGGCGGTCAATGCCATGGTCTGGGATCAGCCTCACCTGCCCCCTGGCCCCGCCCCAGGGGATCAAGAGCGGGGCCTTCGGGGGACGGTTCTGACTTGCATGGGCGAATGCCCAAGCCAGGCCTTAACGAGCGCAATTCGGAGCCGTTCCGAACGCAGCGGGAAATCGAAAGAATGAGCGCCCGGAGCCTCAGGGTCCGGGATAAAGCAGCAGGGCTAGACTTGGGCGACCGCGCGATCACTCAGGCCGTAGGGGCAGACTAGCGCCCGTGAACGTCGGGGCAATACCGCAAAAACGCGGGTCTAGCGAAACCCTGCGCATGGAGCGGGAACTACAGTGACGCTTCGGTGTTTTGGAAAAGTCGCCGCGCACCGCCCCCCAGCGGACGGGGGACAAACGCCAGAGTTCGGCTCAGCGCGGGCCCCGTCGAACCTCGATTGGCGGGGTCTAGCCGCTGACCGCCCTAACCGATGGCCTGGAACACCATCCCCAGAAAGGCGCAGATGCCGATCGTAAACAGCAGGCCCGCGACGACGAAGGTCGGAGTTGGGCTGTAGGCCTTCCGGGACAAAGCAAGGCCCGCATACCGTTGGCGGATGACGCCTAGCTGCCCAAACTGATTGAACATCCCCCACGACAGATTGATCAGCCCAAGGCTCAGAAGGGCCAGGCCGATCCGGCGCGCCACCTGGTCGAGGTCCACGCCGAGCGCGCCGCTAGGCGAGACCGCGACGTTGGCCAGAAAGGCGTGAATGGTGAATCCGAAGCCAATCATCGAGATCGATGTCTGCACAATGCTGATCATCGTGCGCTCGACATCTCTCAGCTCTCGCTCGCGCGCCATCTCGCGTTCAGCCGTCATCGGGTCCCGCATCGCATTCCCTTCGCTGCGCACGGACCATCCAATCGAACGCTCATCCCGGAATCAGATTCCGTGTGATGGCCATCCGGATCAGCTCAACTGTAGTATGTGCGCCAATTTTCCGCATCGCGCTGGCACGATGGCTTTCAACGGTCTTGGGGCTTAGCTCCAACCTCAACGCAATCCGCTTGTTAGAGAGGCCCTCCGCGACCAGCGTGGTAATCTCAAGCTCTCGCGGCGTGTAGCGTTGTTCGGCCGTCAGTCTCTCTCCGCCCCAACCGGCTACGAGCGGAAGAAGCTGTGAAACCTCCGCCGAAAAATACTGACGCCCCATTCCGACCGCATGGATCGCGGCATTCAGATTTTCCACGGCTTCAGTTTTCAGAATGTACCCGAGCGCGCCCGCCCCTAGCCCCCCCTGAATGCCTCGGAGATCTACGCGCGCGGTGAAAATAATCGTGCGGGCGCCGCCAAGTAGGCCCAGCGGTTCGGCGAGACCCGAGCCAGTCTGCATTTGAGAGGGATCTAGGATGGCGACGTCGGACGAAACATAGGGGCTCGATTGCAATGCATCGACGCCATCAATCTCGCCGCATATTTCCCACTCTGGGCAACGTTCTGAGAGCCTTCTTATCCCCTGCCGCACAATGGGATGACGATCGATGACCAAGACGCGCAACATGGCGACCCCCCCGAAGTCAAAGCAGCTCGACTATGCTACTGCGCAGTGCCGCGCCCTCCATCAGGTGAAACCCTGAGCTGACGTCCCGCGGACACCAGAATCGAAGCACAAGCGCCGCTCCGAAAAGTGAGGGCTGCGAATGGCGCTGATCGACATGAAGGAAAAGGCGAACGAGAGCGACGCCTACCGCTTTCGGATGCTCGGGAACGGCTCCCCGGTGATCGTCGTCGTGTCGCGCGCCGCCGCTCAGATCGCCGGCGGCTTCCACAACAACAGGGCGCACTTCGCCGCCCTCGCCGACGCCAAGCACTCCAAAGGTGCGGTGGAGCAGAACGGCTCGGTCCTAATAGATGCGGCGGACCTATAGACCCCACGAAGTCCCGCCAGGGTCTGAGAGAGCGCATCAATGGAACCGCGTGGAACTTAACGGGTCTAAACCCGGTTTCTCCCCCAAAGGGACAATTCGCCCACGGCGCCAAGGCCGCAAGCGGAAATATGTTCCACCAGACGCCTTGAACCATGGATGAATAATGCCGAGATTTAGCGGCGAAACCCTCGGGCGACGTTGACTCTGTTAACCTCTGAATGGCAGAGATTAGCGAGCTAACGAGGGGGGCTAGTTGGCAGATGTGGAACGTGGACAGCGCAAACTTCAAAATCACCGTCGAGATTCAGCGCCGAGAAGACGGCGGCCTGCGGGTGCGGAGCAATGAAGTTCCCGGTTTGGTTCTCTCGCATCGTGACCCGGCGCGGGTAATAGCAGACATCCAACCAGCTCTTGAGGCCATCCTATCCGACATGCTCGGATGCGCCGTGAAGGCTCATCGCCTGGAAGCCTTCAACCAACAGGACGCGCGCCGCCGCGTGTCTTCCCACCTCCCTGAGCCAATCCGCGCTGTTGAACCTGGCGTCCTAGAGTTCGCTGCGGCGGCCTGCGCTTAGTTGATCGGACTGAAGTTTCTTCCACGGCCCCAGTGGGAGAAGAAACTCAAAGCTCTTGGCGCCGAACCGCTGGCCGGCCTCACCCCTCTGAACACCGCCGAATGGTGGCGGGTGCCCGGTCGCGGCCCATTCACTGTGCCCGTGGAAGACGACGGCTCGTGTGAGTTTTGGGCACTTCAACGCATCCTCCAGGAACAAGACGGAACCACCCCGTTCCCGCCACTTGGCCAACACTAGATCGAACGCAAAACGCCCGCCCCCGGTGAAGGGAGCGGGCCAACTCTGCAGAGGCTCCAACAACGCGATCGTGGCGGAGCTGAAGCTGATTTCCGAACTATATTCGATCTATAGGCCGAGTATTTTGCCGTTGAGCACCGGCAGGGCCGTTCTTTACTCATCCAAGCGGTGACGCTGATGGCGCCGCTGGACCGCGCCTATGGCCGGCCAGATCACTTTCTCCCAGACGCGGAGTTGGTCCGGCGAAAGTCCCTCTGTGCCATCTTCGTTGAGCACTTGCAGCGCGATGCCATGAGCAGCCGTCCCCTCCTCCAAATCCGAAAGGGCCTCCGTCAGGTACGCGGACAACTCGAGCTCGATAAAGCCCTCTCCCATAGTCGCCTCCCTGTTCAGATGAACGGTGCGGCCTCTCGCGATATCCTGTCAACGGACAGCAAATAGCCCCCCGCCGAAGCGAGGGGCGAGTAGCGCCTATTGGCGAGTGTTTATGAGGAACGCCCCGCAAGCCAGGATCACGGCTCCAACGGCGACAGCCCAGCAGTGCCAGAACCAGAACGGCTCCATCAGCTATCAGGCGGGGGCTTGGGGCATCTGAACGGAAGAGGTGCCCCGTTCGTCACCGACCAGCGGCAGATCCGCGCCACCGTCTCCCACCCCCGCTCGCCCCAGGCTTCTACCTCGTCGTCGTGCAAAGCCAGGGCGTTGTCGCTCGCCAGCGCCTCGACGGTCAGCGCCGGCTTGGCCTCAACCTTAAGGTCTGCAATTGGCGGGTAGCCGGTCAGCCGGGGTTCCCTGCTGGCGCAACTGCACGCAAGCACGAGCAAGGCGGCCAGCGCTAGGCCGTTGGTCAGGCGCAGATTGGATAGCATCGGATCGCTCCTGTTGAGCTGCTGTGATGTTGGTGTTCGAGGCGGCTCGCTCGCCGGCGGCGGTCTCGTTTGCCCGCCCTGCCCGCTCGATCGCGCCGACCTGGCCGGCGACTTGTTTGTTGGTCTGGTGGGCGGCGCCTGAGCAGTGGCCGAGCAAGAACGCCGGGCCGGCGATGACAACGGCGCCGACGACAGCCGGCCACCATGTTCGCGCAATCGTGCGCGCGCCCATCCACTCGATCATGGACATCTCCTTGCTGTTTGGTGAGAAGGTCGCCGCGTCGCGCTGGACGCAGCGATATGGAAGACGAGATGAGCCGGATTGGCCCACTGCTAAGCAACACAGGTCGCGGCGCCCTCTACGGAATCGGCGCGGTCATTCTGTTTGGCTTCGTGTTGGCGCTCATCTTCAGCGACGGAAAGCTTTCGGGCGCGAGCCAATTTCCCGATGGCTGGAAGTGTCAGGCCTTCGGTAAGGGTGCGTCCTACTGCAGTGCGCCTGAGCGCTGAGCCTACAGCCAGCCGCCCGCCCGCAGAGCGGCCTGGAACGTCTCGGCGTAACCCGCGATCAGTTCGGCCTTGTCGGTCCCGTTGACGATGCGGCGGGCAGCAGTGAATTGGGCGCGGGAGGCGACGGCCGGCAGATAGTCAGCCAGGCTCTTGCCGGTGAACCAGCCCTTCTCCATGCCGCGGACGATGACCTTGGCGGAGATGGCTGGATCAAGAGCGAGGTCGTAGTTGGCGATCAATGCGCCGTTCAGCCCAAGCTCGCGATCGGCACGCTCGTAGTTGTCGTCCCAGGTCAGTTGGACGTCGCCGCGCCCATAGGCCACCTGGCCGTTGTTCCGACCGGGCACGCCGTACTTGCGGCCGGCGCCTTTCCCGTACTCACGGATCGGGCGCAGCGTGCCGGCCGTCTCGTGAACTGCGGTCGCCAGGGTGTAGGCAGCCCAGGATACCGGGAACGCCGCGGCGACGCAGGCGTCGAGGATCCGCTCGCATCCGGCTACTTCTTCGGCGCTGAGCGTCGGCCCAAGCGGTGGGCGGCTCCGGACATGGTCGAAAAACTTGGCCGGGACGCGTAGGCCCTGGGGCTCGGCTGGTACGGGCTGCGGAGGTGCCGGCGCGACATCGGGACCATCGACCAGCAAAAGGGCCTCAAGCGTGTCGGCTGAGGCCCTGATATGCGCGATCGCTGCGAGCGCTTCGGCCCTCATCGTTGCACCCGTGCTTCGGGCGGAAGCTCTCCAGCGTCGGCGGCCGCAGGGCTCGCCGGCGTGACCGTCGTCTCCACGGTCGTCTTCACCGCCATTGGCTGGCCTTCGTCCTGGTCGATCGAGGCGTGGACGCCGTCCTTTCCGCCGTGGACGTTGACGTTAAGGCCGGTGATCGCGGCTAGGGCGACCAGCACAAGGCCAGCCGCCGCCATCATCCCGTAGCCGAGCCAGTTGATCTGCTGGCCTTGGTAGGCGGGGGCCCATGGCCCTAGCCAGATCACGGCGCCGTAGCCGGTGAAGACCAAGGTCAAGGCCATGGCCGCGCCGATCTGCGCCCACACCTTCACGGGCGCAGCGGCGATCAGCGCCTTCCAGATGCCCGCGATCATTTCGCCGCTCCCTTGGACAGGTAGTGGATGGCCTCAGTCACCCAAACGATCACCTTGGGCAGGTTATCGATGCCTGCGCCCAAGGCGGCGATGCCGGTTCCCAGCGCGACGATCCTCCCCGGCCAGGTGCGCCAGAATCCCTTCGCGACTTCAGCGGCGGTGACCTTGGCGGTATTGGCGGCGGCCCGGCTGGCGGCCTCCCCTGCCCCGCGCGCCGCGCCCTCAGCCGAAGCCGAGACTTGGGCGTCGCGGTGATCTTCCATGCTGTCGATGCGGCGACCCTGCTTGTCGATCAGGTCCCGCATCTCGCCCAGGTCGCGGCGGGTCTCGCCGAACTCGCGCTGCACGTCCTTGTCGGAGCCGTCCATGCGGAGATCGAACTTGGCTTCCATCTTGTCGAGCCGACCTTCGACACGCTCGAACAGCCGGTCGAGTTGCGCGCTCCACCGCTCCTCGCGGCGATCCAGCGCCGACCGAAAGTCATCATTCGACATGGCGTGGCTCCTACGCGCCGATGCACGCCTGGCAGTGGGTTGTTGGCGGGCTGGACCTGGGGGTGGGGCTGATCGAGATCGGGCACGCACAGCGGAGCCGAGGCCCCGCGCTTGGACGACTGTCCTCATGTCAGGGTTCTCGCTGTGGTGGGCGGGGCTCAGAAATCGACCACTCAACCAGCAGCCGATTGGACTCGCGCGGAGATAGCGGCGATGGTTAATGAACCGAGTTATCTTTGCAGGGGCACACGATGAAACAACTGATCGCGGCAGCATTCGCCGCCGCCGCAATGTTATTTGCCGGCACCGCTGGAGCAGCTACCCATCGGGTCGACCTAGATGGATTTGCGTTGGGTCAAACGCTTACCTATGCCGACATCACGAACTATCCCCCTGGATCGGGGTATGACTTTCGGACTTTCGGCGTGGTGGTGGATGGTCCCCAAGGGGGGCGATCCGTTCGCGTAGACGCAAGCGTCGGCGATATCGACATCATGCTATTTCCGCTGTGGGTCAGCTACGATGAGGAAGCTCGGGCCCTCATTAAGTTCTTCGCCTCGGCGACCTTTGACGTCTACTCCCCCGATGGGGTGACGCTCCAAACGCCGGGCCCAAAGATTGTTCTCCCCGCGGGGGGTACGACCAACTACGAAGCCAACGTAAAGTTCAAATACGGTACGGCCTATCTGACCAATATCGACGTCACGACGATGTTCAGCCCAACCCCAGAACCGCAGACCTGGGCCATGATGATTATCGGCTTCGGCGGTGTCGGCGCCATGCTCCGCTCGTCCCGTCGCCGGGACGAACTCTCCGCCTAGGCTCCTGCGGCCAACTCGCCTATCGGCGGTTGGTCTCTTGACAGCCCACGCAACCTGCGGTGACTGAACGGGCAATCAGTTCAGTTGCGGCGGGGGCTGCCCTTTATGACCATCAGCTTAGAGTCAGGCGCGAAAGCGTCAGCGCCTACACGGGTGAAATGGCCGAACAAAGCCCTCGTCATGGCGTGGCTCTATCGAGCTCTGTTCGCTCTGGCGCTAGCTGGTGTCGGCGCTTACGGCGCGATCTTTGTTGACTAGTTGAGGGGCCCGACGGCCAGCACCGCCGCCAATGCGGCCACACCTTGCGCTGGTGTCGCGAAGTTCACGATCAAACGACCCGACCGCTTTAGCGGCTCCAGCTTCGCCTCCGTGCGGCCACCAAGAATTTCGCGCAGCTCGTCACGCGTGGGTGCCGGGATTTCAGGCGGCGCGCCCGGGGGAGGTCGAAATTTAGCCTCCCACTTCGTCGCTGCAGCGTCCACCTCAGCCTGAGTGGCCGGCGGGATCGCGACGTTCCCCTCACCCCTGGCTGGCGTATTCACCGCGACCAACATCGCGCGATTGCCGGTAGCGACCCCCTCGGCGTTGTCGACCTGTACCCACGACTTGTCCGGCTTCGACTCGGCCCCTTGCTGGAAGAGCGCCTCGTTGTCGCGAACCTGCACGCCGTCGGCATCGGTGACGCAGACAGCGTGATAGGCGGCGTTGATCACAAGGTTCCGCGCGACCGTCACGCCCTGGTGGCGCTCGCCGTTCTCGGCCTTGATGAATATCCCCTGCGGGCGTCGGCCCGTCCCAGCGCGTATCAAATTGTCGACGATTGAGACGTCGCGGCAGACCTTCGATCCGGTCGGCGCCATCACCTGAATGCCGTCCGGATGATCTGAGCCGGTCGGGTTGAAGTCGCTCAACAGGTTGCGCGCGATCATCACCCGCTCGCAGCTTCCAATGTCGATGGCGTCGCTTCCTAGGCTGGACAGGTCGTTCTCAAGGATCTCAACATCGTTGCAGTTACCGATGATGAACCCACGGCGCAGGTCACGACCCTCCATGCCTTTGATCGTCAGGCCGGTGACGTCCCCTGCCCCGATGCCGTAACCCCAGCGATCATCCGACGTTCGCCGGCCGACAATCCGACCGCCAATGAACGACAGGCCGCGGCCACCAGTGACCACGACAGCCTGGGCATGCTTGGCGCTCGCGCTGGTGATGTCGAAGTCGAGGCCGACGAGGTTCACGTCGACCCAGCCGTCCATGTTGAAACCCTCAGTGAATCGAGGCGGGCTGGCCGGGTCGGCCGCAGTGACGGTGATAACCCCGCCGCGCGCCGCCCGCAGGCCGTTCTTCACGCGGGCCAGCGGGTAGACGCCGGGCGAGAGGCGTATGACGTCACCGGCGACAGCGGAGAGCATCTTCGAAGCAAACGACGCAGGTTCGGCAAGCAGGTCTGACATGGCAGAGCCTTTCCTCAGAGCGAAGGTTCTATTGCGTGATCGCAAGACCTTGGGTCGGCACGACAGCCGACCAGTCACGGCGGTCGACAGTCTCGAAGCCGATCCCGCCGACATAAGCGGCGTTGGCGGGCGCAGCGCCGCCCAGCCCGGCGCCCGAGCCGTGGTTGATGCCTTCCATGTAGTCGGCGCCATTGCCCGACAGCAGGAAGTACGGCGTGAGCACGCCGGCATAGGAACCCGCCGCCCCGGCCGTGATGGTGACCGAGCGCCCGTCGCCGACGATATTGCCGGCGGCGGCGCCTAGGTCCGTCACGACCCCAGCACTGGCCCGCATGGTCGCCACGTTGGCCGCAACGGTCCAATCCACCTCTTTGTTGGAGATCCAGAACCGGGCGATCTTGCCCTTGTAGATGCCGCTCGTGCCGAGCGACGGGGCATGGAAGATGCCCGTCAGCCCCGAACTCGCGAGCGGGTTCTGAGCGAAGCTGGTGCGGGCAGCGTTCACCGCGACCGCGCCGCTGTCGAAGACGGTCGCCCCGGTCACGTCGTCGACGACCATCAGTCGGTGGCGAAGCACGCCGGACTCGACGTTAGCGCTATAGAACACCCAGCGTCGGCCGTTGACGCTGCTCACCTGGCCGGTGGGCGGCGTGCTGCCCCCGGTCAACTGGCCGTACGTGGCGCCGGCGTCGTCGCGGACGGCGATCCGGATGCCGCCCGCGGCCTGGCGGGTGAGCTGCACACCGCCGCCCTGGTGATAGATGTTGAGGATCTGGCCGTCTGTCGAGGCGTCCGGATGCAGGCGAACCGCGAGCGAGAACTGCTTCTGCCCGCCTGGAACGCCTCTGAAGTTGCGCGAGGTGCCGTTCACATAGCTCGGCGCATCCAAGGTGCCAGCATTGTCGACGCTGTCGATGCTGGCCCAGGTGTTTCCGTCGACGAACATCTCGTCGTCGTTGGAAAGGTCGATCGAGCCGATCCCCAGGCCGATTCGATACTCCTTCATCAGCCCAGCGCGGGTGACGCGCACCAGCAGGTCGTAATAGCCCCTCTTCAGCACCGTGGCCGAGGAGCGGGTCACGGCCGCGCTGGAGCTGATCGCGAAGTCGGTGTTGGGCGAGCCATCCAGGTTGACCAAGGCGAGGGAGCAGCCGCTCAGGCTGCCCGAAAAATAGAGCTGGCAGACCGCTCCGCCGTTCGTCTGAGCCGTCGAGCGGTTGCTGAAATACCGATGCATGGGGAAGAACGGCAGCCCGGCCTCGACGCTGTTCTGGAAAGGAAGGACGAAGGCTTGCTCGAGGTAGCGGATGCCCTTGTCGTTCGGGTGGCTACGATCGGCGACCTGATAGCTCGGCGGGATTTCGCCATTGTTGATGGCGGCGGTGTCTGTGCTGTCGAGCGGCGGGGCGACCATCCAGTAGCGCAGTGAATTGGCGACGAAGCCGGGGCGATCTGCCCACATCAGGCGCGACATCCGATACTCGCGGAAGAACGAGACGCCTCCCCAGCCGTATTCGGTCCCAGCCCACGACAGCAGCCGCCCCTGCGCCGTCACGCCAGCATTGAGCAACGGCAAGATCGAGTTCTTCAGCCAGTTGCGACGCTGCTCAGGGCTGCCGACGTTCGAGGCCGAGTTCCAGCCGCCCGAGACCATCAGCAGATCAGTTTGGATGATGCGGGTGGCGCTCTTGTCGGTGGATGCGTTGACCTGCGCCGTTACCGCGACGTCGGTCGAACCGCCCGCGGCTTCGGACGAGACCGGCGACCCCAGGATCGCCTTTGTGGAGCCTGGCGTGTCGTCGGCCAGATAGCTGGCGAAGCTCTTGCCCGAGCCGTCGTTGTCGCCGGCGGAGGTCGATGAGCCGTTGATCGCGGTGTTGTTCAACAGGCGGGGGAAGTTGGCGGACGAAGCTGTTCCCACGACTAGATCGAACGGACCAAGCGAAGCGGTCAGGCCGTCGGAGTCGGTCACGCCGATGACCAGCGAAGCCGTTCCCGACGAGACGGGCGTGCCGGAGATCTCGCCCGTCTCGCCTTCGAAAGTGAGGCCCGTTTGAAGTGTGCCGGTGAGGGAGAACGCGAAGGGCGGGTTGCCACCCGTGCGGGTCGGAGCGAACAGATACGGCGCCCCAACATTGGCGGCCGGCGGAGAGCCCGCGAGCTGCAGAGGAGCGGCGATCGTCACCGGGTCGCTGGTCGCGGTCGTCGGGCCGACATCGTTCGTTGCGGTCACGGCGACAGTCATCGCGCCAGCACCAGCGGCAACGTCGGCGGAGGTCCACACATAGGTCGGGCTGGTCGAGACCGTCGTCGCCCCGCGCTTGATCGCATAAGTGAAATTCGGGCTCGGCAAGCCGGTCCAGGAGCCGGGGTTGACGGCGGCGCTCTGCCCCTGGGTGAGCGGTCCTTCGAAGAAAGGCTTGACCACATTCACCGGCGCCGTGGTCGCGGCCGGTCGGGCCGCCGTGGGAATGAGGCCCAGGCCAATACCAATCCGGAGGCTCATCAGGCGTGTTCTCCCGCACGCAAAGGCGTGTTGGTCATGGCGAAGTCTCCGGTGCGATGAGGTGGTTTAGGCGGGCCAGCCGTCAGCGGTGGAGGCGATGAAGGCGGAAAGCCCATCGGCGTCGTCAGGCAGCCCGGCCTCGATGGCGTCGGACGCGGCGCGAACGTCCTTGATCCAGGCAGCGGCCGAGAGCATGGCCTCGCGCTCCGCCGTTTCGTCCGCGGTCAACTCACGGTCCAAGCGGATATCGACCAGCTCAGTCGCCCGCATGTTCATGTTGGCCTGCTTCCACGTCGGGAAGCGCTCAAGGATACGGCGACCAGCTTCGGCCTTCACGTCTGCGATCCGCGTCGCGCGCAGACCCTCGACCTCATCGGATGACAAGGGTTCAGTGCGCCAAGCGCGGATTGGAACGCCCCCGTCGTCCCCAATGTCTGGGCCCAGCACCCGAACGCCCGCCGGCGCGTCGATGTGGGTGATCAACGCGACATCCCGTTCAGCCAAGTCGGCGGGATCGAGGGTATCGGCCCACTCGGATCGGAACTGAACAGGACGCCAATCGCCATTCTGCGCTCGATAGCCCTTGGGCAGCAGGTCGCCATCGGCGAGGGCCGCCCATGCATCATCGCTGCGCAGGGCGTAGCGCGTAGCCTCCATCATGGGGCGCTCCTAGAAAGTCAGTTCGAGAATGTTGGCGGACGTGGAGCCGTTGCTGCTCCCCTGCGTCGGAATGCTGGCCCCGTTGGTGTAGGTCGCGGGCGAGAGATTGTGCGCAGCGGAGAGGTACGAAGCCGGGTTTCCAGCCCCCTGAAGGTAGCCGAGCATGGTGTAGCCGGGCTGACTAATCAGCGGCTGGGCCGTCGCGCCGGTCGCCGCGCCGCCGTAG
This sequence comes from Phenylobacterium sp., assembly GCF_030681155.1. GTDB lineage: Bacteria > Pseudomonadota > Alphaproteobacteria > Caulobacterales > Caulobacteraceae > Phenylobacterium. Next base: position 253,982 of record NZ_JAUXXE010000030.1, on the reverse strand, counting down.
ATGAATCCGGCGCTAAACTGGGATTTTGTGAAGCCGGCGAGCGTCGGGCCAACGCCCGCCGCCGTGCCAGACGTTCGAATCGAACCCGTGCTGGGACCGCGAACTACAAGCCACCACGCCGCGGTGCTTGCCGTGCCCCCAGCGGTGATCTCCTGCTGCGTTAAGATCTTCAGGAAAAAGCGGGAAGCGGCGCCGGCCACTGGCGTGATCGCAACGCCGTTCAGGGAAACTGTCGAGCTCAGACTGTGTCCAAAGGCGACAAAGAGATCGCCCGACTTCGCGCCCGAACCGGCCAGCGAAACCGCGCCCCCGCCGAAGGCTACGGACCCGCTTCCAATCAGGAGAGCCGTGGTGATCCGCCCGGCCTTCAGCGCCAACCCGTGCAACATCGGTCAGGCCTGCATGTTCGGGATGTAGACGGCCTCGATATTGGAGGCGTCGTGGACATAGTAGGAGATGACGAACACCAGCCCGTTTGTGCTGGCGGTGACCGGCGGTCCAAACGAGAACTTCCACACCGTCGAGAACGCCAGTGGCCCGGCTCCCGCCTGAACCACGAAACGGATACGCCCCGACTGCCCAGGCTTGAAGTTGGTGGGCGCACCGACCGTCTTCCCCGTCCCGGCTATGGTCGTGTGGAAGCTCCAGCCAGCGTTGCCGTCGAAGGTGAAAGTCCCAGCCGCCCCCGGCTCAATGAAAGGCTGGGACTCCGTGGCGCCATAGAGGCTTGTCGGTGCGAGGCTTGCCGCTTGGTTCGCCGTCCAGACCTCAATCGCTGTAGCCGCCGCCCCGAAGAACGCCGCATCTATGATCTGCCACGAGCTGAAGTTTCCCGAGCCAAAGGCGCCCGACGAGACGACCGTGACCGCGAAAGCTGAGGATGAGGTGACGCTGCTGATCGTCCCGAACATCCGGATCGTCGGATCAGAGTTCTGAAGGATGACGACGCGCTTATTCAGGACCGCCAGCTTGGGCTTGGCCTCTAGCAAGCTGACGGGTTTGACTCCAGCGCCGACGACCAACGGCGCGCTGCTGCGTCCCACCAGACCAGCGGCGTCTACTGCGACAAGAGCCGCAGCCTCGATCTCAACGGCGCGCTCGAAAACCTCAGTGGCATTGTTGAAGGTCACGAGCCCCGCGGCGTTCATGCCTTCAATGGACTCCGGAAGCTCAGTCCATGCTTGGTCGGCGCGGGCTTCGAAGTTATCCGGGTCGGTAGACAGTGGGACTGGCGTTGTAATTTCGGGGATGGGCGCCGGCGCGATGGGCAAGGTCAGGCCTCCTCAACGTCTAGATCAATCCGCGCGTCTGGATGCCCGGGAGTGAGTTCAAAGCGCCTCCACACGCCGACGCGCTGGAGGCTGCTGAAGTAAGGGTTCTTGGCGTCCCGCAAGCCGCCCCAGAAGGCGGGCGTGGCCTTGGTGTCGGTCCGCAGCGCACGAATCTCGGGGACGCGCTCGGCTTCCGCGAAACAGGTGGCGCTCAGGATTGGGATCACCCGACCGGGGATGAACGAAGTCGCCGAGCCCTCGATATTTCGGCCGAAGCGCGAGTAATTGTCTGCTCCGTCGCTCGGCTGTTCCTCGACATCACCAATGAAGACGGCACGGTTGATGAAGAGGGCGCCGACCGTCACCTCCCCTCCCGCACGGAAGAAGGTGATCGTGACCTCGGCGCTGCTCACCAGCGGCAAGTCCAGCACCATCGAGGCGTCGCGGAACGTGAAGCCCTTCGTAAGCCAGTCGCGCCACGACCGAACGACGCGAGTGCTCAGGCTCTCCGAATGGGTCCAGATCTCCTCGCCCGCCTGCTTCATGGAGATCGTGAAGCTGTCCGCCATGACGCTGGCCAGGCCTACGGCGTCGATCCGACGACCAGGAGTAATCGTGTAGGAGAGCGGCGATGGGGCTGTCGTGCCGGTGCTGCTGTTGAGGTCCAGCGCCCGCCATCGGTTCGTGGGGCCGAGCTCTAGCCACTTCGTATCGTCGGTCAGCAGGGCGGTGTTGGCGGCGACAAGGCTTTCGTATTCGAGGTGCGCGACCGGGTCGATGACGTGAGCGCCGAGGGCATAGCTGCCGGGGACGAAGGTCCCATAGGTGGTTCCCAGATGGCGCCACCAAGCAGGCGATGACGCGGGTGGGTGGCCGGCGTTCGGAGCCTGCAGCGAGCGATAGACGTCGAAGCGGTTCAAGGTGCCAGCGATGCTGACCTCAGCGTCCAAGCCGTAGGTCGTTCCGTTCACGTAGATAGCCGGCGCGACCTCGGGAACGCTGGTCACCGTGAGCATCGTTTCGGCGACAGTAGTCCGGCTCTCGCCGAGGGGCTGGATCACATACATCAGGCAACCGCCACGACGACCGGATCGTCAGGAGATTGGCCGCGTACATACGCGCCGTTGAACTCTTGGCGCTTGCCCCGGTCGTCCATGCTCTTGGTGTTCCCCGCAGTCTTGGCCGCTTCCTTGCGAAGGGCGGCGACCTCTTCACGGAGGGAGCGAAGCTCAGCCACGACCTCGGAGTTATCCCCGCCGAGCATCTGGGCGGTCTGGCGTGCGGAGAAGATCCGGCTCGGGCCAGTGGCCTCAAGTTCCGGCCCCTCCTCCCCGACGAGGCGCAGGCCGCCCGTGTGGTCGCCGCCGCGCGCGAAGGCGGTGTAGGTGCGCCCTTCAGCCTGGCCGTAGCGCTCCCAATGATACTGGGCGAACTGTTCCTTGGTTCGGCCGGCAGCCATCCCTGACCCGCTGGCGTACAGAGCGGCGAGGTCGGCGTTCTTGTCGACGTAGCCCGTGAGGCCAACAGCCTGAGAGCCCTGCCCCGACGCACCTTCGGACGGCTTGGACGCCTGGGCTGCCGCCAACGCGCCGAGCGCGCCCTGGAGGTTGTTCACCGCCTGCACGACGGAAAGCACCGACGAGTTGATGGCGATCAGCGCGCCGACCTGGGCGTCAAGCCGCACCAGTTCCTCGGCTGCGAGCGCGGCTTCCTGCTCGGCGGTCAGGAGGCCTCGGATGGCCTCATCGATCGTCAGCAGATTATCGTTTGCGCCCAGCAGCGGGCTCATCAGGTTGTCGAGCGCCAGAAGCTGCTTCTCGGCCGCCGTCAGTTGGGTCTGCGCGGTCTTGGCGGCCTCGTCCGTACGCCGGCGCACGGCGGCCAGATCGCGCTGGAAGTCGAGTTCTGTGGCGCTAGCCGACTGAGAGGCCTCGGCGAAGGCCCGGCCGCGCTCCACGAAGTTGTCGTTGGTCGCGCTGGCGAACTGCCGCTGGGCGTAGCGGTACTGACGGCTCGGGTCGTTCGCCACTGCCATCATGTCGAGTTCCTTGCGGAAGTCGGCGAAGGTCTCGACCAGCGAGCGAACGCTGGAGATCGTGCCCTCGATGGCGCCGCGCTCGCGCTGATAGGCATCGCGCAGGCGGTCACGAGCGGTCTCGACGCTAGCGATCACCGCGTTCAATCGGTCCTTCTCGGCCTCATAGGCGGCGCGGAGATCGTCTTGCGCCTTTGAAACCGCGTCCTTGGCCAGATCGACGGCCTTGACCCAATCTTCCAGGGCGTGGACGTACTCAGCCAGCGCGCGGCTCGCGCCCTTGAGCGTCGCGAGTTCGGCTTCGCGGCGCTTGGTCAAGGCGCCGATCTCATCCCCCGACAGTTCGAGGATGCGAAGCTGCAGCTCAGCCTGACGGTTCGCCTCTTCCAGGGCGGCGGCACGCGCGTTCTCCATGTCGCGTGCCTCCTGCTCCAGCTTGGCGCGCTTCTTCGCCTTCTGGTCGCCAAGGATGCCGCTGAGCAGGCCAAACCCGGCTACGGCGATGCCGATAGGGCCGGCCAGGCCTGCAATCGCGGTGCCTATGGTGCCGAAGCTGCCCGCCATTCCAGCAGCCGCGCCGGCGGCGGAGAAGCCGGACCCGACAGCGCCGAGGACCGATCCCGCCTTGCCGCCCACCGCGCCGCCTGCCGCAGAGAACAGCGAGCCAGTCGCCGACATTCGCTCAGCGCCCGTCTTGGCGCTGGTGAAGGCGACAATCGCCTGATCGACGGCCTTGATAAGCGACGTGAAGACTCGGCCCCAGTCATGCTCGCGAATGGCGTCGCCAATGTCCTCGATTGCTCGAGCGGCCTCGTCCGTCGCGCGGCCGAGCGCCTCCAATCGAAGCGCATCTTGTTCGGTGGCGTGGATGCCGCCGAGACGATCGAGGATGGCTTGCGCGATCTCCTTTTGGGCGTCCGTTGCCGTCTGCGAAGCGACCAACTGCTCAAGCGCTTCGCGTTCGAGCGTCTGCTCCAGCTTCAGCCGGTCGCGGGCGATCTGTTGGCGCTCATATTCGAACCTAGCGACCCGGTCCTGGCCATCCAGTATCCGGATCTGCAATTCGACGTCGGCCTGAAGGATGCTGAACGCCTCCCGCGCCTTGGCTTCCGCCGCCGCCTCAGTGATCGCTTGCTCCCGGTAGGCCGCAGCCCGCGCATTGATGCTCCGGACGATCTCGACCTGAGCAAGTAGCTCGGCCTTCTTGGCGTCAGTCAGGCCCTTATCGTCAGCGATGTTCGCGGCTTGGCGGTCCAGTTGGGCGGCCTTCACCGCTTCCTGAGCGCGGGCAATCTGGCGCTCCAGATCCGCTCGCGCCTCAACCTCTCGGGTAACGCCGAGCCGGGCTTGGAGCTCGTCAGCCAGCGCCGCCTGGATCATGCCCTCGATCTGGGCGGTTCGCTCCTGCGACTGGTCACGGGGCGCAGCGGCGCCCTTTGGTCCCGCCTTGGCGTCGCCTGCTTCCTTGAGGATGCGCTCTTTGGCGTTCTTCACAGCCTGGGCAGCGATCTTGCTGAAGGTGCTGTCAACGGCGGCCCCGCCCTTGGCGAAGCCATCTGCATAGGCCTTCGCCGCCGCCTCCCCCGCATTTCGCATCGCGCCCTCGTTGGCGTTTGCGATCTCGGGGAGGTCAATGTGCGACAGTGGGGCGAGCGTCCCTGGCATGCCTGCCATCTGGGCGAGCGTGTTCAGGACCGGATTCAGGCGGTTCAGCGCGTCAATCGCGCCATTGACCATGGTCTCCACGGCGCGGATGGCGAAGTTGGCCGCCGACACGACGGCATCGCCAATGGCGGCCGGCAGCATGCCCCAGGTCGCGCGTATCGCCTCGTAGCCGCCGACGAAGAAGCCGACGATCGCTTTGATCTCTTTGACAGTGTCGTCGATCAGCTGATCGTACCAAGTCTTGATCGCGCGGCCGACCTGCTCGATCTGAGGCCCGAAGGCGTCCCAGATGGCCTGGCCGGCGACTTGGAAGGTCGCCTTGATGGTGTCGCCCATCGTGACGCTGTCGTTCTTGACCTTCTCCATCTGCTCAGCGGTCAAGCCGAGGCCTTTGGCGATGTCCTTGTTGCCCTCGTTGATCTGCTGTGTGGCGATGGCAAAGGCTCCGCCGATTGCCGCCGTCACCAGCAGCAGCGGGCCGAACTTCGACACGACCCCGCCCGCCGCGCCGCCGAGCTGTCCGAGCACATTGGTGAGCGTGACGCCGCGGCCGGCCGCCTGGCCATAGATGCCGCCGATCTGCGCGCCTTGCTGAATGGCGACCAGCCAGAGCGCTTGGCCAGATGCGAGAGAGACGCCGATATCGGCAAATTGAGAGCCTAGGTTAGCCATCTCGTGGCCGGCGAGCTTCGCGCCCTTCGCGGTGGCGCCGTGCAGCCCGTTCACTGTGTTCTGCTGCCGCGCCGCCTCCGCCATCTTGGCGTCGAGCACGGAAACGGCCCGCGCATAGTCCGAAGCTGAGATCGCTCCAGCCTTGTAGAGGGCCGTAGCCTCCTGCATTTCGGCGTTGAGACGCGATTGCGCCGCCCGCGCCGGGTCGATGGAGGCCATCAGACGGTCAATTCGACTCTCCAGGGCGCCGACTGCCGCAGCTTCGGCTTTCATGGTCGCAATCAGATTGCTTGCGCGAAGTTCGGCGTTCCGGCCTGCCAGCGCCGCCTCAACCTTGGCCCAGGCCAGCGCCTCGTCATTGGCAGCCTTCGCCGCCTCCAACGCCTGCTTTGCGGCCATATCGACCCGGAATGCAGCATTGCGCTTCTCAAGAGCCGACTCGACTTTGCCCCAGGCCGCAGCCTCCTGAGCAGCGGCCTTCGCAGCCTGCGTAGCCGACTGCGCCGCGAGTTCGCCTCGATACGCCGCGTTGCGCTTTTCGAGAGCCGCTTCGACCTTCGCCCAAGCCGCCGCCTCGCGATCAGCGGCACGGGTGGCCGCGAGTTCCGCTTGGCGGGTCGCCCTCTCTACGGCCCCCTGTGAGGTAGCATGTTCCGTGGCGGCCTTGGTGGCGCGCTGCGCGCCGGCTGCGACCTTATCCAGCCCAATCCCCGCCTGCTCGGTCGCGGTCTTGATACGCCGTGCGCTGGCGTCGACCTGCGCGCCGACGTTTTCGAGGTCTTCCAGGTTCTTTCGAGCCGTGACTGCTTGGGTGCTGTCAATCTCAAAAACCAGGGAGGCGACATCGATAGACATGCGTGCGCCTCCCTGGCGATATGCTAAGGTTTCCGCCCACTTGGAGCGACGAATGGACGTTGATGACGAATGGACCGGGGTGGACGAAATCAGCGCTTCGCTGATCGCTCACCAGGCGCTGGTCCACGCTCTTTTCACGACGCTTCAGGAGCGCGGGCTGCTCAGCCCTGAGGACGTGGATCAGATCTATTTCGACGCCGCCGGCGCCCTAGAGAGAGCCGAGCCGCATGCGCCGCGGGCGATCAGACGCGCCCGGGCGATCTTCGATCAGACATCGCGCAATCTGGCGCGGGTGCCAGTTAAGGGCGCCTAGGCCGGGCTGGCTTGCGCAGCCCTCTTCGGCGACGGCCGCTTCGGATCTCTCGCCGCATCCAACTCGCTCAAGTATGCCGATGACAGCCTGCGAAGGGTCTCGGCCTCCCACGCGGTGAGCACCGTCCCCGTGAGGTTCGACCAGTGGCCGATCTCGGTGAACGTGAGCGTCTCGCCGGCCGCAGCCGGCCCGAGCGCGAACAGATAGTCGACGAGGTGTTCACCAGCGTCGATAGCCGGCAGCGCGAGGTCAGGAACGTCGGCGCCCAGGTTGGCCTTGTTCTGAAAAGTGGTGAGACGGGAAACTGACGCCTTCTTGTCGGCCCTCTCTGGCGTGGCCTGAAGCCACGCCCGGTGGCGAACGTGAAGCTCTAGCTGCTTTGCGCAGCCTTCGTAAAACGTCCCCAGTCCCCCGCCTGGTTGTTCACCTGATCAGTGATCCAACCCATCTTCCGGTCCAGATAGAGCGCGCGGAAGGTGTCGCGGGCGTCGGTCGGCAAGCCCTTGTAAGTGAAGTTGTTGAGCGAGACCGTGATCGTGGACAGGAAGGCCGCGGCATCGGCCGCTTCTTCGTCCGCCGTGGTCTCGACTCGGCCGCCGCTGGCGCGAGCGCGCTTCATGTTGCGGTTCGACTGCGCTGATTTGGCGGCCTTAAATTGCTTCGAGCCGGGCCCGTAGACAGTCACGCTCATCGGCACACCGCCGACGTTGGTGGTCTCGCCATCCTCGTTGGTCACTTCCGTCCCGCCGACGAGGATCGGCTCCTTCGTCTTGGGATGCTCGAGGACCACGTCGAAGGTGTCAGCGACCTCGATCGCGGAGATGTCGAAAAGCTCAGTCATGGCGGTGCTTTCTGAAAAAGCAGGACGGCGCGACCGTCCCGTGAAGTTGTCGGGGGAAGTAGTTGTTCTGGCTGCGCTTAGGTGGGCAGCACGGTGATCAACGACCCGGACTTGATCTCCAGGTTGAAGGTCGTGCCGGTGACCGTGTCGGCACCGCCGACATTGGTCGGCGCGCTGGTAACCTGGGCCAGGAAGTACTTGATCGTGCCGTCCTGCAGCGTCTCACGGAACGAATAGAAGTCGTCGTCGTCGAGCGCGGTCGCGACCAGGGCTTGGCCAGGATCGCCGGGGGCATAGGCTGCCTGGACGGTCTTCGCGCCGTCATTGAAGCTGCCCTTGAGCTTCACCACGCCTCGGCTCTTGAGCGGCTGGTGATTGACGATGTTGTAGGTGCGACCGGTGGCACCCTGGTCAGTGACTTCTTCGATATCGATCCAAGTCAGCGCGGCAAACCCGACCGCGTTGGGGGTGGCCGGCAGGGCGGCAGAAATCGCCAGCTCAGAACCAGCAGACGTGAAGGCTTCAGTAGCTCCCGGCATGGTGTCGCTCCTTGTGCGGGGTGGGGATCACGTCGGGTGAAGCCCGACGTTGGGACGCACCGTGGCCGGTGGCGTTGGTTGGATCAGGCTTCGGGGTCGGCGGCGGCCGGGGTCGCCTTCCCGGCAGGGACAGTCTTGGGGGCGGCGCGCTTCTTCGCGGCTGCCTTTGGCGCGGCCTTGGGCTTGCCGTTGACCTCGGTGACCTTCAGGTGGCCCCGCACAAAGACAGCCTGTTTCACGTCGGCGTCGAACTCGCCGCTTTCGCCAGGCGCAAGCCGCGCGATGAACAGGTTGCCGTCAGGCCGCCGGGCGTTGAACCGGCGCGTGGTGTCGCCCGTGTTTTTCACGGTGTGCATGGTGTCGTCCTCAGTGAAGCGGGCGCGGGGCCCGGGGGGCTCAGCGGTCGGAGAACCTGACCCTGATGATCGTGACGTCCCGGTCGCCCTGAGGCGTGCCGCGGGTGATGACCGGCTTGCGCATGATCTTCACCGTCGCCCCACCGCCCAGGATCTTGAGGTTCCGGGGGAAGAGCGCGCGGATCTCTTCGGCTCGCGCCCACGCCTCGCCGATGCCTTCGGCCGGTAGCAGCGGGTACATGAGCCGGACCTGGAAGACGCCGCGGCCGTGATCGCTGCCGGCCAGCGTGATGGCCTCGGCCTCTGAGAAGACGGTCGTAGCCTCCTGATATGGAACGCCGGGGGTCGGCGTGAAGCTGCGCTTCTCAAACACCGTCTGGGCCGCCCAGCCGAGGCTAAGCAGGCGCGTCTGCAACAGCCCGCGCATCACCTGATCGCTCATGACGAATGTCTCCGAGCTATGGTGGCGGCCATCGGCGAGAACTCACCGGCCGCCCACATGATGCCGATGGGCGCCTGGGACGAGTGAGCGTCCTCGATGGCCCCAGCGTGCGGCGCGTTGTTGGTGAGGTAGACCTTTTGACCAGCATGCTCAGGCAGTTGGTCCAGATCGTTCACGGCGCGGATGTCGGTTCGCTCCGTCGTCGCCCGCGAAGGCGCGCCAACAGAGAAGAACCAGGACGATTGAAGATTGCCGGGCCGGTAGTCGGCAGGCGGCGGAGATTTCCAGAGCTCGGGATTGCCGAACGGCGTCCACTCGGTGGTCAGGCGGTCGGCGAACTCCAGGACCGTCTCGCGCACGACCGTGTCTACCGTTCCCATCGCTTTGGCCGCGTGGGAGCGGATGCCGAGAGCAAGACCCATGTGCTACCTTCAGCTTGGATTGGAGGTGAGCTCATGGTGACAAAGCGCGAAGTCCGGGCTCACGAGTTCGAACTTCACCGTAAGTCGATGCAAAGCATGACCACGGACGAGCTCGTCGATGGCGTCCGTAAGAGCAGCTTCCGCGGCGGCCTGATGACCGCCGCTAAGGAAGTCCTCAGAGAACGGGGCGTCACCGTCGGACCTACCCCCGACGAAGCTGAAGCTTAAACAGTACCGGCACGCCCGCCGGCGCGACGGTGTCGACGTGCTTGATCGCCCACGGGCCATCGAGCTTGGTCAGCGTGTCCCGGTCGGCGACGGGCGCCGAGATCGGCGAACCATCGGTCTTCAGGGGCGAGAGCATGAACTGAACATCGCCCTGCTGGATCACCGTCCCGTCGATGGAGCGAGCGCTGTATGACTTTTGGCTACCCGAGCCGTGCTGGACGATAGGCGCCGAGCCGCCGATCACTGTGTCGGTCATCGGATCATAGGCCCCGTCGATGGCCGGCGTGGCGATGGTCACCTCTTGGCCGACCTCCCCTAGCCCCCCGTTGACCTCAGCGGCGATGGCCGCCCAGTCCTCAGCCACCGACCGCCCTCAGCATGAAGCCCGGGACGTCGCGGTCGATGAGGAACGGCGCGAACATGGCGTCGATCAAAGTGGAGGTCGGCGCGGCGGCGAAGGACTTCGAAGCGTCCCCGACGACGGTCCATTTGATGCCCTCGACCTGGGTCAGCACCTTCTGTTCGCCAGGCGTGTAGGTCCGAGAGAAGAAGCCCGGCGTCGCCAACTCCAGCGAGGCGGCGACGTAGGTAGCCGGCTCCACGACCTCGAGGGTTTCATCAAGGCCGGGGAGCAGGTTGGCGACGTAGCGATATCGAACGTGGTCCGATGCGCGGAGCAGAGCAGCCTGAGCGTCGACGTCTGGGGCGCTGGTCGGAGCGCTATCGCCCCGCGCCAGCGCGTAAGCTCGCCAACCCTCCAGGCTGCCATACCCCGCCATTGGATCAGTCCTCGCCCGAGACCATTTCGACCTTCTCGTCGTCGGTCAGGGTGTTGAAGGCTTCGGCGTCGTCCTTGCGGAGCTTCTTGCCGAACGTAGCGCCAGTGGCGTCGGTCACGGCCCACCAGCCGCCGCCCTGGTCCTTCGCTTCAAGCGGAAGGACGGGCTGAGGAGCGTCAGCCGGATTGATGACGGCGACCTTCTCGTCGTCGGTCGCATCGCCTGACAGGATCGTGTACCGGCCAGCCCAGCCCGTGGGCTCCTCAGTCAGCGTGACTTCCGTCCCGATGGGGACCTCCCGGCCCTCCCCGTCAAAGATACCGGCGGCGGTGATTTTGATCTTCATGTTCGCCCTCCTCAGGCGTGAGGACGGCCCCGCCCGAAGGCGAGGCCTCCAGGCTTAGTTGACGATGACGGAGGCGAAGACGCCGGACTTGCCGTTGTAGTCGGCGCGTTCTTCCAGCCCGAGGGCGCCCATCACCAGGAATTGGTAGTTGTCCGTCGGGTTCGGGCGCGCCATGGCGGTCGTGTTCATGGCCATGCCAACCAGCGGGCGGATGTATTCCGAGCTGGGAACGAAGCCGAAGAACTCGTTGCCGGTCAGCTTGTAGGTGACCTCGATCTTGTTGATCCGGCGGTTCTTCTTGAGGAAGTCGAAGACCGTCCCCTCCTTGAAGCCGGCCGAGCCGGAATAGGTCTTGTCCCAGGCCCGGGCGATGTCGGGCGAGATGTAGAGGTTCACCTTCCCAACGATCAGATTGGCGTCAAGCATGGCGCCGAGGGTTTGGCTGAAGAACACGTCCAGGGCATCGGCGGTGGCCGTGGTGAGGTTGATGTTCGCCCCCCCAGCGCCCGAACCCAGATTGACCAGCTTGGTCAGCGGGTTGTTGCGGATGCCGTAGCCCTTGTAGCCCTTCACCGAGAGCTTGATATCGCCGTTCAGGACATAGTCGGCCTGGTCACGGCGCAGGGCGGCGGTGTGGGCTTCCTGGTCGTCCAACAGAGCGTCGAAGTTCTCGCTCTGCAACGTGTTCCACTCGCGCCATTCCCGGCCATAGGCGGTCGAGAAGATCGGCACCGGCGCGCCACGGTAGTCGTAGACCACCTTGTCCATGCCGACCGGCACTTGGCCCGACATAGAGCGGACCACCTTGCCGGCGTCCGAAGACACGCGGGTCATGTGGACGAGCTTGCCGATGTTCACCGGCTTGGCCAGCGCCATCAGGTCGCGCATGTAGACCTCGCCCTCGTCGTCACGCATGACGCGGCGGGTGATGCCGTCCATTTCGAGCCAAGCATCACGCGGAAGGATCGAAGCGGCGTTGGCGACGCCCATTTCGGCTATCAAGGCCGCGTGGGAGGTCTCGCTGCGGTGGAAGTGCTCGCGGTTGACCGACAACTCACCCCACCAGTTGCGGTGCTCGGAGTGGTTGGCGACGAGGGTTTCGTCGAAATAGCGCATGCTCTGAGCCCTCCTTAAGAGGCCGGGGTCAGGTAGCCCTTCGCCGCGCGGACGCGGACGAGCTGGGTCGCACCTGAAGTGTTGTTGAGGGCCTCCTCGGCGAAGGCGATGACCTGCTTGGAGCCGACGGCCGAGAGCGCCACGGTGCCGTTGGCGCCGGGAACTAGAGCGGCATCGAGCGCCACATTCACGCCAGTAGCGACGCGGACGTTGAAGAACTGCTCGTCGAGCAGCTCCATCCCGATGACCACGTCGTCGATCGCATAGGCGGTATCGACGCCTTCCAGGGCGAGATAGTTCTCCTGGGCGACGTAGAGCTTGCCGACCGTAGTCGCGCCGGCGGGCGTGAACTTGCCGGACGAGACCACAATCAACTGGCCAGGCGTGATGGCGGCGGCGGCAGGAAGCTCGCGGACCTGCGGGGTGACCTCAGTCACCGGGCCGGCGTAGATCTTGTTGTACCGGGCCATGGTTACGCCTCCGCCTTGGGCAGGGTGTAGGCAGGCTTGTCACCGCCGGGGCCGTTGAAGGCGTTGGTCAGCGGGGCGGCCTTGCCAGGCTCGGCCTTCTTGGCGAGGGCGCGCGCGGCGTTGAGCGTCAGCTCCTTCGCCGCGTCCTCGTCCATGATGTTGGCTTTGACGATCTTGCCGACCAGATCAGTCAGCTCGGCGTCGTCCTTGGCCTTCAGGCTGTTGGCCACAGCTTCCTGGGCATCCACCAGCGGCTTCATCGCCGCGGCGACTGCGTTGCCGACAGCAGTGGCCATAGCGGCAGCCAGCGCCTCGGGCTTAACAGCCTCCGAGAGGGTGTTCACCCTCGCGGAAAGCTCGTCGAACTGGACCTTGTCCATGTCGTCGTCCTTCTGGTTGTTTGAGGGTTCCCGCTCGGAGCCGGTGAAGACTTCGATCAATGCGGCTTTGGCTCGCTCCAAGAGCGGCGCGCGTTGGCGCTTCTCCAGAGCCTTCAGCGCTGAATCCAGCGCCCAACCGAGATCGCGTTCCGCATCATCCTCGATGACGGAGTTGACGACCTCGATCTCTTCTTCATCGCCGGCAGCGTTGACCATCATGCCGACGCCCGCCTCCGGGGTGGCCGCGCCCTTCTCATCCAGAAGGATCGCGTCATGGTCGAACACGTAGCCCCGAGCGATGCGGGTGTGCGTGGTGGCGTTGGCCACCGGCTCCATGCGGGCCAGCAAACCCGTGGAGGTGTGAATTGGGCCGCCCTTGTCGATCGCCGCAAGTACGGCCTTGCCGCCCTCGGTGCGATTGGCGACCTCGACGTCGATCACCTTGTCGAGGAGCACCCGGCCATTCTCACGCCGAACGTTCTCGTTCCAGGCGCCGATGTAGGTGAGGTTGATCCCTTCCGGATCGCGTGCAGAGACGAACTTGCCGTTGATCGTCGGGTGTCCGAGGGGCGCAGGCGTCCGCTCCAGGCCCTTGAAGCTCTTCTCGATCTCGGCAGCCGGATAGAGAATGCCGTTCATCACCACGTTGTCGGGGAGCGTGGCGCTGGGGACGATGATGACGTCACGGTCGCCGCGCTTCTCGCGCCGGATCGCTGCGGTGTTGGCGACGGCGCGGATGTTCACCCGAACCTGTTCGCCCTCGGCGTGGTTCGCCAGGAACAGGCGCATCAGACCAGACCCACGAGGTCGGTGGCGGTCGTACCGGCGATGAGGACACGCGCCGGTGCGATCACCAGCGTTTGCCCTGCCCCGAGCCCCTTGAAGACGACCGTCTCGCCGCCCTGCGTCACCACGGCGAGGTTACCCGCACCTCCGACGTAGATCGCGCGCGGGACCTGCGGCAGCTCGTCGGTAGCATGAGGAGCGATGGTGAACATCTCGACGGCAGAGGTCGTCGCGCCCCGGACGGGGAACTGGTTCTTCATTCTGCGTCGTCCTTGCTGGGGTCGGTCTTGTCGTCGGCCTGGCCGTCGTCCGTCTCTTCAGCCTCAGGCTTGAGCAGCGCCTTCTGAGCCGGGGTGAGCGGCTCCAAATCAACCGCCGCACGCATCTCATCGCCGGTGAACACGCGCTCGCCGGTGGCCTGCATCTTGGCGTTGGTCTCAGCCATCTTCCCGACGCGGTCGATCTTCTCGCCCATCGAGCTTTCGGTGAGGTCGGTCCAGGAGATGAACCAGTCTCGCTCCGGCAGGATGGTGAAGTGCTCCAGCCGGCGGACGAGGCCCATGATGTTGGGGATCACGCGGTCGGCGCGGCGGGCCTTGTTGGTCTGAGCCCACTCCTGGGCGTCTTCGGTGCTGGCGCGTTCGCCGGTCTGCATGCCGACGAGGATCTTCACAGGCATCAGGAACGACGCCGCGAACGACTGCACGGCGATGGAGAAGAAGTGCTCCGGCGATGGCAGGGTGATCTGAAGGGCGGTCGCCTTCATGCCCTGAAGCATCAGCATGGCGTCAAAGCCGCGCTGCCAGTCGTTGACCTGCTCGTCCATCTTGTCGGCGAGTTCGCTGACCGGGACGCCCATGGCCTTCGCCATGGTCTCGACCTTGGCGTCCTTGTCGATCTCCAGAACCGGCGAGGCCTTAGCGTTCTTCCAGAAGCCCTCCCCGCCAGCGCCGACAATCTTCTCGATCGTCATCAGGTCGTTCAGGCCGGGCTCAATGGCTGAGCTGCAGTTCACCGTGCCGTCGTCCGACCAGATCACCACCCGGTCGGGGTGGATCTGGAAGGCGCGGGGCTGAGCCTTGCCTTCGTCGACAGAAGCTTCCTGGAATTGGAACATCTTCGGATGGCCGTAGCCGTCCGACCTCTCATCGGTGTCCCACTCGGAAACCGTAAGCTGGCCTTCCCAGGCGGGAATGACCTCCACCAGGCCATCCAGACCGCCGGGAACGGTGTCCACCGGGTCCATGAATCGCTTGCTGTCGGCCAGACGCAGGATGACGCCAGCGTACTTGCCGACCATCGAGCGGCGGTCGGCCTCCGCGAGCTGTTGCCAGACGCGCAAGTCGGAGAAGCGCTCGCGGATCTCCTTCTCGCGGCGGGTCTCGGCCTGCTTGCGCTTGCCCTGCGGCCCGGCGCCGTCGCGCTGGTATTCCTGAAGGAACGGCGTGTCCTGCCAGCTCTTCAGGATCGTCTTGTTGACCGCGGCGCGCGCCAAACTGTTGCGCCGATACATGTCGTAGAACTGGCCGAACTGCGGGTTCGTCGGGAAACCGAAGTCCTTGTAGTGGTCGTGCTTGGCCGTCCCGAAGAAACCCGGGAACATGGTCGAAAGGCTGCGGCTGGCCGCGTTGGCCATCAGGGTCAACGGGTTCATCCGCGCAGCCTCTTCTTCAGGATCATCAAGGCGGGCTGTTCGGGTTCGAGCTTCAGTTCCGTGATCGCCCAGACGCCGGCGTCCATCCGGTTCGGCGACTCCTCGCCCTGGTATCCGGCCGGTGTCGTCATCAACATTTCCGCTTCAAGCAGCGGGAACTGAGCCTTGTGACGAACTCGGCCCTGGTCGTAGAGCGCGGCGACCGGCTCGGCGCGGACGTGCTTGCCTCGACTGGCGTGGACCAGGACGACGCGGGTGTTGACGTTGGCGGCGAGCAACGTGCTCTCCACCATTTCCCCGCCGAAGTTCTTCTCAGCGACGACGCAGTCGGCGTCCCAGCGCTCCACGCACTTCGCTACCTCAGTCGCCCACGCGTGCGGGCTGCTCGCCGGGCAGGTCGCGTCCTCAAGAACGATGGCGCCATCGCCGTACTCGGCGACCACCACGATACCGACGTCGTCGCCTCCCCCTGAAGGGTCAACGCCGACAACCACCCTGCCCCAGCCGTCCTCGACGAAGCGACCGGCCTGCCAGGCCTTGTCCAGACCCTCACGGTTCCAGATCGAGCCTTGGACCGACGGCATGTAAGCGCCGAGCCAAATCCAGGCGGCGCGAAGACGGTCCTTCAGGAAGTCCAACTCCATCAGCTCGCGCAGAGCTTCTGGGAAGAACGGGTTCTGATCGTAGTTGATCTTCCGAACGATGGCCCGCTTGGGCTTCACCGGACCGCGGAAGAAGACGTCGATCGGGTCGATGGCGAGCCGGGGGTTCCAGATAGCCCACAGTTCTGAGATGGCCGTTCGAAGGATGGTCGGCAGCAGAACGTCGAGCGAGGCCTGGCGCACCTCCTGCGCCTCCTCAAGGATCGTCAGCCCCGCGCCTTCCAGCGACTTGATGCCGTCTGGCTTGTTCCCCTTCCACAAGCCGATGAAGAGGATCTTCTGTCCGCCGAGACCGACGAAAGTCCCATCGACCTCGCGGAAATACGTGTGAAGCAGGCCGTAGTGCTCAAGCCGGTTGCGCACCAGCTCCAGCGACGACTCCTTCAAGTTCGCCATGATCTCCCGAAGGAAGATCGTGCGCAGCCTGGGCGTCGTCACCGTGTGGAAGATCGCCGCGTCGACGAACTCCCAGGACTTTGCCCCGCCGCGCCCACCGTGCGCCGCCCGAAAGCGATAAGACCCCAGCGGCTTCTCGGTCAGGAACCGATAGGCCGGGATGGGCTCATAGATCACTCGGTAGTCTCGTAGTCCTCGTCGCTCGCTGCCATTGGCGGGCCAGCAGCCGTGCTGACGTAGGTCACGGTCATGACCCCGGCCATCGTCCCATCAACCTCGACCGACTGACGGGGTTTGCCGAAGCCACGGTCGAGAATGGCGGTGGCTGCTGACACGCGAGCCGCGCTCGGAGCCTTCGCGTTGTTGGCGACCGCGACCAGGACCTTCAGCGCCGTCTCAGCGTGTTCCTTCGCCATAGCGCCAATGTCGAGCTTAGCCTGGGAGACAGCGCCCTTCTTTCGGCCCGCACCGGGGCGAGCACCGCCACGACTGGCCATGTTTGATTTCTCTGATTGTTTTTCAACGAATGGGGGAGCACCTAACCTGTCCACCGCGGGGGCGATGAAATGTTGCAGGTACTTACGGGCGAAGACGAGCACACTGCTGCAGAGGGGCCCTACGCGCGCCTTCTGAAAACGCGGAAGTGGCTACTGATTGCAAGCGCCGGCGCAGTTCTCGTGCATTACAAGCTCTATGATCCCACTGCAGCGAACGCATTGCTGCGCGTAATCAGCGTGCCGATTTGGCTGCTTCATACGGGCTTGATTTTCGGTCTTGCATACATGCTTGCCCAGTACTTGCTACTGGCGCTTCAGCTGCGTGCTACGTACGACATCGTGCTCAGCGAAAGATTTGCAGACCGTCGGAACGAAAACCTGAACGCTGCTGAAAAGCGCGTGACCGATGCGCAAGAGAACGTCCAGCACGCAATCGAACAGTTTAGCGCAGCAGAAAGTTCGTCTGATGCAACCAGGAGAGCACTAGAGCGAAAACTAAACATTGCTCGCGAGCGATCGGCCGCTTCGGAACGGGATTATGACACCATGGTGGCAAACCAACCCAGCAACCGCTCAAATTACAGGGCGCTTGAAGTTGCGATCGACGCTATGCGGTTGGGAGCCCCACTGATCGTCGCGGCAGGATGGCTTCTTGTATTGCTCGCTGACCGAGTAGGCCCCTCCATTCACCGACTGGTGACGACCATTAGCGGCGTGTGAGCCGCGACTCGGCGCTGAGCTAGACCTAGCTTGTCGCCTGGGCAGGAGTGCTCCAAACAGCAAAAAGCCCCGACCGCGGCCAGGGCTTTTTCGGGGCGCGCTAAGCGACCTTGACCACATCTATGGGTGATTTGCGCGGAAACGCAAGGGTTAGCGCCGGACGCCCTGCGCCATCGCGCAGTTGCACTGAAGCAACGCATCGCGCACGCTTGTGGCGGGGGATGCAAAATGAAAAAACCTTCCTTTAAGCAAGTCGAGCTTGCCCTGCTTGGCCTGGGATCTGCCGCGAGTTTGGTTGGAGCAATTGTAGCCTGGGGCCAAGCCGCGACTGCGACCAAAGCTGCGCACAGCGTCCAGATTACGTCTGCAGAACTCACCCGAATGGCCGAGGCGGCCGAGCGACAGTTCGCCGCCGCAAATCGTGCCGCTGGTGCCGCTGAGGCGTTGGCCGCCGCAACCGAGCGAGGGACGGCCGAACTCGCAGCACAGACTACCGAAGCCAGCTCCCAACGGCGCGCCCTTGATCGTTCCTCCGCCGCAGCGTCCGACTTGGTAGGGGCAGTAAGGAGCGAGAGCACGGCGAACGCTACGCGCTACGCAGAGAGTCGTAGCGCCGCCCTTTCAACCACCGCATTCAGGGCGAACAACAAGCCGCAACAGGGCACTAAGCCCTCAATAACGCTTACAGTAGAAAACGCCGGCCGCGCGACCAATTATTGGATAGTCTCCAACTTTGACGTTCTACCACAATCGTTCAATTTAAGTTTGCAGATATGCGACAGTTTCGAGAAACAACGCTTCGCGATCAGCAACCAAGAGACGGTGACAAGTTCAAGGACTAACGCCCTGACCGCAACTGACAACGATCTAATCCAAGCCGAAACGCATGTTTTGGTTTATTCGGGCAGCATTTGCTGGGAAAATCCCAACAAACAAGTCAAGAAGTGGTTCTTCTGTCAAATCGTCGACAAGAATGGAAATGTAAGGGCATGCGACAAGGGTAATGGGCCAGATTGATGAACGCATGTTGCGGCGGTCGGCTGCGGCTATTTCATCTCGTTGGCAATTATCATGATCGAACCGCTCCGAGGTAAACCCCGGCTAGGTCGAGCGCAAAGCCAAGCTCGATCGCCAAACCCTCCGCTTCACGATCCTTTCCGCCAGCTAGTTGTCGAACCGTCTCCCCTCGCCCGACCACAGCGACGAGCCGCTCGAAAAGCAGCGACCCCGACGCCAAGCCTGCTGACGACTGCATGT
This sequence comes from Phenylobacterium sp., assembly GCF_030681155.1. Lineage (GTDB taxonomy): Bacteria > Pseudomonadota > Alphaproteobacteria > Caulobacterales > Caulobacteraceae > Phenylobacterium. Next base: position 235,280 of record NZ_JAUXXE010000030.1, on the reverse strand, counting down.
GGCGCTGAACGCCTTCGATCTCGAACCGAGCATGAGATCGGGCGGCATGGGAGCATGGCGCATCCTCGGAGACGGCGCCGGCCGCGCCATCAGCAAGGCAGGACTTCATGCTGTCGTCGGTCGCCTTGCTGAACTTCTCCCGGAAGCGTCGGCCAGCCTCAACTCGGCCAGCCGAATAGCGTCCCTTGTTCACCAACCACAGCCAGCCATCGCGAGTGGCGACGCCCGTCTCGGTCTTCGACGTTGGCGCGCCGCGGGCTTCTGATAGCGCCTCCTGCTCCTGGGCGGCAGCCTGCATGGATGCGGCTTGGTCGCGGGCCTCGATCCCCTGCTGCATGTCGGCCATCAGCTCACGGGCGTCGTTGAAGCGGCGGTCGAAGATGGCGCGCTCGGCCCGGTCGAGCTTCCGCGTCTGCCGACCGTAGAGCTGCGGGTTGCCCTCGATGGTGTTGCGCAGGGCGATCAGCACTTCGGAAAGCTGCTTGGCGGTGACGGCCGCCACCATACTCGCAGTCGGGCGGATCGTCCGGGCAGCGGTTTGCTGAGCGGTCATCGGTCATCCTCAGGAATGAAATCAGTGATCTTGCAGTCGAGGGCGCGAGCGATGTGGATCAGCCGCGAGGTCGCGATCCGGTTCTGGCCGAGCTCGTACTTCTGAACTTGCTGGAAGCTGACCCCGAGCGCCTTGGCCAGCGCGTTCTGGCTCACGCCGATTGCCAAGCGGCGCGCACGGACGGCATCGCCGATGAAGTGGTCGATCGGATCGGCGGTCGAGGGGGTTGGTCTAGGCATTTCGGTCCTCGTTGGCTTGGATGGTCATCGGCCATTCCCTCCTTCTTCGACGCCAGCGCCACGCATCAGATCTCCGACGGTGACGCCGCCTAGTCGGCAAGTCGCGACGACGCGGTCATAGGAGCGGCGGCCAGCGGTGCAGACGACGTGTCGCCACTTCACGATGCGTTCGAGCGTGGCCTTCCCTGCCCGGCCGCCAGGCGCGTTCAGCTCCGGCCCGTAGAAGTCGGCGACGCGCACCTCGACGAGGTTCTCCGGCGCCCGACCACCCACGGCGACGCACAGGCTGTCGGCGTCACCGACGTAGGTCACCGGACCACTGAAGGTCTTTCCCTTCGCCAGATAGGAAGGCATCGGGCCACGGTCAGGGATGGCATTGCAGGGATCGGCCTGGGCCGGGCTGCCCACCGCCCCAGCGAGCGCCGCAGCGACCAAGAGTTGAGCCAACCCGCGCAAGCGTGCAGAAGTGAGGAAGCTCTGAGGGGGGCACTTCATATGGAAATCTGTTGCTTCGCTACTCAGGCGCTCGACCAAATCGTGATCAACGAAGGCGTCGCCGCCTGGGCACAGTTTCTTGGCGCGCTGCTGGCGGTTTTCGCCTCCTACAAGTTCGCTGCGAGCGAAGCCACTCGTGCGCGGGCCGAGCTGGAAGAGACGAGGAAGAGAGATGCGGAATTTCAGCAACGTGAGGAAGCGAATTTTCAAGCCAGATTGAGAAGCACTCGCCTCGCGGCTAGCACACTTGCATCGCACGGTGCTGATCTGATCGAAGTCAACCTTTTGCTCTTCAAGGACTCTGAGGGCAAAAATTTGGTCGAAGGCGCGATCATGGCAGCTGCGGATTTCAAAGGATTCGAAAGTCAACTCCTGGCATTTCCCCTCCATCAGCTCGACAATCATCTCGCAATTACTGCCTTCTCGAAGGTTGTAGCCTGCGCAACCACCACTCGTTCGCTGCTGGATCACATGCAGCGTAGATCTGCGGCTGGCTTCTACAAGGGACCTGTTAGCGAGGACGACCGCTCCTCCTTTGAAAAATTCGCGATCATTTTCAAGACTGGGGCGGACATCCTGCGGTCGATCGCCGATAACGATTAGACCCCGTCGCTTCATGCCGCTGTCCTCCGCCGAGCCACGGCCTCGGCGTTGGCGTAGCATTCGAGCTCAGCGCACTCGCTGGAATGGCCAGGGTCTGAAACCCTGAACCGCAGCTTGTCCTGGCGAGCCTGAGCAGCCAGCAGGAGCCATCCGCGCTCGCTGTCATCGTGACCACCCTCAATGACGCGAAGGGGCGAAGCGCCACCTCGGCGCGCTTCGACGCTCTCGCGTCCACAGAGGGTAGATTGCCCTGTAGGGGCATCTACCTCTGTGGGTATGGATGGGGAGCAGGACTTAAGCAGGTTTTCAGGGCCGTTTTGGGCTGCTTGATCCGTGCTTGAAGCACTGCTTTGAGCACTGCTTGAAGCCGACCGCTTCGCCGCCTTGGCCCGACCGCCAGCGCTCGCGCGTTCGGTATTCTTACGCTTCCGCTCCGATGCATCAGCTAGCTCCTCGTCGGCGCGCTTATTGCGCCACCGACCATCGGCCAGCTTGAAAAACCGCTCCAACTTTGGCCGGTGCTTCTTCCATGTCTTGGCGTCCAGACGGGTGATCGAGGCGAGGTCCTCATCGTCATCGGCTGGGGGCCCGTTCACCCAGTAGTCCATGAGCAGCAACAGGTATGCGCCATGCTGTTCTGTGGTCAGGCGCTGAGTGTCTTTCAGGTAGTCGCCGATGACGATGGGCATCCAGGTGTCGGGCTTTGGCTCGGTCGTCATGCTGCATCTCGCCGGAACAAGGCGTTGGCCTGGCCGATGGGTTTAGGCGGGGCGGTGATCGCTGCGCCGTTCTGGTGAGCCAGCCGCCCCAGCCAAGCCTGGATCGTCTCAGCGTCATGGAAGTGGCCGGCGGCAACCGTCGCCTCCTCGATCAGGACCAGAGCCAGATCCTCGCGTAGAGCGGGGTCGCAGCCGTCCAGGGCCGCGCGGATCAGATCGCGACCGCGCGTCTCCAGTTCTACGTCCCGCGCGCGGCGAGCCTTTTTCGTGGCTCCCCGGTCGATGAACTCCTCGACCTTGAAGCCTCGACGATATGGATTGGAGGATAGTCGGCTCATGGCCGCCCCCGCAGCTGTGCCGCAGCTTCACGCATCAACGTGACGACGTAGAGGTCGAGCTGATCCAGGTTTACGTCGCCTTCCAGGTGCTGGATCAACGGCGTGGCGTCAGGGATGTCCTCGGCCAGCCAGTCGGCGGCTTCGTCAAGGCGCTTGGCTAGTGCTGGAGCTTCCATCTAAGCGGCTTCTCCGAAGAGGTTTGGTTGGATTGCAGGACGGCGGGCGACGATGTCGTCCAAATTGCCCCACTGCTCAGCCATGGCCGCGGCGATGCCGGGGAAGAACCGGACGCGCTCGCGCCAGCGGTCAGGGTTCCAGCCGGAAGCGCGGTGGATCGTCGACCACGCCTTGCCCTCCTCTGACTTCTGGACGGGCGGCGTGAGCGGATTGACGGGAACGAGCGGAGGGAGGCCCCGGAGATACAGGCCGGTCGCCTTGAAGACGGGCTCGCCGAACCACCAGGGGTGAACGAACTGCGCGGGTGGCTCGTAACCGCTGATCCGCTCCTTAGCGTGTCGGTGCATCTTGGGATTCTCGACGCAGACGCGGTCGATTGGCGCGTTCCAGAACGTCGAGAACAGGTCCGCCCCCTCATCCAGCTCAGCCCACATGCTCTCCAGCGTGCGGCCAGGCGGCGACGTGTGGAGCCAGCGGAGCCCCGACAGACAGAGACGGGTGCAAGGCGGGTGCGCGACCATGAGAAGGTCCCACCCGTCGTTCAGGTAGTCGCGGGCGTCGCCCACGATATGGCGGTTGCTCCCGTCTTCGGCGGGCAGGAAGTCACAAGACCACGCGTCATGCCCGGCGGCCGCAAATGCTCGACGGACGACACCACTGAACTCACAGGCAACTAGGAGGCGCATGCGACCTCGCGACGTTCATTGATTGCCTGATAGATTCGCGCGCGGCCGACCGGCGACAGCCGGTAGCCGACGTCTCGGGCGGTCTCGACAAAGTCGCCGCCCAGGGACCGGCGGATGTGCGAGATGTGGACTTTCAGCCCGGCGCGGCTTTCGACCTGAAGCTCCTGCTCCAGCGCCCAGAACTGCACGGGCCGACCAGCGGCGGCGTAGAGGCGCATGAGAATGCGCGCATCCATTAGCGACAGCTTGAAGCGTCGGCGGATAACGTCGGCCGCGACGTCCCCGTCCAACAGGCCGAGCATTTCGCGGGCCCCAGCAAGCTCACGGGACAGCTTGCTGCACTGAGGGCAACTCATGCCGCGGCCCACCACAGTCGGTTGCGGCGGCCACAATCCATGGCCGGACCAGCTTCGACGCCACCGGCATGGGCCAGGGCGGCAAGCTGCACGTCGACAGCGTGCTCTTTCGCTCCGATCACCGAAGCGAGGGCCATCACCGATAGCGGGCGCTCCTTCAGTGCAGAGAGGATTCGCTCGTCGAGGGGCCGCGGATCTTCGACTGCCTTCGACCAGTTCACCGGCGCGTTGTGGAGCGCGAGCATCGGGCCTGGGAGCGGCCGTGCTTGCGTGCGCGCCGGGGCGGCCTTCGGCTTCCGCTTCGCGCGCTTGGCCTCGCCGATCCTCGCGTTGGCCAAGTTGCTGTTGCGGCGCTCGGCGTCGGGCGCGCGCTGCCAGTTCATGCGCAACGCCTTTCGGCGGATGGTGGCTTCGAGGATCTCCATGCCGAGAGCCTTCAGCTCTTCGGCCACAAGGCTGGCGGGCTTGCCCTCCACGACGTAGCGGACGTGGATCAGGTCCAGCGCTTCCTTTGGCCAGAACTCCGCATGGTGGGGAGGAATGTCGAACAGCTTGCGGACATGCAGCACGCGCCAGGCCGGCCAGCCGAGTTGCTTGGCGATCGCTGCGTCATTCATCGTCACCACGGCTTTGCGGATGGTGGCGACGTCGTTGTCGTTCCAGGGAGGGAGGCTCATGCCGCCCTCCAGATGATCGCGCGTCGGCCGCCCATGGCTGTGCCGCGGGCTTCGCTGTCCATGATCAGCCCTTTCGCAGCCAACTCGCTGCAGCGGGGCCGGACGTTCATCAGAGGCTCTTTCAGCCGATGGGCGATCTGCTCCGGAGTGCCCGGCGCTTTCTTGATCTCATCGAAGACGCGGGCGCGGAGGCTTTTGGCCTGGGGAGCCATGGCAGCCGCAGCAGCGCGAGACGTCTCACGCGCCTTGAAGCCAGGGCTCTCCGGATAGGTGAAGATGTCGAGCTGCTGCGGCATAGCCTAGACCGCCTTGCCGAAGACGGCCGGCCGCTCTGTGCGACCCGCCGCGTCGTGGACGATCTGCTTGAATACTGCCTGTCGGACGTGCTCCGCGCGGTGCAGAACGAAGCCCAGTGTCAGCGCGCCTTCATCCAGCCTCCAGCGAAGGAAGGCATAAAGCTCAGTCGTCTCGCCGCCGAAGTACACCGGGATCCGCAAAAGGAACTTGGTGGGCAGTTCAATGCCGCCGCTCGTCCGCGCCTCGGTTTCGTCGCTGTATTCGAAGTTCTCGTTGTCGGTGGCGGTGCGGACGGCCTTCTTGAAGTTGACCTTCCGAACCGCCTGCAGGTCGCGGCAGGCCTCAAGCAAATCGGCGCCAGAGGGAGCGGCGACATCGGCGGCGTTCTCTTCCAGGAAGCGCGCAAACTCCAACTGAGGCATGAGCCGCCCGCTGATCGTGCTCCACGTCTTCCATTCCTCCGAATGAGGAAGCGCCATGTTGGCTGTGTGGGCTACGTGACCGGCGTCTTCGGCGGCGTGGTAGTCGAGCTGCGCCTTGATGCTGTTGGTCATGATGTCAGCGAACAGGATGGTGGTCCCGGTCTTGAAGCGGTTCACGTAGTCGACCAGGGAGTCGACGGTCTGGAGCGTCACGCTCTGGCTGATGAAGTCCGGCAGATAGACGTCGAGCGCATGAGCCTCCGTCACGTCCTGAGGGGCACGATCGGGCAGGACCAGGAACTCCCTGCCGGCGGTCGTCTTGATGATGAGCGGTTCGCCACGTGCCTTCACGGCGAGATCGGCGATGGTTTCGGCTTCGGTCATGGGCTCAGGCTCCAAGTTGCGTCACCTCGCCCGTCAGCGGATCAACCCGCTCCTTGGCGTCGGCGAACATGCGGTTTTGGGTGGGGTCGTCGCGCAGCAGGTCGCCGTCGAGATCAGCGAAGAACAGGGCGTCGGGCAGCTTCGCCCTGGGCACTTTCTGCTTGGAGGCGGCCGACACGATCAGGGCGTTGTCGCCCTTGCCCTGGGGGCTGATCTTGAGCGTCAGCGTCAGCTCGCCGGGCTTATTGGTGTCGAGCACGGCCCTGACCACTTCGGCCAGTTCCTCGCTCAAGGTGTCGACCACTCGCCCCTTTCGGATATCGCGGAGGACGTCTGTGAATGGGCGCATCGGGCGCTCCTTAGAGAGCCGCTCTATCCCCGCGGCCGATGGGGTTTGGGTGCGGTCCGGTCGCCTCAACGGCGATCAGCGTTGTGCTTTTGTTCCCGCATGGGATTTAGCCATCGGGCGGGCTGCCCAGGCCTTGCGGCGCAACAGCTCCCGCGCTGCGACGACCTTGTAGAGACCGAAGAGAAGGCCCTCGGCCCAGGTCAGCAGCCGCAGATCGAGCGGCTCGCTCGCGCTGGAGACGCGCGTGGATGGCGGCGACTTGCGCCTGATGTCGGACAAGGGCTGCCTCCCTGGCAGAGATCGGGTCCGCGCCGACTACGGGCGTCTGGACCTCTTCGATGAAGTCCCATCCGAAGAAGCCGGACAGGGTGAAGTACGTCTCCAGGCCGCAGGAGCCGGAGGTCGCGTTTTGGATGGTGCGGTAGTCGAGCGGCTGACGGTTCTCTGGGTCCTGGGCCGCCCACATGTTGACCTGCTGGGCCAACTCCTTGGCTGACACGCCGCGCTCTTCCATCTCGGCAATGAGCCGAGGCGCTACGCGGCGACCGCCGCGCACAAGTTGGTATTTGCGTTCCAAGACGTGCAGCCCTCGCCCGGTCATTGATGGGGATCTGGCGAGGGAACGGCCGGCAGCGAGGAGCCACAGACATGGAGGACAACGGACGTCAGAAGTTGGTTTTGGAGATGCTCGCAGCGGCCTTCTGGGCTGGTGCGAACGCCGCCATGGCTCGTGCGGAGCCAGCGGCAGCGGGCGGCTTTAGAAAGCTCGCCCGACGACATGCGGACAGGGCTGGAACCCTGGCTCGCGAAATGGTTGGAGAGGCGGCGCGCCCTAGCCCGGCGACTGCCGCCTCTCCACTTCACCGCAGCGGCTCGGACACGCGGTGAAACTGAACGGGGAGCGGGACGGCGAGAGAGGACGCCGCCCCGCAGATGCCAGGGCTGGAGTCCCGGCATTCCGTCGCGCCCCGATTGGGCTCGTGTCGCGACAGTCAGGATATGGGAATGACGGGAGGCCGCCGTGAAGCGACCTCCCGTCGCACGCGCGGGCAACGTCGGGGGGAGAGCGCCCCGCGCGTGGGTCTGAATAGTGAAAGCCCCCTGCCCCATGGCTCAGGCAGCCTCGCGCTTGGAGGCGGCAGCCACAGCAAGCTCTTCCAGCGTCGCCAAGCCAGCATCCGCCATTGCCGCCCAATACGCGGCGGGGATGCTGTCATTGCGACGCCACTGCTTCGCGGTCCCGGCTTCGGCGCCGACGATGCGCGCCACCGCCGAAGGGCCGTTTGCGTCTGTGATGATCTGCTGATGGCTTCGCATGATGACAAAGGGTATTTAATATACCCATCTCCCGTCAAGCACTTTGGCAGGTTTTATACCCGACGGGTCGATAGCCTCCACCACATGACTACGGGGGAACGACACAATCGCTTGCGCGAGGCACGGCTGCACGCCGGGCTGGAGCGCCAACGTGACGTGTACGAGCGGTTTCCGAGCTGGAACCGCAACACGTACAAGAGCAACGAGAACGGCAATGCGCCCTTCTCGTTCGATCAGGCAAAGACATACGCGAAGGCGTTCGGTGTCAGGGCGGAGTGGCTCTACGACGGAGCGGGCGCCATGGTCGCGGCCCGGCAGCAGTCACCGCGATCACCTGAGGACATCCAGTCCGTGCCGGTCATCTCGTGGGTGTCAGCAGGCGCGCTTGACGAACCGGGCAGCCAGATCCCGGCCGGGACCGAGACGCTCGACATCAGCGATCTGGGGGCAGGAGAGTTCTTTGCTACCCGCGTGCGCGGCGACTCAATGGACCGCCTTGCTCCAGAAAACGCGCTGCTGATCGTAAACCGGCAGGAGATCGATCTTGTTCGTGGTCGGCGCTACATCTTCAGCCTTCGCGGCAAGACGACCTTCAAACGGTATGGCGAGGATCCGATCCGCCTTGATCCCGAGTCGCTGAACCCCGCCCACGAGCCGCACTTCATCAAGCCGACCGACAAGTGGTCTGTGATCGGCCGGGTACGGAAGGTGATCATCGACGTCTAGCGGTCCTCACCGCCTTCGACACTAGGTTGCCTTTGGCCTAATCTAACGATCGGGCAGGCAGCCAGTCGGTCTGGGGTGAGAGTGTCCGACCTGCACGCCGAGAAGCGAAGGTCGCCCAAAGAAAAATCGGCATCGAAACCCAGAGGCTTGGGTGACGCAACACATGGAGCATATTGCGTTTCATGCCAGCGTCTGGCGCACTACCGTAGCGATCCCCTTCGGGCAGTGCGTCGGGGGCTGCGATGTCCCTTAGCTGCAAGTTTCCCTCACGCCAACGGCGCAGGGTGCTTAACAGCGCGGGGCCCTGCGGCAGTTCCTGCAAGGCTCCTCCCCTGGAGAGGAGCTGGCGTTCCGTCGGAGCGAAGCGTGACCTCACAAAAGCGTCGTCATTGAGTAGGTTAGGAAATTCTGCCCATCGCATTCGACCCTGGCTGTTCACGGCGTAGCACCCGACGGCTACCACCTCCTGTGCCACGGCCGGCAAGGTGGCCCAAACTCTCGCGAAGTGCCGGGTTACGAAGCTCGGGCTTCGCGCAATCTTGCGGGGGGGCGCCACCAAGCGGGGGGTGTCGTGTGCGTTGAGATATTCACACAGACTGGGCAAGCTGTCCGGCAGGAACCGAATGTCAGCGTCGAGATAGAGGACCGGACCACCGCGCCGGTAGGCGTCACCCCTGTTAAGTGCATTCGCCTTACCGGGCCTTTCTTCGGCGAGTGCCAACAGCTGGACCCCGCGAGCAGTCGCCAGCGCTGTAAGCTCGGCGACAATTTCTAGACTGCGCGCACGCTCCGGACCGTTCGCGACGACGATGACCTGGATGTTGCAGCCCTGGGCATCCTCTATGACCGAACTTAGGCACTTTCGAAGCGTTTCAACTTCGCCGCGCGCCGGAATGACAATGTCGAGATCGGGCGGCGATGTTCTGGAAACTCGCGTGGATTGGGTCATTAGTCGCACCTCGTCATCGTGAATGCTCCAGCCGCCACTTGCGCACACGCCGCCGGACGCTTCGCCACCGCCTTTGAATTGGGGTTTCGAGCTCGACCGAGCGGTCAACCCGCAGCGAGGCGCCATCCGTCACGCGGGACCGGTAGAAATTGGGAACTGTGTTGCGGTTGATCATCGGCATATGGAACGTTGGGCAGGCTGCGCCACCGTGGGGTGGGACAATCCAAGTCCATTCTGCGGACAGCGACCGGCCGGCTGCCTGCTCCGACTGCGCAAAGGTCACGAACCACTCACTGGCTTCATGGTGATCACAGACGCTGATGCCTGCGGTCCGGAATGAAGAGAGTACTGCCCGGCTCAGCTCAGTGAGGGTTTCGTCCTGCCAGAGAGGCCTGTGGCGCTGGATTTCAAGAGCTTCTGCTACTCGCTCCAGCAGGTTGTAACGAAACTCGTCCACGAGGTTTCTGCAGGCGATTTCTGTAGCCATGTAAAAGCCGTTGAACGGCGAGCAGGGGTAATCCATCCCGCCAATGGTCAGAATCATGTCGCTGACAAATGGGATCGCGTACCATTTCAGCCCCAGGCTATTGAATTGAAGCCTATCGGGATGAGTGAGTGGAACTTCCCGGAAGCAGTCAGGGGGCAACTCGAAGAGATGGCGGCGGCCCAATGGGTCCCGGATCACAAGGGGGAGAACATCGAATGCGCCGACGGGATTCGGCGCCGACCAGCCAAGGCTCTTAACAATCCGCGTAAACTCTACATTGGCCAGATCTCCTAGGATCGCTCCGTCGGCGCTGAGGTGACCTGCGTATTGAATTAGCTGCGGGTTTTCGATGTAAGAGCTCAGCTCGTCCCCTCGCATCGGAGCGAAGATCAACATCTTCGATCGGACGGGTGCTTCCTGGTGACTTTGTTGCAGATATGAAACGAGCTCACCCGCGATAGCCGACGGCTCGGTGACTGCCCGGCAATCAATGACTTCCAACGACTTCCAGAAAATTCGGCCCACACATTGCGCCGAATTTCGCCAGGCGACGCGCGCGCCGAAAGCTAGCTCTTCTGATGTGTGCTCATACCAACCCTGACGGCGCAGCTGGCTTATGACCGCGGCGCGCCTATTTCGGACTTGTTCTCTGGGCAGACCCTGCTCGCGACCGAACAGGTCGATAAAATCCCTCGCCTCTTCCACGCGCTCACCGAGCGTGAGCCGGCGCAAACGTCGTCTCAAAGGATCCGAGTTCGCCCGCGTGTCTACGAGTACCGCGCTCATCTACATCAATCCGTCGAACACTCGTGCTGACGATCGGATCTTTCGACGGTTGATTTCGAAAACCGCGCGAAGAACGCGAGACTTGGCATGCCGATACGCCGCCCCATTTCCGCCGCGATTCACATAGAGCGACTGTGCTCGACGCGGCCGGGCTTGAGACACGCTGAAATTGGGAAATGCCTCAGGGTTCGCGTGGATTTGGTCGCTCAGCTCCGTACCGTCCAGCAACGTGAAGTCGTTGAAGCGAACGCGGTCAATATAGGGCAGATGCCTCTCCAGGAAGTCAGCGCTCAGCTCCAGATCGGCCGCAGTCTCACCAGGATAACCCTTGAACATCGTGCAACGGACGCTCAATCCGACATCGAAGGCATTCCTTATAAACTCAGAATTGCCTTCGACGGTGGACCCCTTGCTCATGGCATCCAAAAGGCGCTGGCTGCCGCTTTCGAGTCCGAAGCTGATCCGTCGCATGCCTGCTGCCACCGCAAGCTTCAGCTCGCGACGTGACAGTCCGTTGTCTGCCCGTTCATCGACGTGGACCGTGCCGATCCACTGAGCTCCGCGAATATTCGATTGAACGTTCTCAACGATGCCGCGCAGCAGATTTGGATTGGAGTTCAGCTTCAAGTCGAGAAAGATGAAGTCCTTGGATCGGTGGCGACGGGACTGTTCCCGCATCTCATGAAGGACGCTTTCTACACTGCGATTACGGTAGGTCCGTCCGCTGGCCGAAATAATGTCGCTGCAGAAATTGCACTTGTTCCATTGGCAACCTCGAGAAGCCATCAACGGAATGACATGCATCCGATACCGATCCCACGGAAAATCCGTGAAGTCGGGGAGCGGTGTCAGATCAAGCGCCCGTAGCGGAGGCGCAGCCTTTGACTGCATCCCGTTCGGTAGTGTGACCCCGGGAAACGCTGTCAGGTCATCCCCATTGCACGCGGCCTCTACGATCTCCGAGATGTTGAGATCGACCTCGGCGCCCACGATCGCCGTCAGCCCAGGTATGGCGCGCCAAGCCGACGCTGTATTGGGCAAGTTGAACATCGGCCCCCCCAGAATAAGCGGGATGCCTCGACGCGCGGCAACACGGCCCAAGGCCTGGACCGTGGGAAAATGTTGCAGGTAGGCCGAAAGCAATAGTACGTCCGGCTGCTCCTCGAGCGCCAGAACCGTCTCCGCGACCACCCGGGGATGTGGTCGCTCCCGCCACCACGAACGCAGCGAGCGCGCGGCGTCCCGAATGCCGCGCGCCGGCGCCAGGGTGCTCAGATGAAGCCTGCGTTGATAGTGGTCGACAATAGTCTCTGCATGTTCTCGCTCCGCCGCCGGCACGTCGTTCGCCAAGGGTGAGATCAATTTGACTGCGTTTCCTGAATTTCGAAGAGCCGCGACAATTATGCCGACCGCAAGGGTCGGGAACGTAGAGAAATTGTTCAGGTCAACGATCAGTACGCGTCGGCCCCCGCCATTCACCGACACCAACGGCATCGCGCCGTCGGAAAATGTTACTGCCTTCACGTCTCACTGCCCCAAGAGAATGGCGCGCTTTCCACCGCGCATATTCAATCAACGGCACGTAGGGCGTGAGGTCAACAAGCTTCGCCTTCTTGGCGAGATGGAGGTTAGACTGGCGGTAACTCCCGGGCCGAAGAGCCATGCGAGGCCGCCAGAGCCATCAAAGCCCAAGCAGCAGCTCGGCCAGGTGATTCGCGGCTTGTATCTCCAAACGACCTTCAGGACGTTCACGATCACGACCGGCTGAACCGTGAAGATGTCGAACACCATCCACCCTTCCCTGTCCTGCTCGATGGCGTATCGCTCGTTCATCGGCCTCTGCCCCGCTCGATGCTCCACCGTCGCGCTCGATGGCAGGCCTGTCCACTCGCGCCGCAGGCCGAGGTGCGACAATAGCGATCATCAATTTCGATCTGGGTATTTTTCCTACCTTTTCCGCTTGACCCATTTGGGTATGTTTCATACCGTATCTCCACACCCGGAGAGACACCATGTCCACCGCCCAGATTACTTCGATCCGCCCCGAGCTCGCGCCGCACCTTGCGGTCGAGGCTTCGAAAGACGCCGCGCGCGAGGCTCACTACCGCGCCAACGCTGACGTTCTTGAGCCGCCGGCTCCCCGCTCGCCGCGCGATCACATCGCCGCAGCGGAGGCTTCCCTCGCCCGTCAGAAGACCTTCACCGCCTCGCCTCAGGGCCGGTTCTATTCGGCGGTCATCAACATCGGGAAGGCTGGCGGCTACGTCGCTGAGGCCACCCGCGCGCTGGGCGCCTACCATCGTGGGTTCTTCCGCCTGGATCGCCCCGCCTGCGCGGCGGAGGTCGGCTGCGCCCTCTCCGCTCTGAACAATGTCCCCGGCCCTGACGGTCGCGAAGCTCGTCAGGCCCTGGCGGACATCCTCATGGCCCCAGTCGCGGAGGCCGCGTGATGTCCGGACCACACCCCGATCCGCTGGCGCTCGACCAGAACCTCGAACCGTCAGCCGTCGCCACCATGGGCACGGCTTGCGAGACGGTTCTGATGGCCTCTATCGCAGTCAGCCTGAAGCGCATCGCCGACAAGTTGGAGCAGATCGCGCCCAACGGCCTCGACCCCTGGTTCTTGGATCAGGCCGCATACAACGCTGGTCTGTCGTTTGAGCGGGGGCGTCGGTGATGGTCCTCAACTACGCAAAAGACGAACGCCGGCCGCCTGCCCTCTGTGAGCATTGCGGCGGCCATCACCAACACACCGCGCCCTGCAATTCAGACGGTTCGCGCGGGCGTGGGCGAACGACCAAGCGCACCATCGCCCTGAACGTAGATCAGCCGAAGTTCTTCGATGAGGTCTCCAAGTACGGCCTGATTGGATCGACCTGCCCCATCGGCAGCCGTGTGATCGCCTGCCTGCTTGGCGGCGTCGATTTCAGCGAAGCGTTGGGTCTCGCCGTCTACGGCGTCGAAGTCTCGGAGGTTCGCGAATGACCCTCTTTCTCGCCAAGCTGGCCTTCCTCGCGACCGTAACCTTCTCGGTCGCAGCCGTCCTCCAATCGGTCGGCGCGCGATGATCGTACAGCCCCCGCCCCCTCCCATCCGCCGTTCGCGCCGGATCGCCAACTTCATCGCCTGGACGCTTGGCATGGTCGCGCTCGGCTTTGCCCTCCAGGTCGTCCTTCACGTCATCACTGGGGAAGCCCCATGAACGCGCATAGCCCCATTGTGGCCGAAGAGACCGCCGTCTCCTTCATCGTCGAGCAGACGCCGTTGGCGGTCCTGACCAGCGCCAACGAGGCCGAAGCCCTCTTTGCGCGCATCCGGGCGGAGATCGACGCCTTCGTGCCCGACCTCAGCACCGCCACCGGTCGCGCCGCGATCAAGTCCCTCGCCTTCAAGGTCACCAAGACCAGGACGGCGGTGGAGGCCGCGCGAAAGGAGAAGACCGAGGCGTGGCGCAAGCAGACGGACGCGGTCAACGCCTCGGGGCGGGTGATCAAGGCGCGCCTTGAGCAGATGGAAGACGAGGCCCGCAAGCCCCTGACCGAGTGGGAAGAGGCGGAGAAGGATCGCGTCGAGAAGGTCGCGAACTGGTTCGCCGCTGCCGAGCGCGCCGTGGTCATCCTAAACGACGACACGTCGGAAGGCGTGGCCGAGCGGCTGGCGACCTACGAAGGGGCTTCCCTGGACGCCGAGACCTTCGGCGACAGCCTTGAGCGCGCCGAGGCCACTCGCCAGCAGACGGTCGAAGTCCTGCGCGCCGCCCATGGCCGCTTGATCCAGGCCGAAGCCGACCGCGCCGAACTGGACCGGCTGCGCGCGGAGTCTGCGGCGCGTGAAGAGCAAGACCGCCTCGCCAATGAAGCCGCCGAAGCCAAGGAGAAGGAGGCGGCTGATGCCCTCGCGGCCAAGGCGCGTGAGGACGAGATTGCCCGCAAGGCTGCTGAGGACGCCACGGCCGAGGCCGCGCGACTAGCCCAGAACGCCCTGGACGACCAAGCCGCCGCCCATCAGGCCGAACTCGACCGGCTCCAGAAGATCGCCGACGACAAGGCCGCTGCTGATGCCGCCGAGGCGGAAGAGACCGCCAAGCGGGAGCGGAGCCGAGCCCACGTTTCCAAGACCATGGCCGCCGCCAAGCTGGCGATCATGGGCTTGGGCGTCACCGAGGATCAGGCCCGCGAGATCGTGAAGGCGATCAAGGCCGGGTCAGTCCCCAACGTCAAAATCCAATTCTGAGGACGCCATGCAAGCAGCAGCCCTTGAAGCCACGCGCGTGCGCAAGCCGCGCGCCGCAAAACCCGCCTCGGAGACCGAACGGTTTCTGACCCTGCTCTCGGACATCGCCCGCGATCCCGCCGTCTCGGCTGAGAAGCTGGGCCAGATCGCCAGCGCCCACGAGCGGATCACGGCGCAGGACGCCCAACAGGCCTTTAACATCGCCTTCACGGCCGCTCAGCAGGCCATGTCGCCCATCGTGAAGGATGCGGAGAACGACGCCACGATGTCGCGCTACGCCCGTCTGGAGACCATCAGCCAGGCCATCGACCCGATACTCCACGCGCACGGCCTCTCGACCTCGTTCGGGACCGCCGACTCCCCGCTTGAGCGCCACTACCGGGTGACCTGCAAGGTCCGCCACATCGGCGGGCACGCCGAGACCTTCCATGGGGACGTCCCGGCCGATCTCGACGCGTATGAAGGCGAGCCGGATAAGGTCGCCGTCCACGCCTACGGCTCGTCGATGACCTACGGCCGGCGCTACGTGAAGGTTCTCGCCTTCGACATCGTCCTGAAGGACGAGGACAACGACGGGAACAACACCGGCGGCGAAGAACGGATCTCTCAGGCGGAAGTCGCCGAGCTCACGGCTCTGATGGACGACGCCGGGCTCGACCGCGACCGCCTGCTCGACTTCCTGCAGCTGGACACCCTCGCCCACATCCCGCGCCGACGGCACGCTGAAGCGCTTGGCCTGATCGCCCAGAAGAAGCGCCTCGCCGCGCAAGGCGGTCACTGATGGCTGTCGAGATCTTCAACTGCGAGCAGGGCACGCCGGAGTGGCACGAGGCGCGCCGCGGCATCGCCACCGCCTCGAACTTCTCAAAGATCCTGGCCAAGGGCGAAGGCAAGGTCCGCGCCACCTACATGCGCACCCTGGCCGGAGAGATCATCACCGGCGCCGTGCATGAGGGCTTCAAAAGCTCGTCCATGGAGCGCGGCAACGTCATGGAGGCCGAGGCGCGCCGCTTCTACGCCCTCATGACCGACGAGGACCCCAAGCAGGTCGGCTTCGTGCGCAACGGCAAGACTGGCTACTCGCCTGACTCCCTGATCGGCGACGTGGGCCTGTTGGAGATCAAGACCCAGCAGCCCGACCTGCTGATCGAGACGCTGGACCGGGACACCTTCCCGTCCAGCCACGTCGCCCAATGCCAGGGGGGCCTTTGGGTCGCAGAGCGCGAGTGGATCGACCTTGTCGTCTACTGGCCGAAGATGCCCCTGTTCCGGAAGCGCCTGTATCGCGACGACGCCTACATCGCCTCACTCGCCCGCGCCGTCGACATCTTCAACGTCGAACTTCACGAGACGGTCGAGCGCATCCGCCGCTACGGCCAGCCCGCGAAGGTGGCGGCATGACCGACACCCTGAAGAGCGATGCGGAAGTGCGCGCCTGGCTCGACAAGGTCCGCGACTGCTTTCGGTCCCGGCGTGACGGTTCGCGTCGTCAATCGCTGGAGGGTCAGCGATGAGCGCAGAGAAAATTCCGACCATGCCGTTCCGCTGGGACGGCGAGGCCCTGGTTCCGATGAACCCGAGGGCGGCTGACTATCACTACACCATTGGCCAACTCTACCGGATCACGGTCGAGGACGAGCGTTCGGCCGCCAGCCACCGTCACTACTTCGCTCTGGTCAACGCGGCCTGGGAGAACCTGCCCTACCCGCTCGATCAGCAATACATGAGCGCCACGGCTCTACGGAAACACGCCCTCATCGTCACCGGCCACCGGGACGAGGTGACGACTGTCTGCCGCAACCGGCCGGAGGCGTCGCGCCTCGCCGAGTTCATCGCGCCTATCGACGAATACGCTCTCGTCGTCTGCTCCGGTCGCCTCGTCACCCGCTACACGGCGAAGTCTCAGGACATCCCGTCGATGGGTAAGGAGGCCTTCCAGAAGAGCAAATCGGACGTGTTGGAGTATCTGGCCGGTCTGATCGGCGTCGAGCTCGAAACCCTGCTGAAGCAGCGCGAGCCGCGCCGGGTGGCGGCATGATGTTGGACGCCAACACCCGCCGTCGCCGTGACGAGCTGAAGGCCGAACTTCGCCGCCTGGAAGACCCCGGCCGCGAAGCGAAGAAGATCGCAGAGGCCAGCCGGCGCGCTCAACGCGAGTTCGGCCGCCGGCCCCGCATCGACCACAAGCGGACGAAGCCCAAGGGCGGCCACGAGGCCGATGCCGGGTTCATGTCATGGCTTCACGATAGCGAACTGACTTGTGTCGCCTGTGAAATCGAAGGCCCACCGACGGCAGACCAACTGAAGGGCGAGCCCAACCCCATGGAGGTCGCCCACCAGCGCGTGGACGGCTGGAAAAAGGGCGTGAAGGGCCACGACCGGAACTCCTGCATCCTTTGCCGCTGGCACCACCAGTTAGCGCCGAACGCCTGCGACAAGGGCCAGCGTCAGTTCTGGGCGCGTCTCCGCGTCGAGGCCTCGGACTTCGTCACCGCCCTCCATCAGGCTTACCGCAGCGGGAATGACGGCCAGGTCGTGATCGTCCGCTTCATCGCCGGGAGGACGATGTGACAGCCTTAGATCATTCCCATTTCGGCGCGCGCGAGCTCCAGATTTCGGCGAGCGGAAACAGCGTCAAAGTTCAGGCGAACGTCCTGATTGGGCATCAGCCGCGCGTCATGCTCCGCACCACCTTGCGCGAGCGCCACGCGGCTCTTCAAATTGACAAGTGCGACCATGCCGTTCGGCGGAAGGATGCTCGTATCGAGACTGGAAAGTACGCTGGCCGCTCCGGCTACCTCGCCACTGAACACGCGATCGCGGCGCCCAAGCTGCTCAATCACGGTTTCCATAGCGATGAAGGCCGCTCTCCGCTTTTCGATGAGGCTCGCATTGTCGCGTTCGATCTGCCGCCGGCCTTCGCGACGGCTGATCAGTATCGCCGCAAAGATCGCCGCGACCGATCCAATCGCCTGCACCCAGGAAGCAGTCGCGCTCCAATCGACCTCATAGCCAAGTGCGCGTTCGGTAAGGACCTGAAGCCAGAGCATGGCGCTGACGCTGTCACGATTCCCGGAGCTTCAGCATGAGCCGCAACCTTCTCATCGACATGGCGGCCGACATGATGACCGCAATAGGCGCCCTACGCCTAAAGTCTCACCGCCTCGTCAGCACGCCTGAAGGCGTGGAGATCCACCAAGCGGGCCGGCCAACGCTGCTGCTGACGCACCGCGCCGCCTCGGACTTCGCCCACATCATCGACGAGGCCAGCGCTTGAACCCCCGCATCCAAGTTGGACCGCTGACCTACGCCGTGCAGCCTGCTGTCGCCGAGGAGATCCGTATACTTCGCGAGATCGTCTTCACCCTGGCGATTGCCTCCGCCTGTCTGTCGCAGCCGACCCATTCGGTTCGAAAGGCCCTGGCTCAGAAGTGGCGCGCCTATTGGGCGCTCGTCACAGCGCCAGCCACCGAAGAACACCTCGCCCAGATGCAACAGTGGTGAGCGGCATGACCTCTTCAGGTGTTCTACTGCTGAAATCAGACCACGGGAGCGACTGACCAATGGCCGACGAACCGAAGAAGCTCCGTGGGTTCGCCAAGCTCTCCCCTGAGCGCAGGCGCGAGATTGCGGCCAAGGGCGGCAAGAGCGTCGAGCCACAGGAGAGGGCCTTCTCGAAGAACCGGGAGTTGGCAGCCAGCGCTGGCCGCGTTGGCGGCTCCGTCAGCCCCCGCCGTCCGCCTGATGGGGAGCCAGAATGAGCGCGACCGTTCTCGACCTTGGCCCCACCACGGAAAAGCGGTTCGCTACCGCCTTCGCCGACGCCGCCGTCATCACCGCCAAGGCCGCAGCCGAACTCATCGGCCTTGACGTGAAGACCCTGGACGCACTCTCTGAGCGGAACGTCATCCGCTCGGTTCCCCGCGGCAAGCTGCGCGCCTTCACCGAGCGCGACCTACGCGCCTATCTCCTGGAGGAGCACGAAGCTCCGTGTCCGTCTACAAAACCGCAAAAAGCCGCTTCTGGCAGTACGACTTCGTCATTGAGGGTCGCCGGGTTTTCGGCTCGACCGGGCAGACTACGCGACGCGCCGCCGAGAAGGTCGAGGAGCGCAAGCGCCGTGAAGTCGGCGAAGGCCGGCACGGCTCAGCCGAGAGCCTGACGCTCGATCAGGCCTGCGGCGCGTGGTGGGATGACGTCGGAAAGCACCGAGGCGACGCCGTCGATGTCGAGCGGCGCCTGGAGATGGTGCAGCGCCTGATCCCGAAGGCGACGATGCTCAAGGACATCGACGCCGAAACGGTATCGGCCGCCATCCGAAAGCGCCGGGTGATCCCCTACAAGAAGGGCAAGGCCGCCGACGCGAAGCTCTACATGCCGTCCGCAGCGACGGTGAACCGCGACATCATCGAGCACCTTCGGCCGGTCATGCGCCACGCCGTGATGCTGTTCGGCAAGCGAGGCCTGAGAGTGCAGGACATCCCTTGGGGTCGCCTGCGGCTGGAAGAGCCGGCCGGGCTGGTCAAGATCTACGGCGTCGACGAGCAGGCGGCCTGGCGCGCCGAGTGCGGGCCGACGACCGGCCTCGCCCTCGATCTGCTTCTGACCTACGGCCTGCGCTTCGGAGAGCTGTTCTTCTCTCCCGCCGACTTCGACCCCGAAGGCCCCCGCCTCAACATCCGCAGCCGCCTCATGGCCGATGGGGAGCGCCGCAAGGGCCGCAAGCGCGACACTGGCGCCCATGTCCTGCCCCTGCGGGCGGAACACGCCAGAGAGATCGCCGCCAGGGTCGCACGGGCGCGCAAAGGCGGCCTGGAGCACGTCTGGTATGTCGAGGTGCGCGACGATGAGACCGGCGAGGTCACGCTGGAGGCATTGACCTACTACGGCCTCCAGGCGCGCCTGAACAACGCCGCCGACCGCGCCAAGGTCACCCCCGGGCGCCGCATCCACGGCACGCGCCACCACGCGGGCACGATGCTGCTGCGGAAGTCGGGCAACTTGAAGCTCAGCCAGCGGCTTCTAGGTCACGCCAACATTCAGTCGACGATGCGCTATGCCCATGCCCTAGAAGACGACCTCCGGGACGCGATCGAGGCAGATGACACCTCGTCCCGGAATAGTCCCGGAGCAGCTCGAAAGGCCACCGGCACAGATGACCCAAATAGCTGATGTTGTTGGAGTTTTCGTCGCCGCCGCGCGGCCTAAACTTCGGTTTACAAAACCGCTGCTCTACCAGCTGAGCTAAGCCGGCCCGCGCCGCTTATGAGGATTTCCGGGGGTTCACGCAATATCCCTCATGCAGGGAAATCGGGAACGAACGGGAAAACTCCGGCGCCAGTCAAAGGCGGTGGACCTTGAACAGACTCCACTTGTACCAATAACGCACGGCAACCTGAGAGCGAACACGCATGTCCGACACCTACGATTGCCCGTCCTGCGATGGGCCGATGCGTCCAGCGCGACTGTCGTGGGTGCGCGCGTGTGGATGCGGCGTCCTTCGAAGCACACTCGACATCGCCATCCCCGCGAAGCCGCGCGCAAGCGCCATCGATGAACAGGCGAGGGTCGATGGATTGGCGTCGTTGCGAGATCGGAACAACGCGCGGCTGCTCGATACCATATATGGTCTGACAGCCGGACGGCGGTTGCTGGACGTCGGTTGCGGGCCTGGATTCTTACTCGCGCAGGCGGGGGCGTTTCAGGCCGTGGGGATCGAGCCAGACGCCAATGTCGCTCTCGCAGCGACCACGAGCGCCAAGGTCCGCCATGGCTATTTTCCCGACGCCCTTGCGCCCGATGAGCGGTTCGACGTCATCGTCTTCAACGACGTGCTAGAGCACATTCCAGACATGCTACAGGCGCTCGCGGCGAGCCATCGTCACCTGTCTGATGACGGCGTTCTGGTGCTCAATTGCCCTAGCCGAAATGGCCTATTCTTCCGCGTCGCATCGATCCTGGAGCGTCTCGGGATGCGGGCGGCCTACGAACGCCTCTGGCAGGTAGGCCTTCCCTCCCCACACATCTGGTACATGACGCCTCGCGACCTCACGCGAGCGGCCGAGAAGGCCAACCTTGCCGAGGTTCGCCAGGTTCGGCTCGACACCACCGATACGCGAGGCCTTTGGTCGCGCATCCGCTCGGTTCGCGACGAAGGGCTGTTGCTCTCCGTCGCCGCCTACGGGTTCGCGCGTATCGCTCATCCGTTCGCCAAGATGCTTCCAAGCGACGCCGTGGCGGTGTTTTATCGCAAGCAGCTGGCGGCGTGAGCGCCTAGCAGAAGCTGACCGGCCTCTCGGCCCTGTACGAACGCCCCGCACGATCGAGGGGGCTAGTCGGCGGCGGCGGGGACCAGGCCGGAGGCGGCGGTAAGGCCAACCGGCCCGACCCATCCCTCGATCGCGCCGCGCCGCGCCGTGGCTTCGAGCGCGACCGCGCGGGCGGAGCCGGGTTCGAACGTTCAGCGCCAGCCGGCCGCGGGCCACATGGGCGGGATGCGCGGGGGCGGAATGCGGGGCGGCGGCCGGTTCCGCTGAGGCCGCTCTCGCTTTGCGCCGATCTGTCCTAAAGAGATCGTGTCGGGCCGCCCAGCCGGGTGGCCCGAGGTGCTTTCTGTTTGCCGAGGCGAGATTTGGACCGCAAGCCTATCGAGATCTTCATCGACGCCGACGCCTGCCCGGTGAAGGACGAGACATATAAGGTCGCCCAACGCTACGGCCTGAAGACCTGGGTCGTGTCCAACGCCTTCATCCAGATCCCGCAGTCTCCCCTGGTCGCGCGGGTGATCGTCGATGCGGGACCCGACGTCGCCGATGACTGGATCGCCAAGCATGTGGCGCCGGGCGATGTCACCGTCACCAACGACATTCCCTTGGCTGAGCGGGTCCTGCAGGCCGGCGGCCACGCGCTCACGCCCAGCGGCAAGCCCTTCACCGAGAACTCGATTGGCGCGGCCATCGCACAACGGGCTCTGATGGAGCAACTTCGCTCCACCGGGGACATCATGGGCGGGCCCAAGCCGTTCGATCGCAACGACCGCTCGCGCTATCTCCAGGCCCTCGACGAAATTATCCAGAAGGAACGTCGCAAGCGCGCCTTGCAACGCGGCTAGGCGGGACTAGCTTGCGGTCAAGTTTGTCGAAGGGATTATAAAATGCGCAACGCGGTGATGCTGTCAGTCGTGGGGGCCTGCGCCCTGCTCGCCGGTTGCGGCCAGGGTGGCGCCGAGCAAGCCGCCCAGACGCCAGCAGCTCCGGCCGTTCCCGAACCGACCGACGCCGAAAAGCAGGCGCTACTGGCCTCCCTGCCCGCGCCGTACAACACCGC
This sequence comes from Phenylobacterium sp., assembly GCF_030681155.1. Taxonomy (GTDB): domain Bacteria; phylum Pseudomonadota; class Alphaproteobacteria; order Caulobacterales; family Caulobacteraceae; genus Phenylobacterium. The sequence goes on along the minus strand of NZ_JAUXXE010000030.1, from coordinate 213,161 downwards.
CGATCTAGCCAACGGAAAGCAGAAATTCGGCATGTGCCGCTCCTGCCACACCATCGTGCCGGGCGGCGCCAACATGACTGGGCCCAACCTGCATGGGGTGTTCGGCCGAAAGGCCGGCGAGGTCGCGAGCTACAAGTATTCCGACGCCGTCAAGAACGCCGGCTTCGTCTGGGACGCCGCGCATCTGGACAAGTGGCTGGCCGAACCGCGAACCTTCCTGCCGGGGACCAAGATGTCGTTCGCCGGGCTCAAGGACCCCAAGGATCGCATCGACCTGATCGCCTATCTGAAGGTCGAGACCGGCTACAAGGCTCCCTGAGCGAAACTTCGCAACAAGCAACCTTGACGAGAATAAAGTTCGGCCGCACCATCAGCGCGTCGAGGCTGCGCTTGCATCTGTCAGCCGAGATCCTGCGCCCGCCCACGACACCCCCTTGTCGCCGGCGGCGCCACCCCGACAACTCGCCTCCCCTTCGGGGGAGGCATTTTCGTTTTGAGCGGGACGATTGCGCGAAGCAGAACGGCCATGCCTGCATCTGCAGGGCATGGCCGCCTTAGGCGACTATTCGGCGGCGTTGGCCGCGCGGGTCTGTTCGGCTTCTTCGAAGGCTTCGATGCGGCGGGCCGTGGCCTGCGGCGACTTCGTGAAGCGCGCCAGCATGTTGTAGAACACCGGGACGATGAACAGCGTCAGCACAGTCGAGAAGATCGCCCCGAAGAAGATCACCACGCCGATCGTCTTGCGGCTTTCACCGCCCGCGCCGCCCCACATGATCAGCGGGATGGCCCCAGCCGCCGCGGCGATCGAGGTCATGATGATCGGGCGCAGCCGCAGGGTGGCGCTTTCGATCACCGCCTCGCGGATGGTCAGGCCTTCGTCGCGCAGCTGATTGGCGAACTCCACGATCAGAATGCCGTTCTTGGCCGCAATGCCGACCAGGATTATCAGACCGATCTGACTGTAGGTGTTGATGGTTGACCCGGAGATCAGCAGACCAAACAGCCCGCCTAGCGCGGCGACCGGCACAGTCAGCATGATCACCGCCGGATGGATCCAGCTTTCGAACTGGGCCGCCAAGACCAGGAAGACCAACAACAGCGCCATGCCGAAGGCCAGGCCGACAGCCCCGCCGGCCTCAAGGTAGTCACGTGCGATACCGCCCCACTTGGTTTGGGTCCCGGCGGGAAGCTTGGCGATCTCAGTCTCAAAGAACTTCACCGCATCCCCAACCGCATAACCGGGGTTGAGCTGGGCCGTCAGGGTCACCGACCGTAGGCGGTCGACGCGCGCGCGGTCGGGCGTGTCGCCCCGGACCTCGGTCGTCACCACGGTCGACAGCGGGATGAGTTGCCCGGACTGCGCGCGAACATAGAGATTGCCGATATCCTGCTCGGACTGACGCTGCTCACGGTCGGTCTGGAGGAGCACGTCGTACTCCTGGCCGCTCTTGATGTAGGTCGTGACCCGGCGGGTGCCAAAATTGCTCTCCAGCGCGCGGCCAACGGCTTGCGCCGAAACACCGAGCGCGGCGGCCTTTTCCCGATCGATGCTCACCAGAACCCGGGGGCTGGTGGGCTCATAGTCCAGGCGCGCCCGCGCTAGACCTGGATTGGCCTCAGCCGCGGCCAGCAACGGCGCAATCCACGCCGCCACCTGATCGTAGTCGTCGCCCATCGCGATGACTTCGACGCCGCCACCACCGCCCCCGCCCCGCGAGAAGGCCGGACGCACCGAGGCGATCGCTCGGACCGAAGTGATGGACGACAGCTCGCGATTGAGCTGCGCGGCGAGTTCGTTCGAGGTGACGCCCGCGTCGGGCGCCAGGTTCGCGTTACCGAAACCGCCGTTGAACTGGGTGCCGTTGAAACGCGGAACGCCCAGGATGTAACGGGTGATCACCCCGTCCTTCAAAAGGGTCTGAAGGCGCGCCTCGATCTGATCGGCCGCCTTCCGGGTATAGTCGTAGCCCGCGCCTTCCGGCCCGGAGATGTTCAGGTCGATCCGTCCGCGATCTTCCTCAGGCACCAGTTCGCGGGGCAGTACGGTGAACAGCCCGACCGCGCCAAGTGCGAGCACGGCCACCAGTACGGCCGTGCCGATGGAGGCCGACCGCCGGCCGAGAAGACTGTCCAGCGAGGCGTGATAGGAGGCCTTCAGCTTGTCCATAGCGCCATCGACATAGCGGGCGAGGAAGCCCTGCCCATGGGCCGGCCGCAGCAGCTTCGAGGCCAGCATCGGCGACAGGCTGAGCGCCAGCAGCGCCGAGAAAGCCACCGCCGCGGCGACCGCAACGGCCAGCTCCACGAAGAGCCGGCCGATATAGCCCGGCAGGAACATCAGCGGCGCAAACACCGAGATCAGCACGATGGTCGTGGCGACCACGGCGAAGAACACCTGGCGGGCGCCGCGCTGAGCCGCGACGACAGGCGGCTCGCCATCGTCGATCCGGCGCTGGATGTTCTCGACCACCACGATCGCGTCATCGACCACCAGACCGATGGCGAGAACAAGGGCAAGCAGCGTCAGCAGGTTTAGCGAGAAGCCCAGCGGGGCCAGGACGATGAAGGTGGACAGAATGCAGATCGGCGCCACCACCGACGGGATCAGGGCGGCTCGCCACGTGCCGAGGAAGACGAAGTTCACCAGCGCCACCAGCACCAGCGAAATCCCCATGGTGATCCAGACCTCCTGGAGCGCGTGAGCGGTGAAGATCGTGTAGTCGACCGCCACTTCCAGAGTCGTGCCCTTGGGCAGGGACTTGTTCAGCTCCGGCAGCAGGTCGTTGACGCCCTTGGAAATATCCAGGTCGTTGGCCTGCGACTGGCGGGTGATACCGATACCGACCTGATCGCGACCATTGGAGCGGAAGCTGCGGCGATGCTCGTCCGGCCCCTCCTCGACCCGGGCGATATCGCCAAGGCGGGTGACGTGGGCCTGGGAGGCGTTGCCGGTCGGCGCCGGCGCTTGGCCGCCGGAGGCGACCACCGGAAGCTGGGCGAACTGTTCAGGCGTGGAGTAGCCGCGCGCCACCCGGATGGTGAAATCCTTGGAAGGCGCTTCCAGCGAACCGGCGGGCAGTTCCAGATTCTGGCTGTTCAGGGCGCTTTCGACATCGTCGACGGTCACGCCGCGGGCGGCCATGGCGTCCGGATCGAGCCAGATTCGCATGGAGTAGAGCTGGCTGCCGCCCACGAACACCTGGGCGACGCCGTCAATGGTCGAGAACCGCTCCACAAGATAGCGCTGGGCGTAGTCGGAGAGCTGCAACCGGTTCAGCGTCGTCGAGGCGAACGAGATGAACATGATCGGCGAGCCGTCCGCCGTCGCCTTGGCGATCTGGGGCGGGTCGGCCTGCAACGGCAGATTCGCCGCAACGCGGCTCACAGCGTCCCGGACATCGTTGGCCGCGGCGTCGAGGTCGCGGTCGAGACGGAAAGAGATGTTGATGTTGGAACGGCCGTCACGCGACGACGAATTGACCCGATCGATCCCCTGGATGCCGGAAATCTGCCGCTCGATAACCTCGGTGATCCGCTCCTCGACCACTTCGGCCGACGCACCGCGATAGGTGGTGGAGATCGAGACCACCGGCGGATCGACGCTGGGAAGTTCGCGAACGGTCAGGGAGGCGAAGGCGGCCAGGCCGACCACGCATAGAATGATCGCGGCGACGGCGGCGAAGACCGGCCGGCGAACCGAAAGATCAGACAGCATCATGCGCCAGGCCGCGGGCTGCGCGCTCCTGGCTGGGTGTCAGCGGCGGCTTCGCGGGCGCCGGCGGCCGCCTGCACACGGACCGGCTGCCCGGGTTGAATCTTGTTCAGTCCATCGGCCACGATCTGCTCGCCAACCTGCAGGCCTTCGCGGATCTCAACCAGGCCGTTCTGGCGCGCACCCGTCAAGACCGCACGCTGTTCAGCGACGCTCCGGTCGCCGTCACGCTTCACGACATAGACGAAGGCGGTGTCGCCCTGGACCGATAGGGCCGCTTCCGGCGCGGCCACCACATCACGCTGTCCGCGCGCGATGCTGATACGCATCATCATGCCCGGCTTCAGCTTGCCGCCAGGATTGGGGAACTCGGCTCGCGCCGTGAAAGCGCGGGTGCGTTCGTCGATCCGGGTGTCTAGGGTCTGGATCCGGCCCTGGATCGTCTCGCCCGGATAGGCGTCGATGCGCGCGACCAGCGGTTGCCCCTGACGGACCGAGGCCAGATAGCGATCTGGCACCTCGAAATCGACGCGCACGGCGCTGATGTCGTCGAGGGTCACAATCGCCACGCCGGGATTGATCAGCATGCCCGGCGCGATATCCGACAAGCCCATGACCCCGGAGAACGGCGCACGCACCATCCGGTCGCTTTCGCGCGCGCGGGCGGCTTCCACATCGGCCTTGGCCGCGAGATAGGTGGCTTCGCGCTGGTCGAGCGCGGTCTTCGAGGCGTAGCCCTGGGCCGCGAGTTGCTTCCAGCGGTCATAGTCGCGCTGAGCCTGCACCAGCCGCGCCTGCGCCTGGGCGCTGCCGGCGCTCTGTTCGGTGGACTTCAGTTCGACCAGCACCTGGCCCTTGGCCACCGATTGGCCGTCGGTGAAGCGCACGCGCTCGACAAGCTGCGTGGTCGCCGCGGTCAGGGTCACCGATTGGCGGCCCTTAGCGACGCCGATCACGTCGATCGCGTCGGTGAACGTCTTGGACTGCGCCGGGACCAAGTTGACCGGCGCAGGGCCGCCCATGCCACCACCGCCCCTGGGGGCTCCGCCGCCCTTTTGGGCGGCCATGGCGGCGCCTGGCGGTCCGCCAGGTCCTTGTTTTTTACCGATAGTCAGCTTCCATCCGCCCGCGACCACCATGAGGACGAGGATCAGAATAGCGGCGGCGAGGAAGAAGTGACGTCGTATCAAACTACGGGAACTCCGCGGGCTCCAAATGGAGATCGGCTGATTGTGAATCGAACCGGGTCATATGGCGGCCACATAGGCGCCGTCCAGTGACAGAACGATGGCTTTGCGTGTCAGCTTTGAAATAGACCGCGATCAGCCTATGCCTAAGACATATCCTGGGCGCCCATAGTGGGTATTGTTTCGTAAGCGCAAAGAAAACGGGCGCCGAAGACCCGGCGCCCGTCCCACTCAATCCTGAAGCAAGTCTCTAAGCGTCGTAGCCCGGCAAGGCTCGGTCGAGTTGGCGCAAAGCTCCGGCCCAGGCGAGCTTCCCGCCCAGTCCACGCGACAACTGCATCTTCACTTCGTCTTGTGCGGCCTGGGGCGCCAACAGGACGTTTTCCCGGCCGGCGGACAAGGCCATGACCTGCTGTTTGCAGGCGCGCTCCAGGTAGAACATCCGGATCCAGCAATCGGCCGCGCTTTCGCCCACCGCCAACGTACCGTGATTGCGCAGCAGCATCACATCCTTGTCACCGATGTCGGCCACCAGACGCTCACGCTCGTCCAGGTTCAGGGCGATGCCTTCATAGTCGTGATAGGCCAGCATCGTTCCGATGATCAGCGCGTGCTGCGACAACGGCAGCAGGCCGTCCTTCTGTGATGCGACCGCTACGCCCTGGTCGGTGTGCAGATGCATGACATAATGAGCGTCCTCCCGCGCCGCGTGGATCGCCGAGTGAATCGTGAAGCCCGCTGGATTGATGAAATACGGCGTCTCCTGGAGGATGTTTCCGTCCAGGTCGATCTTCACCAACGACGAGGCGGTCATCTCCCCGAAGTACATGCCGTAGGGATTGATCAGGAATTGGTGTTCAGGCCCCGGGATGCGGGCCGAGATGTGCGTATAGATCGCATCGTCCCAACCATAGAGCGCCACCAGTCGGTAGAGGGCGGCGAGGTCGACCCGCGCCTGCCACTCCTCGGCGCTGACCTTGCCCTTGAGCGAGCTCACGCCTGCAAGCGAACCATCGGCCATCGCGGCCTCCCTTAGTCTTCTGTCTGATCGTTGATCATCAGCGTCGCGCCGCTGGCCCCCAGCGTCAAGCACGGGGTTTGAGCGTCCGGGCTATTGAACCACCCTCACTGCAGCGTTGACTCCGAGTTGGCGGCCATGAGTATTGCATTTCAAATAGAATATGTTGGCGAGCGTAAAATGACTTTTGCCGCCCAAAACAATCTCTAACGGTCTTCCGGTGAAGCTTTGACTTAGTTCTGCAATTGAAAATCCAATGCGGAGGTCAATATGCCCCATAAATCCATCAAGATGCTGGCCATCGTCGCCGGCCTTTCTTTCGCCGGCGCCGCCGAGGCCGCCACCGTCTACAAGACAACCCTCGCTGGTACGAACGAGAACCCGGTGAACGCCAGTCCCGGGACCGGCGAAGCGACCCTGACCTTCGACATCGTCGCCCACACCATGACCCTATCGGTGACGTTCCAGGGCCTGACCGCGCCAACAACCGCGGCGCATATCCATTGCTGCGCCGCGCCGCCGGCCAACGCGGGGGTATCGACCATGACCCCGAGCTTCACCGGCTTTCCAACCGGGGTCACCAGCGGCAGCTACATGAACGTCTTCGATCTAACTCAGCTCAGCACCTACAACTCGCCATTCGTTGTCGGCAGCGGCGGCACGGCGGCGAGCGCGGAGGCCGCCCTCTTCGCCGGCTTGAACAGCGGCCAGGCCTACCTCAACCTTCACACCACCGCCTTCCCGGGCGGCGAGATCCGCGGACAGTTCGCCGCGGTGCCTGAGCCTGGGACCTGGGCGTTGATGATCACCGGCTTTGGCCTTGTCGGTGCGACCGTCCGGCGTCGGCGAACGCCGCTGCTAGTGAGCTAGGTCTCGGTCCGGACCCTCGCCACCGCGTCCAGCCAGCGCGCATAGGCCGCTTCGCGGCTGTGGCTGTCCGGCGAAGGCTCGAAACGCTCGGTGGTCGGTCGCGCCGCAACCGCTTCTTCGGCGTTGGCGTAGAGGCCAGCGCCAATCCCGGCGAACAGAGCAGCGCCCAGCGCGGTCATCTCCAGATAAGTGGCCCGGCCCACCGCCACTCCCGTCAGGTCGGCCAGTCGCTGGCTAAACCAGACGCTGCGCGACATGCCGCCATCGATCCGCAGTTCCACGCCCCGGCCAAACGCGCCTGGCGCATCGGCGCGCATCGCCTCGATCAGATCCCGGGTCTGGAGCGCGCAGGCGTCGAAGGCGGCATGTGCGATTTCCGCAATCCCGGAATCGCGGGTCATGCCAAAGATCGCGCCCCGCGCATTGGCGTCCCACCACGGCGCGCCCAGGCCGGTGAAAGCCGGCACTAGCACGACGCCGTGATCCTCCTTCGCGGTCTGAGCCAGTTTCTCGACGCCGGCGCCCCCACCATCGACCTTAAGCCCCTCATTCACCCACTGCAGGGCCGCCCCGGCGATGAAGATCGATCCCTCAAGGGCGTAGGTTGTCCGGCCATTCAGTCGAGCCGCGACGGTGGTGAGCAAGCGTGAGCGCGACGGCGCCAGATGCTCGCCGGTATTGACCAGCAAGAAGCAGCCGGTCCCATAGGTAGCCTTCATCTCCCCGGCCCGGATACACCCCTGCCCCATCAGTGCGGCTTGCTGATCGCCGGCGACGCCGCAGATCGGGATCGCCCGGCCCAGCAGTTCCGGCTCGGTGACGCCGAAGGCGTCGGCGCAGTCCAGCACCTTGGGCATCAGCGCGCCAGGAACGTTCAGCATCTCCAGCATCTCAGCCGACCAGGCCTGCGCCTTCAGGTCGAACAGCAGGGTCCGCGAGGCGTTGGTGGCGTCGGTGACGTGCGAGGTGCCGCCGGTCAGTTTCCAGATCACCCAACAGTCCATGGTGCCGACCAGCAGCTCGCCTGCCTCGGCCCGCGCCCGCGCGCCGGGCACATGGTCGAGGACCCAGGCGATCTTGGTGCCCGAGAAATAGGGGTCGAGCAGCAGGCCGGTGATGTCAGTGACCCGACTCTCCTTGCCGGCCGCGCGCAAGCGCTCGCACGTCGCGGCGGTACGACGATCCTGCCAGACGATTGCGCGATAGATCGGCTCGCCGCTCGTCTTGTCCCAGATCACCACCGTCTCGCGCTGGTTGGTGATGCCGATAGCCACGACGTCGGCGATCGACCGGCCTGACTTGGCGATCGCTTCCCGCATCACGGCGACCGAGGTCTCGAAGATTTGCTCGGCGTCGTGCTCGACCCAGCCGTCCTCGGGATAGAATTGCTCCAGCGGCCGACCAGCGTCGGCGAGCGGAGCTCCCTTGGCGTCGAACAGGATCGCCCGCGTCGAGGTCGTACCCTGGTCCAGGGCCAAAATCAGCGGTTCAGACATCTCGCGCCCCCTATGCGACAAGCGTTCGCGATGACCAGCGCCGCATGCTCAACAGCTAGTAATCATGTTTTCATCCGCCAGGCGTAGATTCGAAGCTAGGCGCCTGATCGCCGGGATCCGGGTTTGAGCGTGACCGCCAACACCGACGCACTGCTGAATCTGGCGCGTAGCCGCGCGCCAGCCGACCGCGAGCGGCTCCTGCTCGCCGTCGTCGATCTGTGCGGCGCAAGCGACAAGACACACTTGTCGTCTGCGCCAATCCAGGCGCAACTACAGTCGATCTTCATGAACCTCGTGGTCGAGGCTGAATGGGATATCCGCCGCCGGCTCTCTGAAAAACTGGCCAGCGCGACGTGGGCCCCGTCGGGCCTGGTCAGTGTCCTGGCCTTTGACGACATCGAAATCGCCCGACCGATCATCGCCATCAGCCCGGTGCTGAAGGATCAAGACCTGGTCCAGCTGGTGCTGGAGGCGACCATCGAACACCAGATCGAGGTTGCGCGACGGCCCAGGATCGGCCGGCCTGTCGTCGCCGCCATCCTGCGGCAGAGCGAGCCGGCCGTCCTGACCGCCCTGGCCGGCAACGAGACCGCCGAAGTCGGCCCTCAGGAACTCTCGGAACTGGTGAAGGCTTCGGAGCGGATCGCGGCGATGCGCTCGCTGCTTGCGCGTCACCCGGCGCTCACCGATGGTCTTGCGCGCGAACTCTATGTCTGGGTCGGCCAAGCCCTGCGGCACTCTCTGATCGGCCGTTTCCGCCTGGACGCCGACGCCCTCGACGCCGCCATCGGCTTGGCGGTGCAGGAGGCGCACGGCGGCGTGCCGGTCGAGGCCGACGACATCGTGGCGGAGCCGCGCCCCAGCGAACGCGACGAGATGGAACAGCGCCTGGTCGCGAAGCTCAACATGTCCGGCCAACTCAGCCCCGGCTATCTGCTACGCGCCCTAAAAGATCGGAACCTGTCGCTGTTCATCGCGGGGCTGGCGATGCTGGGGCGTTTCGAGCCCGAACAGGTCGAGCGCGCCGTCAATTCCGATCACCCGGAGTTGCTGGCCCTCGCTTGCGCCTCGGTAGGCATCGACCGCAGCGTCTTCCCTACTCTCCTTACGCTGGTGCGCGATCTGAACGCCGGCAGGCCTGGAGGGGGACCGGAAGGCGCCCGCCGCGCAAACGGCGCATTTGGCCCATTTAACCCCGATGTCGCCGGGGCCGCCTTCCGCTATGCGCTGATCGGTTGACGGATCGCGCGTTTCACGGACTTCTGCCCGGCCATGTTCAAGCCTGAGCCTTTCGTAACCCGCCTCGCCTTCACGGCCAGCGACCGCCCCGAGGCCCTGGAAGCCAAGGATGCGTTGATCGCGCGCTATGGTCAGGCCAGCCCTGACCAGGCCCAGGTCATTGTCGCCCTGGGCGGGGACGGTTTCATGCTCGAGACCCTCCACGAGAACCTAGGCAGCGAACGACCGATCTACGGCATGAATCGTGGCTCGGTCGGCTTCCTTATGAACGAGTACAGCGAGGACGGGCTGCTGGAGCGGATCAACGCCGCCGAGCGCGCCATCATTCACCCGCTGTCGATGTTTGCGGTCGACGTCCACGGCCAGGAACACCGCGCGATCGCGATGAATGAGGTGTCGCTGCTGCGCCAGACACGCCAGACCGCCAAGCTGCGCATCTCCATCGATGGCAAGGTGCGACTGGGGGAGCTTTCCTGCGACGGCGCCCTGGTCGCGACCCCGGCGGGGTCGACGGCCTACAACCTGTCGGCCCACGGCCCGATCATCCCCCTCGACGCCAAGGTGCTGGCCCTGACACCGATCAGCGCCTTCCGGCCTCGACGCTGGCGCGGCGCTCTACTGGCCCATACTGCGCGCGTCACCTTCGAAATTCTTGAGGCCGACAAGCGCCCCGTCAGCGCCGTAGCCGACAATTTCGAGGTGCGGGACGTGGTGGAAGTCCATATCGCCGAAAATCGCGACGTTGCCTTGCACATGCTGTTCGACGCCGGTCGCAGCCTCGAGGAACGGGTGCTCGCAGAGCAGTTTTCCGTTTAAATACATCACACTACAGGCTCCATTCGTTGTTAACGCATCGAGCCTAGTCTGTCTTACGACTGTTCCAGGAGAGCGTTGTGAGCCAGCAGAACCCGGTCACCCAACCGCCCAGCCTTCGCTTGAAGCTCGGCGGCCGGTTTGGCGCTATCGACCCGAGCGCGATCGCCAAGGCTGAGGCGGCGCTCAAAAGCCTGTCGGGAAACTTCACGCAGTGGCTGAACGACGAGGTGGTCAAGCTCGACGCCGCCCGCCAGCGCGTGCGCGACGAAGGCGTCAACGTCGAAACCATGGAAACGCTCTATCTGCGCGCCCATGACCTCAAGGGCCTGGGCACGACCTACGAATTTCCGCTGATCACGCGGATCGGCGCCTCGCTCTGCCGGCTTATCGACGACAAGGACAAGCGCCTGACGGTCTCGATGGCGCTGGTCGACGCCCACATCGACGGCATCAAGGCCGCCGTGCGCGACGACATCAAGACTGACGAGCACCCGGTCGGCCGCGTGCTGATCGAGGAACTGGAACGCAAGGTCGCCGCGGCCGGCTAGGCCTGGCTACATCACCCGATCGAGCGGCTCTTCGACCACGCCGTAGCCGGCGTCGACCGGCAGCACGAGCACCTTGCCCCCCTCGCGATCGCGGATCTGCGGCTCCACGGTGACCAACCTCCGAGCCTTTGCCCGATCAATGCAATCCTGGGCGCTGTTGGCTTCGGCCAGCAATTGAACGTTCATACGCGTGGGGAAGATCACCTTGCGCTCGCCGGCCTCCGCCAGCCGCAGCACTTCCCTGGGCTCGATCCACTCAGCGTCCACCGTCTCGCGGCCATCGCAAGCGGCGAGCTGGTCGTCGGGCGCATCGGCCACATAGAACCAGGTGTCGAACCGCTTGGGTGTCAGCGGCGGCGTAATCCAGCGCGCAAAGACCGTCAGGGCGTTCAGGTCGATCCGAACCCCGAGATCGCGCACGACGTCGAGGAACGCCACAACTCCCGCATCCACCGCCGTGCGGACGTCGAGTGGGCAAGCCTCTCCGCCGATGGCCGAGCCATCCAGGCGCTGCCCCAGCAGGACACCCGCCTCCTCGAAGACTTCACGGATCGCCGCGATACGCAGGCCCCGCTGTTCGACATCGTATTCCGACCATCCCAGGGCGTGCTCGGCCCAAGCCGGGTCATGGTCCCCCGCATGGCTCTTGCCGCCGGGAAACACCAGCGCGCCAGATGCGAAATCAATCTGATGGTGGCGCTTGACCATCAGCACCTCGAACGCCGGAGCGTCGCGCAGCAACAGGATGGTGGCGGCGGGCTTGATGTCTTGCGAAGGGCTCATGTCATCAGCTTGCGAGCGACCGCCCTGCGGCGCAAGCATGACGCGAGGACACCCTAGGCTTGGGCGATCGCCCGGCTGGAGCTTCGCGCCGCCTGCGAAAGCTTGTCCATCTTGTCCAACAGGTAGTCCACGTCGTCGCGGCCCGGCACGACCGGCTGGGTGAGGAACCGTTGCAGCATCTTCTCCTGGAACCGCTCGCGATCACGGGTCCCGCCGTCGAACTCCATTGAGTGGTAGGTATCGACCCCGGCGCGGAACGCGGCGTAGAGGCGCGCGGGCAAACCGGCCCGGTCATAGATCGCCTTCAGCCCCAGCGGCCCGGCGTCGTGGATCATCAGCCAAGTGCGATGGTGCGGAACGCTCGCCAGTTCCGCCAGTCCCCACTCCAGGAAGGTCATGTGGCCGTGCGCGAGGACGCGCAGCAGCAGCGAGGCCGTCAGCCGTTCGTTGGCGTGCAGATGCAGGACAAAGTTCTTCACGTCCGCGGTCCTGCCGGCCTGATCCACCAGATCGACCGTCGCCCGCTCGCGCGCACCGACCACCACCTCCAGCGCCAGCTCAGCGGATATCTCGTGGTGGTTCAGCAGATGGTCGCGCACCTCGTCGCCGACCAGGCTGACGAGCTTTTCCGTCACCGAGAGCGGCAGGCTGGCCCGATAGGCGACCGCGGCGAGCACACGTTCGGACTGTTCGAACTTCTGGACGATGGCCTGCAGGGTCTGTTCGGCGAAATCGGCGTTGTCGTTGGCGCAGACAACCTCCACGGCATGTTCGCCGCCGTGATCGGCGAAAGCCCGCGTCAGGGTCTGGGACACCCGAGGCCGCTTGGCGATCGCCGCCTGCTGCACTGGCCCGCCGATCCGCACAATCTCGGCGAGGTCGGCGTCGGTAAAGGCCGGTGAGGCCTCCAACATCGGCATGGCGATGCTGTCGATATCTCGCGCCAAACGCATGGCGACATCGTGAGGGACCAAGGGAGAGCTCTTGAGCGTCACCGCCAAAGCGCGGCGGACCAGATCGGCGGCATCCCGCGCCATCACACGAAGGATGTCCTGCGCCCGAGCGCGGTCGTCGTCGGTCAATGGATTGGTCTCGAAAGCGCGGCAGATCTTGTGGGCCGCGGCGGCGCGTTCGTCCGGCGTCGCACCCTTGACCAAGGTGCGAATATCCTCGTCGGTCAGCGCCGAGCGCGTGATCGCCATTCCTGCCTAGCCCCCACTCGAGATCGAGGATCCCGAGCCCGCATCCTCCACGGTTAAGCTTAATGAACGATTGCTGTCTATCCTGTGGATTTCTGCCGGGCCGTAACCACTCGCCAACCCTACGACGTTAGAGTCCCCCCTGTGCCGCCGAGGGATCCGTTGATGTTGGTTGAGACCCAGAAGTCCCACGCCCGTGGCGGGCTGTCGGCCAACCAACAAGCCCTTGATACGCAAGCAGCTTTGCTGCCCTACGCCCTCGCCGTATTCACCATCACCCTGCCCGCCTATGTGTGGGCTGGATCGCATGCGCCGAACGCCGCGTGGATGACCGCGACCTTCGCGATCTTCGCCGTGGCTTGGGGCTACTTCTACGCGACCGTCAGCTGGCTAAAGCGTCCGGAAATCAGGGCCAACGAAACCCGTCGCGGCCAAGCCCATATGGTGGGCGGCCTCATCTGGGCCAGCGCCGTGGCGCAGATCGCCGCCTTCGCCGAGGGCGCGGGACCGACCCGCGAACCGCTTATGATGATCGCGGTGGGCGGCGCGGTGCTGATTATCTTCTTCGCCTCGCCCTGGCTGCCCAGCCTGCTGCTGGTTGGCGGCGCCGCTGCGGCCGGCCCTCTGTTTTTCCTGTTTCGTCGTCCTGAGAGCGCCTCGACCGCCAATCTAGCCTGGGGTGCGATCGCCCTGGCCCTGGCGTTGGGACTGATCGTCAACCGCATCCTGCGTCGCCAGTTCACCCTGGCCGCCGAGCGCGAAGTCCTGATCGCCGATCGCGCGGGACAGATGGAAGAGGCCCGCCGACTGGCCCAATCAAAGTCTGACCTGGTGGCCACGCTTAGCCACGAGATCCGGAACGGCCTCACCGGCGTCGCTCACGTTCTGACCGCCGCCGTCGGCGCCAATGGGCGCTCGGCGCCATCTCGTGAACAGCTCTCTGCCGCTCTCGACGCGGCCAACGACCTGATCGCCGTCCTCAACACCACGCTTGATTCGGAAACCGCCGAAGCCGGCCGCCTGGAGGTGGACACCCACCCGTTCGACGCGGTCGCCTTGATGCGCGACCTCGTCCTGCTCAATCGGCCCAACGCAGCCATGAAGGGTCTTGAGCTGACCCTGCACGTGGCGCCCGAACTCACCGCCCAGGACGCCGGCGCAACGATCGCCGACACCCATCGCGTAAGGCAAATTCTCGCCAACCTGCTCGGCAACGCTCTGAAGTTCACCGTGCGCGGCCGAGTCGAGGCCCGCATCGAACTCAGCGCATCCGGCCGACTGGCCGTCGAGGTCGCCGACACCGGCCCCGGCCTGACGGCCGAAGAACTGGATAGCGCCTTCGAACCTTTCAGCCGCATCGCCCGCACGAGCGCCGGAACGTCCGGCGCAGGCCTTGGGTTGTCGCTATCACGCCAGCTTGCCCGCTTGATGGGCGGCGAGCTGTCCGCGCACAGCGCACTCGGCGTCGGATCCTGCTTCCGGCTCGAACTCCCCTATGACCAGGCCGCCACTCCCGAGCGTGAACTCGATCTTGTGCCCGCCTCCAGCGGCGGCGCAGAGACACATACCCGCCTGCGCGTTTTGATCGCCGAGGATGACGGGCTCAACGCCGCCATGCTGCGGGCGGTGGTCGAGCAGCTCGGGCACCAGGTGGTCCACGCGGTCGATGGTCGTCGCGCGCTCGAATTGGCCAAGGTCTGCGAGTTCGACCTGCTGATGATCGACGGCCGCATGCCGAATATGGACGGACCGGCCTGCATCGCCGCGATCCGGGCGCTCGACGTCGATATCGCCCGCGTTCCGATCGTCGGGGTTATCGGCGGCGACGCCGCCGAGGCCAAGGAATGCGTAGACGCCGGAGCCGACACCGTGCTGCGCAAGCCGGTCAGCGTCGCGGCCGTCGCACGGGCCGTGGCCGACGCCATCGCCGCAGAGCGCAGCGAACTGCCGGCGCGATCCGTCGCCTGAGCGCCCTTGAGGCCATAGCCGGCGACCTGCAAGGTGGCTCCCAACAACAATAAGGGAGGACGTCGCATGCTGCTGCAGGGTCTGAAGGTCATTGAGTTCGCCTCCTACATCGCCGCGCCGGGAGCGGCGGGCATACTCGCCGACTGGGGCGCAGAGGTGATCAAGGTCGAGCGGCCCGAAGGCGATCCCATGCGGAACGTATTCGGCGACGCAAAGAGCGCGTTGTCAGGCAACCCCACCTTCGGCCTGGACAATCGCGGCAAGCGTGCGGTGGTGCTGGACACCTCCAAGCCAGAGGGTCGCGAAGCGCTGACCCGCCTGGCGGCGGAGGCCGATATTTTCCTGACCAACGTCCGGCCCGCCTCCCTGAAGCGCGCGGGGTTGGATGACGAAACCCTGCGGGCCGCCAATCCTCGGCTGATTTATGCGGTGGTGACTGGCTACGGCCTGGATGGACCGGACGCCGCCAAGCCCGGCTTCGACGTCACCGCCTTCTGGTCACGGGCGGGCGTGGCGCACATGCACGCGCCGAAGGGTACCGATCCTTTCATCCTGCGCACCGGCGTAGGCGACCATACGACCTCGCTCGCCACGGTCTCGGCTATCCTGGCGGCGGTGTATGAGCGGGAAAAGACCGGCGTGGGGCGCCTTGTGCAGACCTCGCTGCTCGCGACAGGCGTCTACACCGTGGGCTCGGACATGGCCGTGCAGCTGGCTTTCGGTAAGCTGGCCTCCAACCGCCCCCGCAGCGCGCCTTTCGATCCGACCGCGAATTTCTACAAGAGCCGCGATGGGCATTGGTTCGTGCTCAATCCGCGCGGCGGGGGCAAGGATTGGCAGTTGCTCGCCACCGCCTGCGGCCGGCCGGACCTTCTAGAGGATGAGCGTTTTCCCACCGGCCGCTTGCGCAAGGACAATAGCGTGGCCCTGGTCGCGGAGTTGGACGACGCGTTCGGAGGCTTGGACTTCGAGGACATCGCCCGCCGGCTCGATGAGGTCGATCTCGTCTGGGCGCCGGTGCAGACTCCGGCCCAGGTGGCCGCAGACCCGCAGGTCGCCGCGGCCGGCGCCCTGATCGACGTGGAGGATGGACAAGGCGGCACCTATCGCTCGCCGGCCGCTCCTGCGCGGTTCCCTGGCGCGGACGCCACCGTGCGTCCGGCCGCACCCGGCCTTGGCCAGCACACACGCGAGGTCCTGGCGGAGATTGGTTACGCCCCGGCGGAAATCGAGGCGATGCTGGCGTCCGGCTCGGCCGCCTAGTTCTTGTCGCGGGCCTCAGCCAGGACGCGCAGCATCTCGCTGGTGAACAACGAGCCGGTCATCCTGACGCCGGAACTGGCGTCGTCGTCCGACTGCGAGCCGCGCAGGATGATATCGACCATGGCGTCCTGCCCCTCCTGCAGGGTCCGCTGACGCGCCGAAGCATACTGGATGAACCCGTCGACGGGGCTGCTCCGCTCCCCGGTTGTCGCGTGTCCCGCGCCGCCGGTCTTGGTCAGGTTCGCATAGACCTCGGCCACGGTGGCGGCTCGACCATCGCGGTAGAAGATCGATCGGTTCGCGCCGGCGGCATCGGGAAAAATGCTGGCGGCGCTGGCCGTGGGCCGCGTGCGCATCGCCTCGATCAGCTTGGCCGATCCCTGCGGCCCCAGGAAGTGGGCGGCGTAGAGCTCGCCGGCCGTCGGCGCGCGCCCTACCCGGCCCTTCAGGTACGATGCATGATCGGAGGTCAGCTCGCCGGCCATCAGTGATGCGGCGTGAGGATCGAGCCGCAGGTCCATCACCGCCTTGCGCGCCTCGGCCCCGTTCACCCGATAGCGACCATCGGCCCCCTTGGTGATGAGGTCGGCGTAGCGGGCGTAGCCGTACTTGGCTCCATGCTGCTTAAGCGTCGAAAGCCAGGTCTGCTCCACAAATTGAAAGAGGCCGGCGGCTGACGAGGTTGGCGCCTTGGCCTTCGGATTGTATCCGCTCTCGCGAGCGGCCGTGCCCATGAGGAAGCTGAAATCGACACCAGTGGCGTTGGACGCGCGCTGGATCGCAGCTTCGACAACTCCTCTGATTCCATGGACGGCCATGGGCAAGATGTGGCCGCACATGGTTAACGTGGTGCTAACCATGTTCGCGCAACCGCTGGAGCCCCGCCCTCTCGCCGCCCTGCTCCCGCGCTAGAAGACGCGCGAACGCCGAGACTTTTGGCGGGTTTTCGAACGCCGCCGCGATTCGCGGCGCGGGTGGTATCGACGGTGAGGTCCTAGTCGGCGTGGGCGTGCGCCTGTTCGAAATGGCTTCGAACCTGGCCGGGCTGACGATCGGCCGCGTGCCAGGACGGCGGAAGCTGGCCGAAGACGAATGCGTCGAGCCCGATGAGGACCGGCTGTGGCTCCAACCGACGCTGGAGGGCCGAGCCAAGGTGCTCTTTCCGGACCTGGAGGACCCATTCAACAGATGATCGCGGGCGACGCCACCCTACTCGCAGCTCCGCTTCAACAGCATTCATTTTGACATTTAAGTCAAAACAACAAGACACCACTCGCCCTGGTGGTTGGAAAGCCGCGCGAAGGCGCGCTCACAACCGCAGCTCGCAAAAATTATCTGACTTGTCAGTTCTGATCGCTTGCAGGTCATCGAAACACGGCTCAACACTTGGGCAACAAGAAAAACCCCGGGGATTTTTCATCGTGTACGTCAAAAATATTCTGGCTGGCTCCAGCGCGCTTGCCTTGATCTTCGTCGCCGTGGGCGCGCAGGCGCAATCCACCGCTCCAGACGCCCCCCGAACGGTCGACGAAATTGTCGTCACCGCACAAAAACGAACTCAAAGCCTCCAAGACGTTCCCATCGTGGTCACGGCGGTCAACGCCCAACAGCTTCAGGACGCCGGCGTCCGGGACATCAAGGACCTGACCGTGGTCACGCCCGGCCTGACGGTCACGACGACCGGCAGCAACACCTCGACGACCGCACGGATCCGCGGCATCGGCACGGTCGGTGACAACGTCGGCCTGGAGTCCTCGGTCGGCGTGGTCATCGACGGCGTTTACCGCCCCCGCAACGGGGTGGCGTTTGGCGATCTGGGCGACCTGGAGCGCATCGAGGTGCTGAAGGGCCCGCAAGGCACGCTGTTTGGCAAGAACACTTCGGCCGGGGTCATCAACATCCTGACCAAGCGGCCTGAATTCCAGGTTGGCGCGAACAGCGAGATCACGGTCGGCAACTACGACGCCGTCGGCGCCTCGCTGTCACTCACCGGTCCGATCGTGGCCGACAAGATCGCTGGGCGCCTGTTCCTCGCCGGACGGGCCCGCGACGGCATCTACAACGTCGTCGGCGGCGTTCCGACAAACACCCAGAACTTCTACACCGCACGCGGCCAAGTGCTGTTCCGGCTGAATGACGACGCCGAGATCAACGTCATCGCCGACTATACAGACCGCAACGAACGTTGCTGCGGCGCGGTCCAGATCAAGAATGCGACCGGCCCCACTGCAGTCCTGAACTCGATCGTGCCCGGCGCGATCCTCAATCCGCCGAACCCGGAGGCCTACACCGCGTTCGGCACCCACGATGATCTCAAGCATGTCGTGGATCAGGGCGTCTCGGCGACCGTCGATTGGACCACGCCGTGGTTCAACGGCGCCCGCTTCACCTCGATCACCGCCATTCGCGACTGGAAAAGCCAAGGCGGCGGCGACACCGACGGCACCTTGGTCGACGTGCTCTATGGCCCGCCGGTCGACAGCTCCAATCCGGGCTTCGTCCAGTTCCGCCAGTTCAGCCAGGAGTTCCGCCTGAGCGGTGACACCGAGCGCTTGAACTGGTTGGTCGGGGCCTTCTTCACCGACGAAGAGCTGACCCAACACACGCGCCTCGTCTACGGCACGCAGTTCGAAAACTACGCCAACGGCCTGTTCGGGGGCGCTCTGCCGCTGTTCACCGGTCGCCCGGTCAACGGTTCGACCTTCGTGGCCGGCCAAGGCCAGAACGACACCTACAAGCAAGATGAGAACGGCGCGGCGATCTTTACCAACAACAGCTTCAAGATCACCGACAAGCTGACCTTGACCGGCGGCGCCCGCTACACTTGGGAGAAGAAGGACCTCGACACCACCTGGAACAATACCGATGGCGGCATCGGTTGCCTGACCGCGCTGTCGCGCGTCCCGACACTGGGCGCTCCTGGCGCGCTCATCTGCGGGACCTTCCAGAACCCCGCCTTCTCGCAGCTCGGCTCCAACAAGCAGCGCCTGAGGGAAGAAAAGCTCACCGGCACCCTGAAGGCTGACTACCGCTTCACGCCCCAGATCCTGGCCTATGCGTCCTACGCGCGGGGCTATAAGGCCGGCGGCTTCAACCTCGACCGGATCGCCCAGCCGACCCAATCGGGCGGCAAGCCCGCCGCTCCGATCCTCGACACCAGCTTCAAGCCCGAGATCGTGGACTCCTACGAAATCGGCATGAAGAACACACTGTTCGACCGCACGGTGCTGCTGAACGCCACGATCTTCTATCAGGACTATTCAGACTTCCAGTTGAACAGCTTCAACGGCTTGGTCTTCAACGTCACCTCGGTTCCGACCGTGATCTCCAAGGGCGTCGACGCCGACTTCATGTGGTTCACGCCGATCAAGGGCCTCAGCGTCAACAGCGGCGTCACCTACGCCGAGACCTACTACCCGAAGAGCACCTCCAGCGTTCTTGGCACGCCGCCGCCGCCGCCGGCCGTTCCGGTCGGCAACCAGCGCCTGCCTGGCTCGCGCCTTTCGCTGGCCCCGCTATGGTCGGCCTCGCTCGCGGCGACCTATGAGCACGAGATCACCGACAATCTGATCGGCCGGTTCGCCGTCAACGCCAAGTACCAGTCGTCCTACAACACCGGCTCGAACCTCGATCCGGTGAAGAACCAGCCCGGCTTCACCCTGGTCAACGCCCGGGTCGGCATCGGCCCGGACGACAAGAGCTGGCAGGTCGAGGCCTGGGCTCAGAACATCTTCGACGAATACTATACGCAGGTCGGCTTCGACGCCGTCGCGCAGACAGGCTCCTACAACGCCTTCCTCGGCATGCCGCGCACCTACGGCATGACCCTGCGGCTCGCCTACTAGCGACGGGAACAGCCGTCGCCGACAGTCGGCGGCCACCTCAAACCCAAAGCGCCCGGTCCCCTGGATCGGGCGCTTTTTTTGCGCCCTCAAGACCGCGATTTCACCTCACCACCGGATGGTCACCGCTCGGCCATCGTTCGGCTTCTCCACAGCCAAGCTTCGGACACGATCCCGGCGCGACCCTTTGTTTTGGTGACGAAAAAAGAAAGGGAGGTCGCCATGGTCATTCGCCAATTCCTGCCTGTTTTCGAGAGCACGCACCGCCGGCCGCGTTCGCCCGCGGTCAAGACCGCCATCATCTTGTCGATCGCGGTTCACGGCGCCCTGGCCGTCTATCTGGCCATACAGACCTGGACGCCGCCCGAGCCTGTCGTTCTTCCTGAAGGCCCGATCATCAACGTACAGACCTTCACGCCCCCGCCGAAGATCGAGCCCCTGCCGACGCCCCGTCCTAGTATATCGCCCAGGGAAGCGGCTCCCATCGACACCACCATCCCCATGCCGGCGCCGATCCCGGTCCCGCCGGCGCCGGCCCCTGCTCCCCAGCCGACAGGCCCGGTGACCAGCATCGCCCCTCCGCCGCCCGCGCCGCCCATCGCGGCGCCGGTCATCCGCGCGCCCAACTGGCTGGCCAGGCCAGGAGCACGCGAATTCGCCCGTTTCTATCCCGACAGCGCTTTGCGTCGCGATATCGGCGGCCAGGCCACCCTGGCCTGCACCGTCAGCGCGGCGGGCACGCTCAGCGGCTGCAGCATCGTCGGCGAAACGCCGGAGGGCGAAGGGTTCGGCAAGGCGGCTCTGCGGCTGGCTCCTTACTTCAGGATGAGCCCGCAAACTCAGGACGGCCAAGCCGTCGATGGGGGCAGCGTTCGCATCCCGATCCGCTTCAACGTCGGCGGCTAGATCGCGATGGGCCTGCTCAATAGCTCTTGGGCAGGCCCAGTACGCGCTCGGCGATGTAGTTCATCACCATTTCCCGGCTGATCGGCGCGATCCGGGCGATCATCGCCTCGCGGAAATAGCGCTCAACGTCGAACTCCTTGGCGTAGCCCATGCCGCCATGGGCCAGCACCGAGGCTTCGCAGGCGTTAAATCCCGCCTCCCCGCCCAGATATTTGGCGGCATTGGCCTCGGCCCCGCACTCGCGGCCGGCGTCGTATAGCGCCGCGGCCTTGAAGGCCATCAGGTTCGCCGCCTCAAGCTCGGCCCAAGCCTTGGCCAGCGGATGGGCGACGCCCTGGTTCTGTCCGATCGGCCGCCCGAACACCACGCGCTCCTTGGCGTAGGTCGTGGCCCGCGCCAGCGCCGCGCGCCCAAGGCCTACGGCTTCGGCTCCAAACAGCACCCGCTCAGGGTTCAGCCCTTCCAGTAGATAGTAGAAGCCTCGCCCCTCCTCGCCGATCAGGTCACCCTCGGGGATCTCCAGATTGTCGATAAAGACCGCGTTCGATTCGACCGCCTTGCGCCCCATCTTAGGGATCACCGTCGCCGAGATCCGGCTGCGGTCAAAGTCGGTATAAAAGAGGCTCAGCCCCTCGGTAGCCTTCTTCACCTGATCCTTCGGCGTCGTCCGGGCGATGATCAGCATCTTGGTCGCGCGCTGGGCCATGGTCGTCCACACCTTGCGGCCGGAGATCACATAGCCGTCCTTGGTGCGCACCGCCTTGGTCGTCAGGCTGGTGGTGTCGAGGCCGGAGTCCGGCTCGGTGATGCCGATGCAAATCTTGTCTTCGCCGGAGATCAGCCGTGGGATCGCCCGCTGCTTCAAGGCCTCGGATCCGAACTTAGCGATCGGCATCGGGCCGAAGATGTTCAGGTGGACGGCGCTGGCGCCGGAGAAACCCGCCCCCGATTGCGCCACGGCCTGCATCACCAGAGCCGCCTCGGTCAGGCCAAGCCCCGCGCCGCCCAGACTGGTCGGCATGGCCGCGCCAAGCCAGCCGCCGGCCGCCATGGCCGCAACGAAGGCCTCGGGAAATTCGCCTGTCTCGTCAGTCCGGCGCCAATACTCGGCGTCGAAATTGGCGCAGAGACGACTGACGCTCTCGACGATCGCCTGTTGTTCGTCGCTCAGCCAGAAACCGCTCATCACGCCCCTTCCGCTACTTGCCGTTCGCGTCGAACCTCGCCGGGTTCAACCGCTCGGCATAGGGGCCAGCCTCCCCCTCCGTCACGCAAGCCACGATGAGCTTGGCGATCAGCGGCGCCAGCAACCAACCATTGCGCCGCGCCCCGACCGCCAGCAGCACCCCGTGATGGCGGCCACGCCCCACCATCGGCAGGCCGTCGGGCGTCGCCGCGCGAATTCCAGTCTCCGCCACGAACTCGGTCTCGGCCAGGGCGGGAAACAGCCTGGCGCCCGCGGCCTGCAAGGGTGCCACCTGGTCGGGATCGACGGAGCGGTCCTCAACGCCGGCCTGCATGGTGGCGCCGATGGTCAGATCGCCGGGCGCTCCGGTCACATAAGCCCCCTGCCCCCGCACGACGACGCCGTCATAGGCCCGCCCACGGGCGCGCAGAATGTGCCCCTTGATCGGCGCGAGATTGTCTAGCTCCGGCGCGACCACCGCCAGATCGCGACCGTTTCCGGTGGCGATCACCAGCCGCTCGCCATCCTCGAACCCCGTGGCCTGAGCCTGGTGGAACACGACGCCGGCGCTCTCGGCGGCGCGGCGCAGGGCGAGCAAGGTCTGCGCCGCCTCGATCCGCCAGTCCTCACGAACCAGCAATCCGGCTGTCCAGCGTGGAGCAAGGCCCGGCGCAAGGCCGTCGAGGGCGCGACGCTCCAACTCCACCGGGTGCAGACCTAGCGCCCGCAGCCCGGCATCGGTGCGGCCCAAATAGTCGGCCTCGCCCACGGCGACGGCCCCGGACCGGTCCACCATCACCCCAATGCGCGCCTCGAGCGCGGGCCACAGGTCACGAGCGGCGCTCAACAGATCAAATTGAGGGGCTGCGGTCGTGTCCAGCACCGCCTCGAAGGCCGGCGCCAGCATGCCGGCGGCTACGCCCGACGCATTGTCGGCGGCCGGCGCCGGGTCGAAAACTGTCACCTGCGCGCCGGCGTCGGCCAGGGCCAACGCCGTCGTCAGCCCGAGCGCGCCTGCTCCGGCCACAGTGATCTTAGCGCCTTTGCTCATGGGCCTAACGACCGGGCTTCGCGCTCAAAATCAAGCTCGGAACCGCAAAAGATAGTGATCCGCTCAGGCCAGCGACGCGCCGGAGCGATAGCGCCTGAGGCCAAGATGGAACAATCCGGCAGCCAACACCGCATAGGCCATAGCCGCGGTCACCACGACCGCAACGCTCTTGAGACCCGGCTCGCGGAGCATCTCAACCGGCGCCATCACGACGAACCCGGCTGGCAGTATGCTGTAGGCCACAACCTTGACCGCGCCCTGATAAATCGACCCTGGATAGCTGGAGAACAGCAGCGTGAAATCGGTCAGGTCCCGCGCGAAGCTGCGCGCGCCGGACGCCCAGAACGCCAAGCATGCAAACGAGATCGCCGCCGACAGATAGCCCGTCAAGCCCGCCGACAGCGCCAGGATCAGCAAAGGCAGGTCGGATAAGCTCACCTCTGCAAACAGGCTCAGCACCGTGATCCCGCCGGCTAGGTCGCCCCACGCAGTGGCCAGGCTCTCGCGCGCCAGCAGCCGCGAGATCAGACCCTTTGGCTGGGTCAGCAAGGCGTCGAGTTCGCCCCGCAAGATCGACACCGCCATGTCCCGATAGCCGCCGAACGCGACACCGCAAATCCCGACGATGGTCATCGTCAGCCCCAGCAGCAGCGCCATGTCCGAGAAGCCCCAACCGCCCACGCTCTTGAAGCCGGCGAAGAACAGCACCCAGAGGGTCAGGAACACCAGGTTGTTGATAGCCATGCCCGCCACCTGGAGCGCGAAGTTGGCGCGGTCGGCGAAACTCATCCGCACCGCAGCGCCGACTTGAAGCGCGTAGAGCCGCAGGAAAGCGATCATACCCCGCCCTCCCGCAGCACCTTGGCGAGCCCCGCGCGCCACAGTGACAGGCAGGCATACGACAGCACGACGATCCAGAACCCCTGCCAGGCCAGGCCCGTAAGGAAGCCTTCTCGCGAGGTGACGATCGCCTGGATGCTGGGCCAATAGAGATGCGCGGCGAAGGGCGAGGCCTTGGCCACCGCCTCCAGCAGAGGCGGATACAGGGTCACCGGCGCGTAGAGGCCACCCAGCAGAAACATCAGCTTCTGGATCACCAACTGGAACGGCAAGGTTCGCCGCGCCCAGAACGCCATCAGGCCCGCCAGCGCATAGAGCAGTATCCCAACCACCACGCCGAGCACGCCGAGCGGCACGATGTAGGCGAACGCCTCCCAGGGCGGCGGTTCACGGCCCGAGACTGCCAGCAAGACAAGCGCGGTCACGCCCAGCGCGCCAAGGCGCACCATCGCCGCGCCCAGGCTCTGGCTGAAGGTCTGGGCCAAGTACGACTTGGGCCGCAGCAGATGAGGCTCCAATCCGCCTGAGCGGATGTCGTCCTCCAGCTTCAGATGTACGGCAGGCAGGGCCAGGGTGATCCACTCGGTGACGCCGATGTAGAGCGCCAGGCCGCCAGCCGGCAGTTCGCCCGCCAGCGTGCCGGGCAGCCGCTCGGCGACGACCTTGTCCCACAGCGCCGAAAGCACGATCAGCAAGATCACATAGAAGATGCAGCGCCCGACCAGCACTGGCCATCCGGCCAGGGTCTGGCCGGCTCCGAGCCGGAAGGCCGACAGCAGCGCGCTGGCGGCACGGCTGGCCTCATTGGGTCGTGACGGCAGATGCGTAGATGTCATGGATCACCTCCTCCATAGGAGGATCTTCGATGGTGATGTCCTCGACCCCGCCATGGGCCAGGGCCGCGGTGATGACCTGTTCGACCCGGACCAGCCGCGTGTCGACGTCCAGGACGACGGCGTGCGCGTCCGACGCCCTGCGGGTGACGCCCGGCAGGTCCAGAACGATTTGCGCCCCGTTGAACAGCAGGGTGACGATCTTGCGCCCCAGGAACCGCCGGCGCAGTTGGTCGGTGGGCTGGTCCACCACCACCCGACCGGCGTTGACGACGATCACCCGGTCACAGACCAGTTCGATGTCGCGGGTGTCGTGCGAGGTCAGCAGCACCGTCTGGCCATGATCGCGCGCATGGTCGCGAATGAAGTCGCGGATCGCGGCCTTGGCGGTGACGTCCAGCCCGATCGTCGGCTCGTCCAGGAACAGCAGGCCCGGCCCGTGCAACAAGCTGGCGGTGATCTCGCAGCGCATGCGCTGGCCCAGCGACATCCGATGCACCGGCTGATCGAGCAGCTCGGCCAGGGCGAAGCGCTTGACCATCTCACCCAGGCGCTTTTCGAAGACCGCCTTGTCCTGGTCGTAGATGTGGCGAAGCTGGTTGAAGCTGTCGCGGGCCGGCAACTCGCCCCAGAGTTGGGAGCGCTGGCCGAAGACGACCCCTATCCGATAGGCCAGCGCCTTGCGATCGCGCCAGGGCGTGAGGCCCAGAACGCTGGCCTCTCCCGAGGTCGGCTCCAGGATGCCCGACAGCATCTTCAAGGTCGTGGACTTGCCGGCGCCGTTGGGGCCGATGACCGCCACGCGCTCGCCGCGCTCGACCTGGAATGAAACGCCGTCGACGGCCTCGATGCTCACATGTTGAGGAGAGAAGCCGCCAAACAGGCCGCGCCCACGCTTAGCGTAGCTGTATTGCTTCCTGAGGTTCGCGATGGTGATGACGGCTGACATTTGAGACTTCGATCTTCGATAGGGTGCGGACGGCGGCGGACAAGCATGCAAACGGGTAAAGGCACGGGAGGCCGTGCCCATTAGCGTTGCGCATCTGTCCGGACAGTCCGGTCATCGAGATCAAATCCACTTCAGCCGCGAACAGGTTCGCGGAACGACGGTAGCTGTATCCGAGGCATTTCAGCGCCACAACCACCAGATGCGCAAAAGCGGCCAGGTGTGTCCGCCGCGCCATGCCCAGCGGACGCCTAGCGGCGACCGAACAGAGCTTCCAGGCCCTGGATTACGTCTTCCATCAGGGTGTCAGCGGCCGCCGGGCCCTCTGCCAGGGTCAGCGAGGCCGCGCCATGACCGCAGGCCCACACGGCCAACGCAACCTTGTGGATGGTGCCCTCATCGCGGCTCTGCTGGCTTGGGGACTGGCTTATGGCCGCCTCCAATACGGCGAAGGCGCTGTTGCGCGCGGTCGCCACCTCCCGATCGCTCATCATCGCGGCGTCGAACATCAGATCGTAGAGCGCCGGTTGCGAACGGGCGAAAGCGAAATAGGCCAGGGCGCAGGTGCGGATCGGTGTGGCTTGCGGGGCCGTGGCCGCCGCATCTCTTAGAATGGCCTCAAGATCGCGGAAGCCCACCGCGGCCAGGCCGGCCATCAGCGCGGCCTTGGAGGCATAGTGATGATAGACCGAACCTGGCGCGATCCCGGCCCGCGCCGCCAAACCCCGAAGGTTTAGCTCCGCCCGACCACCACTTTCCAATAGCGCGCGCGCCTCATCCAGAAGCTGGGCGCGCAAATTGCCGACATGATAGGGACGGCGGCTCCGTGCGGAGTCGGTTTCGGCCCAGGACATCGGCGCCTCCCTTTTGTCGGCCACAGCATCAAGACTGCGACTCATGGCGGGCTCTGCTCACGTGACCCAACGGAACCTTTCCCAAGCTTGAGGGAACTTGTCGAGGCCGCCCCGTTTGCTTCCCCCCAAACTAACCATTGATCACATACAATGTGATCGCTAGCTTTTCGCAACAAGAAGCAGTCGAGGAAACGAGGGCATGGGCGCTGACCACAAGGTCGCCATTCTGGGCGCGGGCTTTGCTGGCCTTTGCATGGGGCTTCGGCTGCAGGCCCAGGGCGAAACCTCGTTCGTGATCCTGGAAAAGGCCGATCGAGTCGGTGGCACTTGGCGGGAGAACATCTATCCCGGTTCAGGCTGCGACATCCCCAGCCACCTCTACTCCTATTCCTTCGAGCCAAATCCCGATTGGCCCGAGATCTATTCGGCCCAGCCGGATATTCTCGCTTACATCGACGGCGTGGTCGAAAAGCATAACCTTTCCAGCCATATCCGCCTCAATTCTGAAGTGGTTGGCGCGGCCTGGGACGAGGCCGGAGGCTTCTGGCGGATCGCCACCGGGGGCGGCGGGCTCGTCACGGCCGAGAGCTTCATCACCGCCTGGGGCCAGCTCAACCGGCCCAAGCTGCCGCCCATTGACGGGCGCGACGACTTCGCCGGACCGGCATTTCACTCCGCCCACTGGGACGAGAGCGTCGATCTGGCTGGCAAGCGGGTCGCGGTGATTGGAAACGGGGCCAGCGCCATCCAGTTCGTGCCGCACGTGGCCAAGACAGCAGGAACCCTCACGCTCTTCCAGCGCTCTCCGAACTGGATCGTGCCGCGTATGAACCGCCCCTACACCGAGGCGGAAAAGGCGCAGTTCAAGGCCCGGCCCGAAGCCATGGAGAAGGTCCGCACCGAAATCTTCGAGATGGCCGAGGCCCGACTGGCCGCCAAGCGTGCTGGAACCCTGCCGGTCGAGGAAGTCCCGATCCCCCTCGCCCACCTGCACAATCAGGTCGCTGATCCGGCGCTGCGCGCCAAGCTCACGCCCGACTACGAGATCGGGTGCAAGCGCGTGCTGATCTCCAATGACTTCTATCCGGCTCTGACCCAACCGAATGTGGAGCTGGTCACCGAGGCCATCACGCGAATGACGCCCCAAGGCGTGGTCGACGCGACCGGCCGCCTGCACGAGGTGGACGTGGTGATCTACGCGACCGGGTTCGAAACCAAGTCTTTCGCCGGCGAAACCGCCATCACCGGCCTGGGCGGCGTCAGCTTGGCGCACGCTTGGCGGGATGGTCCCGAGGCCTATCTGGGGCTGGCGGTCAGCGGCTTCCCCAATCTGTTCATGCTGTATGGGCCGAACACCAATCTCGGCCACAACTCGATCATCTACATGATCGAAGCCCAGGTCGATTACGTGCTGCAGGCTTTGGCCGCTGGCCGGCCGCTGTCGGTGAAGCCCAAGGTCATGGAGCGCTACAACGACGACTTGCAGCAACAGCTCGCCAACACACCGTGGGCCGGAACCTGCACCAGTTGGTACAAGACCGCCGACGGCAAGATCCTCAACAACTGGCCTCACACGGCGCGAGCCTATGCCGAGGCGGTGGCCGTGTTCGATCCCGCCGCCTACGACGTGGTGAAGACCCCCGAGCCCGCGGAGTAGCCCTAGGCGACTCTCACCGACGGCTGATCTTCCAGCACCTGTTGAAGGGCTTCGAACAGGCGCCCGACCTCGATGGGCTTAGGCACGAAGCTGTCCATGCCGGAGCCGAGGTACTCGGCCACCTGGTGCGCCATTGCATTGGCGGTAAGGGCGATGATCGGCGTGCGCTGGCGGTCCTCCGCAATCTCGCGGGCGCGGATGATCGCCGTCGCGGTGGGGCCGTCCATCTCCGGCATCTGCACGTCCATCAGGATCACATCCCAGGGCTCCCGCGCCCAGGCTTCGACGACCTGGAGGCCGTTCTCCACAACTACCGGATCGATGCCGATCTGATGCAGCAAGGTCTTCAGCACCAGTTGGTTCACGGTGTTGTCCTCAGCCGCCAGCACGCGCAGCGGCGGCCCCTCCGTCATCTCGGCCGGGTGGGCGTCGACCGATGGCGGGGTCGGCAAGACGATGCTGCCCCCGATCCATGGCAACGGCAGCGTGACCACGAAGGTCGTCCCCTGCGCGAGCTCGCTGACGGCGGTGATCGCGCCGCCCATCAGGCTCGCCAGTTCGCGGCAGATAGCCAGCCCCAGCCCCGTCCCACCGTATCGCCGCGTGGTGGATGCATCGGCCTGCTCGAATTTCTGGAACAGGCTGGCGAGGCGTGCCGGCGGGATGCCGATGCCGGTGTCGGAGACGCTCAGCCGTAGACCGAATTCGTCGCGGGCCACACTTACGCGGACTTCGCCCTCCTCGGTGAACTTCAGGGCGTTGGACACCAGATTGTAGAGGATCTGCCGGACGCGCGTGGAATCGCCCCGGTAGATGCCCTGGGCCTTGGGTTGAATCACGAGATCGAACGACAGTCCCTTCTTGTTGGCGATGGCGGTGAAGGCCGCATGCGCGCCACGCGCCAGTTCGGCGACGTCGAACCGGGTTTCCTCCAGCTCCAGCTTCCCCGCCTCGATCTTCGATAGGTCCAGGACGTCGTTGAGGATCGCCAGCAAGGTCTCGCCGGACTGGCGGATCACGTCGAGGCGGTCGCGCTGGATTTCCGACAGGCCGTTGTCCACCGCCATCGCCTGGGCCATGCCCAGCACGCCGTTCAACGGGGTGCGGATCTCGTGACTCATCGTGGCCAGGAAGGTGGATTTGGCCCGGTTGGCGGTCTCGGCGTCTTCTTTGGCTTGCAGCAGGGCGCGCTCGGCCGCCTTGCGCTCGGTGACGTTCTGCAACGCGCCGATCAGCCGTGTGGGATGGCCTTCCTCGTCGAGGATCAGGCGGCACGTCCCGGCCGTCCAGACCTCCCGGTCGTCGTTTCGCACCAGGCGGTATTCCGGATGGTAGGGCGCGCCCTCCTCCACATGCCGCCGCCATGCCTCCATCACCCCGGGGCGATCGCGTGGATCGGTGGTCGCGTAGATGTCGCGATAGAGCTCTTCGTATGTCTTGGGTTCGGTGAAGAAGGTATCCTCCGCCCCGACCTTGATCAGCTCGCGACGCACATAGTCGATCTCGTAGACGTGGATGTCGGCGATCTCCATGGCCAGTGTCAGGCGCTGCTCGGAGCGCTCCGTCGCTTCCAACGCCTCGACCATCTCGGTGATGTCGTGGCTGGCCATGACGATGCCGCCGACCTCGCCATCGGCGTTGAGCCAGGGGGCGAGTTCCACATTGAACCAACGCCGCACCGCTTCGTCCTCGGGTCCCGGCACCCGGTCCGCCTTGATGGTCTCCCCCCTCAAGGCGCGGCCATGGGCCGTCCGCCACGGCTCGAACATCTTCGGCGCAAGCTCGTAGAGCGTGCGGCCGTAGACTTCCTTGTTCTCCAGATCCAACGAGCGGATCCAGCGCGGGCTGGCCCCCAGGACCCGCATCTCGCGGTCGGTGAGCACCAGCGCCACTGGCATGGAGCCGACAATCGAACCCAGGGTTCCCTGGATGGCGTCGCGTTCACGCAGGCTTTGCTCGCGCGCCTTCACCGTCTGGGCGCGGTCCCAATCGCCCGCGATGATGTCCGCCAGATCCTGCAGGCGAGTCGCGAGGCTGGCGTCGTACGGCTTCGGCTCTCGCCCGCCCACAGCCAGGATTCCTGGGCTGGAGCCGTCAGCCAACTTGATCGGCGCGGCGGCGTAGAAGCGCAGAAAGGGTGCGCCGACGACCGAAGGGTTGTTGCGGAACTCGGGGTCGGCGGGCGCGTCGGAAACCCACAGGACCTCGCCCTTTTCGCAGACCTGGACAGCGACCGGCGCTACGTCCTGGACCACCCGCCTGTCAGGATCACGGCTGCGCCAAACCTCGTCGCCGCTGACGAAGACCACCTGGGCGTCGAGAGCGCCAAACAGAGTCTTTGCGATGCGCGTCGCGCGATCACAGACGGCCTGGGAGATATCCAAGCCAAATGGACATGACTTCGCCATGTCTCCCGCCATCCTGATCCCCCCTGGTTATGTTTATCGGTATCAGCCCGGAGAGGTTCGGCCTCTAAGGTTAAGGCCCGATTTAAACGGTTGTAAGTGTTGCGAAACTCAACCGCGCGCGGTCGCCACAGGCCATGACCATCCGGCGAACTCGCGCGGATGTACGAAGTCGGGCCGGAACCAGGGCCGTTCTCGGGCGTCGAAAATCCCCGTCAGCCATTCGACGACCCTGGCGACACGCGCCGACTTCACCGCCTCGCGATGGTGACACAGCCACAACGTCGCCGACGCCAGCGGCGGAATATCCAGCATCACCAGATGCGGCGCATAGGCGACGATCGCGGTGGGAATGGCGCCGATGCCGGCGCCGCGCTCAACCGCGTGCAGCATGGCTGTCGAAGAGTTCACCACCATTGAGGGCGCTGAAAGTTCCAGGAAGGCGGAGGTCTTCTTGGCCCAGTTGCCCCGATCCTTGACCTGAGCCGAGTGGTGGACGAACCGGTGCCCCACCGCCTCCTCGATCCGCGTGGGGGCGCCATACGTGTCAAGGTAGTCGCGGGAGGCGAACAGCGCGTAGTGAAGCGTCGCTAAGGGTGTGGCCGCCAATTCGGGCGCGCCGCCCGCGTCGCTCAGCTGAACCGACAGGTCGATATGCGGATCGACCGGGTTCTCGGGATAGAAGCCGCAATCCAGGCCCAACCGAATCCCAGGGTTTTCCCGCAGGAAATCGGCGACCTCCAGGCCCAGCAGATATCCGCCGATTCCCTCCGGCACGGCGATGGTGACATCGCCCGTGTCCGGGGCGGCGCTGTCGAAAGCAAGGCGCTCGATGTCCGCAGAGGCCCGCTGCATCGTCAGGGCGCGATCGTAAACCAGCTCGCCGGCCCGCGTCAGCGTCACCCCACGCAAGCCCCGGTCGAAGAGCCGAGCGCCCAATCGAGCTTCAAGGTCGTCAATTCGGCGCGTGATCGTGGGTTGGGTCGTGCGCAGACGCCGTGCCGCAGCTCCGAAGCTACCGGCCTGGGCCGCCGCTACGAAGGTTTTCAGATCGTCCCAATCGGCTAGGCCGCCGTCCCGATTGTCCATGCGACACCCAGAAGACCGTGGCGCCCCCATACGAAATTGGTGGCTGCACGTGTGAGGCTCGACGCTCTACCAAATCTCATCTTCGCACAAGAAAGCGGTGAGATGACAATCATTCGCGACTTCGCCGAACGCTGCCGACAAGGCCTAGGCGAACTTGGCATGACCGCGGCCAGCAGGCACGAGATCGTGCAGGGCCGCGCCCTGGCCGCTCGAACCGTCAGCCCTGACATCGCGACCGTGGAAACGCTTTCCCGCGTCCAGGAGCTGACCGGGGCGTCCTGCTTCACGTCAAGAACACCAGATGGCTCCATCGCTGGCGTTATCGCGATCATCCCCCTGAGAGCGGCCGCGCGGTCACAACTCGCGGGCGGCATGTTCGACGGGATCACCCCCCCGGAAGAGTTGGTGGCGCGGCCGGGAGAGCCCGTGATCGCCATCTATGGCTGGGGCATGGCCGGGGCGACATGGCGAGGACGGGCCACGGTGATGGCCGGAGCGGTCAAACTGCACCGCGAGATATTCCCCACCCTGCCGCTCTATGGCCGCGCCGCGACGCCAGGGGGAGAACGCACTCTGCTACGGCGGATCGGCGCTCAGGCCGTTCCGGGACCGGGCGGCTTGGTGGTCGCCCAACCTTGGACACCGGCAAGGCGGGCCGCCTGACATGAACGCCAATGTCCGCATGCCTCTGGACGCACGCCCCGCCGCCGAGGTGGACGAGGGCCAATTGGAGATCATGGTCTGCCGCACCCTGCCCGACATCATGCAGGCGATGGCGGTTCGCACCCTCGTCTATGTCGGCGAGCAGGCCTGCCCGTATGACGAAGAGTATGACGGCAACGACTTCGCCGGAGCCACGCATCTGATTCTACGCCGCGACGGCGAGCCGATCGGAACCCTGCGCATCCGGTGGTTCGCCGACTTCGCCAAGGTCGAGCGGGTCGCCGTACGTCGAGAGTATCGCCGCGGCCGCGCCACCCTCATGCTCATTCTTGCCGCCAAGCGACTGGCGGAGAAGAAGAATTACCGGAAAATCCTGGGCTACGGCCAAGTCCGGCTGATCCCGTTCTGGGAGCAATATTTCAACGCCCAGATCCGCGAGAATCGCGACGGCTTCGTGGTGTCGGACCATGACTATGTCGAGATGATCGTGGAAGGCGTTCCACCGCCGGACGCCCTCACCTTGGACAGCGACCCGCTCGTGCTGCTACGGCCTGAAGGAGCCTGGGACGAGGCTGGCGTCCTCGACACGTCGGCCACGCGCCCGGCCTCGAACCTGGGCGGCTTGTCGAGATGAGCCCTGCCCCGCCAGTCGCCCTCGTCTGTCTTGATCTCCAGCGCGCCCGCCTCGCCCATGCGATCTCGCCGACGAGCGTCGCGCGCACCACTGAGGCTTGCCGCCAGGTGCTCCTGCGCGCGCGGCGGGAGCGCTGGCCAATACTCCATGTCCACCGCCGCGAGGGCGACCCCGATGGAGCACGGCCCATCGCCGGGCTGGAACCGCTCCCGAGCGAACCGATCTACGTGAGATCCGGGCCCTCGGCCTTCTCGCACCCGACCTTCTCCCAAGCCGCCCTGGCGCTTGGCGGGCCACTGGCTTTGATCGGCTTTTCGCTCTGCGACAGCGTGCTGGCCACCGCTTTCGCCGCGGCCGACCGCAAGGTTGCCGTTGAAATCCTGCAGGACGCCGTGGCGATCAACGCCAAGGACGAGCGCCTCCAGCGGATGGCCATGAGCGGCCCCATCATGTCGCTGTCGCCACTGTGCCGAATGATCGCGTCAGAAGAGCTATTTCAGGAGGGCGTCTCGGCCTTGGCCGCGGCGAACGCACCATGACTCAATCCAAGCCCAGCGACCCGTTCCTCGTGGGTTTCCGCAGCTTCAGTCGCGAAGTCGACGACCTGGGGCGGCTCGACGATCCGGATGCCGCCGAACTCCTGCGCATGGCCAGCCTGCTCGGCCCGCGCGATCTCGCCGCGCTCTCACAGATCATCCGCCGCGCGAACGAGATATGCGAAAGCGACGGAGAGGAGACCGCCCTCGCCGTGCTCGACCAGATCGGAGCGATTCTCGAGAACCGGGCGCCCGACGCTTAGAGGCCCTCGCGAGAACATTGTTTACTTGTAGAGCTCGCGCCGGACGGGAATTATTAACGCTCCGCTGCGACGCAACGTCCGTTTCACCATAAAGGTGTAGCGGCAGGCCTTACGCCTATGCGAGATAGCGAAAAATTAAGTTGCCGCATCGTCAGCAAGGATTTTTCAGTGAACGAGAACTCCGAAGATCAAGGACCCGACCCCATCGACGTGGCCGTCGGCCATCGCATCCGCGTTCGTCGCAAGTGGCTCGGCATTTCCCAATCGACCCTGGCCGACCACCTGGGAGTGAGCTTCCAGCAGGTCCAGAAATACGAGCGCGGCGCTAACCGCGTCTCCGCCTCCATGCTGGTGAAGATCGCCCAGAAGCTCGACACCTCTGTCGGCGAGCTGGTTGGTGAAACCGCCGCACCGCTCGGCGATGAGAGCCTGTTCGAGAAACTGGCCGTACCGGGCGCCGTTCAACTGCTGGAGGCTTTCGCCAGCGTTCAGCAACCGGCGATGCGCACCGCTATCCTGAACCTGACCCGTTCACTCATCGAAGAATCCTCCGACGAGCGCACGCTCGGCATTCGCCGCGCGCGCTAACTGTTGCGCCTCGCCGCAAAGGCGAGGTGATGCAGAACGATCCCGGCGGTCACCGCCACGTTCAGTGAGTCGAAGCCGTCCGCCATCGGAATGCGGACGGTCTTCGCCCTGGCCAATAGATCTGCAGCCAGGCCAGGCCCTTCGGCTCCCAGCACCACCGCAGCGCGCGGCGCTCGGGTCGCCTCTGCCAGAGTCTCCTGCCCTCTAGGGCTGAGCGCGACGGCCTCGAAGCCAT
The DNA here is from genome assembly GCF_030681155.1 of Phenylobacterium sp. Taxonomy (GTDB): domain Bacteria; phylum Pseudomonadota; class Alphaproteobacteria; order Caulobacterales; family Caulobacteraceae; genus Phenylobacterium. The sequence goes on along the minus strand of NZ_JAUXXE010000030.1, from coordinate 178,534 downwards.
GACCTTCCAACAACTCCAGCAGATCAGTCCTGGGCGCCATCCGCGCGAACGGTGTGATCAGGGCCGCCCCGACCGAGACCCGGATCGACTTGCGATAGAGCGGGTCGCAACAGTCGGAATCTAGAATCACGGCGTCGGCGCCGAACGCCGCGGCGTTGCGAAACAGCCCGCCCATGTTGTCGTGGTTGGCGATGCCTGAGAGCACCAGAACCAGCGCATCTTCAGGCAGACTCGCCAGCAGTTCCGCCGGCTCCGGCTCAGCGACCCGGCGCCCGACCGCGAGGATCCCGCGATGAATTGGAAATCCGACCACGGCATCCATCACATCCTGCCCCGCCGCATAGACCGGCACGTCGTCTGGCAGGGTCTCAAGGATTTCGGACAGCCCTGCGATCCGCTTCTCGGCGAGCAGCAACGACACAGGCTTGTGCAGGCGCGAGCGCGCCAACACCCGCAGGACCACCTCGCCCTCAGCGATGAACAGCCCCTGTCGCCCCACCAAATCGCGCTCCCGCACATCGCGATAGGGCGCGATGCGCGGGTCGGCGGGATCGTCTATCCGAACGACTACCAGATCTTCACCCGCTGGTCGGGAGCCAGATAGAGGCCCTGTCCCGCTTTCACATCGAACGCTGGATACCAAGGATCCTGGTTGCGGACGGTCTGGGCGCGATACTCGCCCGGAGAATGGACGCCCGACAGCACATTGCGGCGCAGGGAGGCTTCACGGAACTTGGACCGATAGTTCTGCGCCCAGCCCAGATAGAACCGCTGGTCGGCGGTGAAACCGTCGATCACCGGGGCGGCCTGCCCCTTCAACGACAGGTGATAGGCGTCGTAGGCGCTGGCCAGACCCGCCAGGTCGGCGATGTTCTCGCCCAGAACCTGGTTGCCGTTGAGATGCAGGCCGGGCAGCGGTTCATAGGCGCTATACTGAGCCGCGAGCGCCTGGCTGCGTGCCTTGAACTGGGCCATGTCCGCAGGCGTCCACCAGTTCTTGAGGTTGCCCTTGGCGTCGAACAACGCGCCGGTGTCGTCAAAGCCGTGGACGACTTCGTGGCCGATGACTCCGCCAATGGCGCCATAGTTCACCGCGGCGTCGGCGTTCGGATCAAAGAAGGTCGGTTCCAGGATCGCCGCCGGGAACACGATCATGTTCTGCATCGGCAGGTTCAGGGCGTTGACCGTCTGCGGCGTCATCCACCATTCGTCACGGTCCACAGGGCCAGCCAGCTTGGCCACGTTGCGGCGGTACTCAAAGGCCTCGCCCCGCTCCCAGTTTCCATAGGCGTCGCCGCGGACGATCTCCAGGCCCGAATAATCCCGCCACTTGTCAGGGTAGCCGACGCCGACGCGGAAGTTGGCGAGCTTCTCCTTGGCCTTGGCTTTGGTCTCGGGGCTCATCCAGTCCAGGCGGTCAATACGCGCGTCGAAAGCGACTAGTATGTTCTTCACCATCTCCTGCATCTGCGCCTTGGCTTCCGGCGTGAAGTGGCGCTCGACATAGAGTTTGCCGACCGCCTCGCCGAGGGCCTCGCTGGTGTTGTCGACACCGCGTTTCCAGCGGTCGCGCTGCTGCGGCGTTCCGGCCAGGGCCGTGCTGTTGAAGGCGAAATGCTCGTCGACCAGCGCTTTCGAGAGGTAGGGCGCGCCGCGCTCGATGGCGTGGAAGGCCAGGTAGTCTTTCCAGGTTGCGATCGGCTGGGATCCGACCAGCCCGGCGATGTCGCTGATGGCCGACGGCTGCCACGGGCCGAAGCTAGGCTGCTGCGCCATGCCAGCGGCCTGCAGGAACGCGGTCCAATCGATGCCCGGCGCCTTCTTGGCGAGGTCGCCCCGGGTCCAGACCGTATTGGCCTTGGCCATGTCTCCGGTGGCGCCCACCGTCCAGTGAGCGCGGGCGATGGCGGTTTCCAGCGCCAGAACGCGGGCGGCGCGCGCTTGGACGTCATCATAGCCGGCCAGGGTCAGCATCTTGGCGATGTGCGCCTGGTACTTCTCGCGCAACTCTTGGAACCGGGGGCTGGCGTCCAGGTAGTATTCGCGGTCCGGCATGCCCAGTCCGCCCTGCATCAGATAGGGCCGGTACTTGCTGGTGTCGTTCATGTCCTCGGCCACCCACAGGCCAAGGAGACGATCGGTCGTGTAGTCGGTGGCGTTCAGGGCGTCGACGTCGGCCCTCAGGCTTGCGCCGAGCTCGCGCGAAAGGTCGGCGCGGGAATTGATCGCCTTGATGCGATCAAGTTCAGGCTGCAACGGCTTCAGGCCGGCGGCCTCGATCGCCGCCTCGTCCATGAAGCTCGCATAGTAGTCCCCGATCTTGCGGGCGTCGGAGCCAGCGGGCGCTCCGGCCTTGGCCGAGTCCTCGATGATGGCCCGAGTACGTTCGGCGGCCACGTCGGCGAGCACGCCGAAGGTCGCGTAGCTGCCTCGGTCGGCCGGGATTTCCGTCGTCTTCATCCAGCCGTCATTCGCGTAGCCGTAGAAGTCGTCGCCAGGGGCGATGGCGCGGTCCATGCCTGCGGTATCGAAGCCAAAGGTTCCGTACTTCGGCTTCGGTTTGGCCGCATCGGCCACGGCGGCGGCTTGCGCCTTGGGCGGTGTCGCGGCCGTGGCGGGGGCCGACAGGAGAACGGGCGCGCACGCGCCCAGCAGCAGGGACTTCCAGGTCGTCATCAATGGCTCCATGCGCGGCGCGACGCGCGCGCCGTCTGCGTTTGGAGACTTTCTTACACCGCCGACGCGCACCCGCGCGCTGCGGCGCATTAAACTTCCGTCATGGTCGTCGGCGAAAGCTCAGCCCGCTAGGGGCGAAGCGCCACGGTCGAGTTGCGAACGATCAGTTCGGGCACGATCTCCCGCGGCGTCGGCGGCCTGTCGTGCAGCCCGTCGGACGTCAGCAACTCGCCGGCGATACGTCCCATCTGACGAAGCGGCAGCCGGACCGACGTCATGGTCGGCCAGAGCCGCGAGGCTATCGGTGCGTCGTCGAAACCGACGATGGATATGTCAGCGCCCACCACGAGACCAAGCTCCCGCGCCGCCAGATACGCGCCGGCCGCCATCTCGTCGTTCAGGCAGAAGATCGCGGTTGGGCGAGGCTCAAGCGCCAAGAGCTCGCGCGCCGCTGCGACCCCGGACTCGTAGGCATATGCGCCGCGCCGCACGAGGTTCGGATCGAGGGCTAGGCCATGTTCAGCCAGGCCTTCCTCGAACCCCCTCATCCGCACGCTGGATGAACGCCGCCCCTCCTGGCCAGAGATCAGGGCGATACGGCTGTGCCCAAGGCCCGCCAGATGGTGAGCCGCCTGGGCCGCGCCCTTGCCGTCGTGACTGACCACCATGCGGTCAGGCTGGTCGAGAGGGGTGGAGGATATTCGCACATAGCGACGGTCCAGCGCCTTCAGCAGACTGACCAGGCGCTCCTCCTCCGACACCGGCGAGGGCAGCACCACCCCGAACAGCTTCTGGCGCTCGATGAAGGCGCGCATATCTTCCAGCAGCGTCGGGCTGGTCCGGTCGACCCGGCGCACGACCAGCTCGAAACCCGTCCCGGCCATGGCTTCCAGCAACCCCTGCTGATGGTCGATGGTGTGTTGGGCGTTTGGGTTGTCGTAGATCAGCCCAACCAGGAACGAGCGGCGGAACGCCAGCCCCCGCGCCTGCGGATCGGGCACGTAGCCGGTTTCCTGGATGATCGCCTGGACCGCCCTGCGGGTGTCTTCCTTGACGAACTGGCTCTCGTTGATGACCCGCGAAACCGTCTTCTTGGAGACGCCCGCCAGGCGCGCGATGTCATTGATCGTCGGGCGGCCCGACGGCCCCTCCTTCGCAACCCTCTCACGCGCAGTCACGATTTCGGCTTCCCGCTGAACTCAAGCCAAGTTCATAGCGTGCGCCTGATCGCGGCGCCAAGCGGCCTAAGCCGCGCGAGCCCGCCTTAGACGGCCGAGTATCGCCTGGGCGGTCTCTGCGGCCTGGGTTCGAATGTCGGGCGCCGAGGTGATTTCCCAGAACGCCCCGCGCGTCAGCGGCCCCACCGCATAGAGGCCCGGTTCCGGCGCGCCGCCCGTCCCGATAAGCCGCGAGGTCCGGTCGACTTCGGCCCCAAGCCGGCAAGGGTCCGGGCGGATATGTCCGCGCGCCATGAGCTGTTTCAGCAGCGGCTCGCGAGCCCGGTCCAGATCGCCCAAGAGGCCGGCGCAGTTGACGACGGCGTCCACGGTTAGGCGCCGGGTGATCGTTCCGCCGCGCGGCCGCCAAGTCACTTCGATATTCTCGCGGTTCGGGGCGAGGCTGACAATCTGACCGGCCCTCACCACCAGTTCCCGCGACCGCATCAACAGGCCGACCCGCCGCGCGACGCTGGGCGCCAAGCGGTGGCGATGCACGTCCCACCAGGGACGCAGGTGGCGCAGAAACGACTGGCGCTGCGCCTGGCTCCAACCTTCCCAAATCCCTCGAACGTGCGGTCGCAAAGCGTCGATAGTCTCGCGCCACTGGCCATCGCCCGAGGCTTGACGCACCGCCGCCAGGACCTCTCGAGGCGACCCAGTGGCCTGGAGTTCCGGAGTATTGGCCGCGACAGGAGCGTGAGCGCGTGGGATCAGGCCGCGGCGCGATATCGCCCAGAACCGCCGTCCTGGCCGCCATAGCGTGACCGCCGCATCGATCATCGTCAGACCGGTTCCGGTGAGCAGTACGTCATCGGCCCCTTCGTCCAGCGAAGCGGCCGGGTCCCATGGGTCACCGACATATCGCGCGGATCCCAGCAGGGCGTCCGTCGCCGCCGCCGGCGGCGCGGGACGCAGCACACCGAGCGCCAGCACCACCGCCTGGGCCTCGATCTCGCGGCCGAGCGCCAGCCTAGCCCGCCATCCCTCGCCGGCGCGCTTGACGTCCACCGCCTCGTCTTGTTCGAGCAGCAGCCGTCCTGCGGCGGTGTTCTCCAGCGCCTCGCGAAGCAGGTCCTGGAGGTAGTCGCCATAGACGCCCCGCGTGACGAAGCCGCCGTGCGAACTCCAGCCTTCATGAGTCGCCAGCCAGCGGGTGAAGTGCTCGGGATCGTCCGGATAGGCGCTCATATTGGCCACCCGGACATTCAGCAGATGGTCGGGGTTTCCGGTGGAATAGGCCGCGCCCCGCCCGAACGCCCTGGCCCGCTCGACCAGCCGGACCGTGGGCCCCTGCGGATCGGCCACCAGGTGCAGAGCCGTGAGCAGTCCCGAGAACCCCGCCCCAATCACCACAACTGTCGGCCGCTGGCTCATGGCTCGCACTCCCTGGATCCGTGAATTTAATTCCTATCATTTTTGTGGGATTTTAAACGAGAGAAAAACTTCACCTGAACGCAGATCAGTTGGAGACGCCGAAGAGAAGGCGCGCTAAACTTGACGCCAGCGTCATCTTTGGCTGGAGACCGGGAGCGCTATAGGACCGGAGGAGATTACTTATGAGCGACGGCAATATCGACCTGACCCAAGATGCCCGCACCCGGGCATACGCCTTGCCGTTGGATCAGCTGAATCCTGGCGATCCGGCTCTGTTCCGCACCGACGCCCACTGGCCAGTGCTTGAGCGCCTACGTAAGGAAGATCCGGTCCACTACACCGCCGAGAGCGAGTACGGCCCCTACTGGTCCATCACCAAGTACAACGACATCATGGCGGTCGATACGAACCACCAAGTGTTCTCCTCGGAAGGCGGCATCACCATCGCCTCGCAGGACGGCGACGAGGGCCCGCTGCCCATGTTCATCGCCATGGACCCGCCCAAGCACGACGTTCAGCGCAAGACGGTGAGCCCTGCTGTCTCGCCGATGAACCTCCAGATCCTCGAGCCGCTGATCCGCGAGCGCTCGGCCAAGATCCTCGACAGCCTGCCGATCGGCGAGGAGTTCGACTGGGTCGACAAGGTTTCCATGGAACTGACGGCCATGACCCTGGCCACCCTGTTCGACATGCCGCAGGAAGACCGCCGCAAGCTGACCTACTGGTCGGACGTGGTCACCGCCGTTCCCGGCAAGAGCCCGCTGGTCGACACCATCGAGCAGAAGATGCAAATCTTCGTCGAGTACCACGCCTACTTCACTGAGCTGTGGAACCAGCGCGTCAACGCCCCTCCCGGCGGCGACCTGATCTCCATGCTGGCCCATGGCCCTGAGACCCGGGACATGTCGCCCCGCGAGTATTTTGGGAACATCGTGCTGCTGACGGTCGGCGGCAACGACACCACCCGCAACACCATCACCGGCTCGATCCTGGCGCTGAACCAGAACCCCGACCAATACAAGAAGCTGCGCGAGAACCCCTCGCTGATCCCGTCGATGGTTTCCGAAACCATCCGCTGGCAGACGCCGCTGGCCCACATGCGCCGCATCGCCACCCAGGACTACGAACTGGGCGGCAAGACCATCAAGAAGGGCGACAAGGTCGTCATGTGGTACGTCTCGGGCAACCGCGACGACGAGGTCATCGAGCGTCCGAACGACTACATCATCGACCGCGAACGTCCCCGTAACCACATGTCCTTCGGCTTCGGCATCCACCGCTGCGTCGGCAACCGTCTGGCCGAGCTGCAACTGCGGGTGATCTGGGAAGAGATCCTCAAGCGCTTCCCCGATATCAAGGTGGTGAGCGAGCCGGTCCGGACCTATTCGAGCTTCGTGAAGGGCTATGAGTCGCTGAAGGTCATCATCCCCGCGCGGGCCTAGATCTTTCCTGCGAGACCAGACTTGGCGGCGGCGCGAGCTATCTCGCGCCGCCGCTTTCGTTTCGGCTCGTCACGACCCGGTCCGCGTTCGTCGATGACCAGGTGACGTCGGCCCGTTGCCCGCCATAAGCTCGCGGGCATGAAGCAGCTCCCCTTCGATCCCACCGACATCGGCGCCGTCGTCGATGCGATGTACGCGATGATTTCCGGCCCCAAGGGGCCGCGCGACTGGGCGCTCCAAGGCGAGATATTCCACGCCGAGGCCCGCCAGATGCGCACCGGGCTGGGCGAGGATAGCCGCCCGTGGATCAAGATCATGGCTCCAGACGACTACAGCGCCGATGTCGCGCCGTTCTTCGAGGCCAACGATTTCTACGAGGTCGAGATCGGCCGCCGCGTCGACGAGTTCGGCAACATGGCGCAGGTCTGGAGCGCCTATGAGGCCAGGAGTGCGCTGGGCGACGCCAAGCCGGAACGCCGAGGGATCAATTCCATCCAACTCTACCGCGAGGCCGACGGCCGCTGGCGCATCATGTCGATGATCTGGGACAATGAACGGCCTGGACTTGCCCTGCCGTCATTCGGCTAGACTCCTCCAAACATCAGGGAGGCGACCGACGTGACCACCCCGCCGTTCGATATCGAGGCTCACGTCCAGCGTCTGACGCAGGACGGCTATACGATTATCGAAGACTTCGCCGACGCCGCCGCCCTGCATCAGGCTCGCGAGGCCCTGGCGCCACATCTGGGCAGTCATCACGGCCGCAACAGCTTCGAAGGGTTCGCCACGGAGCGCGTCTACACCCTGGTCGCGCGCGGGCAGGTGTTCGAACGTCTGACCGAGGAACCCCGGCTGCTGGCCCTGCTCGATCGTTTCCTCCAGCCTGGCTACCTGCTCAGCGCCAGCCAGGCGATCTGCATCTATCCCGGCGAAGCGGCCCAGGGCGTCCACTACGACGACGGCTTCTATCGCCAGCCCCGCCCACGTCCCGCCATCAGCCTGTCGGTGATCGGCGCCATCGACGCCTTCACCGACACCAACGGCGCCACCGATATCCTGCCCGGCAGTCACACTTGGAGCGATGAGAAGATCGCGACCATCGACCCGCATGAAGCGATCGCCATGATGCGCCCCGTCACGATGCCCGCCGGCGGCGCGATCGTGTTCCAGGGAACCCTCCTCCATCGCGGAGGCGCCAACCGCAGCCAGGCGCCGCGCCTGGCCTTCACCAATCAGTATTGCGAGCCCTGGGGGCGCACGCAGGAGAACTTCTATCTGGGCGTCCCGCGCGAGAGGGCCGCGGCGATGTCGCCGCGACTGCAAGACCTGCTGGGCTACAACATCTGGCCACCGTTCATGGGCCAGGTCACCGGCTCGCACCCGCTGAAGAGCCTGGAAGACGGCTGGATCGCGCCGGTCGATCGCTAGCCCAGGTTCCGCCGGTAGAGCGCGACCAGCCGCTCCCAATGCCTCTCGGCCGAGGGTTTGTCGTAGGCGGCCCGCTGCGGGAAGGCGAAGCCATGTTGGGCGGCCGGGTAAAGTTCGACCTCGGCCCGAACGTCGTCAGCTTTCAAAGCGACGTCCAACGCCTGCACCACTTCCAGCGGCGCCCAGCGATCGATCTCGGCGCAAGCGAAGTAGAGCTCGCCCCCCGCCTTTGACGCGACGATATGAGGGCTGTCGCCCTTGTCGGTGACCAGGAAGGTCCCATAGATCGAGGCCGCCGCGCCAATCCGCTGCGGGTGACGCGCCGCGGCGTTGATCGCGAACTGCCCGCTCATGCAGTAGCCGACGCAGCCCGCCTTGCCCTTCGAGGCGGCGGGGTCCTTGTCGGCATAGGCCAGCAGCGCGTCGGTATCGTCCATCACCAGCGGGATGGTCAGAGAGTTCATCAGCTCGAACACCCGCTTATGCTCGGGATCGGCCCGGTCTTCGGCGGACATCTCCAGCACGCCGGCCCGGTAGTAGAGGTTCGGCAACATGACGTAATAGCCGCAACTCGCCAGCCTGCGCGCCATGTCGCGCAGTTCCTCCCGGATCGCTGGGGCGTCCATGTAGAAGAGGATCAGCGGATGCGGGCCACCCCGCTCGGGATGGACGATGAAGGTCGTCGTCGCCCCGTCCCGCGTCGGGACCTCGACAGTCTGTTCGATCATCTATCCCTCTTAGTTCTTCGGCGGGTTGTTGCGCAGGCGGGTAAGTTCCTTCTCGACCATCTGCTCGCGCTGGTCGCCGGCATGGGCGTAGACCGAGAAGCCGTGCGCCAGCAGCCCTATCCCCCAGCCCGCCATCGGCCAGACGAACCACAGGTAGCCGGGAGCGGTCGCCAGGTTGATCGCCACCAAGCCCGCATTGACGATCGCATAGACCATCAGGTGGCTCCGAAATCCCAGCTTGGCGTCCGCCCTGCGCTCGGCGATCCTGCGAAGCCTCAGTTCTTCGTCTTCAGCCATCACGTCGTCTCCCGACCAGATGTGCGATCTCACCTCAATTTGAGGCGGATCGCTAGCCTCGCGGCATGACCGTGCAGGCGCGCGCCAGCGACACGCGCGTCAGTTCCCGTCGGCGCAGGAAGACCTGCATGGCATCGGACGTCGGATCGCGGGAAACCTGCCACTCGCCAAGATCGCGGTAGCGGGTCATCAACAGCAGCCTCCGCGCCCCGTCCGTGCGGTCGGCCTCGCTCTCGGCGGCAAGGAACAGGCCATAGATCTTGGTTTCGAACCGGCGCTCGAAATCAGGCCAGGCTTCTCCCGAAAGACGGACGAACTCATCGACGGCGCCACCGTCGATGGTGAACCAGTTGTGGACATAGATCCCGCCGGTCTCGGGCGCCGCATCCTGCGTCGGACGCAGGGTCGGGGTCAGGCGATCGACGCTGTGGGCGGGTAGCTCCAGCTTGGCCCCAGCCCGCGCCAGGACCAGCGCCTCATTGGAGGCGAAGCCCAGCAGCGGCGCGAACACCGCCACCGCTTCGGGCGCGGTGTGCAGCCGGTCGGCGAGCGCCTTCTGGGCCGTGCGTTCACGGCCCAGTCGGAGTTGAAAGTAATCGTATTCCAAAGCTTTAGCTCTAGAAATTGACGCGCGAGGAGATCGCGCCGTCAACCAGCATGTTGATGCCGGTCGTGAACGCCGAACGCGGACTGGCGAGGAAGACGGTCGCGGCCGCCACCTCTTCCGGCGTTGCCATCCGCCCCGTCGGGTTGCGCTTGATCATCTGCTCAAAGAACTGCGGCATGCCAGCCTTCACATTGCCCCAGACGCCGCCCTCGAAGAACACCGTGCCCGGCGAGATGACGTTGCAACGGACATGCTTGGGGGCATTCTCGCGAGCCACGCCCTTGGCGTAGTGGATCAGGGCCGCCTTCATCGTCCCGTAGGACGAGGGATTGTCGGCCTGGGCGGCCGAGACCGACGAGGTGATCAGAAAGGCTGCGTCGCCATTAGCCTCGCCCGCCTTCAGCAGGAACGGCTTGGCCGCCTCGAAGGTCCGGACCGCGCCCATGACGTCGATGTCGAACATCGCCTGCCATTCCTCCTCGCCATTGCCTTGGACCAGGGCGCTCGCGTTGGAGACCATGATGTCGATACCGCCAAGGGTCTCGCCGGCCTGTTGGACGAAGGCCTTTAGGGCCTGACCGTCAGCGATGTCCACGACTTGGCCCCAGGCGTTCACGCCCTTCGCCTTCAGCGCCTCGACGGCGGCGGCCACCTGCTCGGCGTTGCGCGCGCAGATGGCGACATCGGCGCCCTCGTCGGCCAGCAGGTCGGCGATGGCGCGGCCGATACCGCGCGATCCACCGGTGACGACCGCCTTCTTGCCCCTGAGACCCAAGTCCATTTGCAACTCCCTGATTTTCTCGTTGCGGTGTTCTAGCGCGACCTTCCGCCGCTGCGCCACAGAAGCCGAGACTTGACATCGAACGCCCGGCCCATGACCTGTGAGCAGATGCTCACCCCGGCCCTTTCAACCAAGGACAAGTTGCTGCGCGCGGCCCTTGAGATCGTCGCCCGCGACGGCTTCGAAGCCGCCACGACCGCGGCCATCGCCAGCGCGGCCGGCGTCGCCGAAGGCACACTCTATCGTCACTTCCCCTCGAAGGACGACCTGCTGATCGAGGTCTATCGCGGCATCAAGCAAAGCGTGTTCGAGGCCATCAGCGACGGCGAGCACGGCGACGAGGCCCCGGATGCGCGGGCCAAGCGGGTCTGGCGCAAGCTCTACGACACCTATCGCGCAGACTCCGACGCCTTCATGTTCGGGCAGCGCTTCGCCGAATCCTCGCTTTCCAAACGTGAAGGCGGCGCGGCGCACGAGGCGATCGCCGGCGCTGTCGCGCGGTTGCGGGCGGCGGGAATCGAGCGCGGCCTGTTCAAGAAGCTGCCCGGCGACCTGCTGGCCAACCTCTTCTTCGCTCCGGTCGGCTACATGTTGAAAAGCGAGCTTAAGGGCCGTTGCTGGACTGAGGCCGAACTGGACGCCGCCGCCGAGGCTGTGCTGGACTCCTGGCGGGCCTGACGTTTCCCGACGCCGTATGTCGGCCGGCGGGATCCTCGTTCGTCCTCTGATCGCCACCCGCGACAAGGAGTCCGCCATGGGAACCACGACAAGCAGCGGCTACGTCACAAGCGACGGCCTGGACATCTACTACGAGATCCATGGCGGCCCGCCCGATGGCGCGCGCGCTCCATTCGTGCTGCTGCCGGGCGGGGCGATGACCATCGAGACGGCGTTTGCGGACGACCTGCTGCCATTGCTGTCGCGCCAACGGCCGGTGATCGCCATGGAGATGCAGGGCCACGGCCACACGGGCGACCGCAATGGCGCCATCACCCTGGACCAGATGGCGCGAGACGCTTCGGCGGTCCTGACCCACCTTCAAGTCGCCCGCGCCCACTTCATCGGCCACAGCCTGGGCGCGCTCGTGTCGTTCGGCGTAGCAATCAGCCATCCTGAGCAGGTGGCCAGCATCACCGCCGTCGGGGCGACCTACACCTTCGACGACATGTTGCCCGAACTGGTGAAGCTGCAACGCGACCCCACCCACGAACCTTCCGCGGCCCTCATCCCCCTACTGCCTACCGCCGATGACTTCGCCGCCTGGACCGACAGCTTCCGCCGCAGCGCGCCGGACCCTGACGCCTTCGAGGACATCCTGGGCAAGCTCAACGTCATGCTGGCGCAATGGCCGGGCTGGCCAGAAGCGAAGATCGCGGCGCTGAGCGCGCCGGTCCTACTGGCGATCGGCGACAACGACTTCGTGCGGATCGACCGCGCCGCTGAGGCCGCTCGACTGATCCCCGACGCTCAGCTCGCCGTATTGCCGGGCACGACGCATATGAGCATCACCCGGCGCGGCGCCTGGCTTTTTCCGTTGATCGAGGCGCGGATCGCGGGCGGCTAGATCGTCTTCGCAAGAACGATGAAGGCCAGGTCGTCGCGCATCGGCTCGCCGAACCGCTGGTCGTCATAGGGAAAGGGCCGTGTCTCGCCGGTAGACGCATAGCCGCGGCGTTCGTACCAGGCGATCAGGGTGTCGCGGATCTGCACCACCGTCATGATGATCCGCCGGGCGCCAAGCGCGCGCGCATGCGCCTCCGCCGTCTCCAGTATGGTCCGGCCCAGTTTGCGATCCTGCAGGTCGGGACGCACGGTCAGCATACCCAGATACCAGGCTCCGTCAGTCGCCGGCTCCAGCCATGCGCAGGCGAGCAGCGGCCCGCCGGCTTCGTCGCGAAGGGTCAGCAAGACAGATTCGGGCTTGGTGGCGAGGTCATGTCCCAGCGCCTGGGCGTCCGTGCGCTGGCCACCCAGATAGTCGGCCTCGGTCGTCCAGCCCTGCCGCGAACTGTCGCCGCGATAGGCCGAGTTCACCAGGGCGGCGATGGCGGGCAGATCGGACGCGGTGGCAGGAGAGATGTGCATCGCTCCGTAAATCCACACGCCGCGCGCGGACGCCAGCCGAAAATCACGTCCGGAACAAACGCCTTCCCCTTGACGCTCCTCAAGGTGGGAGCTAATTATCGCTTGTGAGTGAGCGCTCACATCCCCCACAATCTGAATCTGCGGAGACCTCCATGATCCGTCGGGAAATCGGCCGAACCGGCCGTGAAGTGAACGCCATCGGCCTGGGCTGCATGGGTATGTCGATCGCCTATGGCGAGGCGATGGACCAAGGCGAGGCCGTCAAACTTCTGCACGCCGCCCTGGATCGCGGCGTCGATCATTTCGACACCGCCGAACTCTACGGCTTCGGCGCCAACGAAGAGCTGCTGGGCGCAGCCTTTCATGACCGCCGCGATAAGGCGTTCATTGCGACCAAGTTCGGACCGGTCGGCGACCTGAAAGAACGCACCGTGCGCGGTGTGGACGGTTCGGAGGCAAATATGCGCCGTGCCATCGAACAGTCGCTGCGACTGCTGAAGACCGACCATGTCGATCTCTACTATCTGCACCGCAAGGACCCGGGTCGCCCTATCGAGGAAACCGTCGAGGCGATGGCCAAGCTGGTCAAGGAAGGCAAGATCGGCGCGATCGGACTCTCCGAAGTCAACGCCGACAGCCTGCGCCGCGCCCAGGCCGTCCATCCCATCGCGGCCGTGCAGTGGGAGTACTCGATCTTCACGCGCGACATCGAGCGCGAGGTGCTGCCCCTGTGCGTGGAAACCGGTGTGAGCGTCGTGGCCTATTCCCCGCTGGGACGCGGCATGCTGACGGGCGCCTTCACCCACGATCACAGGCCCGAGGGCCAGGACTATCGCGCTGTCGTCTCGCCCCGCTTCAAGGGCGAGGCCTATGAGGCCAACATCAATCTAGTCGCGGAGATCGAGCGGGTGGCCAAAGCCAAAGGCGCTCAGCCTGCCCAGATCGCCCTGGCCTGGGTGCTCGCGACAAAGCCCAACGTGGTCACCATTCCTGGCACCACAAAGCTGGCCAACCTGGAAACCAACCTCAAGGCGGCCGACATCCAACTCACCGCCGAAGAGACCGCCAGCCTCAACTCGCTGGCGCAGAAGGTCCAGGGCGAGCGGTACGACGAACGCGGCATGACGCTCGTCGACGCCTAGGGAACCCGGCCGCCGCCGTTCCGTTTGCGTTCCCTGGCGGAACGGCGGCAGCCTTCATCGATGGACGCGACTCACATCCTTGTCGTCAACGCGGCCGTGATCGCGGTTTGCTTCGCGGTGCTGTGGCTGATTTCGATCCGGCTCAAGGACGTGAGTTTCGTCGACAGCTGGTGGGCCGTCGGGATGGTGGTCGCCGCCTGGACCACCTACCTCGTCACCGGCGGCCATGGGCCGCACGCCATGGCGCTGCTGGCAATCTGCACGATCTGGGGCCTGCGGCTAGGGATCCATCTCTTCTGGCGTTGGCGCAAAAGCGGCCCCGATCCCCGTTACGTCGCGATGTTGGGCAAGGCCCAGTCGGAACGAGGCTGGAGCTTCGGCAAGGCCTCGCTGATGATCGTCTTCGCGATGCAAGCGCCGCTGATGTTCGTCGTCTGCCTGCCCGTCCAACTCGGCCAATACGCCGTGACCACCGCGCTTGGGCCGATGGCTTGGCTCGGTGTCGCTCTCGCCGTGATGGGCGTCGGATTTGAAAGCATCGGCGACCTGCAACTTTCCCGCTTCAAGGCTGATCCGGCCAATCAGGGAGCGGTGCTGGACACTGGGCTCTGGCGCTACACCCGCCATCCCAACTATTTCGGCGACGCCTGCGTCTGGTGGGGCCTCTATCTGATCGCCGCCGAGACGGGCTGGGTCGGCGCGGCCTCGATCCTGGGACCAATCACGATCACTTTCCTGCTCACCAAGCTAAGCGGCGTGCCGATGCTGGAGGACCGCATGCGCCGCAGGCGGCCGGGGTATGAAGCCTATATCCGTCGGACATCGAGCTTCATTCCCCTGCCGCCGCGCGCGCCCTAGGGCACGGTCTCTGGTTCCAGGCCCGGCGTCGGGGGTGGAGGCGGTGGCTGATGACGCCCGACCGTTGGCAACAGCGCCGCCAGCAGGCCGATGGCCGGCAGGAACGCGCAAACCCGGTAGACTGTCTCGATATCCGTAGCGTCGGCCAGTGCGCCCAGCACGGCCGCCCCTATCCCGGCCATGCCGAATGAGAACCCGAAGAACAGCCCCGAGATCATCCCAACCCGACCAGGGGCCAACTCCTGGGCGTAGACCACGATCGCTGGGAAGGCCGAGGCGAGGATAAGGCCGATCACCACCGTCAACGGCAGGGTCCAAAACTCGTTTGCGAAGGGCAGCAGCAGGCTGAACGGCAGCACGCCAAGGATCGAGAACCAGATCACGTACTTGCGCCCGAACCGGTCACCCAGCGGCCCGCCCGCCACCGTGCCGACCGCCACCGCGCCGAGGAACGCGAACAGGTGGTACTGAGCGACCTGAACCGAGGCCCCGAACCGGTCGATCATGTAGAAAGTCAGGTAGTTCGTCAGGCTGGCCAGATAGACGTACTTAGAGAAGATCAGCGCCAGCAGGATCGCGATGCCGAACATCGCCTGACGGGTCGGAACCGGCGCTTCTGTTTCACCACGCTTGGCGGCCGCTTGCAGGCGGACCAGGCCATGGGTGCGATACCAGTTGGCCACGTTCCACAAGATGCCGCCCGACAGCAGGGCCAGCAGGGCGAAGAAGGCCAGGCTGGATTGGCCCCACCGGACCACGACCACCGCCGCAGCCAGCGGCCCGAGCGCCGAACCGGCGTTGCCGCCGACTTGGAACAGCGACTGCGCCAGGCCGAACCGGCCGCCCGAGGCCATGCGGGCCACGCGCGATGACTCCGGGTGGAACACCGATGAGCCCATGCCCAGCAGGCAGGCCCCGACCAGCAGCATCGGATAGGAGTGAGCCACCGACAGCACCACCAGACCGGCCAGCGAGAACAGCGTCCCCGCCGGCAGCGCCATCGGCGTCGGGCGCTTGTCGGCATAGAGGCCCACCAGCGGCTGAAGGATCGAGGCGGTAAGCTGATAGGCGAGCGTGACCACGCCGATCTGCCCGAAGGTCAGCCCGAACTCGAGCTTAAGGTTCGGATAGATGGCGGGAAGCAGCGACTGCATCATGTCGTTGAGCAGGTGGCAGAAGCTGATCGCGAGGATTACGCCGAACGCGGTCCCGGCTGCCGGTTGCACCGCTGGTTTCACTGAAATGGTCTGCTCGCTCATCGGAGGCTCCAACTTGATGAGGCTCGCTTAGGCGCTTCGCGGGTCGCCCGCATTCCTTTATGGGTCTTTCAGTTTCGCGAGTGGGACAATGACGACCTGGATCGACTCGAACGACTATCAGGACATCCCAAGGCCGGTCGTCGCCATCGGGAACGACTATCCGCCGTCGCATGAGTTGGAGTGGCATTCGCACCGACGCGGCCAACTTCTCTACGCCGCCAAGGGGGTCGTCGCGCTGTCGACCCAGCACGGCGCATGGGTGGCCCCGCCTGAACGCGCCGTCTGGACCCCGGCCGGCGTGCTGCATTCGGTGAAGATGGTCGGCGCGGTCAGCACCCGCAGCGTGCTGATCGACGCCGGGACCTGCGCCACGCTCGGCGATCAGAGCCGGGTGATTGGCGTCTCGCCGCTGCTGCGTAGCCTGCTTGTCGAGGCCTGCGAGATCGAGCGAGAGTACGATCTGGAGGGACGCGACGGCCTGGTCATGTCGCTGCTGATCGCCGAGCTGGAGCGAGCCCCGGTGATCCCGCTAGCCGTCCCCTTCCCCATGACGCCGGCGCTCGTCGCCAAGTGCCATGCGTTCCTGGAGCAGCCGAGCCCACATGACACCATCGACGGCTGGAGCGACGCCCTGGGCATGGGCCGGCGCGCCTTTACGCGTCTGTTCCGGCGCGAGACTGGCATGAGCTTCGCCGAATGGCGCCAACAGGCGTGTGTGTTGGTCGCCCTGCCGCGGCTGGCGGCCGGAGACCAAGTCACCGCCATCGCCCTAGACCTCGGCTACGAGAGCCCCGCGGCCTTCGCCACCATGTTCAAGCGTCTGCTCGGCGTCGCGCCAAGCCGCTATCAGCCTTAGCCCCTACCCAAACGTCCCGGCAAACCGCTCGCGCAGCAGGTTCTTCTGCACCTTGCCCATGGCGTTGCGCGGCAACTCGTCCACGAAGAACACCCGCTTCGGGGCCTTGAAGGCCGCCAACCTAGTCCGCGCCTGGGCGATCAGGTCGCTCTCTTCGCCTTGGCCGATGACCACCGCCACCACCGCCTCGCCAAAGTCAGGATGCGGCACGCCGATCACCGCGCTCTCGCTGACGCCCGCCAGTTCGTCGAAGATCAGCTCGATTTCCTTGGGATAGACATTGAAGCCCCCGGAAATGATCAGGTCCTTGGCCCGGCCGGAGATCCACACCCGGCCATCGGGGTCCTGACGGCCGACATCGCCGGTGATGAAGTAGCCGTCGGCGGTGAATTCCTCGGCGGTCTTCTCCGGCATCCGCCAATAGGCGGCGAATACGCTGGGTCCCTTGATCTCGATAGTCCCGGTCTCGCCGCCGGCGATGCGCAGGTCCACGCCCGGCAACGGGTAGCCAACGCTGCCGGCGATGCGCTCGCCGTCCAGCGGGTTGGAGGTGATTATCACCGCCTCGCTCATGCCGTAGCGCTCCAGGATCCGCTTGCCCGTCCGCGCCTCGAACTCGGCGAAGGTCGACTCCAGCAGCGGCGCGGAGCCGGAAATGAACAACCGCATGTGGCTGGCCCGGCCCTGGGTAAAGCCCGGATTGGCTAGCAGCCGAGTGTAGAAGGTCGGGACTCCCATCATCACCGTGGCCTTGGCGAGCCCGTCCAGCACCTGGCCGTCGTCGAACTTGGGCAGCCAGACCATCGGCGCGCCCGACAGGAACGCGCAGTGCAGCCCCACGAACAGCCCATGGACGTGGAAGATCGGCAGGGCGTGCAACAGGATATCGTCAGCGGTGAAGCCCCAGATCTGATGCAGGGCCTGGGCGTTGGCGGCAAGATTGCCGTGGCTGAGCATCGCCCCTTTGGATCGCCCGGTCGTGCCCGAGGTGTAGATGATCGAGGCCAGGTCATCGTCGTCCATGACCAGGGTGTCGGCCAACGGCGGGCGGGTCCGGGCGTCGGCGACCAGCGCCTCGGCGTCCTCGACGAACAGCACCGGCTCGGCATCGTCGATGAAGTACTCGACCTCGGCCTCGGTGTAGGCGGTGTTCAGCGGCAGGAAGACCGCGCCTACCTTCAAGGTCGCCAGATAGACCGCGACCGCCGCGACGCTCTTTTCCGACTGCAACGCCACCCGGTCGCCGGGCTCGACCTCGTACTCGATCAGCAGGCTGGCGGTGCGGGCGACGTCGTCTTCAAGCTGGCCGTAGGAGATCGCGGTCCCATCGGCGAGCAAGAAGGCCGGCTTGGAGCGATCGGCGGGAAAGCGCGAGGCGAGCAGGTCGTAGAGGTTCATCGGGTCTCAGAGCGGAAGGGCCGTGGTGAACTTGATCTGCTCCATCGCAAAAGCGGAGGACACATCGTTCAGCGGAGCCGTGGCGATCAGGCGTTTGTAGAAGCGGTCGTAGGCCGAGATATCGGAAACCACCACCTTCAACAGGTAATCGGCCTCACCCGCCAGCCGATAGAACTCCACCACCTCCGGCAAGGCCGCCGCGCCCCTGGCGAAGTCGGCGATCCACGCCTCGTCGTGGCGGCTGGTGCGAACCGAGACGAACACCACCAAGCCAAGGTCCAGTTTGTCACGGTCAAGCAGCGCGACCTTGCGCTCGATCACCCCCTCGTCCGTCAGACGCTTGACCCGTTTCCAACAAGGCGTCTGCGACAGCCCCACCCGTTCCGCGAGTTCGGCGACGGGAATAGTGGCATCGGCCTGTAGCTCGCGCAGGATTCGCCGATCCGTCGGATCCAGGAGAACATTCGTCATTCTGATCGCCACACATGGAGAATAATGTTCTCTATGTTGAAGCAAACCGAACGAGATCGACAACGTCTTTCTCGCTCACCCAAGGCACTCTCCAACCAAGCGACCTACAGGAGAGGCTCATGCTCGACGCGTTCAACCGGCACCCGACCGCCATCGGCGAAAGCTACGCTCAGCATCTGGCCCAAGCTGCGGCCTTCGGCGTGACGATGATCATCGCCGGCCTTGCCTGCCTGATCCACGCGATCTTCCCATTCTGGTTCGAGAAGACCGCCAGCGATTGCATCAAGCGCCTGCACGCCAAGATGAGCGCCCGGCTGCGCGTTGAGGCTTCAGCGGCCCAGGCCTCGAGCCCAGTCCAGGCCTAGAGCCTGGCTTGACCCCAACGACCTCAACCTTCGATCACAGCTTCCAGCGCCGCACGCGCGGCGCGCGCCTGAGCCCATAGGTCCGGCGACAGCAGGTCGTCTGGCGCGATGCGTTCGGGCCAATGGGCCTCCACGACCTGTGACAGGGCCGCCAAGCGTTCCGGCGTCAGCAGAAAGCGCGGGTTGATGCCTGCCCGAGCCAGGCCATCGACCGGCACTCGCAAGCGCAGACAGGCTGGGCCGCCGCCATTACGCATGCTCTCGCGCACATCAACCACGACGGCGTGCCTGATCGGGTTGTCTGCGGCCAGGACCGCCTCCACGGCGCTCCACGCTGCGGCGTTCTCCCGTGCGTCCGACGGCAAGATCAGCGCCATATCTCCGCCCGGCAGGGTCACGAGTTGGGAGTTGAAGAGATATGAGGACACCGCATCGGCCAGGTTGACCCCGAAGGTTTCGACGACATGCAGATTGGGCAGCCGCTCGCGCATGGCGCTGTAGAGCCGCGCTGGATCGGCGAAAGCCTCGGGATGGGCGAGCAGCACATTGGCGTTGGCGACCGCCACCACATCGTTGTGGAAAGCACCCGCCTGGACCGCAGCATCGTTCTGCAGAGCGTAGAGCGTGCGCTCTGCGTCCAACCCCGCCAGCCGCGCCACTGCCTGGCTCGCCCGGCGGCTCTGGCGCTCGGGATAGTTCCCGCCGCGCAGCTCTCCGTGGGCGAAAACGTTCAGGCCCGGCGCGCCATGACTAGGCGCCAGCCGCATATGGTTGGCTGCGCCCTCGTCGCCAAAGTGCCGCGCCGACGGCAAGGCTTCATGGATGCAGAACCGGTCAGCATCGGGAAACACCCGGCGCAGCAACCGGTAGGTCTCCTCGGCCTCAAAGCTTCGATGCAGCATGCCGGCGAGATTCGCCGTCACCAGATGCACGCGGCCGTCGGTCGTGTCGGGCGCGGCCAGGACGTTCGCGGCGTTGGCTCGCCACATACTGGAGGCCGAGCACGCCGCCCGGAACAGGCTCAGGTCCTCGGCGGCCGCGGCGGCCAGCACCTCATCGTCGCTTCCCTTGAAGCCGAACGGACGCAGGGCGGCGGCGGCCGGTCGCAGGGGCGGAGGCAGAAAGCCTTGAACAAGGCCCAGCTCCATCACCCTTCGCATCTTAGCCAGCCCCTGGCGGGCGGCGGCGCGTGGAAAGGAGACTTCGCCGAAGTTCGACTGCGAGGCGACATTGCCGACCGACAGGCCTGCATAGTTATGGGTCGGTCCCGGCAGGCCGTCGAAATTGATCTCGATAGCGCTCACGCAGCCAGGCCCGTAGCGACACGGAAGTTGACGCTGTCGGCCTCCAGACTCGCGACGGGATAGGCGCAATAGTCGGCTGCATAGTAGGCGCTTGGCCGGTGATTGCCCGACAGGCCCGGGCCACCGAACGGCGCGGTGGCGGCCGCCCCCGTCGTCGGCCGGTTCCAGTTAACAATCCCGGCTCGGACCTCGGTCCAGAAGCGACGATAGAGCGTCTCGTCGTCCGAGAGCAGGCCGGCGGCCAGACCAAACCGCGTGGCGTTGGCGGCGTTAATCGCCGCCTCCCAGTCGGGCGCGCGGATGACCTGGAGCAATGGACCGAAGTTCTCCTGATCTGGAACCTCGACACCCGTAACGTCGATCACGCCCGGCGTGAGATAGGGGCGGTCCGGCGCCATGGGCTTCAACTCGCGAATGGCGCGGCCACCCAACCGCCCCTGCGCGCGGAGCAATCCGCACGCGCTGGCCATGTCGATCACCGGCCCCATAAAAGGTTGCGGGTCGTCGAAGGGCGCGCTGACTTTAATCTTGTCGATGAGAGCGGCGAGCGCCTCGATGATGCGTTCGCCCTCAGCGCCCTGCGCAACGATCAGGCGCCTGGCGCAGGAGCACCTTTGGCCTGCCGAGACGTAGGCCGACTGCACGATCAGGTGGGCGGCGCTCTGGACGTCGGTCACATCCCAGGCGATCAGCGGATTGTTGCCGCCCAGCTCCAGAGCCACGATCTTCTGCGGCTGATCGGCCAACGCCATGTGGATCGCCCGTCCCGCGCCCACGCCGCCGGTGAAGAACACGCCGTCCGTTTCGGGGTGCGGGACCAAGGCCTGGGCGATCTCGGCGCCGCCGATCACCACCTGCAGAACCTCGGCCGGAACGCCGGCCTCACGCCACAACTCGGCCAGATAGAGACCGCTGGCCGGAGTCTTTTCGCTCGGCTTGAAGACCACTGCATTTCCAGCCAGCAGCGCCGGGGTGATGTGGCCGTTGGGCAGATGCATGGGAAAATTGAACGGCCCGATCACCGCCACCACACCATGCGGACGGTGAGCCAACCGGGCGCGGGCTCCGGCCGCCTCCCCCACCCGCTCGCCGGCCCGCTCAGCCTGGGCGCGGATAGAGACCTCCACCTTGCCGGCCACCGTATCGGCCTCGGTCAGCGTCTCCCAATAGGGCTTGCCCGTTTCCTGGCTGATCAGTCGGGCGATGACCTCGCGCCGCGCCTTGGCGAGGTCGGCGAAGGCTCGTCCGATGCGGTGGCGGTCCTCCAGCGACATCCCCGACCACATGCGAAACCCCTGCCGAGCCCGCGCCATGACCGCGTCAAGTTCGGAGGGCGAAGTCGTAGGCCCGCGCCACACCACCTCGTCAGTGCAAGGATCGGTCGAGACGATCTCAGAATTCGACATGACGGACGCGATCTCCGATCTGCAGGTTCAAGGTCTGGGCGAGCTCGGGGCTGACGCGCAGCTCGCCGTCTCGCCCCTGGACGTAGCCCCGGGTGGCGCGGAACGCCTCGGCTTCACCCACGCTGATCAGCACCTCGGGACTTTCGTCGCACGCGCCAATCTCGGTCACTGTCGAGACGCCGCTGTCGCGCACGGCCTTCAGGCTGTCGATGTCGGCCACCATGGTCGGGCCGGCGTCGAAGATGTCGATGCATCCCTCGAACTTGAACCCCTCCTGCGTCAGCAGGGCGTGGGCGCGAGCGCCGTCTGGATGGAACTGTCCCACCGCGAGCGCGGCGTCCGTGGGCAGCAGGTTCAGGTAAATCGGGTACTTCGGCCCAAGGTCGGCGATGACCTGCTTGCCCGCGCCGACGCTGATCCGGTCGGCCTCCTTGAATTCCAGGCCATAGAACTTGCGGCCGACCGCCTCCCAGAACGGAGAACGCCCATCGATGTCCTGATAGCCGCGCAGTTCGGACACCACGCGATCTCCGAACCATTCGCGGTGCTGCGCCATGAAGAGATAGCGACTGCGCGCCATCAGACGCCCGCCGGCGATGCCGCGCAGGCCTGGGCGCACGAACAGGCCGCCGACCTCGGCCGACCCGTCATAGTCGTTCACCGGCGTCAGGATGGTGTTCTCCACCACCTTGCCCAGCGCCTGGGAGGTTTGGCGCAGCCGCCCGATCCGGTAGGAGTAAAACGGCCAGTCGCCGCCGACACTGGGGAAAATGCAGCCGGTTCCGACCACCTCGCCGGCGGCCTCCATCACCAGCAGGATCTGGCTGCCGGCCTTGCGCTCGCCGGCCAGGGCCGCAACGCTGGCGGCCAACAGAGCGCCCAGACGCTCGCGACAGGGGGGCAGATTGGTCATGCCCAGTCCAGCGCTCAGCGCCAGAGCGTGCAACGCCTCCAGATCTTGAAATCCAGCCGGTCGGACGACGACGCCGATGGCGATCATGACATCCTCCGCAGAATGATCGAAGCCTTGGAGGCTTAGTGTGATAGGGATTTGACCAAACAGGCGGCGGAAGATAGCACTTTCCACCGCAGAAAATGCGGCGAGGTATGGCGTTGGACGGATATTCTGCGCTCGACCGTTTGGACCTGAGAATCCTGGCGATTCTGCAGGCCGATGGCCGGATTACGAACCAAGCCCTGGCTGAGAAGGTCGCCCTGTCACCCAGCGCCTGCCTGGCGCGCGTGCGACGCCTGGAGGCCGATGGCCTGATCCTGGGCTACCATGCTCGGCTCGACATCGAGCGCATCCGCCCGACCGTCACGATCTACGGCGAAGTGACGCTAAAGAGCCATCGCCCCGCCGACCTCGCAGCTTTCGAGGCGGTTTTGCTGGACATTCCCGAAGTCGTCGAAGCCGCGCAAGTGTCGGGGCCCTTCGACTATCTGATCAAGGTGGTGACGCCCGACGTCCGCGCCTGGGGCGAACTGGCCGATCGCCTGCTGCAGGAAGGTCTGGGGGTCGACAAGATCGCCTCTCACATCCTGATGAAGGACGCCAAGCCCTACCGGGGCGCGCCGGTGACGACCGGCCGCTAGGCGTCTATCCCATCGCGTCCTTGATCTTCGCGGCCGGGATCTCGCCGGTGGCGAGCTTGGCTAGGATCAACGCCGAGAGCTGGGCGCGCTCAACGAAGCTCTCGGGCCAGGCATGCTCGGCCTCGCTATGGATATCGCCGCCACGAACCCCCAGCGTATCGACGTTGGGAAGGCCGGCCGCGAACAGGTTATTGCCTTCACAAACCCCGCCCGACGACGCCCAGGTGATCTCCTGGCCGAGCAAGGCGCCGGCCTCCTTCACCGCCCCGAACAGCGTCTGCTGCGCCGCATTGAACGGCTTGGCGGGGCGGGTGAAGCCGCCATGCAGATGCGCCTCGATCCCGTCCGCCGCCGTGGCCGCCACCGCCTCCTTGACGAAGGCCAGCGCCCAGCCAGCCGCCGCCGCGTCAGGCAGCCGAATATTGAACCGCAGCACGGCGCGGTCGGGCACGACGTTCAGCGGCCCTCCACCGTCGATCCGCGCAACGTTCAGGGTCACCCCGTCGCGTTGTCCATTGGCCGCGACCAGCCGCACGGCCAGGTCGGCGGCGGCCGCGATAGCGTTCCGCCCCTTGGCGAATTCGCGCCCGGCATGGGCCGCGCGCCCCCTCACCACGACGTGGAAATTGCCCGACCCCTTGCGCTCGGCGGCCAGCGCGCCGCCGGCCATGGCCGGCTCATAGGTCAGGCCGACATGCCCCTGCCCTGCAAGCTCCGCCAGCAGCGGACCAGAGGCCAGTGAGCCGATTTCCTCGTCGGGCGAGAGCAGGACCCGGTAGCCAATATTGGCCTTGGCCGGATGCGCCTCCATCGCACGCAGGGCCGCCAGCATCACGCTGATGCCGCCCTTCATGTCGGCGATGCCGGGGCCGTTCAGGGCGCCGTCGGCGCGCGGGAGCACACGGGTGAAGCCGCTCCCCTCCGGATAGACGGTGTCGTAGTGCCCGGTGAGGATGACCTGCACCGCAGCCTCCGGCCGCACGGTCAGGCGCAGGGCGGGCGTGTGACGCTGGGGCTTGAGCTCGCCATCGGCGGACACATCGTGGCTGTCGGCCAAGGCGATGCTGTCTACCTGGCCGGGCAAATCGCGCAGCACGTGCTCCAGCACCACGCGCTGAGATTCGAGTCCCGCCAAGTTGCGGCTGCCGGACGGAATGGCGCACCAATCAACGGCGCGGCTAACGATTTCGGCCTCTTCTCCGGCCAGCCGATCGAGGATCGCGGTATCTTCGGAATTGAGTTTCATGCCGCGAGGTCACGCCGAAAAGCGGGCGCGCGCAAGCGCCGCCTTGAATGCTATCTGATCGCCATGTCCATCGCCTTCCTTACCCGCCTGCCCGCCGAAGCTGCTCAAGCATGGCTAGCGGCCCTACGCGCAGCGCTGCCGGAAGACGATATCCTCGCGGGTTTGGCGGCGGGCGCCGAGATCGCCGTGGTGGCCGCGCCGGCGCCCGGCGAGCTGGCCAAGCTTCCCAAGCTCGGCTTTATCCAGAGCGCCTGGGCCGGGGTCGACGGCCTGCTGAGCGATCCGCTGTTTCCGCGAGAAATTCCCCTCGCGCGCCTGATCGATCCCAGCCTCGCCGGCCAGATGGCCGAAGCTGTCGCCGCCCACGTGCTGGCTCTGCATCGCCGGGCTCCTGCCTATCGCGCCCAGCAAGCGCAGGCGCTGTGGCGACAGTTACCGCAGGTCTCGGCCCATCAGCGTCAGGTGGGCCTGTTGGGCTTTGGCGAAATGGCGCGCGCGAGCGCGACTATGCTGGAAAAGCTTGGCTTTCAGGTCAGCGCATGGAGCCGCAGCCATGGCGACCTGGCGTCCCTGCTCGCGGCGAGCGACATCGTCGTCAACCTGTTGCCCCTGACGTCCCGGACCAACGGCGTTCTGGGCCAGGAGACCTTCGCGCGCATGAAGCCCGGCGCCGCGATCATCAATGTCGGGCGCGGCGGACACCTAGTGGAGGCTGACCTGATCGCGGCGTTGGACGAGGGCCAGATTTCGCACGCGGTGCTGGACGTGTTCGAGCCCGAGCCCCTGCCTGCCGGCCACCCTTTCTGGAGCCACCCGGCCGTCACCGTTCTGCCCCACGTCGCCGCCATCACCGATCCCGTCAGCGCCTCCCAACGGATCGCGGCGAACATCGCGCGGTTCCGAGCCGGCGAGGAGATCGAGGGCCTGGTCTCCCGCGAGACCGGCTACTGATCATATCGGCAGCTCGGTGACGGACTTCACCTCTTCCAGCACCGCATAGGTCCGCGTCTCGCGCACCCCCGGCATCGCCACCAGCACCTCGCCCAGGAAGCGGCGATAAGCCTCCATGTCGCTGACCCGCGCCTTGATCAGATAGTCGAAGCCGCCCGCCACCATGTGGCATTCGAGGATTTCCGGCGTACGCTGCGCGGCGTGGGCGAACTCGGTGAAGGTGTCCCCCGTGGTGCGATCAAGCTGGACCTCGACAAAGATCAGGAGCGCTCGGTCGATGGCCTTGGGATCCAGTATGGCCGCAAAGCCGGTGATCACCCCGCGCTCCCGCAGACGGCGAACCCGATCCGAACAGGCGGACGCCGAGAGATTGCATTGCTGGGCCAGATCCAGATTGCTGATCCGGCCATCGCGCTGGAGCACCCGCAGCAACCGCCGATCTGTGTCATCCAGATGCACATTGTCCGGCATGATTTCGAATTTTCCAATTTTGATGCGGCGAGGGTTACTCAGGTCCGCAGGACATCCGCCACCATAAGAGTTACGCCGGACGATAGAAATTCCATTCTTTCAAGGCCCGCCATGACTTCCTGGACCGCTCTGGACGACCTATCCGCCAAGTATCGTGACGAGACTGAAGCGGTCACCGCCCTGCTGGCCGCGCGGCCCCTGTCGCCCGAACAGCGGGCCGCTGTCCGGGCGCAAGCCGTCGATCTGGTGCGGGCAGCGCGCAGGTCGGCCAAGCGGCAAGGCGTGGTCGAGAGCTTCCTGCAGGAGTTCAGCCTCAACACGCGCGAGGGTTTGGCCCTGATGTGTCTGGCCGAAGCGCTGTTGCGCACGCCCGATCAGGGCACCCGCGACCGACTGATCGCCGAGAAAATCGGCGGTGCCGACTGGGCCAGCCACCTCGGCCAATCCGACAGCCTGTTCGTCAACGCCTCGACCTGGGGCCTGATGTTGACCGGCAAGCTGGTGGAGGTGGACGACCAAGCGCGCACCGACCCGCCAGGTTTCCTGCGCGGCCTAGTCGAACGTATTGGCGAACCGGTCGTGCGCAAGGCGGTCGCCCAGGCGATCGGCATCATGGGCGAGCAATTCGTTCTTGGCCGCACTATCGAAAGCGCGCTGAAGCGAGCAGCGAAGGAAGGGCAGGTCTGCTCGTTCGACATGCTGGGCGAAGGCGCGCGTACAGCGACCGACGCGGCCCGCTACGAGCGTTCCTATGCCGACGCGCTCGAGGCGGTCGGAAAGGGCTCCAAGGGAGCGGGCCCGGAAACCGGCCACGGGGTGTCCGTCAAGCTCTCCGCGCTCTGCCCTCGCTACGAAGCCACCCACGAAGCGCGCGTCTGGACCGAGCTCTATCCGCGCATGAAGCGCCTGGCCCTGATCGCCGCCCGGCACGACATCAACTTCACGATCGACGCCGAGGAAGCCGACCGGCTGACCTTGTCGCTCAAGTTGCTCGACCGGCTGGCGCGCGAGCCTGAACTCGGCGCGTGGAAGGGCCTCGGTCTCGCGGTCCAGGCCTATCAGAAGCGTGGCCCTCTTGCGGTCGCCCGCATCGCCGAGATCGCCAAGGACAGCGGCCGGCGCCTGATGGTGCGGCTGGTGAAGGGGGCCTATTGGGATTCGGAAATCAAACGCGCCCAGGTGAACGGCCGCCCCGACTATCCGGTCTTCACCACCAAGGCCGCCACCGACCTATCCTATCTGGTCTGCGCGCGCGAACTGATCGCCGCCAGCCCGAACATCTATGCCCAGTTCGCCACCCACAACGCCCACACCCTGGCCGCCGTCCACGCCATGGCGAGCCAGGCCGGGGTGCGGATTGAGTTTCAGCGTCTGCACGGGATGGGGGAAGCGCTCTACCGCGCCGCCGACGACCTGCGGAACGGCGCCGTGGTGCGAACCTACGCCCCGGTCGGCGGTCACGAGGACCTGCTCCCCTACCTGGTGCGGCGCCTGCTGGAAAACGGCGCCAATACCTCCTTCGTCCATGCGCTGTTGGATGAGCGGGTTCCGGCAGAGGACGTCGTGGTCGACCCCATTACGGCCGTCGAGAAGGCGGGGGCCGGGCCACACCCGAAGATTCCGCGACCCGTCGACCTATACGGCGCTGAACGCAAGAACTCGCTGGGCGTCGATCTCTCGATCCCGGACGAGGCGGCGCGGCTGCATCACGCAACCCGCGCCCTCCAGCCGCTGGCGTCCGGCCCCCTGGTTGGCGGAGCCCTTCGCAAGGGCGGCGAGCTCCAGGCGATTCACAGCCCCGCTGACAATAGCGTCGTGGTTGGGCACGCCGCCGAAGCGTCCACCGTCGATATCGACGCAGCCTTCGTCGCTGCTCACGCCGCGCAACCCGCCTGGAACGCCATCGGCGGCTATCGCCGTGCCGAGGTGCTGCGAAAGATGGGCGATGCGCTTGAGGCGAATATGGACCGGCTGGTCGCGATCTGCTCCCGCGAGGCTGGCAAGACGCTGGCCGATGGAATTGCAGAGGTCCGCGAGGCGGTCGATTTCTGCCGGTATTACGCGCACCTCGCCCAGACACGGTTCGCCGGCCCTGAAGTGCTGAAGGGTCCGGTCGGGGAGGCAAACACCCTTGAACTCCACGGCCGCGGCGTCTTTGTCTGCATCAGCCCCTGGAACTTCCCACTCGCCATTTTCACCGGCCAGATCACCGCCGCGCTCGCCGCCGGCAACGCCGTCGTGGCCAAGCCGGCCGAACAAACCCCTCTGATCGCCGCCGAGGCCGTGGCGCTCTTCCACGAAGCGGGCCTGCCGCCGGCTTTGCTCGCCCTCACTCCCGGCCGGGGAGAGACGGTGGGCGCGGCCCTGACGGCCCATCCCGGCTGTGACGGGGTCGCCTTCACCGGCGGCACCGACACCGCCCGGCGGATCAACCAGACCCTGGCCGCCCGCCCCGGCCCGATCATCCCCTTCATCGCCGAGACCGGCGGGCTGAACGGCATGTTCGTGGACACCACAGCCCTAAAGGAACAGGTCGTCGACGACGTTGTCCTGTCGGCGTTTGGTTCGGCGGGACAGCGCTGCTCGGCCCTGAGGATCCTCTTCCTGCCGAACGACACCGCCGACATGCTGATTGAGTGCCTGAAGGGCGCAATGGACGCGCTGGTGGTTGGCGACCCAGCTGACCCGGCTACCGATGTCGGGCCCGTGATCGATGACGAGGCGCGCAACGCCCTCGCCGCCCACGCTGTACGGCTGGAGAAAGAGGCGAGGATCCTACACCGCCTGCAGACGCCGATCGACGGCGCCTTCTTCGCCCCTCTGCTTGCCGAGATCCCTGCGGCGAACTTCCTGGAGCGCGAGGTCTTCGGCCCTATTCTGCACGTCGTCCGCTACGATCCGGCGGACCTGGCCAAGGTGGCGGGCCACCTTGCCACGCTGGGATATGGCCTGACGCTCGGCGTCCACTCACGCATCGACGCCTTCGCCGCGGAGGTCCGCAATCTGGTTCCCGCCGGCAATGTCTATGTGAACCGCTCGATTATCGGCGCTGTGGTCGGCGTCCAACCGTTTGGCGGCGAAGGCCTCTCAGGCACCGGCCCAAAGGCCGGCGGACCCAACTCGCTGTCGCGTTACGCGATCGAGCGCGCCATCAGCGTCAACATCACTGCGCAGGGCGGCGACCCAGCCCTGCTGAATCTCACGATGTAGGAAGAAATTGAGGAGCCCCGGAAACGGGGCTCTTCGCGATGGTACCACCTCTCGGGTTCGAACCGAGGACCTCTAGATCCACAATCTAGCGCTCTAACCAGCTGAGCTAAGGCGGCTCATCGCGAGGCGTCCTTCTAGTCGCGCCGGGCCGACCAATCAAGCGTTGCTGCGTGCGACCAAGTGATCTTTGCAAGAATTATCAACGGGCACGAAAAAGCCCCGAAAGCTCGCGCCTTCGGGGCTCATTCTTGGGTCGACGCTATCGGCTTGGAAGCCGTTAGCCCTTCGGAAGCACGAAGCGGATCGGGATCCGCACAGTGCCGCCTTCAACGGGCGCGCCGTCCTGGGTCTTCGGACGCATACGGAAGAGCTTGCTCAACCGGATCGCCGCAGAACCGAAGTCTTGGTCAGCGGGTTCCTCAGAAACCACTTCGCAGCTTTCGAGGCTTCCCTTCGCCGTCACCTGACAGCTCAGCGTCGCCCTGCCTTCGATGTTCATCCGCATCGCACGGTCAGGATAGTACCGCGCAATGTCCTCGCCAGAGGGTCGACGAGCCCAATCAGGGTTCGTGATGACCGACGGACGCGGAGGAGCCGGAGGGGCAGCCCTCGGCGGTTCCGGTGTCTCGATCCGCTTCTCAACCGGCGGAACCGGCAGAGGCGGGATCGTCGGCAAGTCTGCCGGCACGTTCACCGGAGGCCGCGGTTGCAGCTTCGGCGGCGGAGGTGGCGGCGTATTCGGAGGCGGAGGCGGAGGCGGCGGAGGCGGCGGCGGGGCGGGCTTGATGATCGCCACGTCCGTCACATCATCCGAGTACTCCTTGTACTTCGGCTCGAACTTAGACTTGTACAGGTAGAAGCCAAGAGCGCCGTGCACGATGATGGAGCCAACGATGGCGAGCGTTACGCCAACATTACGCTTCTTCTTCGGCTCGTCGAAGACGCTCCGCTCGTGGTGCTCTTCCTGGGTAGTGTCGGTGGTTTCAGCCATTCGTCACCCCCCTAGTTCTTGTCTTCGCCGATAAGGGCCACGCTGTAGAAACCGTTGTCCTGAAGCATGTTCATCACACCCATGAAGTCCCCGTAGAGGACGTCCTTGTCGGCGCGAATGAAGATGCGTTCTTTCTCCGGATTACGTTGCCCGATCGTACTGCGCAGGTTGTCACCGAGATCAGCAACGTCCGTAGGGGTGTCACCAAGATAGATGGATCCGCCCGACTGGATGCTGATGTAGACCGGCTTAGGAGGGTTCGTAGAGGGTTTAGCGACTGCGGGGGGGAGAGCAACTTGCACAGTCACGGCGGCCATTGGCGCCGCGACCATGAAGATGATCAGGAGGACCAACATAACGTCCACGAAGGGCGTAACGTTGATTTCGCTGTTCGCTTCTACCGCATACCGGCCACCCCCAGAACCTGAGAGTTTGGCTCCCATGTCGGTTAGGCCCCTTTGTCGAGCTGCCGGGAAATGGCGTTCATCAGTTCAGCAACGAAGCCTTCCGTACGCGCGCCGTAGGCAGAAACGCGGGTCTGGAAGTAGTTGTAGAAGATAACCGCGGGGATAGCAGCGAACAGACCGATACCGGTGGCGAGAAGCGCTTCGGCGATGCCGGGGGCGACGACGGCCAGGTTGGTCGTGTTGGTGTTCGCGATGCCGATGAAGGAGTTCATGATCCCGTAAACGGTACCGAACAGACCGATGAACGGACCGGACGAACCGACGGAGGCCAGGAACTGCATGCCGCTGGACAGACGCTTGCCGAGGTTGGCCTGAACGGCGCCAACGGCCATTTCAGCACGGTGCAGCGTAGTTTCGCGGTGAGCGCCGCTGACGGCGAGGCCGGCTTGACGCGACAGTTCGACTTCTTGGGTCGCCGCGGCGGCCATATCGGCCAGCGGGTTACCTTCGAATTCGTCCGAGAGGGCGATACGGCCCATGTCGTTGACCGACTTGGCGCCGCGGAAAGCTTCGACGAAGCGGTCCGAGGCTTTGTTCAGCGAGGCGAACTCAACCAGCTTGGTGACCAGCAGGGTCCACGAGAGGATCGAAGCCAGAACCAGGCCGATCATAACGACCTTAACGACCGGCTGGGCGTCCATGAACATCTGCATGACGGTCAGCTGACCGGCATGTTCGATGGTGGCCGGAGCAACGTCGCCCGCAGGGGCGGCGTCAGCGGGAGCGGTGGCGGCCGGAGCGGCCGCAGCGTCAGCAGCCGGAGCGGCCGCTGCAGCGTCGGCGGCGGCGGGAGCGGCCGGAGCGGCTTCCTGCGCGAACGCCGGCGCGCTCGTCATCAGCGCAACAGCACCGAGGAGAGCGATGAAAGGGATCTTTCGTTTGTTGTCGAGCATCTGTCGCCAGTTCCTGATTGGTCTAGCACGTTTGGACCGAAGGGTCGTCGCGCGAGAGCGTCTCCCACCCTAACTAAACAAGCCCCTCGCCCCGCCTGGTTTGCACCAGCCAAGACGCGAGAGCCGCTTTCGCTGCGCCCGACCCGTGGCGCCTGTTTCCAATTACGTGAAACTGGGCGTTCAGAGGCGGGTGCGAATTCGTTCTCCCCGAGGGAAGCCCGAAATCTTACCGCTATGTTAGACGTGCGGCAGGGGTCCTTTGGCAACCCCTATTCCGGGCGTCAAGGGGGCATACTTCTGCCTGCGACCCCAGGAACCAGGTCGGCGGCCGTGTAATGCTGCGACGCACAACGCGCGACCCAAGTAATCCAGGTCGATTTTCTACTTTCGGAGGAATTTTTATGCCGCAACGCAGCAAATCTGACCGAACGCTGGTCTTGAAATAAGCACCCGGTACATGGCGGCGAGGGACCCTCCCGCCTGGATTTCACTCACCCGGCGCCGCCATCCGCGACATGGGATTCTCAGGCGCCCGAGTCAATCGACGTTCGCCGAGGTGATGCGCGAGAGCCCGGCGGCGTGTCGCGGGCGCCATGCAGCGCTGTGGCGCGTTTGCCGCCTGCCAGACCGCATCCCCAACCAAAGAGAGCCCACTATGGCGACAGAAAAGCAGAAGATGATCGCCGGAGAACTCTACAGCGCCGGGGATTCTGAACTTCAGCGCGACCAAGCCGCGGCCCTGACGTGGATGACCGTCTACAACAGGCCCGCCGTGACGACGGCACATGAACGCCACGCCCAATTGATTGAAGGCCTTGGCAAGGTTGGGCGTGACGTCGTCATCCGGCCGCCGTTCCACATCGACTACGGCTACAACATTGCGTTGGGCGACGGCGTATTCCTGAACTTCGGCTGCGTGGTGCTGGACGTGACCGCCGTGACAATTGGTGAGGGAACGCAGATCGGCCCTGGCGTCCAAATCCTGACAGCCGACCACCCGCGCGATCCAGCCGAGCGTCGCTCTGGCTTGGAGTTCGGCCGGCCCATTCATATCGGTGCGAATGTTTGGATTGGCGGCGGCGCGATCATCCTGCCGGGCGTCACGATCGGCGATGACGCGGTGATCGGCGCGGGCGCGGTCGTCACGCGCAATGTGCCAGCCGGTGCGACGGCCGTCGGCAACCCGGCCACGGTGCGCTAGAGCTTGCCTAGCCAAGTTAGAGAGCGTGAGCGCATGCGGGCCGAAACCAAGTCTTCGTTCCCCGCTGTCGCTGACGCGCGCACTCGCCTGTTGGTGCTGGGTAGCCTTCCGGGAGAGATCTCGCTCGCCCACGCGCAGTACTACGCCCATCCCCGCAATCAGTTCTGGCGGCTGATGGAGACTGTGATCGAACAACCCTTGGCCGACGTGGCCTATGCGAAGCGGTTGGCGATCTTGCTCGCGGCAGGGGTCGGGGTATGGGATGTGATCGCTTCGGCCGAACGCCTAGGCAGCCTGGACACCAACATCCGCAATCACCAGTCCAATGCGTTGGCCGATTTCGCGGCCACCCTGCCCGAGTTGCGGGCCATCGCCTTCAACGGCGGCAAGGCCTCAAGCCTTGGCCGCAAGCAACTTGGCCCCGAACCCGGCTACGCCCTCATCACCCTGCCCTCCAGCAGCCCGGCCCACGCCGCGCTATCGTTCGAACAGAAGCGCATAGAATGGCAAGCGCTGGCGAGATTCGTGCGCGCCGAAGCCTGAGGCCACTAATAGAGAGGGGAAGGAAGTGGTGCCTGGGGGCGGATTCGAACCACCGACACGTGGATTTTCAATCCACTGCTCTACCAACTGAGCTACCCAGGCCCAGAGCCGTTCCGATCAGGTCGGGCGGCTCAAGATCTTTAGTTCGACGCCCTCTTTTGAGGAGAGCGGCGGGCCCCACCTGCGCGGGAGCCGCGTCTATAGAAGAGGCGCCGCCGCCTGTCCAGCGGCTCTTCAGTCTTCTGAATTTTCCTCGTCGGGACCGCTGTCGTCATCGGCCGCCGGGATGGCGTAGCGGTTGCTCAGCCAACGCTGCAAGTCCACGTCGGCACAACGTTTAGAGCAGAACGGACGGTACTCGGGGGTCGAGGGCTTTTTGCAGATCGGGCAAGGGGCGCTCATGACGCACTCACATCGAAACGCTCGCGGGGGGAGGCAGGCTCGGGGCGAATCGTAAAGCGGGCGCCGATCTTCGCGGCCAGTTTCTCGGCCAGCGGCTTGGCTACGTCAGCGACGGCGGGCGCGCAGGTGGCGGTAAGCCGCGCGCCAGGTTGGGCCGCGCCTTCATTCTCGATCGCCCGGATCAGGCGCAGGGCCAGCGTCAGATTGGTCAAGGCGCCGTTCGCATCACACAGGGTCTCAGCCAAGGGCGGGCCGCGACGCGGGATGGTCATCTCCATGGTGCCGAACCGGCCTACCGGCCCGATGGCGACGCCGGGATTGTCCGGCGAGAAGGCCGCCCGAGCCGCGGTCAGCAAGGCGTTGCCGTCGTGGCCGCGCCCGACCAGATCGATTACCACGATCCCACCCAGGCTTTTCAGGCGCAGCAGGCGGCCCGAAGCAGCCAGCGCCGCTAGATTCGCCGCACGGGTGACGCGTTTGACGTCATTGCCCTTGCGCTCGCCGATATCGACATCGATGGCGACCAGCGCCCGTGTCGGCTCGATGGCCAAATTTCCGCCGCCGGGCAGCGGATGAATGATGTCGAGCGCCTCGGCCTCGGCCTCGTCGGCGACTTGCCGCGCCTCGCGCCCTTCAATGATATCAACGCCGCGCGCGAAGGCGGCGAGTTGTTCAGCCATCGAAGGCGGGGCGACCAGCAGGCGCGGCGCGCCCTGAGCCGGCCCGATCACCCGGACGGTGGCGAGCTTGCCAAGCCTTGGCTCGGTGCGAATCTCGACCTCAAGCGACTGGCCCTCCACGGGCCGCGCGTCGGGCTTGAACGAGAACAGCGCCTCGACACCGCCGAGATCGACAAACGCCGAGGCGAAGGCCGGCTCCACCTTGCGCACCCGCGCGATGTGGCGGGCGCCCAGGCGGGTCGCCTGATCATCGCCGTCGCGCTCGATCAGCAAGCGTTCGGGACGGCCGTCCAGCAGGACGACGCCGCGCGTTTCGCCAATGCCGCGATCCAGAAAGAGGCTACGCTCGCTCATGTGCGGACAAACCCCAAGCCCGTCAGAAGGTTCATGGTTTCATATAGCGGCAGGCCGACCACCGCAGGATAGGATCCCTGGATCGACATGACGAAGGCGCCGGCCCTGCCCTGGATCGCATAGCCGCCGGCCTTTCCGACCCCCTCCCCGTCCTGGAGATAGGCGTCGATTTCAGCGGGAGTGAGGCGCTTGAAGTGGAGGCGGGTTTCGACCAGCCGCTTCACCGCGCGGCCGTCGGGCGCGACCACGGCGACCGCAGTCAGAACCTTGTGCGCGCGGCCCGAGAGTAGTTCCAGACATTTGCGCCCCTCAGCCGGCGTCTCGACCTTCGGCAGGATACGGGTCCCCACGGCGACAATGGTGTCGGCCGCAAGCACATAGGCGTCACCATGGATTTCGGCGACCTTGGCCGCCTTGGCGACCGCCAGGCGCAGCGCCGTCTGGCGCGGGGTCTCAGTCTTCAGCGGCGTTTCGTCGATCTCGGCGGCCACGACGGCGTCCGGGGTCACGCCAACCTGGCGCAAGAGATCCATCCGCCTGGGACTTGCGGAAGCCAGCACCAGGCGCTGCGATGTCATATTTGGCAAATGGCCTCTAGCGGACTCGGAAGGTGATACGGCCCTTGGTGAGGTCGTAAGGGGTCATCTCGACCACGACCTTGTCGCCAGCCGAAACGCGGATGCGGTTCTTACGCATCTTGCCGGCCGTGTGACAGATTATCTCGTGATCGTTCTCGAGTTTCACTCGAAACGTGGCGTTGGGCAGGACTTCACTGACCACACCGGGAAATTCCAGCAACTCTTCTTTCGCCATGCAAGCTCCAACAGGTGGCGGTCAAGGGAACGGCCAACGAAGTGAGTCGCGACGTGAGCCGGGGCTGCAGATTTTAGCGCTAAGCGCTGTACGCGCTCAAAGGGCCAATGGCTAGCGGGGGAACCGTTCAGCGATCCGCTGCGCCAGGGTGTCGCGAACTTCGCGATAGGCCGCCATCCGCGCTTCACGGGAACCGTCGGCAAGGGTCGGATCGAAGGTTGGCCAATACTCGATCTCGGCCGACCGCCCTCGGGTCAGCTCGACGGCCCGATGCTGGGCCTCGGGCGTCAGGGAAATGACCAGATCGAAGGACGCATCCTCCAGATCATCGAAGGTCTTGGGCGCATGGCCCTCCAGGTCGCAGGATATCTCGGCCATCACCGAGCGTACGAACGGATCGGCGCCCTCGCCCGCCTCGCCCGCCTCGCGCTTCAGGCCGCAACTGTCGACATAGACCCGGTCGCCCAGCGCGCGCTTCAACAGCGCCTCGGCCATCGGCGAGCGGACGCGATTGAAATTGCAAGCGAATAGGACCGCGCCGGGCAAGGGCGGCCGCGATGCGTCAGCCGGCATCGAACCCTAGCCTCGCCAATGCAGGGCGCAGATCAGCGTGAACAGCCGCCGCGAGGTGTCGAGATTGGTCTCGATCTTACCCTTCAGGCGAGTCCGCAGCAGCTCGGAGGCCTCGTTGTGCAGACCCCGCCGGCCCATGTCCAAGGCCTCAATCTGCTGAGGCGTCGAATTTCGGATCGCCTGGTAGTAGCTCTCGCAGATCAGGAAGTAGTCCTTGATAAGCATGCGGAACGGCGACAGCGACAGGATATGTCGCTTCTCATAGTCCGGGCCGCGGACGTCCAGCACCAGCCGGTTCTCCAGCAGCCCCATGCGCAGGTCATAGGGACCAGTCTGCGCGCCCTCGGGGAAGAAGTAGTTCTCCTCCAAGAGATCGAAGATGGCGATCTGCCGCTCCTGCTCCTGGTCGCGCGAGACCGCGGCGAGGGAATCCTCGTCGATCTCCACGGACTGCAGGCGGTGATGGGTGCGGTCTTCGTCGGCCATGGCTCAATGGGTGAGGGCTTGCCTGGAGCTTTATTGCAAAGCACCCCCTAACGTCATCCTGCCACGTGCGATCTTCGCACCTGCGCACAAGAAAAAGCGTCCGGCGTGTCTCGCCGGACGCTTTTGTCACCCGGCCAGGGGGACCGGGGACGGCGAACAGGGCCGCCTAGTAGCGGTAGTTCGCGTTCTGATAGCCAGCAGGCTGGACGTAGGCGCCGTGAACATAGCCGACCCCGACGCCGTTCTGGCCGACCAGGATCCATTCGGTCCCGCGCACCCGAGCCATCGCCTGGAAGGTTTCGCCAGCCCGCAGGCTGCCGACCCGGGCGGCCGAGGTGGTGGGCGCGGCCCGCAGGTTCAGGGTCGAGTTGGCGACGAAGGCCCCGCCGTCACGGACATAGGCGGCCGGGGACAGGTTGCCGTTCAGGCGGTAGCCATTCTGGACATAAGTCGCCGGGCGATAGGCCTGTTGCTGGCCTCCGTAGTAGGCGTTCTGGTTCGCTGCATCGCGCTGCATCTTGCAGCCAACCCAGGAACCGGTGGCCGCGCCGGCGACCGCGCCGATGGCGGTCCCCGTGCCACGGTCGTTCTTGGCCAGGTTCGAGCCGGCGGCCGCGCCGACCAGCGCGCCGATCAGGGCGCCGCCAACCTGCTTGCCGCCAGGAGCGTCGCAGCTGACGATGGAGCCGGGGCCGCCGCCAGTCGGGTTGCGGTACTGCTGGGCGTTGGCCGTACTCACGGCGCCGATCGCCAGAGCGCCGGTCAGGGTCGCCACGGCCGCGCCGCGCATCATTTTCGAAGTCTTCAGAGTGCGCATAGCCAGGTCTCCGTCCTTGTAGGGTTCTGCCTGGAGCCTTCCGGCCCCAATGACGAACACCCTAGCGAGGCCTTCCTGAACGGCCTCCGAGACAGAACTGACAGGAACTGTTCAGCTTCGTTGATCGCCGCTGCGCAGACTCATTCCTCTCTCTCGGGGGAGGTTAGGTGAAGGGGGCGGCGCGCAGCGGCGCTCTATCGACCATCAACCCGCGTACGGGCGAGGCCGAGGCCCCCTCACCCGGCCTCTCCCAGCCGGGGAGAGGAGAAGACTAGCCCTGCTTGGTCAGGCGGATCGCGGCGGAACGCGCGTGGGCCGGAAGCCCCTCGGCGTCGGCGAGGGCGACAGTGTGGGGGCCGAGGATCGCGAACGACTTCTCGTCGCACTTCACGATCGAGGTGCGCTTGATGAAGTCGTAAAGCGACAGCCCCGAGGAGAAGCGCGCCGCACGGCTGGTCGGCAGGACGTGGTTCGAGCCGGCCACATAGTCGCCAATGGCCTCGGGCGTCAGCCGGCCCAGGAAGATCGCACCGGCGTGGCGGACCTGATCGGCCAGACGCTCTGGATCATCGAGCGCGAACTCGACGTGTTCCGGCGCGATGTAATTCACGAGACGAGGCGCCTCATCGAGCGGCGCGATAATGATCGCCCCGTGGTCGCGCCAGGAGGCGGTGGCGTCCTCGCCTGTGCTCAACGATTTCAGTTGCTCGGCGACCTGGGCGGCGACGGCTTCGCCGAACGCTTCGTCGTCGGTGATCAGGATCGATTGCGCGGCCGGGTCGTGCTCGGCCTGGGACAGCAAGTCGGCGGCGATCCAGTCGGGGCGGTTGGCTCCATCAGCCACCACCACGATTTCCGAGGGGCCGGCCAGGGCGTCGATTCCCACCGTGCCATAGACCCGGCGCTTGGCGGCGGTCACATAGGCGTTGCCCGGACCGACGATCTTGTCGACCGGCGCGATGGGGCCAGCGCCATAAGCGAGCGCGGCCACCGCCTGCGCCCCGCCGACCCGCCAGATTTCAGTGACCCCTGCTTCCTTGGCGGCGGCCAGCACCGCCGGCTGCAAGCGCCCGGGCGGCGTAACCATGGCGATGCGCTCCACGCCGGCGGCGGCGGCGGGCACGGCGTTCATCAGCACCGTGGACGGATAGGCGGCGCGGCCGCCCGGCACATAGATGCCGACCGCTTCGAGCGCGGTCCAGCGCCAGCCTAGTTCGACGCCCGCTTCGTCGGTGAAGGCCATGTCCGCCGGACGCTGGCGTTCGTGATAGGCACGGATACGCTTGGCGGCGAAGGCCATGGCTTCGCGCACCTCGGGCGAGCACTCGGCGGCGCCCGCCTCTATCTCCTCGGCGCTGACCCGGATGTTGCTCTCATCGACCTCGGCGCGGTCGAACTGTCGACCGAAGCGAAGCACGGCGTCCAATCCCTCGGCGCGGACAGCAGCCAGGACGTCACGGACGGCGGTGTCGACTTCCTCTGGCGTCTCACGGCGCTCGTCGATGAACGCGGCGAAGGCGGCCTCGAAGCCGGGCTCGGAAAAACGGAAGCGGCGCATGGCGCGCTGTTTAGCGGCCAGGGCCTTGCCGCGCTAGGGCTCAGAGCTCGTGTTTCGGGGTTCGCGGCGTCGGCCAGGGGGAGCTGACATCGGCCAGCACCACGTCCAGGCACTCGACCTCCGCCCGCAGATCGCCGCCCCCGGCGAAGGTGAAGACCACTGCGCCGCCCGGCGCCTCGCCTGGTTCGAACGCGATGTTCAGCAGCTCAACCACCGCGTCCTTTGCTCCGCGCCGCAGCTTGCGCGCTTGGACCTTCAACACCGAGCCGAGTTGGATGGCCGAACGCACGCGCTCGCCACCCTTGGCTTCCCACCGATAGCGGTTGAGGGCCAAGGTCAATTGGCGGGTGGC
The DNA here is from genome assembly GCF_030681155.1 of Phenylobacterium sp. GTDB lineage: Bacteria > Pseudomonadota > Alphaproteobacteria > Caulobacterales > Caulobacteraceae > Phenylobacterium. The sequence continues at coordinate 139,233 of NZ_JAUXXE010000030.1, read as the reverse complement.
AGGCTCGTAGAGGATGTCGCCGATCTTGCCGACTGCATCCTGCAAGGCGGCGGCGATCACGGCGAGATCCTCGGCGTCTTCCGCCAGCAGGCGCAGACCAGCAGTCTCTGTCATCTCAATCCTCTGGCTCGCCGGTTCCGGCGATGCGGCGGACATTGGCTCCGCAGGCGCTCAGCTTCTCTTCCAGCCGCTCAAAACCGCGGTCAAGGTGATAGACGCGGCTGACGACCGTCTCACCCCGCGCGGCCAAGGCAGCGATCACCAGGCTGACCGAAGCCCGCAGGTCGGTGGCCATCACCTGGGCGCCCTCCAGCGTCTCGACGCCGCGTACCCGGGCCTCGCCGCCCGACACCAGGATGTCGGCGCCCAGCCGCGCCAATTCAGGGGCGTGCATAAAGCGGTTCTCGAAGATGGTCTCCTTGATGACGCTCTCGCCGTCGGCCAGCGTCATCAGGGCCATGAACTGCGCCTGCAGGTCGGTGGCGAAGCCCGGATAGGGGTCGGTTTCGATCTCCACCGCCTTCAACCGCGCGCCGTTGCGCTTGATGGTCATGCCGTCGTTGTGGCGGATCACCTCGACGCCGGCCTCGACCATCTTGTCCAGCAGGGTGTCGACGAAATCGCTGCGGGTCTTGGTCAGGCGCACCTCGCCGCCGGCCATGGCGGCCGCCAGCGCGAAGGTGCCGGTCTCGATCCTGTCCGGAATCACCGAATGGGTCGCGCCGTTCAGATGATCGACCCCCTGGATCCGGATGGTGGAGGTCCCCGCCCCCGACACCTGAGCGCCCATCTTGTTGAGACATTCGGCCAGATCGCCAAGCTCGGGCTCGCGCGCGGCGTTTTTGAGCACCGTCTCGCCCTTGGCCAGCACAGCGGCCAGCATCACGTGCTCGGTCGCCCCAACCGAGACAAACGGGAACTCGATCTCGGCCCCGACCAGGCCGCGCGGGGCCTGAGCGTAGACATAGCCCTCGTGCAGGTCGATGGACGCACCGAGCGCTCGCAGCGCTTCCAGGTGCAGGTCCACAGGCCGCGCGCCGATGGTGCAGCCGCCGGGCAGCGAAACCTTGGCGTGACCGGTCCGCGCGATCAGCGGTCCCAGGACATTGAACGATGCCCGCATCTGGCGAACCAGTTCGTAGGGCGCAAAAGCGCTGACGATCTCGCGCGTGTGCAGGATGGTCTCGGCGCCGTCGTCGCCGTCCTGTTCAACGATGTCAGTCCCAAGCCGGCGCAGCAGTTGGCCTAGGAAACGTGTGTCGGCGAGGCGCGGCATGTTGGTGAGCCGCAGGGGTTGGTCGGTAAGCAGGCTGGCGGCCATAAGCTTGATGGCCGAATTCTTGGCGCCGCTGATGACGATTTCGCCCTCAAGCCGCGCGCCGCCGGTGATGGCGATGCGATCCAATCTAGTCCCTCGGAAGGGGGCATGCGCTTAGGGGGCGCTCTCCCAGACCCTTCGCTCGCTATCTAACCTGCGTGGGTCAGCGGCGAAAGCGGCCCCGTTTCACGAGCGCTTGTCCGAATCGTCGGGCTTCGGCGCGGGCTTGGGAGCCGCCTTACGGCGTCGCAGATTCGCCCTCAGCGCGGCGACCAGCGCCGCCTCCCTCTCTTCAGCGGCCGTTTTTCCCGGTTTTTCCATGCGGAATGGGGGTGCGGCGAGACGACTTGCACGTCAAGTTCGGTTTTCGCGATTTTACGCTTCACTCCGGCGCGGGCTTTGGCTATAGCCCGCGCCTCGTCGCCGCCGTAGCTCAGTGGTAGAGCGCATCCTTGGTAAGGCTGAGGTCGGCAGTTCAATCCTGCCCGGCGGCACCAGTGTTCCCCCAACCCCTTCAAAGGGTTGGGGGAACGCCAATTCCCCTCCCATCGCGACGGCTACCTCAGAGCAGGCGCTCCATTCGGGCGATGAACGCTTCGTGAGTCTCCGCCTCTCCCCACGCGCTGACCAAGGGCGCCAGCGAGGTAAGGTCGGCGAGTTGCCGCTTGGCGTCGTCGTAACGTTCTGAGCGCCGCCGCCGGAAAGTGTCGGCGACCATCGCCCGCAGCAGCAGGCTCGCGGCCATCGGGTGGCGGGCTTCCAGCATGGCGGCCGCAGGTTCAAGGACTTCACTCCGCACCGGCTCGATCTCGGACGCCCGCCTCAATACCAGCTCAGCCGCCGCGCCGGCCGCCGGCCAAGCAACCAGGAAGGCCAGCGCTTCGGTGAACTTGGGATAGAGCTTGGCGACCTCCAGGGCGCGCTCCTCGGCCTCCACATCGTCAAAGTCCGGCAGCCTGCGCAGGAAATCCCGCAACCGCCCCACCGCCAGCCGGGTCTCGAACGCGGCCCAACGCAGCTCCTGGGCCAGCTCGCGCTGAGCATCGGCTTCCAAGGCGGCGATATAGATTTCTTCCCAAGCCTCGCCGCCCGTCGGCAGCACACGCGCGCCGACCGGTGGGGCCGAATGAGCGAGCGCCGCCAGCGCATCCTCGGTTCGCCCCGCCGCCAGCAGCCGCCGCGCGATCTCGGCCCCGGCCATGGGCAACCGCGCCTCGGCCTCAGGAACCGCCCCGATGTAGCCCTCGACGTCGCCTTGCGCATCGGCCAACGCCTGCACCGCTGCGCGTACGCCCGGCCGACCGCGCGGCTTGGTGTCCAACACCTGCTGAAGCCGCGCGCGCAGCGCCGCCAGACCAGATTCGTCCAAGGCGGGGATCAAACTGCTCACCAGATCGCCGAGAATTTGCTCGCTGTCGGCCGCAAGCAACGCGACGACCTGATCGGCCATAGCCACCGGCTCAGGATGCGCACGCGCAGCGATATCGCCCGCCGCCGCGACGCCGGCTCGAAACGCTTCCTCGATCTGGCCGCGGCCGTCGTCCACCAGACTGAACAGCCCTTCGGCCATGGCCAGGAACCGCCAGAGAAATTGCAGCGCCAAGGCCGGGTCTTTCTCGGCGAGCGGCCCCACGATCATCGACCGCTGGAGTTCCAGATCACGCGCAAAGGCCTTGTAGCTGCGCCAATGCACCCGTGAGCGCCGATCCTCGATCGCCGTCAGCCGCTTGGCGATCTCCGTCGCCAGATGGTCGGCGCCGACCTCGCTGGCCAACTCCATGCGCAACCGCCGCTTGAGGCTGGGATCGCCGTCGGCGACATCCATCAGCACCGCCGCCAACCGCTCAGCTCCGAGGGCGATCAGATTGGGCGTGTTGAGCGTCTTGCGCGAACCGGCCCGCTTCACCTCGCGCACAGCGGCCTCATGGAAGGCAAACTCAAGGGCGGGCTCCAGAGTCGATAGGTGAGTGCTGGGCAGAAGATCCGACGCCTGGGCCTGACCAACGCCGCGATAGTCCGGGAGACGGCAGGCGGTGCAAGCAAAGTCGTCGCCCAGCGCGGGAGACAACGATCAGAACGCACCTAGCCCCTCAGAAGGACTTCGGCGAGGCCGATCACGCTCGGCGGCCCGAGTGCTGACCGGGTTGCTGCTAACCGCCTTCGCGCTTCCCCTCGCCGCCCCCGATCTGCGCGATCAGTGTTTTGGAGCAAATTGCCGCAAGGGCGCGGGCGCGCAGCGTGGCGTCGGACCGCTCTTATCGCCGCCATCCGGACGCTTCCTGAGCCTAGGCGATACCCTGCATAGGCTCGGCCTTCAGGACATCGATCATGTCAGACACAGGCCGTCTCGCGCGATGTGCAGATCGGGCCGTGACGCTGGCCGGAGCCCAGGCCACCACCCGCAACCCGACCACGCCGGGCTCGAGACTGAGGCGGCCATCCAACTGCACCATGCGATCGCGCATGCCGTTGACCCCTACCCCGATCGAGCGCGCCGATGGCTCGGGCAGGCCGACACCGTCATCCTCCACCTGCAGAGACACATCCCCTACGCCATAGCGAAGCACCACCCCGATGGAGCGCGCCCGCGCATGACGGTGAACATTCATCAGCGCCTCCTGCCCGACCCTGAACAGAGCCAGCTCGAGTTCAGACGACAACGGCCGGCGACGCCCCACCACATCGACGGAAATCTGCAGGCCGGTCCGACGCGCAAAGCCATCGGCGAAAGCGCGCAAAGTATCGGGCAAGCCGCGCTCCTCCAGTTCCGGAGGATGCAGCATGAAGGAAAAGGTCCGGATCTCGCGTTGAGCCGCCGACAGCGCCGCGCGCGTATCGTGCAGCGCCGAGCTCCCCTCCTGATGAAGGCTGATCCGGCGCTCGAGCGCCGTGAGCGAGAGGTCCATTGCGACTAGGTGCTGGACAGTGGCGTCGTGCAACTCGCGCCCGACCCTGCGCCGCTCGACAGTCTCAGCGAGAGCCAGCGCCTGGCCGGCCGCCTCCAGCGCCTTGGATAGGGCGTAGTGCTCGCTGACGTCGGTCGCTGCGCCGATGATCTTGCTCACCGCCCCGTTGGCGTCGCGCGCAAAAACCCTGGCCCGCCAGCGCACCGAGAGCCATCGGCCGTCCCGGACACGCATCCGCAACGTCGCCTCGGAGACCGCGTCGTCATCCATGGCGGCCAGTTCGGCCAGATGGGCGATGAAGGCTGGGACGTCGTGGCGATGCATCCGCCCGCGAATGGCTTCGAACTCTATCCCCGCCGGCGGTATCTCGAGCAGGTCGAGCAGTTCCTTTTGGACATAGCGGGTCCTACGGGCCGCCAAGTCGTAGACATAGACCATCCCCATGTTGAGCGGCCCCAGCCGGTCAAGCAGGGTGCGCCTTTCCTTGGAGAACATATCGCGCCGCGCGTGCTCCACGGTCAGCAGGATCTGCCCTCCCGACCGCTCGCCGATGGGGCTGGCTAAGACGTCCCGCTGCAGCGCGCTCCTCCCATTTCGATAGGTGACCGATGCGTGAGCAGCCTTGGCGCTCCTTTGGCACCGCCTGATCGCGTCGGAAATCAGCAGGCTGGCGTCGGGTGGAAAAACGTCCCGCAAGGGTCGCCCTTGCACCGCCGCGGCCTTCAAGCCGAGTTCAGCCAGGAAAGATGTGCTGAACCCCATGAAGGTTGGAACTTCGCCACGCGTGTCCAAAACCGCGGCCGGTCGCGGCATCGCCGCGAGGATCGGTCCATAATTGAGCAATGGCTCGTTACTAGTCTTCTGCGCTGACCCCGCCATCGAATACGTCGCCCTCCTCGAAGGACACCGCCTCACCAAGCGGCGCCGTACGCGGAACTGAGTAGTTCCACGGCTTCCGCCCCGTCCCGACGCCAACTGTATACATACAGCCAGATCAGGGTTCTTACCTATACGATAATGCGACTATCAGGTGTACTACCTAAGGGATCGCCAAAACCGATAGGAACAACCGATGCTGAGAATTCTGATCGCAGACGATCACGAAATCGTGCGCCGCGGTGTCCGACAGATCGTCGAGGCCCATCCCGGCTGGGAGGTTTGCGGCGAGGCGGCCGACGGCCAAGCGGCGTTGAACCTGGCGATCAAGGAGAAACCGGACGTCATGGTCCTGGATGTCTCCTTGCCCATCATGAACGGAATCGCGGTGACCCGCCGGCTTCGCCAGGATGCTCCCCAGACCAAGGTCCTGCTCTTCACCATGCACGACGACGATGAGACCGTGAGCGCCGGTCTATCGGCCGGAGCCCGAGGCTATCTCCTTAAAATGGAAAACGAACAGCTTCTGGAGACGGCGATTTCGGCCCTCGGGGCCAACCGTCCGTACTTCTCATCGGTGGTCTCGGAACTGCTGCTGGACGCCGCTGTCCATGACCGCCGCAAGTCTCGGCTGGAGAGCTTCACCAATCGCGAACTCGAGGTCGCGCAGCTGATCTCCGAGGGCAATTCCAACAAGCATATCGCCCGCCTGTTGTCCTTGAGCGTCAAGACGGTCGAAAGCCATCGCGCCGCGGCGATGCGAAAGGCCGGCGTCCACACGACGGCCGAGTTCGTCAGGTTCGCCATCAAGCAAAAGCTCATTCAGCCCTGATAGGGTCTGCACTGCCCATTGATCTGCGGCGGCTCCGGGCAAACCCTGAGAGGGTCTCGGGACAGCCGTCATCATCCCACCGCGCCGAAAACCGGGCGGGGTTCTTCCCGTGCGAAAACTCTGGCTCACACCGCGAGTTCTGGCCGCGCCCCACAGGCCATCCTGAAACTCGGTTGCGGGTTTCGCCCGACTGACGCGGACGGCCGCCGGGCGAACCATCGACATGTCCAGGCACTCGAAGGAGGCCCCCATGTTCCGCAAAGTCGCCGCACCGGTCACTTTCACTCTTCTGTTGCTGGCCGGTTGCGCGAGCGGCCCCGACGTGAAGGTCGATGCCGACCCCTCGACGAACTTCGCCAACTACAGAACCTATTCCTGGGCCTATAGCGCCGCGCCGCGCGGTATGAACCCGCTGGCCTATGAGCGCGTCCGGCAGTCGATCGACGCCAACCTGGCGTCTCGGGGCTTTACCCAGGCCGACCCTGGCGACTTCGCCGTCGGGTTCACCCTGGGCAAACGCGACAAAGTCGAGGTGACCGACTTTGGACCTTATGGCGCCTTCTATCCCGGATACGGCCGCGGCTTCCGCGGCGGATGGGCCGCGCCCTACAACAATGTCGACGTCCAAAACGTCACCGAAGGCACCCTGGCCATAGACATCTACGACACCGGCACCAAGAGGCCGGTCTGGCACGGTGTCGCCACCCAGAACATCGGTTCAAGCGTCACCGAGGCGCAGATCGACACCGCGGTGAATTCGGTACTAGCCAAATTGCCCGCTGGCACGCCGCCGACGCCGCCCAACTAGCTCAGCACGCGTCGCCAGGTGTCGTTCCTGGCTGGCGAAGACCCCACTGGGAGCCATGCTCATGAGGCAGTTCAAACTTGTTGCGGCGTCTATTTTGGGGGCTGGCCTGTTGGCCGGACCGATCCAGGCGGCCGCGCAAAGCACGCCGGCAAAACCCGCCGCCGCTGCGCCTGCGGTAGATCCGGCTTCGATCAAGGCGCTGGAGACCATGAGCGCCTACCTGCGGACGCTGAACGCCTTCGAGCTGAAAGCCGACATCGTGGCCGACGAGGTCACCGACGATGGACGCAAGCTGCAGCTCGGCAGCACCGTCACCTACAAGGTGCGCAAGCCGAGCCAGTTCACCATCGACACCGTCTCCGACCGCAAGGTCCGCAAGCTGTACTACGACGGCAAGCAGATCACCCTCTACGCGCCCAAGGTCGGCGTCTACGCCCAGGCCCCCGCGCCGCCGACGATCCGGGCCACTCTCGACGCCTTGCATGACGAGTACGACATCGACGTGCCGCTCGAGGATCTGTTCCGCTGGGGCGAGCCCGGCGACGACCGGGATAAGATCACCAAGGGCTTCTATGTCGGTCCAGCCAGGATCAACGGCGTCGAGACCGACCAGTACGCCTACACCACCGGCGATGTGGACTGGCAGGTCTGGATCGAGCGCGGCGACAAGCCGGTTCCACGCAAGATCGTCATCACCAGCCTGTTCGATGAAACCGACCCGCAGTTCTCCGCGAACTTGGACTGGAACACCGCTCCCGGCCTTAAGGACGCTGACTTCGCCTTCACACCGCCCCCGAACACGAGCTCGATCAAGTTCGCCAATTCGGCCGCCACCACCGCAGCCACCAAGTGAGGAGCGCCGCCATGACCACCGCTCGTCAGAACCTTTATTTCCACGTCGCGAGCCTGATGGGCGCAGCGATCGCCATGACGATCACCGCCATTCCGACGGACGCCTTTGCGCGCCCTGGGGGCGGAGGCGGCGGTCGCGCAGCAGCCAGCAGCGTGCATCGGGGCGGCGGCGGAGGCGGAGCCCAGCGCGCCGCCGCTTCCAGACCCCAGGCGGGAGCACGGCCCCAGGCGGCCGCCGCTGCGAATCCCAACGTCAATCGCGGCGGCGGTAACGTCGCGCGCGGTGGAAACACCGTAGCTCGGGGCGGCGATAACTACGCCGCTAGGGGCGGCAACCGCGTGAACACCGGCAACGTGAACGTCGGCAACAGCGTGAATGTCGATGTCGATCGTGGCTGGGACAATGATGGCTGGGACCACCATCCGGTCGCCGCCGGCATGGCCATCGGCACCGCCGCGGCGGTGACATCAGCCGTCGTCGGTTCGATGATCTACAGCCTGCCGCCGTCCTGCGCGAACCGCTACTATGGCGGCGTCACCTACTCCTACTGCAACGGGACTTGGTACCAGCCGCAGTACGCCGGTTCCTCAGTGACCTACGTCGTCGTCAACCAACCCTACTGACGCCACCCATGCGTCGCGTAGTCGTGACCACCGGGCTTGCGCTCGCCCTGTCGCTTGCCGCCGGTTCGGCGACCGCGTCGGGGCCGGAGGAAGCCGCGTCCAAGGCACAGTCCAGTGGTGAAGCCGCCGCCGAGGCCAAGGAAGGCGGCAAGCCCAGCTTTGTGATCATGCCAATCCCGCAGTCCAATCCGGCGCTGGGCAACGGCTTGGCGCTCGCGGCGGTCGCGCTCTACGAGCCGAAAGGTTCGGGCGGAGTCTGGACCACCGGCGGGGGCGGTCTCTACACCGACACAGAAAGCTGGGCCGCCGCGATCTTCCAGAAGGCGCACTTTTCCGAGGACCAATTCCGCCTCACGGCCGCTGGCGGATACGGCGACATGAACCTCAAATTCTACGGGATCGGCGGCGGGGCCGGCGAGCGGGACTTCTCTATCGGCCTTAACCAGAAGGGCATCTTCGCGCTCGGCCAAGGCCTCTACCGCGTCCGCCCCAATCTTTATGCGGGCGCCCAGTACCGGTTCCTGAAGGTCGACACCACGCTAGACAGAGACGGCCCGCCGAAGTTCCCTGATCTAAACCTGCCGACCTACGAACTGGAAAGCCAAGTATCCGGGCTCGGGCCCGCGGCGGAGTACGACACCCGTGACGTCGAATACGGCCCGACCAAAGGGATCTACGCCCAAGCCCAATGGCTCTGGAACGGAGACCTGATCGGCAGCGACTTCGACTATTCGAAGTTCACCGGCTCGGTGAACGGCTATCATGGGATGGGCAATGGCGTGCTGGCCTGGCGCAGCTCGCTCTGCGCGGCCAGCGACGGCGCCCCGTTTTATGACCTGTGCCTGTTCGGTCAGAACAACGACCTGCGCGGCTACGAAACCGGACAATACCGCGATGGGGCGACCTGGGCGGCGCAGGCCGAGTATCGCCACCCGCTGTTCTGGCGTTTCGGCGCGGTGGCTTTCGCAGGGGTCGGCGGCATCGCCCCCAGGATCAGCCACCTGGGCGACAGCACTGTCCTGCCGGCGGCCGGGATCGGGCTGCGGTTCGCCGCCTCACGCAAGTACAAGGTCAACATGAGCCTCGACGCCGCGTGGGGTAAGGACTCCTCGGCCATCTACTTCTACATCGGCGAGGCGTTCTAAACTTCGGCTCAGCCCGCGCCAAAACCCCACATAATGACCGGAGGTATCGCTGGCAGCGTCACGGTCCGCACCACGCCGACGATGCAAGCCGCCACCGACAGGAGGGCCAAGACCATCCGCACCCTCGGCTTCTTGAATGTCTGGCAAATGCCGCCGAAAAATAGGGCGCTCGCCAGAATGACGGTGGCCTGGACGTAGATGTCGCCGATATCGTTGTCGCGCTCGCCCTGATCGAAGACCGCCTGGGCCTCGGCTTCGAGCGCCTCTGCCTGCGCCCTTTCCGGAAGACTGTACTCCTTCATGAAGAACGGCCCCTGCGGCGCATCGGGGTTCGTCAGCGGGCGAAGCGCCGTCCAGGCGTCGAACGCCTCCCGGAAGTCGGGCCTGAACCGCGCGTAGTAGAATTCCTGCAACTGGGTTTCACCAGCGCCCATGGCGTCGAGCCATGACGAAAATATCGCGAGATCCACGGCCTCCAGAACATCGGCCCTGGCCGCAGCTTTCGACCCTTCAATCCGCAGAGCGTTGGCGCGGCTATAGCTCGCGGCCTGCTCGCCATCCCAAAGCGCCGCCTGATAGGTGGACCAAGTCGTGGTCAGGGCCGCTACCGAAAGGCTGATGACGATCAAGGCCTCCAGCCACGGGGGATCGACGTTGGGCTTTGCGTCAGCCATCTCAGGCCCCAGGCTCGGGCTTGCGCTCATGCATAAAGGCCTCAAGGTCGCGTTCCAGGAAGTAATTGAGGAAGGTCCGGATCGCGGCGATCGCCGCCAGTTGGCCGATGTCGTCCCAGGTCGGGGCGATGGCGGTCCGCACGATATCGGCGGCCAGAGCGAACTCCAGCGACAGCAATATCCAGGAGGCGAAGCGCCTCCAGACGACGCGCTTGGTTCCCTGCCCGCTGAGCTTGTTCCAACCCATCGCCAGGCCGATCAACGCCTCGCCGGCGCCCAGCGCGACGACCAGCACGGTGGCCAATTCACAGGCCAAGGCGACGGTCGCCACGATCATGTCCAGGACGCTTTCCATGGCGCAAACGGCGCCACGAAGCTCCGCTTCGCGAAATCAGGCAAAACCCGCACGCCGCCCGGGCTGACGCCTAGCCAGCGCCGACGGCGCCGATCACTGACCCCAGGCGTTTCCCACATCGTCTGAGACGTCCGCCGGACCGCGCCGATCACCCTGCGATGGTCTGCTTGTGCGCCGCCACCTCGGGCGGTTCGGCGCCGCGGCTCGGCTGATCAGCCATCACGACGATGCGATACGAGAGTACGCCTATGATCGGCAAAACCATGTCGGCCAACTGGCCACAGCGCTGGACGAAGCGCCGAGGCGCGGCTGGGTCGTCGTCAGCATGAAAACCGATCAGTAGCCAATTTTCCCGTTCGATCGGGCTTAGGAAACACCAGCCATCTGGGGCGGGCTGAAGGCCTATCTAGTGTCGTTACCTGATCCCCCCTCCCGCCTGCACGTGATGCCATCGCCGCTCATAGGATCAAGCCGAGACGGTCATGCCCAAGGGAAAACCCAACATCCTGGTCATCTGGGGCGATGACATCGGGATCAGCAATCTAGGCTGCTACTCGCACGGCCTAATGGGCTACAATACGCCTAACATCGACCGCCTCGCCAACGAGGGCATGCTTGTTCCTCGACTCCTACGGGGAACAGTCCTGCACCGCCGGTCGCTCGTCCTTCATCACCGGTCAAAGCGTGTTGCGGACAGGACTGTCCAAGGTCGGGATCCCAGGCGCAACCAGTGGGCGGCGACCTTCAAGGAGTTCCCACCGATCCAGAAGCCGAACTCGTTCACGATCGACGACGTGATCTCGATGCCGCGCGACGCCTCCACTGCGGCCGCCTCGTAGCGATGCCCCAACCCCTACCCTCCTGGCGTTCCGGCAAGGCCCGGGACGCCATCGTAGAGTTCGTCAATGCGGTGACCGTGCAAGGCGGGGTTGACTTTGTCCCCCCGCCCGAGCGGATCGCGGTGTTCGACAACGACGGCACCCTGTGGTGCGAACAGCCGGTGCAGGTGCAGGTCGCCTTCGCCCAGGCTCGCATCAGGCAGTTGGCTGACGCCGACCCCACGCTCAAGGACCGTCAACCGTTCAGGGCTTTCCTCGAACACGACCTCGCCACGATCCACACCCTGGGCAAGGAAGGCGTCTTCGAGGTCGCATTCGCAGCCCATTCCGGCGTCACCATCGAGACTTTCGACAAGCTGTCGAAGGCTTGGCTCGCCGAGACCCGCCACCCCCAGTTCGGACGGCGCTACACCGAACTGGTCTACCAGCCTCAACTCGAGCTGCTGGACTATTTGCGCGCCAATGGTTTCAAGACCTTTATCGTCTCGGGCGGCGGGGCGGACTTCATTCGCGCCTTCGCCGAGCAGACCTATGGCGTGCCGCCCGAACAGGTCGTCGGCAGCACGGTGAACACCAAGCTTCAGGAGACCGATGGTCATCTTGAGCTAATGAAACTGGCCGAGCTTCAGAGCTTCGACGACCGCGAGGTCAAGGTTCAAAACATCGGCCTGCACATCGGCCGGCGCCCGATCCTGGCCTTCGGCAACTCCGACGGGGACCTTGCGATGATGCGCTACACCCTGTCAGCGCCGGGTCGGCGATTGGCCCTGCTGGTTCATCACGACGACAATGAGCGCGAGGTCGCCTATGACCGCGACTTCCGCCTCAGCCCTCTGGTCGAAGCCCTGGACAAGGCCGACGACTATGGGATCACCGTGGTCAGCGTCGCCAAGGACTGGGCCGAGGTTTTTCCACCCCAAGCCTGACGTCAGGTGAAGACCTAAGACCCGCTAGGGGGATGGCCTGATCGCTGGCCGCTCGCTAGCGTGGTCTCCTGAATCATGCCCCACACCGCTGCATCCCCTATTGAACTAAATGCCCGCTCCGGCATGGTCTGGATCCCCAGCCGGACTTTCCGCATGGGGTCGGACCGGCACTATGCTGAAGAGGCGCCGTCACGCGACGTGACGGTCGCCGGCTTCTGGATCGACCAGGCCCCGGTCACGAACCGCGACTTCCGGAGCTTTGTGGAGGCGACCGACTGGGTCACTCAGGCCGAGATCGCACCCCGCGCCGAGGATTACCCGGGCGCTGATCCGAACCTCTTGACCGCCTCATCGCTGGTGTTCACGCCCAGCGACGGGCCTGTGGATCTGCGCAATATCGGCAACTGGTGGCGCTTCCTGCCCGGCGCCCAATGGCGCCACCCCTATGGCCCGGACAGTTCGATCGAAGGCCTTGAAGACCACCCGGTGGTCCATGTGGCCTGGGCAGATGTGGCCGCCTACGCAGAATGGGCCGGCGCCGACCTTCCGACCGAAGCTGAGTGGGAACTGGCCGCGCGCGGCGGCTTGGACGACACCGAATTTGCGTGGGGCGACGAATTCGCGCCGGGCGGCCAGCAGATGGCCAACACTTGGCAGGGGCAGTTCCCTTACGAGAACACCGCCGAGGATGGCTGGCTCCGCACCTCGCCGGTCGGCGCCTATCCGCCCAACGGGTACGGCCTGGTCGATATGGTCGGCAACACCTGGGAGTGGACCAAGGACTGGTGGTCGTCACACGCAGCCGAGGCTCCGAAAAGCTGCTGTGCGGCGAGCAAGCCGCTCGCCGAGACCGAGACGGCCAGTATCGATCCCAACGACCCGGCCCGTATCACCCGCAAAGTGCTCAAGGGCGGCTCCCACCTCTGCGCGCCCAGCTACTGCCGTCGCTACCGGCCGGCGGCCCGTCACGCCCAGCCGATCGACACCTCGACAAGCCATGTTGGCTTCCGTTGCGTGCTGAGGCCGCCCGCCTGACCTGATCGGGCCTCCTGACTGGCCCGGACCGGGTAACACCTGATCCTCGCCTCCGCCGCCGCCCGACATTGTTGAGGCGACGCTGGTCGGAGAGCCTCATGCATAGACTGCCGCCGCACGAACGCTGGATGCTAGCGCTCACGGGGTCCTTTGTGACCAAGTCTCCGATTATCTTCCTGGCGGCGCTTGCTACCTTGCCGACCGTCGTCCTAGGCCAAGACGGCGGCGACGCCGAGTTGGCCAAGCAACTATCCAACCCCGTCTCCAGCCTGATCAGCGTACCCTTCCAGAGCAACTACGACTGCTGCTTCGGCCCGGAGGACGCCGGCAAGTTCACGCTCAACATACAGCCGGTCGTCCCCGTAAAGCTGAACGAGGATTGGAACGTGATCGTCCGCACCATCGTGCCGGTGATCTGGCAGGACGAGACGGTCGCCGGCCAAGGCGACTCCTTCGGCTTCGGCGACGTCACCCAGAGCTTCTTCTTCACGCCCAGGAAGGCGGGCGGCGTCACCTGGGGCATCGGCCCGGCGATCCTCTATCCGCTTGGGAATGATGAACTGGGAAGCGAGAAATGGGGCCTGGGTCCCACGGCGCTGGTCTTGAAGCAATCGGGGCCGACAACGATCGGCCTGCTGGCCAACCACATCTGGTCCGTCGCCGGAGAGAAGAACCGCCAGGACATCAGCGCGACTTTCCTGCAGCCCTTCTACGCCTACGCATATCCCAACAGCACCACCATCTCGATCAATCTGGAGTCCACCTACGATTGGAAGCACGAGCAGTGGACGATCCCGCTGAACGCCGGCGTGAGCCACATCTACAAGTTCGGTGAGCAACGAGTTTCCCTAGCCGTCCAGGGGCGGTTCTATCTGGAACAGCCGGACCGAGGACCCGAGTGGGGCGCGCGCTTCGTCGCCACCTTGCTGTTCCCCAAAAACTGACTCACCTGCCCCCGGCCTCTTGAATTTGCGCAAAACTACACAACGTTCTCACGTAGCAATTGACGGAGAACCGCTCATGACCACGCTCGTCTTTGTCGCCCTGGCCCAGGGCGACCAGCAAGCCGGCTACACGGCCAGCTTCCCCGACCTGCCCGACATCGCCGCCAGCGGCGCCGACATGGCCGAACTGGTCACCACCGCGCGCGAGGCTGTCCTGCAGGAACTGCAACGCATCGCCGATGACGGCCGCGAATGGCCCAAGCCGACCCCGATCGAGAACGTCACCCACAAGCCGGGGGTCATCGCCTTCCTGGTCGACATCACCGTCGAGGACACGCCGGTGCGCGTGAACATCTCGATTGGCGAACGCCTGTTGAAGCGGATCGACCAGGGGGCCGAAGCGCGCGGCATGAGCCGCTCGGGCTTTATCGCCTCGGCCGCCCGCACCGCGCTCGGCGACCGGCCTGCGAGCCCCGGCGTCACCGACTTCGACGCCGTCGCCCGCAAGCTCCAGGACGAATGGTCGGTTCTTGGCCGCAAGATCACCGACAGTCTCGGCCCCGACTCGGCGTTCAATCGCAACATGACCGAGTTCGACAACAAGGTGACCGAGACCATCCGCAAGACCGCCGACAACATCTCGGCGGCGATGGCGCGCCGCAAGGAGACCGAGGCGCGCGCGGCGCGCGAAGAGGCCGCCCCGACGGCCGAAAGCTAGCGGCCGATGACCGCCGCCGCGCTGGTCGCCGCCGCAGGATCCCGCGACGACCTGAAGGCGCGCGAGCTCAAGCGCATGCAGACCATCGCCACCGGCCTTCTGGTCGTGATGGCGATGGTCTTCGTCGCCGCCAGCCTGGCGGACGACCGCTGGCCTTGGCTGGGCTATGTCCGTGCTTTCGCTGAGGCCGGCATGGTCGGCGCTTGCGCCGACTGGTTCGCGGTCACCGCCATCTTCCGTAGGCCGCTGGGCTTGCCGATCCCGCACACCGGCATCATTCCGCGAAACAAGGATCGGATCGGCCAGGCGCTGGGCGACTTCATCGCCAACAACTTCCTGACCGTCGATGTGCTCGACAGCCGGCTGAAGCAGTTGGAAGTCGCCCGTTGGGGCGGTGAGTGGCTGCGCCAACCCCGCCACGCCCGGCGCCTCGCCCGCCGGCTTTCGGGCCTCCTGCCCGGCGCGCTGCGCGTCCTGCCCAAGGACATGCTGCGCGACACCGCCGCCTCCATCGGCATGACGGCGGCAAAGGCCATCCCGGCCGCCCCGACCGCGTCGAAGATCCTGGCCGCGGTCTGGAACGAGGGCCGCTCGCAAGCCCTGTTCGATTGGGGTGTGGACCAGTTGGCGACCTACCTCGCCGAGCACGAGGAAGAGATCGCGGCCAATGTCGAAACGCGATCCTGGAAGTGGATGCCGAAATTCGTCGATCGGATAATCGCCGAAAAGATCACCGCCGGCCTTGGGCAGGTACTGGAGGAAATGCGCGCGCCCGACCACCCCTGGCGGCTGGAGCTTGGCGCGGCCATTGAGGCGTTCATCGAGCGCCTGGCCCATGACCCCGACCTGATCGCCAAGGGCGAGGAACTCAAGCTGCGGCTATTGCAGGATCCACGACTGCACGAGCAGGCGCGCGGCGTCTGGAACGAACTCGAGACCCGTCTCAGCACCGCCGAAAGCCCACTGATCGCCGAGCGCCTGGAACAGATGCTGCTGGCCCTTGGCGAGTGGCTGCATACGGAAGAGAGCGCCCAGGCGCGGCTCAACGAATGGGCCCGCATTCTGGCCCGCCAGGTGATCGCCCCCCGCCGCCACGAGATCGGCGGCTTCATCGCCCAGGTCGTGGCGAGCTGGGACACCAAGGGCGTTGTGGACAAGCTAGAGTTGCAGGTCGGCAAAGACCTTCAGTACATCCGCGTGAACGGAACAATCGTTGGCGGTCTTGTAGGCCTCGTCATCTATACGTTGAGCCAGGTCCTGAACCTGTAGCGCGCCGCGACTTAAGAACGCGAATGCGTCGCAAAAACTTTCCTTCCGCCACCAGTGCGTGCTAGTGCGACCCACTCTCAACTAGCTTGACCTGGAGCCGGCATGTCCCTTTCTGTGTTCGCCAACGTCCTGATGAGGACGACTGCGGGGGCCTGCTTGGCGATGATGGGCGGCGCGGCCTACGCCGAAGGCGAATCCGAGGACAAGCGCCGCAAGGCCCCGGTCGCGATCAGCGCCCAGAGCGCGGCCAGCGACGTCAACGCCGTCAATGACGTCGAGGCGGTGGTCGTCACCGCGTCCGGCTTCGAGCAACGCGTTGTAGAGGCGCCCGCCAGCGTCACCGTCATTCCGCGCCAGGAGCTGGAGCAGATGCGGGCCACAAACCTGGCCGAAGTGCTGTCAACCGTCGAGGGCGTCGACATCGGCGGCGCGGTCGGCAAGACCGGCGGCCTGAATATCAACATCCGGGGCATGGGCTCGGACTACACCCTGATCCTGATCGACGGCCGCCGCCAGAACACCGCCGGCAGCGTGACACCGAACGGCTTTGGCGAAACCTCCACCAGCTTCCTGCCGCCCGTCGCCGCCATCGAGCGCATCGAGGTAGTCCGTGGGCCGGTCTCGACCCTCTACGGCTCAGACGCCATGGGCGGGGTGGTCAACATCATCACCCGCAAGATCGGCGAGACCTGGGGCGGCTCGGTCACCCTGGACGCCACGTTCCAGGGCGACGACCAGTTCGGCAATCTCTACGGCGGCAACTTCTACGCCAACGGCCCGATCGTCCGCGACCTGCTGGGGTTGGCTGTGCGGGGCAGCTTCGTGAACCGCGAAGCGTCCGGCCTGACCTTCGAGAACACCACCGGCGCCGAAGTCCCGGTGGCCGGCTTCGGCCGCAGCTCCACCAAGAGCGAACTGCGCAACATCGGCGGCCGACTGAACCTGACGCCGCACGCCGATCATGACATCTGGCTGGACGTCGATGTCTCCACGCAGTGGTACGACAACAGCAAGGGACAGATGGGTACCAACACCACCGCAGGCGGCTACGCCGATGCGCTGGAGTTCAACCGCGAACAGTACGTCCTGGCGCACGACTGGCGCACCCGGTTCGGCGTGATCGAGAGCAACCTCTCGCAGGCCAAGACCGAGACCATCGGCCGGATCATCCCCAATGGCGTGGCCGGCGCCGGCGGCGCACGCAAGCTGGAATCAACCAACACCATCTTCGACACCAAGCTGTTCTCACAGTGGCGCAACCACACCTTCACCGTCGGCGGGCAGTACTGGGACGCCGAGATGGTCGATGGCGTGGCGCCAGGCACGTTCGAGCACCAGCAGTGGGCCGTGTTCGCCGAGGACGAATGGCGCTTTACCGACGAACTGGCCCTGACGCTGGGCGCGCGTCACGACGATCACAGCACGTTCGGCTCGCATTTCAGCCCGCGCGCCTATCTGGTCTGGAACGCCAATGACAACTGGACGCTCAAGGGCGGCGTCAGCCAGGGCTTCAAGACCCCGCGGCTGGAACAGCTAGCCAGCGGCATCAACGGCTTCGGCAACCAGGGTCGCCTGCCCTTGCTCGGCACCCCGACCCTGAAGCCGGAAACCAGCACCAGCGCCGAGTTTGGCGTCTACTACGACAACCTCAATGGTTTCAGCGCCAACGCCACGGTGTTCAACAACACCTTCGAAGACAAGATCGCCACCGGCCAGCCAGTCGCCAACTGCAGCGCCGGCCTGACCCAGGCGCAGTACAACGCCGGCGTCGGCGGCCCGGCCGGCTGCGTCGATGTCGGGTTCTTCCCGAACTTCCCGACCTTCGGCCAGAGCGTGAATATCGACGAGGCGGTTACTCGCGGCGTCGAGACCTCCGCGCGCCTGCGGTTCGCCGAGGACTGGAACCTAGGCGTCAACTACACCTACACCGACAGCGAGCAGAAGAGCGGCGCCTCGGCGGGCATGCCCCTCACCGACACCCCCAAGCACATGCTGAACGCCAACCTGCGTTGGGCCGCCACCGACCGGCTGACCACCTGGCTACGCGGCGAATATCGCAGCGAACGCTTCCGCTCCGACGCGGCCGCGCGCCAGGTCTGGGGCGACTACAAGGCCTACAGCCTGTTCCACGCCGGCGGGTCGTTCCAGGTTACCCAGCACGTCACCATCAATGCGACGGTCTACAACCTGCTGAACACCGACTTCGTGAAATTGCTGCCCTATGGGACGCCGGTCGCCTATGCGCCGGAGTACACCAACAACCAAGAGCCGCGTCGCCTCTGGATCTCAGTGAAGGTCGATTTCTAACTACGCCAAGCGCCTCCGAGGGTCCCTCGGAGGCGTTTTTACATGGCTGGGCGCGTCTACGGAGTGAGCAGATGTCGGCTAGTTCGGCCGCATCCAAGACGGCGAGACTTGGTTAAACGCCAATTTGGCCCCCGATCCATCCATTTGCATGGGCTAGGTCAGCCCTGTACCTTCCGACAACCTCACAACCGTCCGAACGGGCGCATTTGTCCGTAGTATGTGTTATGGATACACACGCGATTTCACTGATGGAAATCGTCAAGACGCCGGGTACGGCTTTCGCTCCGCGAGCCTCTGGTCACTGAAAGTACGGCCATAGCTATCCAACCTGACGCAGGTTTGGCGTTGGCGGTCGTCGCCTCCTCCACGGCTCCCATCGTTTTGCTAGACGGCGAGTTCACCGTCCTTGGTGCAAGCGCATCTTTCTTCCGCGAATTTCATATCGAACCGTCGACAGCTCCCGGCCTCAAGCTCTTCGCGCTAGGGTCTGGGGAGTGGGACGTGCGTCAGCTCCGTTCGCTGCTAAACGCCACAGCTTCTGGCGATGCGAAGATCGACGCCTACGAAATGGACCTCAAGAACACCCGCGGAGCCTCCCGACGGCTGGTTCTGAATGCTCAGAAGCTCGAATATGGAGACGCTGCGGACAGTTGGATTCTATTGTCCGTTGCTGACGTCACTGACGCCCGCCTTGCAGAGAAGCTAAAGGATGACCTTCTTCGAGAAAAGGCGATCCTCCTCCAGGAGGTCCAGCATCGCGTCGCCAACAGCCTCCAGATCATCGCTAGCGTGATCTTGCAGAGCGCGCGCAAGGTCAGCTCAGATGAGACGCGGCTTCACCTCACCGACGCTCACAATCGGGTGATGTCTGTCGCGGCGCTACAACAGCAGCTGGCGGCCTCCAGGCTCGGCGAAGTCGAGCTCAGATCCTATTTCATAAAGCTCTGCGAGAGCATCGGCGCGTCCATGATCAGGGACCACGATCAATTGGTCTTAGAGGTGAAGGCCGATGACAGCACCAGTGAGGCGGACGTTTCTGTCAGCCTAGGCCTCATTGTCACCGAGCTGGTCATCAACTGCCTGAAGCACGCCTTTCCCGGTGGGCGGCTGGGAAAGATCGAAGTCGGCTATCAATCTCGCGGACCAAATTGGACCCTGTCGGTCGGCGACGATGGGGTAGGCATCCCCAAGGATAGGGCAAGCTCGACGCCGGGCCTCGGCACAGGCATCGTGGAGGCGCTCGCAAAGCAATTGAGCGCTCGGGTTCAAATCTCTGACGCTCACCCTGGGACGCTGGTCTCGGTGATCCACAATCAGATTGCGGCGGTCCCCGATGCGGCCGACGAGGCGTCGCGGCCAAAGACGGCGACCTAAGCGCAAGACAAGTCGCGGTCTGACCCACCTCGATTAAGACACGCCTGACGGCGTGAGGCTTGAGCAGGTCAATGGCTTGGCCTGCGTGCCAGAGCCGGCTGATCGGCATACCGCCAAGGCTCTCGCGCTCCTCGTGCTCAACGGCGCGGGCGAAACCCATTCACGCTACTGCGAGTCATTCGCATATATGGCCTTATCCGTCGCTGATGGAGTGACGCCAATGACCAGTCCCGCCCCCTACAAGTTGTTCAATGTGACCCTGCTTCGAAAGGCGCCGCTGTCGCCGTCGCTGTGGCGTTTCACCTTCGGCGGCGCCGAGGTGGCGGCGATGAAGACCTGCGCCGCAGACCAGCGGATCAAGATATTTCTGCCGGACGCCGAGGGCCGACCGCCGGCCCTGCCCGACGCGCCTGACTGGTACGCGACCTATAAGGCTCAGGATCCAGCGCTCCGCCCGCCGATGCGAACCTACACCATCCGCCAACTGCGCGCCGAGGCCGCCGAGTTGGATATCGACTTCGTGCTGCACGGCGAGACCGGCCCCGCCTCGACCTGGGCGACCCACGCCAAGCCGGGCGCCCGGTTGCAGATCACCGCGCCCAATGCGGCCCACAAGGGCGACCCTGGCGGATATGAATGGAAGCCACCGACGGGGCTGAAGCGCCTGCTGCTGATCGCCGATGAGACCGCCCTGCCCGCTATAGCGGGCATCCTCGAACAACTGGCCGCGTCGCCCGAGCCGCCGCAGACCCAGGCCTTCATCGAGGTCCCGCACGGCGGCGATCAAATCTCGCTGGCGTCCTGGCCGGGCCTCACGGTCGAGTGGATGGCGAGGGACGCGAACGCGCCCGGCGCGCTGATGGTTCTGGCGGCCGAGCGCGCAGTGCTGCCACTGAGCGCCCCGGCGCGGGGCGTGCCGGTCCTGGCCGATGTGGACGTGGACAACGTGATCCTCTGGGACCAGGCCGCACCCCGGGACAGCGGATTCTATGGATGGGTGGGCGGCGAAGCCGCTGCTGTGTTGGCCATCCGCCGGCAGCTGATCCAAGAACGAGGAATAGACCGCAAGGCCCTGAACCTAATGGGCTATTGGCGCGAAGGCCGTGTACTGGACTAGTCCTCGTCGGCGAACTGTCCGGTCAGACTTAATCCCTCGATCCAGGTGGCGCCGTCCTGCTTTGTCACGGTCCGCACCTTTCCCGCGCCGGTGGCGGCGATGGCGTCGGCCAGGGGGTGGGAATGGGTCACCAGCCAGACCTGCGAGCGCTCTGCAGCCTGCGTCACCAGCCGCGCGAGCGGAACCATCAGGTCGGGATGCAGGCTGGCCTCAGGCTCGTTCAGAGCGATGAACGGCGGCAGCCGATAGCCTAGCAGCGCGCCGGCCAATCCGAGGAATCGCAGCGTGCCGTCGGATAGTTCCTCTGGCTCGAACACCCGCTGGGGAAACTCGGCGAACACCATGCCGAAGGTCGCCGCGCGTTCCGGGACGGGTAGGACGAGCCGGGCGCCAGGAAAGGCCGCGGCGATCGCGGCGTCCAGGTCGTGGGTGTCTTCACGGATGTGGGCCAAGGTGGCGAACACGGCCGCCAAGTTCGCACCGTCAGACGCGAGCGTCGGCGTGGCGACCGCAGGGCATGGCCGGCGAAGGGGCGAACCGGAGTCGGTGCGCAGGTCGTGGTAAAACCGCCATTCCAGCAAGGTCCGCCGAACCATGTCGAGCATCGGATATCGGCTGGGGTCCTCGAGCCGTCCCAACACCGTCTCTGAGGACAGGAGGTCGATGTCGATCTCGACCGGACGACCCGCCTCGTCCCTGGCCATCACCGAGGGGCCCCGACGGTCCACCAGCCGGACCTGCCGCTCGCCCCCGTCATAGGAGAGCCACTCCTCCTTGATCTGCGGTTCGGCGGCGGCGGTCGGCGCGGGAAAGCCGACGGCGACGTGATAGCGATAGATTCCACGCGCGGCGCCCCGCGCCTGCGGATCGGAGAGGCTGACCTCCAGCTCGATACGCGCCGGACCCGAGCGGCGGCGGCCGGCCCAGAAGGCCGCCTCCATACCTTCCTGGGCCAGTTCCAACCCCAGCGTGTTGGTCGCCGCCGCCCGGACCAACTCCAGTGCGCGATAGAGGTTGGTCTTGCCGACGCCGTTACCGCCGACAAAGACCTCAAGGTCCGAGACCGGGCAGACGATCTTGCGCAGCGACCGATAGCCGGTCGCGGAAAACTCACGCACGAGAAGCAAGGAGCGGCCCTCCAACGACTGTGTGGTCAGGCATAACAGCCTACGCTGGGTTCGTCCGCCCTCAGGCGGCCGGCGTGAACACCTCGCGCAGGTCCGCCGCCAGTTGCTCCACGCGGCGAAGGTCCGCGTCCCACGAAAACATGAACCGCGCCCCGCCGCCGATGAGGGTGTAGAAGCGCCAGCCGCGTGCCCGCAGGTCGTCCAGGCGCTGCTCCGACGCCTGCAGAAACACCGCATTGGCCTGGACCGGGAACATCAGGCTGGCCCCTGGTAAATCCCGCACCTGGTCGGCGAGCGCTTTGGCGCAGGCGTTGGCGTGAGCGGCGTTGCGCAGCCAGGCGCCGTCCTCAAGCATCCCGATCCACGGGGCAGCCAGGAAGCGCATCTTCGAGGCCAGTTGTCCCGCCTGCTTGCAGCGATAGTCGAAGTCCTCGGCCAAGCCATGGTCGAAGAACAGGATCGCCTCCCCCACCGCCATGCCGTTCTTGGTGCCGCCGAAACACAGCACATCGACACCCGCCTTCCAGGTGATGTCGGCCGGCTCGCAGCCGAGGTGAGCGCAGGCGTTAGCAAAGCGCGCGCCGTCCATATGCAGGCGCAGGCCGAGCTCACGGCAGACCGCCGAGATCTCCCGCACCTCGTCCTGCGAATAGACCTGACCGGTCTCGGTCGGCTGGGTGATCGTCACCACGCGGGGCTTGGGGTAGTGGATGTCGCTGCGTTTGCCGGCGATCTCGCGGATGGCGGCAGGCGTCAGCTTCCCGTCCGGGCTGGGCGCGACCAAGAGCTTCGAGCCATTGGAGAAGAACTCCGGCGCGCCGCACTCGTCGGTCTCGACGTGGGCGGACTCGGCGCAGATCACGCTGTGATAGGATTGGCAGAGCGCCGCCAAGGTCATCGAATTTGCCGCCGTCCCGTTGAAGGCGAAGAACACCTCGCAATCGGTGGCGAACAGGGCGCGGAAGGCGTCGGCCGCGGCCTGTGTCCAGGCGTCCTCGCCATAGGCTGGGGCGTGGCCGCTATTGGCGGCGTCCATCGCCGCCCAGGCTTCGGGGCAGATGCCCGCATAGTTGTCGCTGGCGAACTGTTGGATGGCGTCGGTCATGAGAACTGGCCTCTTCATCGGTTACGCATCGAACGGCGTCTGACGTGAGGCATGATCCCGTAGTTTGCCGGACCGGCCACATCCCCCCTTGCGGAGGCGCCACCTTGCTCGGGAGCAGGTTGGCGTTGAGCGTCAGCTCAACTCTTGATGCTTATAGAGGCTCGATAGTCGAGATCGGGGCGGCGCTCAAGAGCGGCCGCCCCCTTGGCTGTTACGTCGCAGGCGTCACGGGCGGCGGGGCCGCGAACGGCTTGATGTTGAGGTGCTGATAGATTTCGGCCGGATAGTAGGCGACGCCGCCCTTCATGGTCATTCGGACTTCGCGGATTTTGGAGATGTCCTTTGTCGGATCGCCGGCGACCAGGATGAAGTCGGCTAGCTTGCCGCGCTCGATGGAGCCGAGCTGATGGTCGCGGCCGAAATAAACCTCGGGGTCCAGGGTGGCCAGGCGCAGGGTCTTGGCCGGCGTGATGCCAGCGGCGACATAGACCTCCAGCTCGCGATGGACCGAGAAGCCAGTGCCGTCGTCGGTGCCAGGCAAAAGCTGAATGTTGTTGTCGTCCAGCAGCTTGAGGACCTCGAGCACCTTCTTGAAGCCCGCCTGATAGTCGGCGTCCTCCTGCGGTGAATTGACGGTCACGAAGCTGCGCTTGCGGTAGCGCTGATAAGCGATCGGCACATGGTCGATGTAGTAGGCGTCGCCCGCCTGCACCTGGCCTGAGCGGCTGAGCATCAGGCGCTCGAGGATCATCGCCGTGGTGTCGAGCTTGGTCCCCTTGGCCTTCATCAGGTCGATGGTCGCCTGGACGCGCGGGGACGTCAGATCCAAATCCTTGCCGCGCGCCATGCCGGTCAGGCGTAGCGGCGTACGGGTGTCTTCCCTCGGGTCAAGAATCCAGCCCAGCATGAGCTGGTTGACGTGGGCGATGTCGTCATAGCCGTCGCGGATCACCCGGTCGGGCGAGGAGAAGGCCGGGACGTGACCGGTGACGCCCATGCCCAGGCGGTGAGCCTCGGCGGCCAGCGGCGCGACCCAATCGGGATTCATCGAGTTGTAGATCTTGATCTGCCAGTAGCCGTGGTCAGCGTACCAGCGGACGTTGTCCAGGCCCTCATCCAGGGTCGCGGGGATGAAGCCGTGACGGGCCGAGTAGTCGCTGCGGCCCTCCAGGAAGCCGTTGCGGACGATGCGCGGACCGGCGAGCAGCCCGTTGTCCATCCCCTCGACCCAGCCGAGCAGTTCCTCGTTGTGGTTGCCCTGGTCGCGCGTCGAGGTGACGCCGGCGGCCAGATAGAACAGGTTCGACGACAGGGTGGTGTGCGAGTGCATATCGTGCAGGCCAGGCACCAGCGTCCCGCCCTGCCCGTCGATCACCACCTCGCCCTTCGGCGCCGGAACGCCGGGCCTTTCGGGCATGACGCCGGTGATCTTGTCGCCGAACACCACCACCGACGACAGCTCTCCGAGCTTCATCGTGCTGGGATCGAAGACCCGCACATTGCGGATGCGGACTGGCGTTTTGAAACGGTGAGCCAGCTTCTTCTGGGCCTCCATGGCCCGCTGGATGGCGATCTCCTGGCTGACCTCTTGCAGGTCCTTCAGGTGGCCCTCAAAGCCCTCGCGGATCAGACCGCCGCCGAGCGTGCCGAACAGCTCACCCTGACCATCGACCAGCACATAGGTCGGTTCCAGATCGATGCCGCTCAGCTCATAGATCGTCAGCGGCACGGCCGACGCGCCTTCGCCCAGAGTGAGCTTGCGGACCTCTTCCAGGCGCATCGTGCCGGATGGCAGCACCGGCAGGGTGTGGTTTGGCGCCTTCAGCAGCGCCTTCACATAGACGCCCAGCATCCAGGGGCTGGCGTCGTTGGCGATGTAGAGCGTAGGGGTCGTGGACTTGACCTTGCCCTTGTCGGCCTGGCTGACCCACTCGGCCCGGCCGGGTGTCCAGGTGAAGCGTTCCTGCACCGGGCTGCCGAACAGCGACGAGCCGTCGATCGCCCACCGGACCGGCAGGCCCTGGGCGTCGAGTTCGATCTGCTCCTTGGCCTTGGGCCCCCGGCCGTTGTTGTTGACCGCATAGTCGACGGTGACGGCGCGCGGCTCGACCTCGGCGGTCAGGTGACCGACCTTCTCGCCATTGGCCATGACCACGAAACGCTGAGTGGCGGCGAACGCCGAACCGGCCAGGGCCGAGGCCAGCATCAAGGACAGCGCGAATGTGCGCGAACGGATCATGGGACGTCCCCCGACGATGAACATTTTACATCGATCAATTTAGGCCGGTCAGGCGGGGCGATCTTTGCGATCTGGCCCCGCTTTGGTGCGCCTCGGCGCAGTCCTATTCGCGTCCGCCCCGGAACGCGCATAGGCAATTCGTCGCGTCAGGCGGTGACGATAAAGCCGTCCCGAGCGGCGACGGGCCATGGCCGTAAGGTCTGGCCCAAACATGGGCCGCCGACGCAGGCGCCGGTGTCGATATCGAACAGCGCGCCATGCCAGGAGCAGGCGATGAGATCACCGGCCGGGGTCAGGTAATCGTCGAGCTTCTGGGCGAGAGGCAGGCCTGCATGCGGGCAGCGGTCGACATAGCCATGCACGTCCCTGCCCCGCCGGACGACGAACCCATGGAAGCGGGCCTCGCCGATCTGCAGGACGAAGTTGCGCGCGCCGCCGTCCACCACTGTCTCCAGCGTGCAGAGCTTCACACCGGCCGGGGTGGCGAACAGCCGAGCTGGCGCGGCGTCTTCACTCAAAGGGCAGGCTCGATCACGCCCCGGCATTCGCCAAAGCCAATGGAGACCCGGCCATCGGCCTGGGCGCGGGCGGCGATGGCCAGTTCGTCTCCGTCCTGCAGGAAGGTTCGCGTCTCGCCAGTCGGCAACGTGATCGCCTGGGCGCCGCCTTTGGTCAGCTCCAACAGGCTGCCGAGTCCGCTGTCGTCGGGCGTGGAGATGGTGCCGGTGCCGAGCAGGTCGCCTGGCCGAAGGTCGCAGCCGCCGACCGTGTGGTGGGCTACCAGCTGAGCCAGGGTCCAATAGAGGTTGCTGGCCGGACCACGCGACAGGCTGACCGGGGTCAGGCCCTGCTCACGCATTTTCGCCGTGGAGAGCAGCACCTCTAGCTCGATCCCGTAGGCGCCAGCCGCCTGGTCCTGCTCATCCCACAGATAAGCCATCGGCCGCGGGTCGCCCTGCGGGCGCGGCGGCTGAGCGACGCGGAACGGGGCCAGGGCGTCGGCGGTGATGATCCACGGAGAGACCGTGGTCATGAAGTTCTTCGCCAGGAACGGGCCGAGCGGCTGGTACTCCCAGGCCTGGAAATCGCGGGCTGACCAGTCGTTCAGCAGGCAGAGACCGGCGATGTGGTCACCCGCCTCGCCAATGGCGATGGGCTGGCCGAGCGCGTTGCCCTGGCCGATCCAGACGCCCAACTCCAGTTCAAGGTCCAGGCGCTGCGAGGGACCGAAGGTCGGCGCCTCGGCGTCGGGCGCCTTGCGCTGGCCGCTCGGACGGCTGACCGGCGCGCCGGACGGACGGATCGAAGAAGCGCGGCCGTGATAGCCGATCGGCACATGCTTGTAGTTCGGCAGCAGCGGGTTCTCAGGCCGGAACTGACGGCCCACGTTCAGGGCGTGATGGATGCCCGCATAGAAGTCGGTGTAGTCGCCGATGGCGGCCGGCAGATGCAGCACGCAGTCGGACGCCGCATGCAGCCAGGTCTCGACCTCGGCTCGGTCGGGCGCGCCCTGAGCCAGCAACTCGGAGAGACGTTGGCGCAGGCTCCGCCGCGCGGCGGGGGCCAACCCAAGCAAAGGGTTCAGCGTGGAGCCTGCGCCGGCCTCCGCGGCCGACTTGGCCGGGCCTGAAAGCAGGTCCGAACGAGCGGCGAGCGAGAGATCGAGAATGCGGTCACCAATGGCCACCCCGCCACGCGCCGGTTCGCCCGGCGAGCTGAACACCCCGAGCGGCAAGTTCTGGATGGGGAAGTCAGGGTGGTCGTTGGCCGAAGCGACCCAGCTGGTACGCGCTGGGTCATGGGTCTCGTCTAGGATCAACGCGGCAACTCCGCCTTCGTGAAATCGGCCCAGCAGTCGTCGTAGTCGGGCTGGGCGAGTGGGGTTTCGACGGCGAACCGGGTCGGCCGGATCACCCAACGGCTTTCGAACATGAAGGCCATGGTGTTTTCGATCTTGTGCGGCGCGAGGCTCGTGGCGACCGCGCTCTCGTAGCTGGCCTTGTCGGGGCCGTGGCCGCTCATGCAATTGTGCAGGCTGGCCCCGCCCGGCGCGAAGCCGCCGGCCTTGGCGTCATAGGCCCCGTGGATCAGGCCCATGAACTCGCTCATCACGTTCCGGTGGAACCACGGCGGGCGGAAGGTGTGCTCGGCCACCATCCAGCGCGGCGGGAAGATCACGAAGTCGCAGTTGGCGGTGCCCGGGATCTCCGAGGGCGAGGTCAGGACCGTGAAGATCGACGGATCGGGATGGTCGAAGCTGACGGCGCCCAACGTATTGAATCGCGCCAGATCATATTTGTATGGCGCGAGATTGCCGTGCCACGCCACCACATCGAGCGGCGAATGGTTCAGCGTGCAGGTCCACAGCCGGCCCTGGAATTTCTGAACGACTTCCGTGGGTTCGTCGCGATCTTCAAACCAGGCGACCGGCGTCAGGAAGTCACGCGGATTGGCCAGACCGTTGGAGCCGATAGGCCCGAGGTCCGGCAGGCGGAACGGCGCGCCGTAGCTCTCGCACACGTAACCGCGTGCGGCCTCACCGCTCAGGTCGACGCGGAAACGCACGCCGCGCGGGATCACCGCGATCTCGCCCGGCGCGACGTCGAGACGACCCAGTTCGGTGGCGATCAGCAGCGCGCCGTCCTGCGGTACGATCAACAGCTCGCCGTCGGCGTCATAGAACACCCTGCCCTGCATCGAGCGGTTGGCGGCGTAGAGGTGGATGGCGATGCCGGCGCCGGTCGCGGCGTCGCCGTTGCCGGCATAGGTCACCAGGCCGTCGACGAAATCGGTCGGCTCGGCCGGAAGCGGCAGCGGGTCCCAGCGCAGGCGGTTGGGGGTGGGCGGAACTTCGTCGAACGGGCCAGAGCGCACCAGCTTGCCGCCCTCATAAGGCAGGAACGGCGCGTGGCTGGCGGTGGGGCGCAGCCGATAGAGCCAGGAGCGGCGGTTCTCATGGCGCGGGGCGGTGAAGGCGCTGCCGGACAGCTGCTCGGCATAGAGGCCGAACGGCGTGCGCTGCGGCGAGTTCTGGCCCTGGGGCAAGGCGCCGTCGACAGCCTCGGTGGCGAAGCTGTTGCCGAAGCCGGACATATAGTTTTGCGCGCTCACGGATACTTCCTCCATCACCGCTCCCCCTCCGTCGCGCTTACGCGCGCCACCTCCCCCAACGGGGGAGGATCTTGAACCCGAAGATGCTCCCCCGTTGGGGGAGCTGTCAGCCAAAGGCTGACTGAAGGGGCCGCCGCCGCCGCCCCCCAAGTCACCCTAGGCCGCGTCGACCGTGATCACACCGCGACGGATCTGGTCGAGTTCAATGGACTCGAACAGGGCCTGGAAGTTGCCGTTGCCGAACCCCTCGTTGCCCTTGCGCTGGATGATCTCGAAGAAGATCGGGCCAAACAGGTTCTCGGTGAAAATCTGCAGCAGCAGGCCTTCGTCGCCGACATTGCCGTCGAGCAGAATACGGTTCTTGCGCAGGCGCTCCAGGTCCTCGCCGTGGCCGGGGACGCGCTTGTCGATCAACTCGTAATAGGTCTCGATGGTGTCCTGCAGCTTCACGCCGCGCGCGCGGAGCTTCTCGACCGTGCCGTAGATGTCGGCGGTGGTCAGGGCCAGGTGCTGGATGCCCTCGCCGTTGTACTCGCGGATGAACTCTTCGATCTGGGACTTGTCGTCCTGGCTCTCGTTCAGCGGGATGCGGATGGCCTTGTCGGGCGCGATCATCGCCTGGCTGAACAGGCCGGTCGCCTGGCCCTTGATGTCGAAATACTTCTGCTCTTCGAAGCCGAAGATCTGATTGTAGAAGGTCGACCAGGTGCGCATCTGGCCGCGACGGACGTTGTGGGTCAGATGGTCGAGCAGGTCGAGGCCGACATTGTTGGCCAGCTCCGCCTCGACCGCGCCCGGGATCTGGTCCCATGCGTCATAGATGGTTCCGGCGTCGCCGAACCGGTCGACCAGATAGAGCATCGAGCCGCCGATGCCTTCCAGCACATAGGCGTCCGGGAAGGCGCTCTGGCTGGCGTCGGCCGCCTTGGCGCCGCGCGACAGGGCCAGCTCATAGGCGGCCTTCGCGTCGGCGACGCGGAAGGCCATGCCATTGGCCGACGGGCCGTGGGCGGCGCGGAACGCGGCAACTTGGCCGTCAGCGTCCTGGTTGACCAGCAGGTTGATGCGGCCCTGCTTGTAGCGGACCAGGTTCTTGGTCGGGTGCTTGGCGTAGGCCGTGAAGCCGAGCTGTTCGATCAACTCGACCATGCGGGCCGGGTCGGGGCTGGTGAACTCGACAAACTCAAAGCCGTCGAGGCCGATCGGGTTGTTGGCGGTGATGGTCATTGGGCGTCTCCCGACAGGCAGGCGCCGAGCGCCTGGACAAATGGCTGGACGGTGTCGGCGGTGAGGCCGGCGAGATTGATGCGGCCGGAACCGGCCATGTAGACGGCGTGGTCACGACGAAGGGTCTCGACCTGGGCTGGCGTCAGCGGCAGCAGCGAGAAGAGGCCGTGCTGATCACGTAACGGCTCAAGGCGCGGATCGGCCTCAGCCAGAGCATGGCGAACCGAGACCAGGCGCTGGCGCATGCCGTCCAGTTCGGCGCGCCATTGCGCGGTGAGGCCCGCGTCCTCCAGCACCACCCGCACAACCGCCGCGCCGTGATCGGGCGGCATGGACCAGTTGCAGCGGGCCAGTTGCAAGATGTTGGAGCGGACCAGGTCGGCATGGCCGCGGGCCCGAACAAACAGGGCGCCGGTGCGCTCACGATAGAGGCCGAAGTTCTTGTCGAAGGAATAGGCGACCAGCGCGGTATCGACCGTATCGAGCACCAGCCGAAGACCCGCCGCATCCTCGTCGAGACCTGCGCCCAGGCCTTGATAGGCCAGGTCGATCAGCGGAACCGCGCCGCGCTTGGCCAGCAGATCGGCAACCCCGCGCCATTGATCGAGGGTCAAGTCGGCGCCCGCCGGGTTGTGGCAGCAACCGTGCAGCAGGACGACGTCGCCGGGCTCGACGCCGCTGAGCGCGGTCATCATCTCGTCGAAACAGACCGCCTGGGTCTTGGGGTCGAAATAGCGATAGGTCGCCACGCTCAAGCCCGCCTGGGCGAAGATCGGAGCATGGATCGGCCAGCTGGGCGTGCCCAGCCAGATCCGCACGCCGGGCGTGCCGGCATTGGCGAGCTCGGCCGCCAGGCGAAGGGCGCCGGTGCCGCCGGGGGTCTGGACGCCGAACAGATCCTGGGAGGCCGCGCCCTGGCCGAAGATCACCGGGACGATGAGCTCCAGGAAGCGCAGGTCGCCCTCAGGGCCGAGATAAGACTTAGTGGGCTGGGTTTCGAGTAGGACGGCTTCGGCCGCCTTCACCGCGCCGAACACAGGGGTGTCGCCGGCCGCGTCCCGATAGACGCCGACGCCGAGATCGATCTTCTGCGGACGCGGGTCCTGGCGATAGAGCGCGATCAGCGACAGCAGCACGTCGGGCTGCTGGGGCTTCAGCCCTTGAAACAGGGAACGCGCAGGCGCGGCGACATCCAACATCGAAAGGACTCCTCTTGCGATGAAATCTACGCAGGAGGCGCGACAAATGGCTTTCAATCTCGCGGCGTTTTGACGATCATGTGGACATCTGTTTCACATAATGGCCATCACGTGAAAGAAACTGTTCAACTCGACGAGATCGACCGCAAGCTGCTGCGCGCCCTGCAGCACGACGCGAGTCAGAGCCATGCGGCGTTGGCCGAACAGGTCGGCGCGTCGCCGGCCTCCTGCTGGCGCCGGATCAAGGCGTTGGAGAGCGCCGGGGTGCTGTTGGACAGCGTCAGGCTGGTCGACGCCGAGAAGGTGGGGCGCGGCGTCAACGTCATGTGTCAGCTGCGCATGAAGTCTCACGCCACCGTCGTGCGCCAGGAGTTCGAGGCGTTCCTGCGCTCAAGGCCGGAGATCATGGAGTGCCATTCGATGTCGGGCGAATGGGATTATCTGATGCGGGTCGTGGTGGCCGACGTCGCCGGCTATGAGCGGTTCCTGATGGGCGCCCTGCTCAACCACCCCAACGTCGCCAACGCCGCCTCGCACTTCGCGTTGAGCCAGGTGAAATACTCGACGGCCATGCCGGTTTAGGGAACGGTCACACGACAAAACGCCCCGCGATTGTCGGAACAGATGGCGCGCGTTCGTCCTTTGGTCAGTTCAGACCCGCAGGAGACGCTCCCATGCCCTACGTCGATGGTTTCATACTTGCCGTGCCGAAGAAGAGCCTCGAGGCCTACAAGGAAATCGCCCGCACAGCCGGCGCCGTCTGGATGGACCACGGCGCGCTGTCCTATGTCGAATGCGTCGGAGACGACGTGCCCTATGGCGAACTCACCTCTTTCCCCCGCTCCGTTCAGGCGACCGACGACGAGGTCGTGATTTTTTCGTGGATCACCTACGAGTCGCGAGAGCAGCGCGACGCGATCAACGCCAAGGTCATGGCCGACCCCAGGCTGAAGACCGATCCCGCCTCCATGCCGTTCGACGGCAAGCGCATGATCTTCGGCGGTTTCGAGAGCTTCGTCGACCTTTAGCCCCGCGACGGGCCGAAGCGGGCGACGAGGTCGTAGGCCTCGCCTGGGAATAGCTGACGCACCTTGGTGACGCCTTCGCCGCCGCGCCAGGTGCGGCGTTCGACGGCCAGGCAGGCGGTCCCGGGCGCGATGGCCAGCAGATTGGCGCTATCATTGTCTGCGCCCATGGCGCTGATGCGGTTCTCCGCCTCGGTCCAGGGGATGTGTTCCAGAAGCCAAGCGCCGGGCGGGTGAGCGGCGAAGTCGGCGTTGCGGGCCAGCGGCGCGGCAGTGAGGCTGATCAGGCGATCCTCGATGGCGAAGGGCCGGCCATTGGCGAAGTGAACCCCACGCAGAGCCAGCAAATCGCCGCCCCGCGCCAACTCGATTTCCTCGACGTTCTTCGCCTTGGGCGCACGCGGCGTGCAGGAGACCAGCTTGAAGGCATAGGCCTCGCCCCGCCCCTCGATCTCGGAGCGCAGGTCCGGGATATCGAGAACGGCGGAGTGCACCTTCGGCCGCGCGACGAACGAACCGGCGCGGCGGCGGCGGACGACCAGCCCCGCCTCGGCCAAGGCTGAGATCGCCTTGCTGACCGTCATTCGCGAACAGCCGTATTGGACGGTCAGCTCATGTTCGAACGGGATGCGATAGCCGGGCCCCCATTCGCCCGACAGGATCTTGGCCTCGATCTCGGTGCGGATGCGTTTCTGCAGCGAGGCGGGAGCGTCTTCCGGGAAGGCGGCGGGCTTGTTCACGCGAGCACTTTCTCCAGAGCCTGCCGATAGCGCGCCGTGATCTCGTCGCGGCGGTGGTGGCGTCCATTACTGACGACCTTGCGACCCGCGCGCCAGACCCCGTCGATGACGTCGCGCCGGGCGGCGAACACGAAGCTGTCCAGGATCGCATCGCCCTCGCGGCCGATCAGGGTCGGATGGTGGGCGTCCAGGCTGACAAAATCGGCCGGCGCTCCGACGCTAATCCCCAAGCCATCCCCGCCCAGCGCCTGGGCGCCGCCCGCCAGGGCCGCGCGATAGAGATCGCCGCCCGTCGAGCGGCCGGCCTGTGTCGCCATCACATTGCGCGTCCGCCTGGCCAACCGCTGGCCGTATTCCAGCAGCCGAAGCTCCTCGGCGGCGTCGATCAAGACGTTGGAGTCCGAGCCGATGCCGAACCGGCCCCCGGCGTTCAGATAGTCCTTGGCCGGAAACAGCCCGTCACCCAGATTGGCCTCGGTGATGGGGCAAAGACCGACCACCGCGCCGCTGGCCGCCATGCGCTCGGTTTCCTGCGGCGTGACATGGGTCGCATGCACCAGGCACCAGCGGGAGTCGACCGGCGCATGGTCGAGCAGCCAATCGACCGGGCGCTGCCCCGACCAAGCCTCGCAATCGAAGACCTCCTTGATCTGCTCGGCAATGTGGATGTGGATCGGCCTGTCGCCCGCCAGGGCGACAAGCGCCTCAAGCTCGGCCGGCGTCGCGGCCCGTAGGCTGTGCGGGGCGAGCCCAACGACAGCTCCCGGCAGATGGGCCACCGCCCGCCGGCTGGCCTCAAGCAATCGCGCGAAGATATCGATATTGTTGATGAAACGGGCTTGAGCGGCCGTAGGAGCGCCGCCGCCGAAGCCGGAGTGCGCATAGAAGACCGGCAGCAGGGTGAGCCCTAGGCCCGTAGCCTCCGCCGCCGCGCCGATGCGCGCGGCCATCTCGGCGGGGTCGGCATAGGCGCGGCCGCCCTGGTCGTGGTGCAGGTAGTGGAATTCCCCAACCCGGGTGAAACCGGATTCCAGCATCTCGGCATAGGCGAGCGCGGCAACCGCCTCGACCTCGTCCGGACCCAGCCGCTCCAGGAAGCGGTACATGACCTCGCGCCAAGTCCAGAAGCTGTCGGCCGACGGACCGCGCACTTCGGCCAGGCCCGCCATGCCGCGCTGGAAGGCGTGGCTGTGCAGATTTGGCAGTCCGGGCAGCGCTGGGCCATAGGCGCTCTCGCCCGGCCGTCGCGGCGCCTGAGTTTCGATCGCGGCGATCTGGCCATCCCGAACGCTCACGCGCACCTGGCGCGCCCAACCGGTCGCCAGCAGCGCGCTGTCGAACCAGATCGTTTCACCTCGATCAGACACTGGACAAGCCTCCTCGCTCGGACATATGTCTATACATTAATCGAGACGATGTGAAGGAGGCGGACATGCGATGCGATCGGATCTGGGCGAACGCCCGCCTCGCCACGCTTTCCCCGACCCGACCCGGCTTGGGCGAGGTCGAAATCGGCCTCATCGCCAGCCAGGATGGGCAGATCGTCTATGCAGGTGACGCCGCTGAGGCCCCGCGATTCGAGACGGCAGAGACCATCGATTGCCAAGGTCGCTGGATCACGCCTGGGCTGATCGACCCTCATACCCATCTGATCTTCGGCGGCGACCGCGCCCACGAGTTCGAACTGCGGCTGGCCGGCGCCTCCTATGAGGCGATCGCGCGGGCCGGCGGCGGCATCGTTTCGACCATGAAGGCGACGCGGGCGGCTAGCGAGGACGAACTCGTCGCCAGCGCCCTGCCCAGGCTCGACGCCCTGATCGCCGAAGGCCTGACGACCATTGAGGTGAAATCGGGCTACGGCCTGTCGCTGGATCACGAAATGAAGTCGCTGCGGGCCGCTCGAAAGCTCGCCCAATTGCGCCCGGTCAGCGTGAAGACGACCTTCCTCGGCGCCCACGCCTTGCCGACCGAATACGATGGTAATTCTGATGGTTACATAGACGAAGTATGTAATCGCATGATCCCTGCCGTGGCCGCCGAAGGATTGGCTGACGCGGTGGACGCTTTCTGCGAGGGGATCGGCTTTACGCCCGATCAGACGCGCCGAGTGTTCGAGGCCTCCAAGGCGCATGGACTGCCGGTGAAGCTGCACGCCGAGCAGTTGTCGAACCTGCACGGCGCGGCGCTGGCCGCCGAATTTGGCGCGCTATCGGCCGATCATCTTGAACATCTGGACATGGCCGGCGTCGCCGCCATGGCGAAGGCGGGCGTGGTCGCGACCCTGTTGCCAGGCGCCTACTACTTCGTACGCGAGACCAAGCTGCCGCCGATCGAGGACCTGCGCGGGGCGGGCGTGCCGATCGCGCTGGCCACCGACTGCAATCCTGGGACGTCGCCGCTGACCTCGCTGCTGCTGACCATGAACATGGGCGCGACGCTGTTCCGCCTGACGGTCGATGAATGCCTCGCCGGCGTGACGCGGGAAGCCGCCCGTGCGCTCGGCATGCTGGCTCAGACCGGGACTTTGGAAGTCGGCAAGCGCTGCGATCTCGCCATCTGGGACATCGAGCGCCCAGCCGAACTTGTCTATCGCATGGGGTTCAATCCGCTCCATGCCCGCGTGTGGAGTGGACTATGAACGACGTCGTGATGCGACCAGGCGAGGTCAGCCTCGCCGAGTGGCGCGCCATCTATCGCGGCGCCGGCGCCAAGCTTGAGCCGGCCTCTGCACCGGTGATCGCCGCCAGCGCGGCCGCGGTCGAGCGCATCCTGGCACGCGGTGAGCCGGTCTATGGGATCAACACCGGCTTTGGGAAGCTGGCCAGCGTCCGCATTGAGGCAGGCGATCTTGAGACCCTGCAACGCAATATCGTCCTGTCCCACGCCGCGGGCGTGGGCGAGCCCTCCCCCGTTCCGGTGATCCGGCTGATGCTAGCCTTGAAGCTGGCCAGTCTGGCGCAAGGCGCCTCGGGCCTGAGGCCGACCACCGTCGCACTGCTGGAAGCCATGCTTCTGAAGGGCCTGACGCCGGTCGTTCCTGCCCAGGGCTCGGTCGGCGCTTCTGGCGACCTCGCCCCGCTCGCCCACATGGCGGCGACCATGATCGGGGTCGGCGAGATCTTCGTCGGCGAAGCCCGCCTGCCCGCCGCCCAGGCGCTGGCCGAGGCCGGGCTTTCAGTGGTGACGCTAGGCCCCAAGGAGGGCCTGGCCCTGCTGAACGGCACCCAATTCTCGACCGCCAACGCCCTGGCCGGCCTGTTCGAGGCCGAGGTGCTGTTCCGCACCGCCCTAGTCACCGGCGCGCTGTCGACCGAAGCGGCCAAGGGCTCCGACACCCCGTTCGATCCGCGCATCCATGCCCTGCGCCGCCATGCCGGCCAGATCGAGACCGCCGACGCCCTGCGCGGGCTGATGGCCGGCTCGGCGATCCGCGCCTCGCACCTGAAGGACGACGAGCGCGTTCAGGACCCCTACTGCCTGCGCTGCCAGCCGCAGGTGATGGGCGCCGCGCTCGACGTCCTGCGCCAAGCGGCGACCACGCTGGGGACCGAGGCCAACGGCGTCACCGACAACCCGCTGATCTTCCCAGAGACCGACGAAGCCCTGTCCGGCGGCAACTTCCACGCAGAGCCGGTGGCCTTCGCCGCAGACATGATCGCCCTGACCGTCTGCGAGATCGGTTCGCTGGCCGAGCGGCGGATCGCCATGCTGGTCGATCCCGCGCTCTCGGGACTGCCGGCGTTCCTGACGCCCAAGCCTGGCCTCAACTCCGGCTTCATGATCCCGCAGGTCACGGCCGCCGCCCTGGTGTCGGAGAACAAGCAGCGCGCCTATCCGGCCAGCGTCGACTCGATCCCGACCTCGGCCAATCAGGAAGACCACGTCTCGATGGCCGCCCACGGCGCGCGCCGGCTGCTGGCGATGGTCGAGAACGCCACGGCAGTCATCGGCATCGAACTGCTGGCGGCGGCCCAGGGCTGCGACTTCCACGCGCCCTTGACCTCCAGCCCGGCGCTGGAATCGGTGCGCGCCCTGCTGCGCGCCAAGGTTCCGCACCTGACCGACGACCGTCACTTCCACCCCGATATCGAGGCGGCCAACCTGCTGGTTCGTTCGGGCGCGGTCTGCGACGCGTTGGGCGCCGCGACCTTGCCGGGCGTGGCGTGATGGATTGGCTGGAGGTTCATCGCGGCGACGCGCCGCTGGTGGTCAGCTTCCCGCACACGGGAACCGAGATCCCGGCTGACGTCGAGGCTCAACTCATCTCGCCCTGGCTGGCCCGCAAGGACGCGGACTGGTGGATCCACCGGCTCTACGGCTTCGCCCGCGAACTCGGCGCCACCACCGTGCGCACGGCGATCAGCCGCAGCGTCATCGACGTGAACCGCGACCCCTCCGGTGCCTCGCTCTATCCCGGTCAGGCGACCACCGAGCTTTGTCCGACGACCACCTTCGACGGAGAGCCGCTCTATCTGGGCGGCGAGCCGAACGAGTCTGAGATCGCCCGACGTCGGACGATCTACTTCGAGCCCTATCACGCCGCCCTGGCCGCGGAGTTGAAACGGCTACGCGAGATCCACGGCAAGGTCGTGCTCTATGAGGCCCACTCGATCCGTTCGGTGATCCCGCGGCTGTTCGACGGAACGCTACCGAACTTCAATCTGGGCACCAATTCCGGGACCAGTTGCGACGACGCCCTGACCAGCGCCGTCGAGGCAGCCTGCGACGCCAGTTCGTTCAGCCGGGTGACCAACGGCCGCTTCAAGGGCGGCTGGACGACCCGCCACTACGGCCAGCCTGCGAACGGCGTCCACGCCATCCAGATGGAACTGGCGTGCCGCGGCTACATGGACGACCCAGCGGCCGCGCCCACGCCGGCCACCTGGCCCACCCCCTACTCCGAAATCC
Source organism: Phenylobacterium sp. (assembly GCF_030681155.1). Lineage (GTDB taxonomy): Bacteria > Pseudomonadota > Alphaproteobacteria > Caulobacterales > Caulobacteraceae > Phenylobacterium. The sequence goes on along the minus strand of NZ_JAUXXE010000030.1, from coordinate 101,633 downwards.
AAGCCGCGCCGATGCGCGCGGCCCTCACCGATGTCCTGAAGGCGTGCCTCGCCTTCGCCAAAGCCTGAGCCATTCCATGACCCGCCTAGACCCCACCCGCGTCATCCGCCCCGCGATCGGAACAGAACTCACTGCCAAGAGCTGGCTGACCGAAGCGCCGCTGCGCATGCTGATGAACAACCTGCACCCCGACGTCGCCGAGCGACCGGAAGAGCTGGTGGTCTATGGCGGCATCGGCCGCGCCGCCCGCGACTGGGAGAGCTACGACAAGATCGTCGAGACCCTGCGCCGGCTGGAGGACGATGAGACCCTGCTGGTTCAGTCTGGCAAGCCGGTCGGAGTGTTCCGCACCCATGCCGACGCCCCACGCGTGTTGATCGCCAACTCCAACCTGGTGCCGCGCTGGGCGACCTGGGAGCACTTCAACGAACTGGATCGCAAGGGCCTGGCCATGTACGGCCAGATGACTGCCGGCTCTTGGATCTATATCGGCGCTCAAGGTATCGTGCAGGGCACCTATGAGACCTTCGTCGAGATGGGCCGCCAGCACTATGCCGGCGATCTGTCCGGTAAGTGGCTGCTAACCGCCGGGCTCGGCGGCATGGGTGGCGCCCAGCCGCTGGCCGCCGTGATGGCGGGGGCTTCTTGCCTGGCCGTCGAATGCCAACCCTCGCGTATCGAGATGCGCCTGCGCACCGGCTATCTCGATAAGGCCACGGAAGATCTCGACGAAGCCCTAGCCTGGATCAAGCAATCCTGCACCGACAAGGCCCCGATCTCGGTCGGCCTGCTGGGCAACGCCGCCGAACTGCTGCCCGAACTGTTCAAGCGCGGGGTACGCCCCGACCTGCTGACGGACCAGACTTCAGCCCACGATCCGATCAACGGCTACCTGCCCAAGGGCTGGAGCTTGGAGCGCTGGGCCGCCATGCGCGAGCAGGACCCCAAGCAGGTCGAGGAAGCCGCCCGCGCCTCGATGGCCGAGCACGTTCAGTCGATGTTGGACTTCCAGGCCGCCGGCGTCCCCACCGTCGACTACGGCAACAACATTCGCCAGATGGCCAAGGAAGAGGGCGTGGCCAACGCTTTCGATTTCCCGGGCTTCGTGCCGGCCTATATCCGCCCGCTGTTCTGCCGCGGCATCGGCCCGTTCCGCTGGGTGGCGCTGTCGGGCGACCCCGAAGACATCGCCCGCACCGACGCCAAGGTGAAGGAGTTGATCCCCGACAATCCGCACCTGCACAACTGGCTCGACATGGCCGGGAAGAAGATCAAGTTCCAGGGCCTGCCAGCGCGCATCTGCTGGGTCGGTCTGGGCGATCGCCATCGCCTGGGCCTGGCCTTCAACGAGATGGTCGCGTCGGGCGAGCTGAAAGCCCCGATCGTCATCGGCCGCGATCACCTGGATAGCGGCTCTGTCGCCTCCCCCAACCGCGAGACCGAAGCCATGCGCGACGGTTCGGACGCGGTCTCCGACTGGCCTCTGCTGAACGCCCTGCTCAACACCGCCTCGGGCGCGACCTGGGTCTCGCTGCACCACGGCGGCGGGGTCGGCATGGGTTTCTCGCAGCACTCGGGCATGGTGATCGTCTGCGACGGCACCCCGGCCGCCGCCAAGCGCATCGAGCGCGTGCTGTGGAACGACCCGGCGACCGGCGTCATGCGCCACGCTGACGCCGGCTATGACATCGCCCTCGACGTCGCCCGCGAGAAGGGCCTCGACCTGCCGGGCATCCTCGGCTGATGCGGATCCTGCGCGCGGTCAATCGCACGCCCATGCCGTGGAAGAACGGCGGCGGGGTGACGCGGGAGGTCGCGATCTGGCCGCCGACCGCGGCGCTGGACGCCTTCGACTGGCGGATCAGCATCGCCGACGTGGCGCAGGGCGGGCCGTTCTCGGCCTTCCCAGGCGTCGATCGGGTGCTGACGGTGATTGATGGGGCCGGACTTCAGCTGGCCGTCGAAGGTCTGGCGACCGTCACGCTCGACGCCGCAACTCCCCCCTTCGCCTTCCCCGGCGATGCGGCCTGCGCCGCCACACTTCACGACGGGCCGATCCGTGACCTGAACCTGATGATCCGCCGCGGTGTCTGCACCGTCAGTGTCAGCCGCCTGAACGGCCCGCACGTTTTCGAATGCGCGGCCCAAACGACATTCGTCCTGGCGCTGGAGCCGCTGGAGTTGAACCGCGAGCATCTTGAGGCCGAGGACGGCGCGATACTCGAACGCGGCGCACGGCTGAACCTTGGTGGGGGCCGCGCGATCCTGGCGGAAATCGACGCCTAGGCTGACGGGCCTCAGGAGGCCGGCGCGTCGGTGACTTCCAGCAGTTCGATGCGGAACACCATCGCCGCATTGCCAGGAATGATGTCCTTGCCGGCCGCGCCATAGGCGTACTCCGGCGGCAAGTAGATTTCCCACTCATCGCCCGGGCGCATCATTGGAACCACGGTCGTCCAGCCGGGGATCAGGCGCCCAAGCGGGAAGCTGACCGCGCCGTCAGGCTCGTCCTTCGATGAGTCGAACACCTTGCCGTCGATGAAGCTGCCTACGTAGCGGACCCTCACAGTCGCGGACCGTTGCGGATGAACGCCATCGGCCGGCCCCGACTTCAACACCTTGTACTGAATGCCAGGAATGGTCTTCACGCCCGGCGCCTTAGCGTTGCGAGCAAAGAAGGCGGCGTTCGCATCTTTGGCGGCCCCCGGGCCGGCCAGCGCCAGGGCCATGATGATTCCGACTGCGACTCGCATACCAACCTCCGCTATTGGCCCGACCTATATCAGGGCCGCACGAAGTTCCGCACCGCCTGACTGAGGGCGGTGTGGTTGGCCGGGTCGGTGAACACCGAGTGGCCGCCGTTGAAATAGGCCGCCTTCAGCCGCCCGCCCGGGACACCAGCCTGATCCAGCGCATAGCGCCCGCTATAGGCCGGGGTGGTGATGTCGAAATAGCCCGCCGCCCAGAACAGCCGCAGCTTGGGATTCTGCCGCATGGCCTCGCCGATCTTGCTGTTCACGTCGGTCATGCCTTCGTGATCCCAGGCGCTGTTCACGTCGAGATTGAGCGCGTTGTAGGTCTCGGCCGTGCGGAACTTCAGGTGCTCCTGATAGTAGGAATCGACCGCCGAGAGACCGCGCGTCGAAGCCGCGGTCACGCCGGTCGCAGTGGGCGGCGCGGGGCGCGGCTCAGCGTAGTTCATTCCGGGGTCGTCATAGGGTGGGCGCTGGGCCGGGGCGTCGAGCGCCCGGGTTGCGCGGCTGTCGAGCTGCCCGATCCGCACGCCTTGGTCCTTCAGGAGGTTGAACATGAAGTCCTCCTTGGAGAGCCGCAGATCCTTGGCCTCGATGAACTCCGCTGGCAGGCCGATCAGGGCCGACATCTTCTGGGCGGTCGCTCGCTTTTCGGCCGGCGTCAGGCTCGCACCCTTGATCAAGGCCGTGACGTATTCGCCGCGCGCGAAGGAGACCGCTTCCTCATAGACCTCCGTCACCGAGCGCCCTGCCCGGTCGATACGCTGGTGATGCCAGGCGGTCGTCGCGAAGGCGGGCAGGCTGGTGACATAGGGCATCTCGTGGCCCGGCGGATTGCCGACCAGGGCGAAGAGCAGGATGCCGTCGAGGTTCAGGTCCTGGCCGATCCCAGCCACCAGCGCCGCGCGCGTGGTGCCATAGCTCTGTCCAAGCATGTAGCGCGGCGAGGCTTGGCGGCCATTCGCCTTCAGCCAATCGGCGATGATGGTCTTCACCGCATGGGCGTCGCCGGTGCGGCTCCAGAACGCTTGCCCGTCGTGGCCCGGCAGCGGGCGGCTGTAGCCAGTGCCGACCGGGTCGATGAACACCAGGTCCACGGCGTCCAACGGGCTATCGGGATTGTCGACCATGCGCTGGGCCGCGCCCTCGCCTTCCCGCTTCTTGGGCCCGAAGGCGCCGAAGTGCAGCGGCGTTGTCGAGGCGCCGGGCCCACCGTTGAACAGGAAGAGGACAGGCCGCGCGGCCTTGTCCTTGTTGTCGGTCCGCACATAGGCGGTCGTCACGACCGAAGCGGCAGGGGCTCCGACGGCTTCCTTCAGGAAGGTCTCGGCGACGATGGCGTCGTACTTCACCTTCTGGCCGTTGAAGGTCCCGGCATGCTGGGTGATCGCCACCACCGGCGCTCGAGGCGCGGCTGCGGCGGGCGTAGCCGCCTGAGCCAGGGCGCTGATGGGCGCGGCCAACAGAAGGCTGGCGACGCTCAATAGCAAGACCGATTTCCGCATCGTCATTCCCCACCCTGAAGCCAGGTCAGAATAGCCTGGGCAGTGAGAAATTCTTTGCGTTCTGGGCGAGCGGCGCCTGTTTGCAAACATTGTCGATGCAGACAGCTTTCCGCAGCCGCATAAATCAGACGGCAAGCCTCGCGCCTGCCCCGAAGAACGACAAGAAAATCCGGCCGCGCCGCCTCAATCTGGCGTCGTCGGAGGGCGACGCGCCTGCAACGGAGACTGACGATGAAAGCGACCTTGCTGGCGCTGGCCCTGCTGACCGCAGGAGCTTCCCAAGCCTACGCCCAAGCCCCGGCCGTCTCGGCGCAGGCCCCGACGCCGCGGACCTTCGTCACCCAGCATTCCGGCGTCTTCAACGGTCAGACCGTGCATTACCTCGCGACGGTCGGGGAGACCGTGTTGAAGGACAAGGACGGTGTTCCGACCATCAGCTTCATGACCACCGCCTATGTCCGCGACGGCGCGAAGGGCCAAGCCGAGCGGCCGGTGATCTTCCTGTTCAATGGCGGTCCCAGCTCCGCCTCATCCTGGCTGCACATGGGCGCCTTTGGGCCCAAGCGGATCACCGTCCCGCAGGACGTGGGCGCGCCCGTGCCGAAGCCTTATGCCTTGCAGCACAATCCCTACACGGTGCTCGACGTCGCCGACTTGGTCTTCATCGACCCGGCCGAGACCGGTTTCACCCGCGTGCTGCCGGGCGGCAAGCGCGCCGACTTCTACACTGCCTATGGAGACGCCAAGTCCGTCGCCGGCTTCGTCGAGGCCTGGATCAAGGCGAACGGCCGCGAAGCCTCGCCGAAGTATGTGCTGGGAGAAAGCTACGGCACGATCCGCGCCGCCTTGATGGCCAGCGAACTGGCCAAGACCATGCCGCTCGATGGTGTGGTGCTGATGGGCCAGGCGACCAACATGATCGAGACCAGTCAGCGCGCCAGCAACGTGATGGCCTACGCCGCGAACCTGCCGGCCCTGGCGGCCATCGCCGCCTATCACGGCCGCGCGGACATGGGCGGCAAGAGCATGGCGGCTTTCATCGACGCGGCCTACGGCTACGGAATGGGGGAGTATCTCAGCGCCCTGGCGAAGGGCGCGGACCTATCGCAGGCGGACCGCCAGCAGGTCGCCGAGCGGTTGCAGGCGATGACCGGGATCAGCGCCGACTATTATCTGACAAACCGCCTGGTGATCACCAAGGTCGCCTTCGCCACCGAGCTCCTGAAGGACAGGGGACTGATGCTGGCGACCTATGACGCCCGCTACACAGGCCCGGCGCCGAAGGCCGGCGAGCGCCCGGTCGATCCGTTCGCCAAGGTGGGCGACATGGTCGCGCCGCTATTGTCCGAGCATCTGACGCAGAACCTGACGGTGACCCTTCCGATGAGCGAGTATCGCCCATTCGCGCCCGACACCCGGGGATGGCTCTACAACCCGACCAGCGGGGCCGGCGGTCCGTTCAACGACTACGACTATCCGGCCATGATCGGCGATGCCTTCGCCGCCAATCCGAAGTTCCGTCTGATGGTCGGAACGGGGATCTACGACCTGACCACCACCGTTGGTCCCGCGCGCTATCTCGCAGCCCAGGGCTATTTCCCGACGGACCGCGTCTCGCAGAAGACCTATGAGGGCGGCCACATGGCCTACACCAACGAGGCGGCGCTGGAGGCTTTCACCAGCGACGTCCGGGCGTTCGTGACGCCGCGTCCCTAGAACTTGCAAGCGGCGTCGGAGACACCTTCGACCCGCTTCCACTGCGGAACCTCGACGCTCTTGCCGCGCGGCAGATAGGTGATCGAGAAGGTCTTGCCGTCGCGGCGAACCTGCCAGGTCACGGTGAGCTTCTGGTCGGACTGAATGTTGTCGAGGCCGACCGGCTTGAGGATCTCATCGCCGTTGCGGAGGCCCGCCTTGTCGGCGGCCGAGCCCGGAACCAAGCCCTCAACGATCCGCACGGGCTTAGTGAGGCTCTTGCCCGCAAAGCCGAGTTCGAACTGGCGAAGGGTGGTGGTCGAAGCGGTGAAACACGGACCGAAGGCGCCGCCCGACGGGCGCTGCACCGCGCCAGCCAGCATGGCCTCGAAATCGGTCTTGGCGGCCGGGCCGAGTTCGGCGGTGATCAATTCCAGCCAGGTTTCCTGCGTCGTCTCCACGCCGGCCCGCTTGGCATCGATCAGCGTCTGCATGATGTCGTCGAGCGATCGCTTGCCGCCGGAAGCCTTACGGATCTTCTCGTCGACCACCGCCATATACATCGAACCCCGGTCATAGGGCAGGACCCGAACCAGGGTTTCTTCCCAGAACCGCCCCGCGATCTGGTCGTTGGGTGTGTCGATCAGGGCGTTGGAATAGTAGCGGCCAGCCGTCTCGTTGAGATCATCCAGGAAGGCGTTGGCGCCGATCAGCCCCGCGCGCCACGGCAGCAGCCGCGCGTAGTAGACCGCGATCCCTTCGCCAAACCACTGGGTGTCGCTGGTGCGGGAGCTATGCGCTCCAAGCGTCGGCGCCCAGGTGTGCAGCATCTCGTGAGCCAGGGTGAGCTTCATGCTCTCGGCCGTCGTCTTGTCGTCGTAGGTGGCGACGAAGGAGTTGGTCAGGGCGACGCCGCCGCCAGGATTGACCGGGTTGAAGCGGAGGAAGACGCGGTAGGGCAGCTCGCCCCCGCCCTTAAAGTTGATGTCGTACCAGGCGTGCAGCTTCTCGGTCCAAGCCATCACAGCAGCGGTGTCGGCGGGAGCTCCGGCCAGCCATGCTGAGGAAAAGCCGCTCGTTCGCAGCTCGGTCGGATGACGGTACATCGGGCCGGCCATGAAGAAGGCCGAGCCCAGCCGATCAGCCGAACCGGCGGGCAATTCGACGTCGCCGTCGCCGAAGCTGGAGGTCCCGGTCGCGCCCTTGCCCATCGCGGCCAGGTCCCAGCGGACCGCCAGGCGATAGGGCTTGGTGGTGACCGGCTGCACCAAGAAGATGCTGCCCGCGCCCGACAAGCCACCGCCCTCGGTGCGCAGGCCGAAGGGAGGGCCGGAGCCCCGGATCGGCGGCGCGTTGTCAGTCGGTGCGCGGTAACGAACGGTCAGGTCTCCGACCACCGGCCGTCCCGCGATCCATTGGCGAATTTCGACCGGCGAGCCGGCGCCCTGGTCCTGGACCCTCAAAGGCACAGCGCCCTGGGCGTCGACGACCTCGAAACCAGTCATTGTCTTGGCGACGCCCTCGACATTGGCCACCACCACCGGCAGCGCCAACAGCGGCGCGCCCGCAGGTGTGTCGACAGCGGGAATCTTGGCGACGATGTCCACAAAGGCGACATGCCCCTGCGCGTCCGCCGCGCCGGGTTTCAGGGTGACGTCCAGCAACGGCGCAGCCTGCGCCAAGGCGGCGTTGGCGCTCACCAAGGCCGCGAAGCTCACGGCCATCGCCAAGGTGTGTCTGATCATTGGTCGCCCCAAAACTGGACTGAAATCTAGAGCTGTGCCGACGCACGTTCCGTGCGTCTTGCGCCGCTCAGTTCGCCTCTTCGGCCTGCGAATAGAGAGCCCAAGCGCTCGCTAGATCCTGCACGACATGACCCAGCGACTTGTAGACCGTGATCTCGTCGTCTGAGCGCCGGCCCGGGACGGCGCCGGAGAGCACCTCGCCGATCTCGGCCACGACATGGTCATCGCCGATCAGCCCGGCCTCCTTGGCGCGCAGGAACTCCGCGCCCTGGCGCAGGACGCCCTCCCGGCTGTCGGCGATGAAGCGCGAACGCACGACAAGATCGTTGTCGACCTCAACCGGGCCGGCGAAGCTGGAGCCGACGAGGTTCAGGTGGGTTCCGGGCTGGACCCACTCGCCCAGCAGCACCGGCTCCTTGGCGTTGGTCACGGTGCAGACGATGTCGGCCTGCGCCACCGCCTCCCTGACATTGGCGGCGATCTCCACCGCCACGCCGAGCTCAGCGGTCATGCGGGCCGCGAACGCCCCTGCCCGCTCGCCAGAGCGGCCCCACACCGTGAGGTGGCTCAGAGTGCGGACCTTCGAGATCGCCCGAGCGTGGGTGGCGGCTTGCTCACCGTAGCCGAGCACGGCCAGACGGCTGGCGCCGGCTCTCGCCAGGGCGTCCGTTGCGACCGCGCTGGCCGCCGCGGTGCGGATGGCGGTCACCTCGCCGGCGTGGACGACGCAGACCGGCGCGCCAGACTGCGGATCGAATAGGACCACCAGGCCCTGGTGGGACTGAAGTCCCTTTTCGAAATTGTCCGGAAAGACGCTGATTAGCTTGGCGCCGAACGGGGCGGTCTCGCCAAGCGCGCCCGCCATGATCCCGAACATCCGCCCCTCGGCGAGCGGGATGATCGAGCGCAGGAGTTGCCGGGTCTCGCCCTTAGAGAAGGCGATCATCGCATCGCGCACGATCGGGATGCAGACCTCATAGGTCAGCCGGCGCGCGACTTCGTCACGGTCTATGATGCGCATCTAAAGAAACTCCAACGGCAACTGGCTGGTCGACTTGATGCGGTCGAGCACGATGGAAGACCTGACCGTCGCGATCTCCGGGGCGACCAGCAGGTGATCGGTCAGGAGTGCGTTGAAGGTCTCCAGGTTCCGCGTGCAGACCTTGAGGATGTAGTCGGCCTCGCCAGTCATCTTGTGGCACTCGACAACTTCCGAGAGCGCGCCGATCCGCGCCTGAAAGAGCTGCGTCTGCTCCGGCGCATGGGACTTGAGCGTTGTCAGGACGTAGGCGACGACGCCGATGTTCAAATGCCCCTCGTCCAGCAGCGCCACGATCCGCGCGACATAGCCCTCGGCCTTCAATCGCTGCAGACGGCGTGAGCACTGGGAGGGCGAGAGGTGGATGATCTCGGCGAGCTCGACCGGTCCTAGATCGCCCTGCGTCTGGAGCTGGGCCAGGATGCGGCGGTCGAAGCTGTCGAGTTTTCGAGTCATCAGGCGCTCTTGCGGTGAGTGACGACGTAGTAGGCGATTCCGATCATCGCCCACACGCCGAGCGCCGCGTAGGGCATCCAATCGGCCTGGAAACCCAGGACGGCGATTACCAGGGCCGCCGCCGCGCCGGCGTAGGCCCAACAGATCGTCGCGCGCGGTGAGAGCTTGAAGCGGGCGGCGGCGTAGATCTCCGGATGCTTGCGCACCACCACGACGGCCGAGAAGCTGGTCGCGGCGTACTTTAGCAGCGTCGGGATATTCACGGCCAGGAACAGGCTGGTCAGGTTCATCGGAGCCAACAGGCCAAGCGTCGCGCCGCCCAAGATGGTCCAGAGCGCGATGTGCGGGGTGCCATACTTCGGATGGATCTTCGTCAGCGGGGCCGGCAGCATCCCGGCCCGCGCCATGGCGAACAGGCTGCGGGAGAAGCCGAGATAGAGCGAGTTAAGCGACTTTCCGATAGCGACCACGGCCGCGGTGACGATCAGCGGCTTGGCGATCGGCCCCATGAACGGTTGAGCCGCATCCAGCAGCGGCGTCTCACTCCGAGCCAAGGCCTCGGGGCCAAGGACGCCGAGCGCGACAACCGCCACCATTAGGTACAGCACCACCGCGCTGCCGATCGACAGGGCGATACCGAGCGGAATGGCCTTGCGGCCGTCCTTGACCTCGTCGCCGATCTCCGTCGCCGCCTCAATGCCGAAGAACAAGCCGATCAGCAACGGTACGGCGGCCAGCATGCCGGCCGTGCCGTGAGGGAGCAGAGGTTCGAAATGCGCGGGCTCAATGTGCGGCGCGCCCCAGGCCGCGAAGATGAAGAAGAGCACCACCAGCGCGCCCATCAGGACGACCTGAAGGCGCGCGGCCAAGGCTACGCCGAAGTAGTTCGCTAGAAAGAAAAGCAGGAAGCCCGCGAACATGGTCGGCTTGGTCGGCAGGGGCACGACCATCGAGAGATAGCGGACCGCCACCAGGGCCAGGACCAGGATCGCGCCCACATTGCTGACGATCCGCAGCCAGGCGATCAGGAACCCGACGAAGGGGTGAATGAAGCGACGTGACCACTCAAACGAAGCCCCTGAGGTCGGCAACGCCGAACCCATGAAGGCATAGGTCACGGCGATGACGAACATCGGCGCGGCCGCCGCCAGCACGGCCAGCAGCATCCCCGGCCCAGCTAGCGCCGTGGCGGGGGCGATGACCGAGAAGATCGCGACCCCGACCGCCGTGCCCAAACCAAGGGCCACCACGGCGGCAAGATTGACGCCCTTGTGGAGCTGCTGCGTCGTGTCGGTCATGCGATGTCCCCGATGGCCCGCGCGGCGCGAGTCATCCTGCGTTTTCGTGGAGCCAGGCGGCGGCGGCGAGATCCTGCGCGGCGTGGCCCAATGACTTGTAGAGGGTGATGTCGTGGGGGCCCGTGCGGCCAAGGCGCGCGCCGGCCAGCACTTCGCCGAGTTCAGCGGCGATGTGGTCGTCACCGACCAGCCCTTCAGCCTTTGCGCGAAGGAACTCCCCGCCGTGGATCAGGACGTGCTCGCGATGATCGGCGACAAAGCGGCTGGCGGCCACGAGGTCGGACGCGATCTCCGCCTGGCCCGGTCCGCTGGACCCCACTGCGTTCACGTGGGCGCCGGGGGTCACGCAGGCCAGGTCCAAGATCGGATCGATTGCGGCGGTGACAGTGCAAATGATGCCCGCGCCCTGCGTCGCCCCTGCGATCTCGGCGGCGGCGCGCACGTGCAGCCCGGTCGCAGCGGACATGTCGGCGGCGAAGACCTCGGCGCGCTCGATGGAGCGGCCCCAAACACGGACATCGCTCAGGGTTCGGACTTTCGAGATCGCCCGGATATGAGCAGCCGCCTGCTTGCCCACGCCGAGAACAGCCAGCGTATAAGCATCCTTGCGGGCCAAGGCGTCCGTGGCGACCGCACTCGCGGCTGCGGTGCGCACGGCGGTGATCTCGGCCGCGTCGGCCAAGCATATCGGCGCGCCAGTGACGCCGTCGAAGAGGATCACCAGCCCCTCATGCGCCTTGCGCCCGAAACCGTCGGCGAAGACGCTGACCAGCTTGGCGCCAAACACGCCGCGATCTGAAAGCGCGGCCGGCATGATGGCGAAAGTCCGCCCCTGGCCCAGGCCGATGAAACTGCGCAATAGCTGGCGCACCCGGCCATCTGATAGTGCGAGCATCGCCTCCCGGACCACCGGGATCGCCACGTCGTAGGTGAGGCGTTCGCGAACCGCTTGGCCGTCAAAGACGGCGACGCTCCCGATCTCTCCGCCCCCGACGCTCGCGCTCATAGCCAACTCCAAAGAGAAAGGGCGGCGCCGGCCCGCAGAGCCAGCGCCGCCCGAACAGTCACCCTAGAAGCGGGCGTTCAGGCCGACATAGTACTGCCGCCCGAAGATGTCGCCGTAGCTCCGCGTGGGATAGGACGGCTCTTCGTCCGTCACGTTGATGATCCCGCCGCGCACCGTGTACTTCCCGAAGTCGTAAGCCGCGGAGATGTTGTGGCGGTAGTTCTCCTTGATCTCCGGCGTCGGGGTGCTCTCGATGGTGTCGAAGACGTTGATCTTGGTCTCCGGCAGGTAGGTGAGCTGGTAGCTCGCCCGGAAAGGCCCGTGCGCGTAGACCGCATCGAACTGGACCAGCCAGTCGGGCCGAACCGTGGTGCCATCCTCGCGCGTGGAGTCGAAGCCGGTCACCGAAGTCTCAAGCCGCGTGGTGTGGGTGGCGTCGACGCTGAGCTCCAGATCGCCCAGGTCGCGATCATCGAAGAACCGCCCGATTGGGAAGCGGTAGTTGATGTTGTAGGTCTCGCCACGGAACGCGACCTTTCCAGCGTTGAACGTCGTCGAGGTCGCCGCGACGGTCTGGCCGGCCGCGTCACGCGTGAAGGTGCTGCAGATCTCGGCCGACGGGCTGGTCGAGTCATAGCAGGCCGACATGAAGTCGGCCGGCTGGAAGGCCGACAGCCCATCGGTCAGATCGACATCGATCCGGTCCACGACAATGGTCAGACCCGGCACGAAGCTCGGCTGGAAGACGAAGCCGATCGTATTGGTCTTTGAGATCTCGTTGCGCAAGTTCGGGTTGCCGCCCGTGGTGACCTGGGCGTTGTCGAAATTCTCCGACAGGTTCTGGAAGGTCGCCAACGGCCCAAAGCTCGGGTTGGCGGCGAACAGCGCCTGGCAGTTGGCCAACCGCACTGCGGGGTTCGGACCTGAATTGATGCGGTCCGCATCGCAGGGGTCGTTGCCGGTGCTGCCCAGGGCGGTCCGCGACGGTGCGAAGAGCTGGTCGAGGTTCGGCGCGCGGAAGTTGCGGCTGGTTGAACCCCGGATCGTCAGGCCGTCGATAATTTGCCAGCGCAGGCCCGCGCCCCAGATGTCCTCGCTGCCCGCGATGGAGTGCTTCACCCGGCGATAGGCGCCGTCGAACTCCAGCGACTGAACGAACGGCAAGGTGAAGTCGCCGCCGATAATCGGCACCAAGACTTCGCCCGAGATTTCGTCGGTGTTGTAAGCCGCCTTGGTGGCGAGCGTGGGCACGCGCGAGCCCACTAGACCCTGCTGTTCGGCGGTGAACGGCGTGAACTTGGCCTTCTCGCGACGATGCTCATAAGCCACGCTGAACTTGACCATCCCAGCCGGCAGCTCGAATAGGTCACCGCCCAAGGTCGCCAGGTAATCGTCCTGCGAATTCAGGTAGTCCGAGCCGATTGGCGTCGTCACATAGAGCTGGGCTTCGTGGCTGACATTGCCGATGCCGAACGGGTTCAGCGGCGCGCAGGCTGCGTCGTCATTGGACGTGACTGCGTCGGCGTTTACGCCGCAGACGATAGCGCCCGCCCCGTTGCGCACGGCGTTGACCGCCTTGTTGAAGCGGGCCGTGTTCACTCCCCAGCCGGAAGTCTCGCCATCGGTCTCCGCGTGGCTGGCCGAGAGGCTCCAGTAGAAGTTCCGCTCGGCGAAATCGAAGTCGCCATCAAGGGCCAATACGGCCCGAACCGTTTCGGTGGTGCTGGTGTTTTCTCGGGTCGGCAGCAGGTCCGTCCAGAACTTGGAGACAAACAACGGCGGGCCGCCCGGGCCGATTGCGGCCGCCATGGCGGGCGTCAAGTACGGGTTGGTACGCGACAACGCGATGGCCCCGGAGCCGGTGTCGGCTCCGTTGAGCACGGTGTTGCTGGCCTGATTGCCGTAGGGATCGCGGCCCTGGACCTTGGCGTACATGAACTCGCCCGAGAGCTTGATGCGATCGGTAAGGTCGATGTGCCCGATGGCGTTGCCGACCCAGCGTTCAACACCGACGTTGAGCGACGCCAACTCTTGGAACGGCAGGCCGTCACCACCGCTGGTGAACGGCGGCACCATCGGGTTGACCAGATTGCCCACGTTGTAGGGGACGAAGGCGGTACCTGCGGCGTTGCTCTGGATCGGCTGCCCTGCGACGGCGCCAATCTGGCTGGCGAACGGAGGACCCGCACGCGAGATCACGCCGTTGGCGTTAAAGGTGACGAAGCGCGTGTTCAGGTTCTCGACCACCGCCGGAATACCATCGGTCGGCGTCTTGTTCAGCGGGTTCGAAACCGTGACCCGGCCAAGATTGCTGCGCGGCCGATCGTAATCGAGCAGCGACTCCGTCTTCGACCACTCCAGATCGACAGCCAGGTTCGCGCGCCCGTCGAGGAAGTTCTTGCCGAAGGTGCCGCGCAGACTTTGCTTCGGGTAGTCGTCGCGCGAGGAGATGCCGTACTGAGCGTCCAGTTCGACGCCTTCGAAATTGTCCCGCAGGACGAAGTTGACCACGCCGGCGATGGCGTCCGAGCCATAGACGGCGGCGCCGCCGGCTTGAACCACGTCGATACGCTCGATCAGACCGGTCGGAATGATATTGGTGTCGACGACCCGATCACCTAAGCCCGACACGCCTTCGGCGCCGCGGCTTTGCGAGGTCGTCACCATGCGGCGGCCATTCACAAGCGTGAGGGTCCGGCCAGGGCCAAGCCCGAACAGGTTCACGAATTGCTGACCGTTCCCGGCCGCTGAGCCGGTGCCGTCGCTGACGGCGAATGAGGGTGCGTTGGCGCTGATCTGGTTCAGCATGTCGCCGACCTGGACCACGCCACGGTCAGTCAAGGTCTGCGCGCTGATCACAGCGACGGGGGCCGAGGTTTCGATGTCGGCCCGCCGGATCCGCGATCCGGTGACCACGATCTCTTCGATCGCCACGTCTGCGTCCTGGGCCCAGGCAGGCTGCGCGCTCATCGTCGCCGCCAAGGCCAGGCCGCCCATCATCGTTGAGGCGAAAAGTCGCCCGCGCACGGTCTGCATCTTCATCTTGTCCCCCTAGGCCAGGACGCCCCGGCTCAGGCTGGCGGATGACCCTCTGCAAACGGCGGGATCAGTATTCCGCGAGCCCAAGTTCAGGTCGCCGCACTCGAAACAGCCTAGGTGTGAGCCTGCGGTTTTTCTTTTCGTTCTTCGAACCGAAGGCCAAGCGTCGCAAATTGTTTATGCGGGGGCTGACAATGGACCGCATGGTTCATGTGAGCGGATTTGAGCGGGCGAACGCAGTGATTTGCCGGCCCGCCGCACATCAAGATGCGCGGTATAGACTTAGCGCTCGGTGAAGGCGCTCAAGTCCGCGATCTAGCTGCTCGGCCTCACCGCCGAAGCCGATGCGAATATGTCCGGCCAAGCCGAAGAACTCGCCCGGCGCGACAACTATCCGATGCTCGCGCCAGAACCAATCGGCCAGCGCCCGCGTATCGGCCACACCGACCACCCGCGGGAAGCACATGCAGCCCGCCACGGGAACGTCGCCAACGAGCAAGCCGGCATCGACCATCGCCCCGACGTGACGCTCAACAACGGGCCGCGTCGCTTCCAACGTCGCCCGCCAATGATTGTCGAAGGGCGCAATGTCTTCCAGCACGAGCGCGGCCACGGCATGGGACAACTTTGAAAGATCGAGATCGCCGTGACTATTGGCGGCCAACATCTGCTGTACGCGGGCCGGCGAGGCGATCGCCCAGCCGCACTTCAAAGCGAACAAGCCCTGGGCCTTGGCCAGACTGCCCACGCTGATGATGTCGGGCGATAGCGCGGCCGCCGCACGGCGAGGCCCGGCGAAATCGCCGTAAACCTCATCGATCAGGATCGGGACGCCGGTCTTGGTTGCAAGCTCTCCGAGCGCCGCGACAACGCCGTCGCCCAGCATGGCGCCGGAAGGATTATGCAAGTGGGTGAGAAGGACCAGCTTGGTGTCCGGTCGCATGAGCTGCGCCAACTCGGCCAGATCCACGTCGAAATCGGGCGCCCGCCGAGGCAGGTAGCTGACCATCGCCCCAGCCTCCTCGGCCAAGCCAGGTAAAAGGTCGAAGCACGGGGTCTCGACAATCACGTGGTCGCCCGGCGCGACGTAGGCGCGGATCGCCATCGCCATCGCGCTGGTTGCGCCTGTCGTACAGATGACGCTTTCGCGCGGGACGCCGTACCGAGCGGCGACCGCCTCGACGACAAACCTGTTGCCGCCGGCGAAGACGCTTTCAAACCGGTCCGTGACGCCGCCCTCGAAGGCGCGACGAGCGACTCCAGCAAGCAATTCCGTTGGTTCGCGGATCGTGGAGTCAAACAGCACAGCGGCGTCCGGCTCGTCGGCGACCGCGCGCAAGACATCCCGGACCCAGTTTGAATAGCTCTCGCCGGAGGCGTCAGGCGCCCCGCCACGCGGACCCGCGTGCGGCGTACTCGGCAGGTTCACAGCGTCGCCCCCAGTGGCGTCATTCGGATGTTCGAAGAGCTGCAAAGGAGCAGTTCTGACAACAAACTGATCCTATCCGCGCACCTTGGTTTTTCTTGCCTTTGTCACCCTTGACAGCCCCAGGAGCTGCATCCGTTATGCGTGACGCGCAGAAGAGGAACATAAGATATGCCGGCGGAGCTGGACGCGATCGACACCAAGATTCTTGAGTTGATGCAGCGGGACGCTTCGCTCTCGACCGCCGAACTGGCCGAGCGGGTCGGGCTGTCCCAGTCCCCGTGCTGGCGCCGAATTCAGCGCCTTCGAGAAGAGGGATACATCAAGGCTCAAGTGGTGATCGTCGATCGCCAGAAGCTTGGCTTCAAGATGCAAATCTTCGCCCAGGTGAAGATGACGACCCTCAGCGACGAAGACCGCGCCAAGTTCCACCAGGCCATCGATGACATTCCCGAGATTCTCGAGTGCTACACCGTGTTCGGGGAAATGGACGCGATGCTGAAGGTTTTGGCGCCGGACGTGAACTGGTACCAAGACTTCATCTTTTCAACGATCCTGAAGCTACCGGGCGTCATCGACGTCCGCTCCATCGTGACGCTATCGGAGTCGAAATACACCACCGCTATCCCGCTCCGGGCGCGGAAATTCCGCTAGTCCGGAGACCGGCCAGCCGAAACATGGCTCATGCAGCCGCCGGCTCTTGAGCCGATAGACTAGCCGCCCGCTGCGCATAATCCGGGCAAGAACGACAAGATAATCCTGCCCATCACGCCTAAGCTTCCCTACTAGCCGCCATTGAAAAGAGGGGAGCCACGATGAGCGCTGCTCGCATGATCACCACTGCTGTTTCCGCCATGATCGGCGCGCTCAGCCTCGGAAGCGCCGCAGCGGCGCAAGACGCAGCACCGCCTTCGCTGGATGTCACTCTCAAGCCTCACACGACCGACCAAGCCGTCGACTATATCGACGTGCAGTTGAAAGTTCAGGCGCCCGCCGCAAGGCCGGGCGAGGCGTTTCTGAAGTTGCCAATGGTGTTCGCATCGGTGGAGACCGCCCGCTACGGCGCGAACGACATCAAGGTCACGGACCAAGCAGGTCCAGTCGCCCTCGTTCAGAAAGACGATCCGGTCGATCCGTCGAACTTCATGTACTTCCGACGCTGGGAAGTCAGCCGGCCAACAGTCGGCGATGTGACCGTCAGCTATCGCGCGCCGGCCCGCGCCTACCGTCCAAAGCTTGGCTCCGGACCGCCCTTCGATCTTCGTCCGGAGGCGGGCGGCCTCAATGGCGCAGGCGTGAGCTTCCTGGCCCTTCCAGATAAGTCGACGCCCTATAGCATCCACCTGAAGTGGGACCTCGCGGCGATGCCCTCCGGCTCGCATGGCGCGTGGAGTCTCGGCGAAGGAGAGGTGCGCACCGTCGGTCCTGTCGATCTGCTGGCGCACAGCTACTACATGGCCGGCCCGATCAGCAGCTATCCGTCGCCTGGCGGCGGACCTTTCGGCATCTACTGGCTCGGTGAGCCGCCGTTCGACGCTCAAGCCGTGGCCGTCTGGACCCAGAAGGCGCACACCGCCATCGCCGGGTTCTTTGGCGAACCGGACAAGCCCTACCGTGTATTCTTCCGAAAGAACCCCTACCCCGGCGCCGGCGGCGCCGGCCTAGTCAATTCCTTCATGTCGGGCTTTAGCGACACCCCGGCGCCGACCGCCGACAGCATGCGCGGCCACCTCGCCCATGAAATCGTCCACAATTGGACCGGCAGCCTTTCAGGCCCGAACGGCATCGTATCTTGGTACGGCGAGGGAATGGCCGAGTACTACGATCCTGTGCTCACTTGGCGCGCGGGTCTCATCACCACCGATGAATTCCTCGCGGATGTAAACCAGCGGGCTCAGAGCTACTACGGCAACGCCATGAACACCGCTCCGGCCTCGGAGATCGCGGCGAAATTCTGGAGCGACACCCGCGTCCGCAAGCTGCCGTATGATCGGGGTTCATTCTATCTGTCCACGGTCGATGCCGAAATCCGCGCGAAGTCAGGCGGCCAACGCAAACTCGACGATCTGACCTTCGCCATGCTGGACCGGCAGAAACGCGGATTGAGCTATGACACGGACGCCTGGTTGGAATTGGTCACGGCCGAGCTTGGCCCGAAGGCTAAGGTCGAGTTCGACGACATGATGGCGGGCAGACTCATGGTTCCCCCAAGCAACGCCTTTGGACCCTGCTTCAAGCGCGAAACGGCCTCCTATCGAAACTTCGAGTTGGGCTTCGATAGCGCCTCCCTGACGTCCAACCCCCGTCGGGTACAGGGGCTGGTCGCCGGTTCGGCGGCCGAAAAAGCCGGTGTCCGCGATGGCGATGAAATCACGACGGCGGTCGTTCTCGATGCGATCCAGGGCGATGCAAAAGCCGAGCTGACGATCGACCTGAAGCGGGACGGCAAACCGCTCGCGATCACCTACCTCCCGCGGGGGAAGACAGTCGAAGGCTATCGCTGGGCGCGCGTGGCGAACGTACCTGACGCCGCCTGCGCAATCTGAAAGATCGTCCAGCGGCTCGGTAGGCGACGCGCATGTCCCGCGTCGCCCACTACCTAGCAAACTCAGGCCCCTTCACGGGGCCGCGCCGGGTCTCAGGACCCGTTCACGATCCGCTCAAGGCCGGCGACGATCGTCGGGTGATAGCTCGACTTCGCCTCGGCAAGCATCTTGCGGGCGATGGGTTGCCCCCAGTCGCCCTGACGCATCAAGCCAGCGTAGAGCGGACGAATGAACAGGCCACGGCCAACGCTTTTCAGGAAAGCTTCCAGCGACGGCAGCGCCGGCTCGTAGCGGTTGGCGATCGCTAGTTCCAGCCAGGCCGACCGGACATAGCTATTGGTCGAATCCGAAAGCTTGAAGGTTCGATCCAGATCGTCGAGCTGCGCCGTCGACAACTGGCGCGGCAGGTTGTTCAGGAAACGCAGCCATTCCTGCGTCGTCCAAGCCGACGCCTTGATTGCTGACGCTGGTCCACCTTTCACGAAGGCGGCCGTTTGCTCATCCACCCGAGCGAGGGCTTCAGACTTTATGTGGACGGCGTTGCTGGGCAGGCCCGCGGCATAGGCCCACTTGTCGAGCTCCAGTTTCGCTTCGAGGCCCTTGTCCCCCTTGATCAGGTTCGCGCGAATATCGGCCAGAAAACCGGCTGTCGTCTGCGGCTGGAAGGCGTGCCGGTCGAAGTACGAGCGCAGATAGGCGTCCCAACGCTCGCGTCCCACGATGGTCTCGATCGTGCGAAGGAAGGTCGCGCCCTTGAAGTACTCAAGCTGGCCGCCCGGCTGGCCGTAGAGTTTGGTCGCATCCGCCTGCGGCCCGCCCTCTTCCTTGATGTCGGCCTGCATGCCGTCCCAGCTCAGGTCAGCCTCGATCCGCGCCCGTGGGGCGCCATACAGCGCCTCCATGATCCGGTTCTCGAAATAGGTGGTGAACCCCTCGTTCAACCAGCCGTCCGGCCAGGTGGCGTTGGTGACCAGATTGCCGGACCAGCTATGCGCCAGCTCGTGAGCCACCAAGCTCACATTGGCCCCGTCGCCGGTTATGAAGGTGGGCGTCAGGAAGGTCAGCGTCGGGTTTTCCATTCCACCCAGTGGGAAGGACGGAGGCAGGACCAGCAGGTCATACCGTCCCCACCGATAAGGGCCGTAGAGGCCCTCCGCGGCCTTTACCATCTTCTCTGTGTCGACCAGTTCGCTCGCGGCCCGATCCATCATGGAGGGCTCGGTGTACACGCCTGTCCGCGGGCCAAGCTCTCTGAACGCAAGATCCCCGACACCGATAGCGATCAGGTAGGGCGGCACAGGGTGATCCATGCGGAAGCGGAAGGCGCGCTTCCCATCCGTCGTCGGCTCGCCCTTTGGTGTCAGCTTTTCCCCGCTCATCACCGCCGTAAGTCCGTCCGGCACAACAATTCGGGCCGTCCAGGTTTGACGGATGCCAGGGCTATCCTGCGTCGGAATCCAGCTGCGGTTGTTGATCGCCTGGCCCTGGCTGAACAGATAGGGCTTCTGCTTTCCGGCAGTGAGTGACGGCGGCAGCCACTGCAAGGAGCGCGCTCCGGGCTTCGAAGCGTACTCAACGACAATCCGCTTGGCGCCCTTCAACTGCACCGTAAGGGGCGCGCCGAGTTCCTTGTCTTCATTGCCGAGCACCCAAGGCAGTTCACGCCCCGCGCCATCGGTGACCTTGGTGATGTCCAGGCCCAACGTATCAAGCACAATCTCGCTCGCCCCGGGGGCGGCGAGGACGTCCATCGCCGCAGAGCCACGCATGATTTTTGCGTCGAAGTCAGCCGTCAGATCCAGATCGACATGGGTGACCCGGGCCACCTGCGGCCGAGCGAAGGAGCGCACGTCCTTGGCTTCCGGGGTCGTCAAGATTGGCGCGATCGCCAAGGGCGCAGCTGAGGCCGCGGACGCCACGCTCAGCGCAGACGCGAGAAGGAAGGCTCGAAAAGCAACATGCATGTAGGCGGCGCCCCAACGTGGAATGGACCGACCTGAGCTAGCCGCCGTTCGAAGATGGCGCTTCTCAAATCATGCCGCATCCTAGCGTCGGCTGAGGAGAATTCTTGTCTTTGTAGAGGGCAATTAAGCCTGGGCCGGCATGTTCCATGCGCCAATCGCTCTGCGGAATTGAGACAAACGACCAGAGTCCTGCGACGAAACGAGCCACAACACACACGCACCTGGGCTAGAGTGATCGCTGAATAGAACCTGGCGACGCCAATGACTGGATCGATCTGGCCGACGCGCCGCTTTGGCGTTCGAGAAGCCATCTACCTGACCCTCGCGTTCTGGACCTTCACCTTCGTGGTGTTCCAGGCGCCTGCACTCAAGAACGGCGGCCTAACCCTGTGGGAGACCGCCGGCTACCTCATCATCGTCGGCATTGGCGCGGCGCTCTCTCTGATGATCTACGGCGCCACGCTGCTGACGCGCGCGCTGCCGCTTTCCGCCAGGATCGCGGTGATTGGGGCCGTCACGATGGTCGCGGCGATACTGCACTCCGTGCTCGACCCGTTGATTTTCGTGATCAGCGCCGACGCGTTTGGCGTGGCCGCGCCGCTGCCTCCGCTCATTGATGCGTTTGTATTCAACATCCTCATCTACGTGTGGATCTTTGGTCTGTACGCGACCGTCCTTGGCCTGGTTTACACATCGCTGGCCATGCGCGACCAGGAGCGTCGCCTCGCCGCCGCGACGGCCGCCGCTCAGGAAGCCCAACTCGCCGCACTGCGATTTCAGATTAATCCGCACTTCCTGTTCAATACCTTGAACGCGGTGACGTCTCTGATCGGCTCAGGCCGAAACGTGGAAGCCGAGACGGTCGTCGTCCGTTTGGCCGAGTTCTTCCGAGCATCCCTGACCCGCGGCGTAAACGATCTGGTTCGGCTCGAAGAGGAACTCGATGTCGTGGGCTCCTATCTAGACATCGAAGCCGCCAGGTTCGGCGAGCGTCTAATTGTCGATATCGACTTCCCAGATCATCTTCGCCGGGCTCTGGTCCCGCACTTCCTCCTCCAGCCCCTGGCGGAAAACGCCGTGAAGCACGGAGTAGCCCGCGCGAAGCACCCAGTGACGATCGCCGTCCGGGCCATAGCCCACGACGCGGCGTTGATCCTGACCGTGACCGACGACGGTGGCGCATCTACGTCTCAGGAACCTGCGGCCAACGGGACCGGCGTCGGGCTCGCGAACGTGGCGGCCAGAGTACAGGCGCTGTTCGGAGACCGCGCCAGAGTGTCCACCAGGACAGAAGGGGCTTTGTTCCAGGCGGTGATCGAAGTGCCCCTGCAACTCGAACTCAAGACAAAACAGGTCGCAGCATGAACATGCGTGTGATGATCGTCGATGACGAGCCGCTGGCGCTTGAGCGCCTACGCCTCTGCCTCGGCCAGACGACAGGTGTGGAGATCGTCGGCGAAGCATCGGATGGTGACCAGGCGCTGGAACTGATCGCCCTCCTAGAGCCGGACTTGGTTCTGCTGGATATCCAGATGCCGGGCCGCAGCGGCGTAGCGGTCGCCCGCGCGGTGTCGCGACGTCCCCGGCCGGAAGTTGTTTTCGTCACCGCATTTGCAGAATTCGCCCCAGAAGCCTTCGATCTTGAGGCGGCCGACTACCTCCTCAAGCCGGTACGCTTTGATCGCGTACAAGAAGCTATCCGCCGCGCGGCGCGGCGACTGGAACTCAGCGCAACCTTCGGCCGGGTCTCCGAGCTCGAAGCCGTCCTGCGCGCCGCACGTCCCCCTCAGGCTGAACCGTCGCCGGCCTATGAGTCAGAAATCTGGATCAAGCAACGCGATGGCTTTGCCCGTGTCGACGTCGAGCAAATCCGGCGGATCGAAGCCGCGCGCGACTACGTCCTCCTCCACACATCGATGAAGACCCACATCCTGCGGGTGACGATGGGAGATCTCGAACGCAGGCTTAACCCCGCCAAGCTGCTTCGCGTCCATCGATCAGCGTTCGTGAGGTTGGAGACGGTGCGACGCGTCGAACGCAATGGCCGCAACCTGATGCGCCTGCATGCCGAAGATGGAGCGGTGATCGACGTCGGCGCCAGCTACTCCAAGCGGGTCGCAGCCGCCCTGGGGCTGGACACCACGATCGAACGCCTCGCAAACGGCTAGCTCGTCGCGGCCCCAGACACCTCCGTCGCATGTTGCTGGAGGCCCGAAGACTTCCCTCGTTAATTCAAAACTCTAATTGCGCCAAAGGGCCCCCTCACTGAGGGGATGAGGGAATTTACATGAATCGAATTCTAGTCGTCGTCGCAGTCACTTCCATGCTCGCCGCCCCCGCCCTGGCCGGCGAGCAAATCGCCTTTGAGGTGCTTAGGTCCGGGGACAGCGAGATGTCCTGCGCAGGGCTTTCCGCCGAAATCGACGCTTTGAATGCGGACGTGCTGAAGCTGAACCAGCAAGCCGAAAAAAGAGCGAAGGCCAGCCGGACCACTGCCGCCGTCGGCAAGGGCGTATTTTCCGGCCTGGCCCGCGGGGTGTCCATCATCGGCTACGGCTCGACATCGCCAGAAGCATTTGCCGGCCTGCTGGCTTCGAACGTTGCGGCCGGCGTAGCGCAACACGTCGTCAGCGACGCCACCGCGCCCTCCCCGGCCGTCGTCGCCTCACCCGCCACTTCGCCCCAGCAACAACGCCTGGACAATCTAAATACCATCTACCGCGAAAGACCTTGCTAAGCGCGATGTGGAGGGGCGGGGTTTCGCCTGGATCTCCGCGCTTACCTAGTCGACCGCCATTGAATCGCCCGGCGCCAAGCCCGCCGGACACGCGCCGACCCATCTGGCGTCTGCCATGACCACCCCGCCGTCGCGCGCGCCATCGGGCGAAACAACCTCCATCGATAGCTTCATCCTGTAGGCGGTTTCGGAGCCAGTCAGGTCCAGCGAGGTCTTCATCCTGACGCCTGCCTGCAGGCAATCGGAAGTCACGTAGATACCGCCGGCGCGGCGCGCTCGAGACACGGTGCAGGCCGGCGTTCCGGTTGCGGTCAGCAGTTTCGTCAACTCGGCGTTGGCTTCCTCGCCGAGGCATTGCCGTTCCCGTTCAGGCCCGCCATCACCGCTGGAGTCCGTTCGCACAAGCTCCCAGAGGCCTGGGCGAAACTGCGGAATCCCTTTGGCGTCCAGCAGCAAATTCGACGCTTCCTTGGCCACCGCCCCGCGAGGGGCCGGCGCGACCGCCTCACCGCAACTAGCCAGACCTACGGCGACAACAAACAACGACCGATAACGCATGGGACGGGTCCAGATGGATGGGCAGCTGAACCCTGGAACACTTCCTTGCCGCAACCGAAGTTTTCGCGATGAGCGCTGGATGATCTGCGACAGATCTTATGAGCCGGGTGAATAGTGTAGGCGCGAACTGAGGTCACACGGCCGCTTACCCATTGGCTTTGGCGGCCTTCACGGTTCGCCGCCGGGCCTGTGTCTCGCGCTGCAGCCCCGAACAGGCATTTAGAATAGCCGGGAACTTCCCATCGAACAGTGACCGAGCGCGGCGCTATTTTTGCTGCAGCATGCGTTGGCAGTGTCTCAGCGCCTTCGACATCCGCCACTCGACAGTCTTTACCGAAAGGCCGATTTCCAGGGCGATCTCCTCGTATGTGAGACCCGAGATCCGGCTAAGAAGGAAGACGTCTCGGTACGCGAGCGGCATGGCCATGACTATCTGCTTGAAAGCTAGGTCTTCGGCCTGATCACTGGGTATGGAAAGCTGACGCTCACTTTCGGCGTCCAGTTGCGCGGCAAGGGGTCCCCTTCCCACTCGTCGCCGGCGATCAATCGCGGCGTTTCTGGCGACTCTTAACAGCAAGGCCTTTGGGTGAACGACGATGTTCTCATCGGCCAGTCGACTGATGCGCAGGTAGGTCTCCTGGACAATATCTTCAGCGTCCTCCTCGGCGACAAAGCGTTTGCGCACCATCCGCCTTAGCCAGGCGGCATGGCGTCGATAGAGCTGGGTAAGCTGATCATCCGGCCCGTTATTCTTGAGGCGCGACATGGCACTCCCTCACGAGTTGGAGGGACGGCGCGACATGACGCCAATGGAATCCTGACGCAGGCGACCTGAGGATCGCACGTCTTCGTCGCCCCAAGTCGAGGGCGTCGGCTCCTGCACAGGGGATTCCACGCCCCTACCGACGCTGCGGCGCCGGTAGGGTAGGTTCGGCCATGTAGCACCGAAACGCAACCACCGGATGCGTTTCGACAGAAGATGGGGTCGGGCGTTGGAACCTCTGTGATGAGGCCCGCTATTTCACGACTGATCGCCGCCGTACGAACACCGTAGTTATTCGCACCCCCGGCTCCAGATCAGTCCCTATATCGCGGCGCCCGAGCCGCAGCTTTAGGATATCTGGGCCGATGTCTGCAACTGCTGGGCGGCGATCCCTGCCGAACACGTTCTTGACGGCCGAAACATGCCGGCACGCTGATAGGCGCCGAGGTCGCGGCCTCGCTCGCCCCCGCCCACCCGCGGTTCAGAGTGGCGTGCGAGCGCCCGCAGACGGCGACGACGCACAAGCGGACACTTGCAACTTACCCGTGAAGGCGTTGAAATAGCCGCCATCGTAGGCGCTTGGGCCCTGCGCCGCGCGATTGTGAGAATAGGCGGTGAGCCGATGGCCGATCCCGAAGCGGACATTGAACGCGCCGATCGTGAAGCTGCTGATTGGTTCACTCGCTTGGGGTCCAAGGTGGTCGCGACTAAGACGATCGAGGATTTCTATGCTTGGCGCCGCGATCGACTGAACAACACCAGTTACGAGCGGATTGAACGGCTCTGGAGCGAAACTGCACGGCTCAGGGGCGACCCGGACATCGACATCGCCGTGCGCCAGGCGCTTAGGCGCGGCGCGGACCGCCGGAAGGCAGGACTGCTTGCCGACTTGGCCGGTAAAAAAGGCCTCGGACTGGCGATGATCGCCATCGTCTGTCTTGCAGGCGCCTATTTTCTGACACGGTCGGACGAGTTGTCGACTGGGGTCGGAGAGCAGAAAACTGTGCTTTTGGAGGACGGAACGCGCGTCACACTGGACACTAACTCGGCGGTCATTGTGAACATGACCGAGGACCAGCGCCAGGTTCAGCTAACGAGGGGCCAAGTTCTGTTCGAAGTCGCTGGGGATCGGACCCGTCCCTTTGTCGTCTCCACCGAAAAGGGGCAGGTGCGCGCTATCGGCACAAGGTTCGAGGTGGGGTTGCGCCCTGCGGGCATGAAAGTCACCCTGCTGGAAGGGGCTGTGGAAGTTCGAAATGCCCCACAGACTGGATCACCTGACACCTGGACGCTCACTGCAGGTCAGCAGGTCACGGTCGGCAGGACGAGCCAGCCATTCTCAAAGCCGAGAATGGTCGATGTGGCGGCCGCCACGAGTTGGACGACAGGCCGGCTTACTTTCAAGGAGACGCCCCTTGCGGAGGCCGTAGACGAAGTCAATCGATACAGTCGCTCCAAGATTCAACTTGAAGCCGGAGACGTCGCCCCGCGCCCCCTCAATGGAGCATTTCAAGCTGGTGATCCCGAAGCATTCGCCGAGGCTGTCGCTAAGCTGTACGACCTTGAAGTGACGCAGACCTCTAATGGCAAGATCGTTCTACAATCACCGCCTCAGTTGCGAAGTGATGACTGACTTGTGAGGTCAAAGACGCTCTCACCGGCCTCCGAACGGGCCCGTCTAAGAAATTTTATTCAACCAACAGTTAGGGTGCATACCCGTTTCGGACGCCTATCCCCCATAACCGACGGTTCAGAATCGTCGGACACAGGGGAGTGAAACCATGTCGTCCAAGGCGATGTATTGGGCTAGCGGAGCGGCCGCGGTCATTTTGAACTGCACGGCGCCGCCGGCCTTGGCGCAGACCACTGCTCCAATGTATTTCGAAGTATCGTCAGGAAGTCTCGACAGCGCGCTGTCGGCGTTCGTTCAGCTGTCTGGACTGCAATTGCTCTACACGCCAGACCAAGTCGCTGGCGTGCTCACCCCCGGTTTGAAGGGTGTCTACACGCCGCGCGAGGGGCTCGCCAAGCTGCTGGCGGGCACAGACCTCCTCGTTCATGAGACGCCCTCAGGAGCTTTGGTTTTGCGCCAGGCGCCGGCGGCCAAACCCGCCGCCGCCCTAACCAAACATGGCGAGACGATCGACGAAGTGGTGGTCACCGGCACCCATATCCGCGGGGCAGGCCGGGGTGCTTCCCAAGTCATATCGCTGAGCCGCGACGCGCTTCTAGAAACCGGCCACCCCACTGTGGCCGATGCTTTGGCGGCCCTGCCTCAGAACTTCGCGGGCACGGCTTCGCCGGAGACGATTGGAACGGGGGCGGACCTGACCGGCGTCAACGCGTCGCGGGCGACTGGCGTTAATCTGCGTGGCCTTGGATCAGACGCCACACTTGTGCTGGTCAACGGCCGGCGCATGGCCGGCACCGGGGTGCGTGGGGATTTCGCGGACGTTTCGGCCCTGCCTACTGCGGCGATCAGTCGAGTTGAGGTGCTGCTCGACGGAGCTTCGGCCATTTACGGGTCGGACGCGGTTGGCGGCGTGGTCAATATTATCTTGAAGGACGACTACGAGGGCGCCGAGAGCCGCGTGCGCCTTGGTGGCGCGGCTGGGGGCTTTGAGGACATTTTGTTGAGCCAGACCCTGGGCCGTACATGGTCCAGCGGTCACATGCTTGCAGCCTATGAATACGAGGATCGCACAGCGCTCCCGTTCGCTAAGCGCGATTTCGCGGCGACATCAGATTTGCGCGTCTTTGGCGGGACCGATCGTCGAAGCAACTTTGCGAGCCCGGGCAATATCTTGTCCGCTAACCCTGCCACCGGCGCGCTGACCCCCACATGGCCGATCCCCGCCGGACGCTCGCAGTTTCCGTTGTCACCGCAAGATTTTCAGTACGGCGTGGTGAATCATGGCGAAAGCCGCGCGGGCATGGACCTCCTTCCGGCCCAGCAGCGGCACAGCTTCTATGGAGGCTTTTCCCAAGAGATCTCAGTGGGCGTTAAGCTGAATGGCGACCTTCGCTTCAGCCGGCGCACTTTCGAGAGCCTGACCCAGGCGCCCGTGTCGACCGTCACGGTGACCGACGCAAATCCGTTCTTTTCATCGCCGGTGGGCGCCCGCAGTCACCAGATCACCTATGCGTTTATAGACGATCTGGGCCCGGTGGCTTCGGATGGGAGCAGTCAGAGCTTGGGCGCCACGCTGGGCGCCGAGATCAACTTGCCAAAGCAATGGCGAGGCGAAACCTACATAGCCTACGCCCAAGAAGTGACGCGCACTCAGACGACTGGAATGCTCAACAGCCTGTTCCTGCGTGAGGCGCTCGGCGCGATACCTGACAATCCAGCGACGGTTTTTCGTGCCTCGATTGACGGCTACTTCAACCCGTTCGGCGATGGAACACGCACTCCTGCCACCGTGTCGGAGTTCATTGGTGACGGCTACTCGTCGGCCCGGTATCTAAACCAGATCGCGACGGCCAGTTTGAAGGCCGACGGCCGGCTGCTGACACTGCCCGGGGGCGAGGTCCAGTTGGCGATCGGCGCCCAGGCGCGCACCGAAATCTTCGATCAGCTGACCATCAACCGGGTGTCTACCGTGGATCCCGTCGTCAATAGGCGGCCCACCTTTGACAGGAGCCTCCTAGCGGGGTTCGCAGAGCTGCGCGTGCCTTTGGTAGGCCGCGAAAATCGCCGCGCAGGCATTGAGCGGCTCGAGGTGTCGCTGGCTGGCCGCGTCGAGCACTATGACGACGTCGGAACCACCACCAATCCGAAGGTCGGCGTGATCTGGGAGCCGGTGGAGGATCTGCGCTTGCGCGCGACCTATGGCACATCATTTCGCGCCCCAGCGCTCTCGGAAGTTTTCGGCGCTCAGACCAGCAACGCCACCTTTCTGGCGCGAGGCGCCGAGCGCGTCTTGGTGCTGAGCCTCAACGGCGGCAATCCCGATTTAAAGCCGGAGACCGCCACCTCGTGGACGGCGGGGATCGACTTTACACCGGCGGCGCTGCCGGGCCTCTCCCTCAGCACGACCTGGTTTGACATTCGCTTTGACCAACAGATCGATCGACCGGTCCTCACCAGCCTCGCGACAGCCCTCACCAACCCTGCGTTCGCTCCGTTTGTCCGCACTCTCGATCCAAGCCTATCGAGTGACATCGCCGTGATTGAGCGCCTTCTGGCTGACCCGAACTACAGCAATCCGGGGCTCTATCCGCCGGCCGCCTTCGGCGCGATCGTCGACAGTCGGTACATCAACACCTCAAGTCTGGAAGTGCGCGGTGTCGACCTAGCAGGCAGCTACGCTTTCGAGCTGGGCGACCATAAGCTCATCCTATCGGCCAACGCGTCTTACCTGATCAATTTCAACCAACAACTCACCCCCACGTCTCCGATCGAAAGCATCGTCGACACCCCCGGCCGGCCGTTAGCTTTACGCGCGAGCACCACTTTCAATTGGGGATATGGGGGTTGGGGCGCGAGCCTTACGTTCAACTATGCTGATGACTATCGCAGTGAGGCAGGCGCCAAGATTGACGCCTTCTTGACGAGCGATCTGCAGATACGCTGGTCGGCACAGACAAGCTTTGCTGAAGGGTTCGGTGTCGCCCTTTCGGTGCAAAACCTGTTCAACGAGCCACCGCCTTTCTACGACAATCCAGCGGGCGTTGGTTATGACGCCGCTAACGCCGACGCGCTTGGCCGCTACGTCTCCCTCCAGCTCACAAAGAGCTGGTAACCCCCACCATTCGACGTTCGAGGTAATCCATGCGCCTGCTTGCAGCGCTCGGCGCCCTGTCGCTCATCCTTGGCTCGCCGCCCGCTTTTGCGCGGCCCTACACCGTTGAGGATCTGCTCGCCACCGAGAGCATTGGTGGCGTCACACTCGATCCTACTGGACGCTGGGCGGTGATCGCTCACAACCCAGCCTGGGCCACTGCCCCGCGCTTTGACCACGCGGGCCGAACTGAGCTCACGCTGGGCACACTCGACGTCGTCGATCTCGTCACGCCCTCGCCGCGCAACCGGTTGTTCGAGCACGAAGCTGGCGCGGGCTACTCAGCTGGCCCAGTCTCGCCATCGGGCCGCTACATGCTGGTTTTCCGCCTGCAAAATCATGTGTGGACCGCGGGTGTCGTCACCATAGCCCAGCGGCGCGTTCGCTGGCTGGACCTAACTCCCGAGTTCCCTGTTTACGGGCGAGTTGCGCAATGGCGATCAGACGCCGAGCTCCTGCTCATCACACGTCAACCTGGCGTAGGACCACGACAATTGCGCCTGGGCTGGGATGCTGGCGCACGGCTCCCTATGCTCTGGGCCGCGCAGGCCAAGGGCCAGAACCCCACCGCTCACGTTGTGGGCAGTGGTAGATATCTGGGCCAGAAAGCTGCGCCCACTGGGGCTGGCCTGGTGAGCGTGACGCCGGAAACCGGACACATTGCTCAGTTGGAATCTGGAGAGTTTGTCGACCTCGAGATATCGCCAAACGGGCGTCACGTTGCGCTCTTCGGCAACGCCGAGAGCATACAGCCTGGGGCGCTCGACCGGGTCACCGCGAGTTTCCCGACGCGGCGTCGCTACCTAAAGCTCGTCGATTTGCGGACGAAAGCCCAATCGGAGCCCTGCGCCGGCTGCGACTTTCATCTTCGGCTCCTGAGTTGGGCGCCCAATGGCCGCGAACTCCTCGTCGCAAGAAGAGGCGATCATTTCGGCCGTCCGGAGCTTGTGCGGATCCGCGCCCAGGACAACCGGGTCACGCGACTTGATCTGAAGGGTTTAGCACCCAGTCTTGGGTATACCGGTGAAGGCGGCGTGCTCGTCGCAGCCGAGTGGATCGGATCAGATCCAATCGTCTACGCCCATCCGACGATCGGCGGACGCAGCGACTGGTATCGGCTATCGGCTGCGGGCCCGTTGAATTTGACCGCTCAGCTGCAGGCCGCGCCGCCGCGCCGCCTCGCTACAATCCAAAGCGATGGGATTTCACTCATCGCCAGTGGCGCGGCTTGGGCGATCGACCGCCAAGGTCACACTAGATCCCTTAGCAAAGATCGGCTGGAGAGCGTCCCACTAGACCTCGACACTAGCCTTGGGGCGCGCTTCAACGCCAACCCGATCGTCCGAGAAGTTTCGCCCCTTGCGCGGCGCGGCGACCCAGACGGCGACGTCCTGATCGGCCTTTACCCCGCCCTCGGCACACTTGGCCGCCTTGGCCGGCGCGACACGGTCCTTGCCGCCAACCAATACTCCGCGCTCATCCATCGTCGGACTGCCAGCGGAGTCGCATCGATTGAATTTTCACAGCCAGGTGGAGCTACACGGCGACTTCTGACTATCAATTCTAGCCTTGCAGGCGTGACCCCCGCGCGCATCCTTCCAATAGCGCACGGGCCGGCCGAGGCCCATCTCACCAGCTGGCTTTACCTCCCTGAGCCGAAATCCCGGGGCGCCGACAAACCGCCGCTCGTGGTGATGCCCTATCCCAGCGCTGTCTTCCCGCAACCTGCCATCTCTACTCTGCCTGGCGAGCTACGGTTTCCCATCCATCCTCAGGTCCTGACCGGCGCGGGATACGCCGTCCTGATGCCCAGCCTTCCCTTCGACCGGTCCGCCAGTGAACCCATGAGGGGCGTCGCCGACCAGATCCTGGCGGTCGTAGACAAGGCGGTCGCCACCGGCGAGGTCGATGGTGATCGTGTTGCTCTACTTGGCCACAGCTTCGGCGCGTACGCCGCAATGGCCAGCGCGTCCCAAACCGACCGCTTCAAGGCGATAGTCGCCGTCGCAGGTATCTCGGACTTGGTCAGCTATTGGGGCGTGATGCCTCTCCACTACCGCGTTGCGGCCGAGGATGGCCCCTTCTATGCGGCGATGGCGGGATTGGCCGAACGGGGCCATCCGCATCAGGAAGGACCCCCGTGGCGTGACCCAGCTCGATATATCCGCAATAGCCCGCTTTTCTTCGCCGATCAGATCACCACGCCGCTGATGTTAGTTCACGGAGATCAGGACGAGGTCGGCTTCAATCAGTCGGAGGAAATGTTCGCGGCTCTCTATCGCCAAGGGAAGACCGCGCAGTTCGTGACCTACTGGGGAGAAGGCCATGCCATCATCAGTCCGGCCAATGTTCGCGACTTCTACAAGCGGGTTCTGGAGTTTCTCAGCGAGAACCTGGGTGAAGGGCGACGACTGCCAGACATCTCCATTTCGACAGCCCCTGAGCCAGCCGATGCGACGCAACAAGCAGCGCGGACCGCAGCGCTAGGACCGTCCGTGCAACGATGAGATACGGCTCTCCCACTCCCGAACCCAGGACTCCACCAACGCGGTAAAGAGTATGGATGGATAGTCGCCGCGGATGATCAATTGCTCGCGCGTCAACAAGGCTTCGAGCCGTGCAACGTTGATCATGTTCATTTGCGCCAGGCGGCCTTCAAGAAGAAACGGTCGCAGGAACGCCAGGCTCCCGGCGACAGTTCGCGCATAATAGCCTCCCAGGCTGCCCTTGGTGCGCCGGCCGGCGATAGCGTCGGGTAGTCGGTGAGAGAAGGCCTGCCTGGCAAGCCCACGATCTCGCCCGCCCGATGTAAGCACTGGTGTGGGCGTCCTCAGACATAGCTCCATGATAGGCTGGGCGAGTAGCGGATGAATGACGTCGGCCACCAGGCTACGGCGGTTTTCGCCATAAAGGGTCAGCTTCTCCACCAGACTGCACACCTGTAGGCGTTTGGCTGGAGGAACCTCTTCCAATCCAACAAGCCAAGGGTGGGCGGCGCCATCGAAGCTGGTTCTGTCAGCTAGGAATGACGGGCGCCCAGTGGCCGGAAGTCGGCGTCCACGTCTCTCAGACCACGCGAGCATCGCGAGGCTCCAGACTGATTTCCGCAGCCACCGGGCGGTGTTGACCAAGCTGGGATCCACCAAGCCGCGCAAACCTCGAAGATGAAATAGATCGGCCGCCACGAGGGGGCTGGGAGACTGGAAAAACACCATGTCTCCGCCTTGCCCCGTGAATATCGTATCGGCGCCGGCCAATTGCGCCCGCATCCCAATGTCGACGTCGCGTTCACAATCCAGACCACTAAGACCGGGGCGCACGCCCCTGGATATGTCCGCGAGCTTGCGCTCCGTGAGGACGTAGTCTGGCTTTTCGGCCTCTGCGAGTTCGAAGGCCAAAGCGTCAGCTAAGTTCCGAGCAAATACCCGCTCGTCACCCTCACCGCTGGCTGCGCGATAGTTTAGCCATTGCACCACATTTGCATGTCGGGCCGCGGCCAAGGCGGCCGCTACGATCGACGAATCCAGACCACCAGATACCTCGACTAGAATTCCTCGGCGATCTGAGCTTAGCGCCCGGACGACCTTATCAACGGCGCCCTCCACCATGGTGGGAAGCTCATCATTCGGCGGCGGGGGAGTGTTGATCCAATCCACCGGCCTCCAGACTTGGGTATCGGCCTGTCCTGGTTGGGACAGGGATCCAGGAGCCAAGGCGTGAATCCCGGCCAGGCCAGATGAGCCGGCGATGGCGGCGGGAGATTCCAACCAGGAGGCTATCTGCTCGCGGTCGAGACTTAGTTTCGGCGGAAGCGCCGCGAGCAGGAAATCGGGCAATGTCGACGCAACGACGGTGACGTTGCCGCTACGCCAGATCAGCGCCTCCACAGCGCCCGATGGGTCGCGCAAAACGCTTGGTCCAGAGAGATCCGAAGGACGCAGCACGGCGACATACCGCCCCCAGTACGACGTCACGAGTTGCTTAGCGACCAACACAGGGTCGCGGCTGCTGGCGCTCGACAATGGTTCATCGGACGCTGGCTTGCTTCCCGAGTAGAGATCTCCGATGACCAAGCCTTGAAGTTGGGTCGCCCACCTCAAAGCTGGGCGCTGGGGGCCCGCCGTCAAAACTATGACGCCCGGCATCTCAAGAGCTATCGCCCAGCAATCGGCGGACGAATTCGCTATCGAGGGTGGCGCGATCAGAGGCGCGCTTCGGATGCTCGGATTCCAGCAAAGGGCTATGAACCGCATGGCGCTCATACCACCAAGATGGGCGTGAAGCGGCCGACATAGTCGGCGGGATCGTCGAACACGACGTCGCCAGCCTGAAGCCAGCAGTGGGCTGAAAAAGGCCAAGTCCGAACACCAAAGACCCAGTGGGCGTCCAGCCCAGCCTGGCGCAGGAACTTCAGCAGCAAGACGCAGCGATAGAGACACGCCCCTTGCTGCGGCACCCAGGGCAACAACTCTCGAAAAACCTGAACGCGGCGTAGCTCCAGCGCTCCAGGCGCTCCCAACGGGATCTGCGTCCTGGCACATCTTTGGCTCGCACGGTCGATCAGGTATTTCAGGGGACGACCATGAAAATGGCGGGCCATTGAGAAAGTCGCCGCGACCATGCTGAGACGCTCCGATGCGCTAGCGCTCACGTCGCCTTGCGCCATCAGGTCCGATCGCGCTGGATCGAAAATGAACGGGCGCCTGTTTCGCAATCGAGGGGCGTGCGACAGCAAACCAACATTGGCCAACTCAGCGGCCAAGGCTTCCGGTAGGTTTGCGATTGCATGAGCCGCGAACGGTGAGGCCAGCTCCGGATCCACGTCCGGAAGGCAGTGATAGGCGTCTCGACCAATATCAAGGAAAACGAGATCGGCGCCGACCAAAGCTGCGTAGACGTCGTTGGCGACTGAGCGAGTGGTCTCGTTCACGATGCGCTCCCACAAAGAAAGGGAGCCGGCGTCAGCCCCAGCCAACGCCGGCCCTCACCTTATTCCTGATAGAAGAGAGACTCTTCCTCAGGCTCGCCCACGATCGGAGCTCCGAGGGTCAAGCTTCGAGCCTGGCCCACGCAGATCAGGCGGTTCATCGCGAATTTCAGCATTGTCGCCTCCTAGTTTGCGGACGCCGCGATGTTGCGGCCCACCAAGGGGGCGACCTCGAACGGTCATAGACAAACTATATCGTGAGAATATTCGACAATCCGGGCGGCGGATCGAGTTCCTCCAGGACGTGCGCAAGCCGCCCGGCGCGGCGCTCAGCGTAACTGGCCAGAGCGTCGCGCCAATTCAACGATCCGGCGTCATAGGCCAGCGCCATACCCATCAGTTCGTTTGGGAGGTCAGCGAAGAGACACGCCTCGACCCGACGCACGATGGCCAGTCGGTCCGCCAGACGGATGTGAACCTGCCACACTACCCGATTGCGCATGCCCGCCATGGCCCCGCCAAAAAGGGTCTCGGTTGCTCGCACCACGTCCTCGCCAACGTCCTGCAACTGGCTCAACGCCCGCTCTACTTGCGCTCGAGCCGAGCCTAGCGGCCAAATTGGGCCCGGATCTGGAAGAACCGTGGCCGCCAAGAGCAGATCTTGCAGTGCGTAGAGATCTTCCACAGCTCTCAGTGACAGTCGCCTTACCCGGTAGCCGCCCTCGCCGCCACGCTGGCTCTCGATCAACCCCTCTCCCGCCAGCCAGGCCAGCGCTTCACGCACCGGCGTCGGACTAAGCTTCAGTTCTTCGGCCAGGTCGCTCACCATTAGGGGCGTCCCTGGAGCCGCCCGGCCGTCGCGAACGCGTACGCGCAACTCGTTCAACGCTAAACCGAAGGTGTCGCGACGCTTTCCAGCCAATGACCCCATCCCCTGACACTCGGCATGCCCAGGCAGGCAATGCAGAATGATATTAGGTGGATGTCGGAAATTTTCGAAAGAGGCGCCCGAGGAACAAGAGTTGCTCAAAAAGTCTCTCGGCCGCTTTGACGCAATATTCTTGCGCTATCTACGCAAGCTCTTTGCGTGGTTGCAGAGTCTGATCGGCTTGCCTTGAACCACAACCCTTTGAAAAGCCTGCCGCGTCGATGTCCGGCTCTTCTGTCCTATCAATATATCTGGCGAATGATCAAAACTGGCTTTAGGTACCTCAAAGGCCAAATACACGGCCTAGTTGCCTAACGGTGGCGTGTAATGGCTAGCGAGATTGAAGATCCGGCGATTTCCCACGCCCTTACTGCGGTGCTCCGTGCGGTGAGAAAACACCGCGGCCTCACCTCAAAACAGGTGGCGGAGAGAATGACGATGAAGCTGCGGACATATCAGCACTTCGAGGCGGGCGGGGGCCGCTTCAGCTTCCCGAAGCTAAGGCTTTTTGCAGAGGCCACTGGCAGTGACTTCAACGGCCTCACCTGTGCGATCCTCGTCGGCGACACAAATCTCGCCACCTGCGGCGCGGACAACAGACTGGTGACCATCACCCTGTTTTCCTTAAAGGCGTTGAGCGGCAAGCTCGGCCGCAACCTCTCGTCCATAGAACCGCGCGTTGCGATCGGCGCCCTTGATCAGGCGTTCGGCCAAATGGAAAATCAAATGCGCGGACGATTGGACGTTGGCGGTGGGTCACTTGCCGATGGGAGCCAGCCCGCTGGGCAGGATGAGTAGAGCCGCCGCCGGCACGGCAGGTGGAAGCACACACGCCCCAAGCAGCCCTACTATCGCCTCCAATATTAGCCGGATAATATTGCCTGCGACGCGCCAGAGTCGCGGGCTTGGAGTAGTTTATGGCCGATACCTATACTGCGTTCGTAGGCCAGGATTGCATCGCGTCCGGCTCTCTGCTTGACGTCGCTCCGGCTGTAAAAGCCGCATCTGACGCGGGCAAATCGCACTTGGTTGTCTTCGATGACGCCACGGGACGACCTATGGAACTCGACTTGCGGGGTTCGTGTGAAGACGTGCTCGAGCGCTTGGATCGCACAGCTGCCGTCAGTGCGCCAACGCCTGCGCCCCGCGGGCGCCCGAAGCTTGGGGTGAAGGCCCGGGAAGTAACTCTCCTGCCGACTCATTGGGAATGGCTCGCGGCCCAGCCTGGCGGCGCCTCAGCGACCTTGCGGCGGCTGGTTGATACGGCACGAAGATCAGGCCGCGACAAACACCGCGAAGCCCAGGAGGCGGCTCGACGCGTTATGCTGGTTCTCGCTGGAGACCTGCCTGGGTTCGAAGAAGCGTCGCGCGCCTTCTACGCAGGCAACTACATCGCTTTTGAAGAACTGAGCGCGGCATGGCCTCGCGATGTAGGCGACTACGTTCGAACCCTTGTAGGACGAGCCGCCACCCTCGTGCCCGGTAGTGTGGCGCAACCCTAGTCAGCCGGCGGCAGCCCGCTTCTGCGCGTCTTCCTTACCGCGGCCTGCTGATCGCCCGCGTTCGACGTTCGCGGATTTCATCGTGCAGCATATCGGCTAGGTCCAAGATCTGGTCGGGCGAGAATTCCCGCACCGCACCACGCACTTCTTCAGTGAACCTCGCCACATCCCGGCGCGGGGGCGGCTCTGAACGAAGCGTCAAGGTCATCGCACTCACCTCAAGGTTGGTCCTCGTAACTCTAAACGGGGCTCACACCCCGCAGTTCCCGTTAATCGTGTATCTGGCCCGCAAGATTGACCGCCGCACGGGCTGGGCATAGATAGTTCGCAAACCTAACTAGTTGGCGATCGATGCCCACCACCGACACCTCCGATCCGACAATCCTCGCCGACGCCCTGAGGGCCCCGCTGCTGCGCGTCGCTCGGCGCTTGCGGCAGGAGGCGCAGCGAGCCGGCGTTTCGGCGTTGGACGCCCTCGTCCTGGGTCAGATCAAGCGCAAGCCGGGCGTCGGGGTCTGCGACCTTGCCGACGCTGAACAGATGTCCCGCCCGACGATGAGCGGTCACGTGAAGCGCCTCGAAGCCTCCGGTTGGATCACCCGCGCGCTCTGCGCCGACGACGGGCGGCGCGCGGGGCTGGAAATCACAGACGCCGGATCGGCCCAACTCGACCTGATCCGGCAGCACCGCAACGACTGGCTGGCGGCCCGACTATCGAAGCTCACGCCGGAGGCGCGTGAGGCCCTCCATGCCGCGCAAGGCCCCCTCCTCCAACTGCTGAGCCTTGAGCCATGAGCCCCGTCGACCAACCCATTGAAGAAGATCGCGCCACGGCTGTCACCCGCGGTTGGGTGATCCCCGCCATCATCGGGTCGGCGCTGCTGATGCAGACGATGAACGCGACCGTGCTTTCCAACGCTCTGCCCACCATGGCCGTGGCGTTGGACGAGGACCCGCTCCGGCTGAACCTGGCTATCACCATGTTCCTGCTCGCCTCGGCGGTGTTCCTGCCAATCAGCGGTTGGGTCGCCGACAAGTTTGGAGCCAAGCGGATTTTCATCGCCGCCATGGTGCTGTTCGCCGCCTCATCGGCCGCCTGTGGTTTCGCTGAGAATCTGACGCAGCTGGTTATCGCCCGGATATTCCAGGGCATGGCCGGGGCCATGATGGGGCCGGTGGGACGGCTGGTGCTGCTACGGACAACGCCCAAGAGCGAACTTGTGGGCGCCATGTCGGTCATGACCATGCCCGCCCTGCTTGGTCCAGTGATCGGCCCGGTCGTTGGCGGCGCCATCGTCACCTTCGCCGACTGGCGATGGATTTTCTTCCTCAACATTCCGATCGCCATCGTCGGGGTGTTCCTGGTGGCCCGGTTCGTCCCCAACGTGAAGGAGCAGGAAGTCTCGCCTATCGACTGGATCGGCATCGTCCTCACCGGCGTAGGCTTGGCTGGCCTGATCTTCGGCTTCGAGAATCTGGGACGAGGCGCCCTGCCCAACGGCGTCGTGGCCGCCCTCTTCCTGGGCGGCGCGACGGCGCTGACCATCTACTGGCGCCACGCGCGCGGAAATCCGCACGCGATCCTCGACCTCAGCGTCTTCAGGATCCAGACCTTCACGGCCTCAGTCATCGGCGGCTCCTTCATGCGGATCGCAATGGGCGCCACGCCCTTCATGTTGGCGATGCTGCTGCAAATCGGCTTTGGCCTCTCGCCCTTCCAGGCCGGCCTGATGACCTTCATATCCGCAGCCGGGGCCTTGGTGATGAAGACGACCGCGCCGCCGATCCTGCGGCGCTTCGGCTTCCGAACGGTTCTTACGGTCAACGCCGTCATCGTCGGGATCAGCTTCATGACCTACGGGCTGTTCCAGCCCACCACCCCGCATTGGATCATCATGGCGATCCTGGCGGTGGGCGGATTCTTCCGATCGCTCCAATTCACCAGCCTGAACGGCATGGCCTATGCCGACGTCGAGCAGCACCAGATGAGCCGCGCATCGACGACGGCGGCGATGATGCAGCAACTTGTCCAATCCATCGGAATCGGGATCGCCGCCGCGCTCATGCACTTCTTCATGCTGGCTCGTGGCGACACCCAGCTCAGCGCGGCGTCCATCGGGCCGGTGTTCGTGGTGATCGGCATGATCACTTTCCTGTCCTTGTTCTTCTTCGTCCGCCTGCCAAAGGACGCCGGCGACGAAATGAACGGCCGCAAGTCGATTGCGTGAGCCATTTGCGCTTCGCCGACGTTGAGTAGGCCTGGGCCAGGCAGGCCCTGCTCAAGGGAGGCGAGAATGATCCGCAAAGCACGCGCAGTCTGGCGCGGGACCGGCAAGGACGGAAACGGCGACCTGACCACCGACTCCGGCGTCCTGTCGACAACGCCATACTCGTTCAAGACGCGCTTCGAGAGCGAACCTGGGACCAACCCGGAGGAACTGATCGCCGCCGCTCATGCAGGCTGCTTCACGATGCAGCTGGCCTTCCTGATCCAGCGCGCCGGCGCCGAGGCTGAAGAGCTCAGCACAGAGGCGGCGGTCTCCCTCGTCCCCGATGGCGAGGGGTTCAAGATCGACCGCTCGGCCCTCACGCTTCGCGCCAAGGTTCCCGGGCTCGATCAGGCCAAGTTCGAGGAGCTAGCGCGAACGGCTGAGAAGAGTTGCCCGGTCTCTCGCCTGCTCAATGCTGAGATCACCCTCGACGCCAAGTTGGAAGGCTAGGCGCCCGTCAGCGGCGCCCGCATTCGGCACTCGACGCCTTCAGGGGGAAAGGTCAGTTCCACCGTTCCCCCATAGGCCTGCAAGGCCGCAACCGTCAGCCGGGCGCCAAAGCCCGACCGCGTCGGCGGCGCTACCGGCGGCCCGCCGCGCTCACGCCACTCCAACGTCATCAGATTGTTCGCCACGCTCCAAACGATGGAGACCCGACCAGCGCCCGCCAGCGCGCCGTATTTCGCCGCGTTGGTCGCCAATTCGTTCAGCACCATCACCAGATTGACGGCCATCTCGGGGTTCAGCGGCGCGGGCTCCTCCGAGCCGCTGATGTCGAACAGGTCCTGAGCGAATGGCGACAGCGCCGCTTCAATAACCTCGTGAAGGTCCGCGGCTTCCCACGCGTTACGGGTCAGCAAGTCATGCCCACGCGCCATCGATTGGATGCGACTGTCGAACGCCGCGCGGAAAACGGCCGGATTGTCGGCAGAGCCGCGCATGGTTTGGGCCGCGATCGCTTGCACCGCCGCCATATTGTTCTTCACGCGATGGTTCAATTCGGCAAGCAACAGCTCTTGCCGTTCACGCGCGGCGACCTGGGCCGAGATGTCCTGGGCTGTTCCGATCACATGCGTCGGCTGTCCTGAGGCGTCGCGCATCACCTGCGCCGCACCTCGGATCCAGACGGCCGAACCATCGCGTCCCATCGCTGTGGTGCGATGCTGCACGACGTAGGAGCCGTCATTCTCGCCAGCCACCGCCCCGCGGAACGCCGCCTCCACCGCGGGGAAATCCTCGGGGTGAACTGCCGCTGCATAGGTCGCGAAGTCGATCGGCCCATCGCCTCGCAGGCCGAACAGCTGCCGGGTGCGCGCATCCCAATCGACCCGGT
Source organism: Phenylobacterium sp. (assembly GCF_030681155.1). Lineage (GTDB taxonomy): Bacteria > Pseudomonadota > Alphaproteobacteria > Caulobacterales > Caulobacteraceae > Phenylobacterium. The sequence goes on along the minus strand of NZ_JAUXXE010000030.1, from coordinate 61,359 downwards.
CGGCCATGAAATCAAAATCCCACAGTCCCAGGCCTGTGACGTTGAGGGCCAAGGCCAACCTCGCCCCTTGGTGCTCGACCTGAAGCTGCGCTTCGCGGCGCGCCGTGATGTCCAAGATGACGAAGGCGACCAGGGGCGTGGGACCCGGCAGTGGCGAATAGGTGCCGAAAAACCAGCCCTCGCGGCCTGTCGGAAACCGAAAGGAGTACTCGCCCGATCGGCTTTCCTGCGCCGCCCATACCGCATTCAGTGTCGCCAGGCGCGCCGCCACCTGGGGTTCGGTCAGGCCTTGCTGGCGACCGGTCAAACCATCCAATCCGCCAACCGGCAGGGAATAGAGATCCGAGGCGCTGCGGTTGGCGACAACGATGCGGTAGTCGTCATCCAACAGCTCGACGACGCCGGCCACGACCTCAGCCGCGTCCAACATCGCCTTCAATAGAGCCTCGCCGCTTCGCCCGCCGTCAGGCCAGCGACGCCCCCGCCCTTCGTCCGCCATAGGCACTCCCCCGCACGCGCCCAATCCTAGGCCGGCCGGGCGGCCCTGGACAGGCGCCTAACACTCACGCTGTCGGGCTCGCCGCTTCCAGATCACCGGAAGCTGAATCGTACACAGCTTGGTCGAGAATACCCTGTCGTTTGGCGACCAGCGTAGGGATCAGCGCCTGGCCGGCGACGTTGGTGGCTGTCCGGCCCATATCGAGAATCGGGTCAATCGCCAGCAATAGGCCGACCCCTTCGAGTGGAAGGCCCAAGGTGGAAAGCGTGAGGGTCAGCATCACCACCGCGCCCGTCAGGCCCGCAGTCGCCGCCGATCCGATGACCGAGACGAACACGATCAGCAGGTAGTCGGTGAATTGCAGCGACACCCCATAGAACTGCGCGACGAAGATCGCCGCGACCGCCGGATAGACCGCCGCACATCCGTCCATCTTGGTGGTCGCGCCCAGCGGGACGGCGAAGGCTGCATAGGCCTTGGGAACGCCCAACGCATTTTCTGTCACCGTCTGCGTGACCGGCAGGGTGCCGATGGACGAGCGGGACACGAAGCCCAACTGGATAGCGGGCCAGGCGCCGGCGAAGAAACGGATCGGATTGAGCCCGTTCAAGAGCAGCAGGCTGGGATAGACGACCAGCATGACGAGCCCCAGGCCCAGATAGACGGCGATCGCAAACGCCCCCAGCTGCGCCAACGCGTCCCAGCCATAGTGAGCGACGGCATTGCCGAACAAGCCGATGGTGCCGATCGGGGTCAGCCGGATCACCCACCAGAGGATCTTGCGCACAATGGCCAAGGCCGAGGCGTTGAAGGCCAGGAACGGCTCGGCCGCCGCGCCGGACTTCAGCGCCGCGATGCCGGTGATCAGTGAGATCACCACGATCTGCAGGACGTTGAACGACAGCGAGGTCGTCGGCACGCCATCCTTCAATGTGGTCGATGCGGCGATGCCCAGCATGTTGGAGGGGATGAGCCCGGTCAGGAAGTCGAGCCAAGAGCCGCTGGTGCTGGGCGTGCTGGCGGCGGCGGCTGCGACAGTTGTGTTCACGCCCGGCTGCAACACCAGCCCGAGCGTGATGCCGATGCTCACCGCGATCAGCGCCGTGACGGCGAACCAGAAGAGCGTGCGCCACACCAGGGCGGCGGCGTTCTGGAGTTCCCGCAGGTTGGCGATGCTCGCCACAATGGCCGTGAATACCAGCGGCGGAACCAGGACGCGCAGGAGTTGGATGAAGGTCGAACCCGCTAGGCGGAGAACTTCCGATAGGCAATGACCTGCCTGCCCCTGCTCGGCGCCCAGATTCCGCGCCAACAGCCCCAGGCCCAGGCCGAGCACCATGGCCGCCAGCACCTGGAACCCGAAGGAACCCAATAGGCCGCCCCGCTTGCGCGCCTGCGCCATGAAATACTCCTGCACGATTTGGCCGGAGCATGGTCGCGTCGTGTCGGGCACGCCAGCGGTTTGAGCTTTTCTTGCCCTTAGAAAAGCTAAACGCCCATCATTGCTCTTCAGGTCGCCCGAAGCGCCGGCGCCCCACCATGAATGGCAAAAGCTGCCGGCCGCACCGAGCAATTTCTGCCGGGTCGATCGGCAGAAATTTACCATACGCAAAATCTGCCGACCTCGCGCATCGAGCGCGCCGAAGGGCTCGGAGATCGAAAACCTTATGGTTATCAAGGATGGGAGGCTCGCGGCCCCAACTGGCCCGCCGCTTGCTCAGGACCTTCTCAGGCAAAACGCCTCCGGCAGTCAAAATGACGTCGGTCCCTGAGAAAAGGATCTAGTGATATGGCGATGAATTCCGTCAACACGAACGCTGGCGCCATGATTGCGCTGCAAAACCTGAACGCCACCAACAAGGACCTGGGCGTGACCCAAGGCCGGGTCAACACCGGCCTCAAGATCGCGAACGCCAAGGACAACGGCGCCATCTGGGCCATCGCCCAGAACCAACGCGCTGAATCGACCTCCCTCAACGCCGTCGTCTCGTCGCTGCAACGCGGCCAGTCGGTCGCCGATGTGGCCATGGCCGCTGGCGGCGCCATCTCCGACATCCTGGTTCAGATGAAGGAAAAAGTGCTGGCGGCGACGGAAGCTGGCCTAACCACCGCCTCCAAAGAAGCGCTCAGCGATGAGTATGTCGCCCTGCGCAACCAGATCGACACCATCGCCAACAACGCGACCTTCGACGGTGTGAACCTGATCTCGTCGACCACGGTCAACAGCGCCAGCATCAAGGCCATCGCCAATGCCGACGCCTCAGCCACCATCGACATCGCTCACGCGAACCTGTCGAAGACCAACACGGCCATCGCCGCGACCTTGAGCGGACTGACCGGCACGGTTTCGGCCGGCGATGTGACGAAGCTGGAAACGGCGATCCAGAACGTCTCGTCGCAGCTGTCGAAGCTCGGCACCGGCGCCAAGGCGCTGGACACCCACCTGACCAACGTCATGAAGCTCCAGGACACCCTGGACGCTGGTGTCGGCAACCTGGTGGACGCCGACCTCGCCAAGGAAAGCGCGAAGCTGCAGGCCCTGCAAACCAAGCAACAGCTTGGCGTCCAGGCCCTGTCGATCGCCAACCAGTCCTCGGGCATCCTGCTCGGACTGTTCCGCTAAGACCATCCAGGGCGCGCTCGCGCGCTTAGCGACGGAGGCGGGAAGGGAAACCTTCCCGCCGCCTAAGCGCAAATGGGGCCATCCGAGCGGGCGAGAGGGACCATGGAAAACAAGCTTTCAGGCGTCGCCGCCTTGCCAGATCTGGAAGCGGCGCAAGCATCGAAGTTGGCCCTGCAGGGGCGGGACGGGCCTCCGGCTCGCGAGCCGTCATCGGCCGAGCAGGGCGACCTGCGCCTCGTAATTGAGGAGAGCGGGCAGGCGGGGCTGTTTATCTACAAGACCATCGACCGGCGGACCGGCGAGGTGATCTTGCAGTTGCCGCGCGAGGATATCCTGCGGCTCGCGGACGGCGAGGCCTATAAGGCGGGCGCGCTGATCGCCACCAAGGCTTAACGTCCTGACTGATTCTCGGCCGCCCGCGTCTCTGGCGGCCCTGCTGAAATCCTTGCTGTGATTGGCTTTGCGAGTTTCGGCTTGCGCCATTAACTTTTCGGCAACCACGTTCTCCCTAGCGTTAACCATGTTTCCGGCGCGCGAGTCGCGCGTCAACCATGGGTTCTCTGAAGGAGATCAGCGCCATGCCGATGAGCGTCAACACGAATAAATCGGCGCTGATTGCGCTCCAAAACCTGACGACGACGAACGAGAAGCTCGAGCAGGTTCAGAGCAGAATTAATACTGGCCTGCGGGTGGCGAACGCCAAGGACAACGCGGCCGTCTACGCCATCGCCCAGAAGCAGCGGGCGGACTTTTCCTCGCTCAGCGCCGTGAAGATGAGCCTGGATCGGGCGACCTCGATCACCGACGTGGCCATGACCGCCGGCGAGCAGATCAGCGATATCCTGATCCAGATGCGTGAAAAAGTCGTCGCTGCGACCGAGGACTCGGCGACGCCGACCTCGCGCAAGGCCTTCGACGACGAATATCAGACCCTGTTGCAGGCGATCAGCCAGTTCTCCTCATCCGCGGAGTTCGACGGCGTTTCGGTCTTGAACGGCACCCTGACGGCGCAGCTCAACTTCCTGGCGAACTCGGACGGCGACAGCTTCATCGGCCTGACGCCTCAAGACTTCACCATCAGCGGCTCGGTCATCGATCTGGCCGGCACGGTTCTGACCGGGACGACCACGGCGAACAAGGCGGTGCTAGCCTCGCTCAACTCGGCCATCACGAATGTGACCTCGGCGCTGGCCGAGATGGGCGCCGAGTCCAAGCAAATCGAGAAGCACGTCACCTTCGTGACCAAGCTGCAGGACGTTCTGGAAACGGGGATCGGCAATCTGGTGGACGCCGATATCGCCAAGGAAAGCGCGCGTCTGCAGGCCCTTCAGGTTCAGCAGCAGCTCGGGGCCCAGGCGCTCTCGATCGCGAACTCCCAGCCTCAGGTGATCCTGCAGCTCTTCCGCGGCGGCTAATCAAGTTTAGCGGGGCGATAAAAGGGTCCTGGGCCGCGCGGCTCGGGGCCCTTTTTGATGTCGGGGCGGTGGGGCTTAACCTCTCGTCAGCCCTTATGCCGCAATCTGCGGTAGGGAATTTCCGTAAACACGGGCGGTCTTCGTGATCAACCTCGATTCCAGCGTGCTGCTCAGCTACTTCCAGGCGAAGAACGCCGTGGGCGCGGCGGCGGCTGGCTCGAAGGGGAGTGGCCCAGGCGCGGCGGCCGGAGCCACCAAGGCGCCGACCCCGCCGTGGAGTTCACTGTCCAAGGCCCCTAAGGCCGACGAGATGGTGAAGAGCGTCCTGATGGGACGCAAGTTCATCGATGAGTACCAGACCCAACTGGACGTGAAGGGTGCGAGCGACGACTACCGCCAGCTCTTCGCGATGCACCAGGGGCTGCAGTCGCTCGAGGCCCTGGCCAAACGCGCCGGCGAAAAGGGTGTGACCGCCTCGGAGCTCAAGCGCATCCAGACCGCCTTCACGCGGGGCATGGCCGAGGTGTCCGGCTATGTGGACGACGCGACCTTGGAAAAGCTGCGCCTTACGCATGGTGAGGCGACCGACAAGGCCAAGTCCGCGGTCGGCGTTCCGAAAACCACGCCGCGCTATGTCACGGCCCCGCTGCATCAGGGGACGGCGACCGACGAGGTCGAGGCCTTCAAGGGCGACGTCAAGTTCAGCGTGACGATCAAGCTCCCCAACAAGACCAGCACGACGATCGACTTCAATCTGGGCGAAATGGGCGCGCAGCCCCGCTCGATGAACAACGTCGTGAAGTTCATGAACGACAAGCTGGCGGGCACGTCCTTCGCGACGCGTTTCGCGGTCGAGAAGATCGCCGGCGAGGACAAGACCACCACGGTCAACGGCAAGACCATCGTCGTCGGCAAGGCGCAGGACCGGTTTGCTCTGAAAATTCAAGGTGATAGTTCGGAGAGCCTAATCTTCTCTGCGCCGGCGACCGCCCCGGCGGTCTACATCACTCAGACCGCGGGCGACCCGAAGCCCGTCACCAAGACGACGACGACCAAGGAAGACGGCACCAAAACGACGACGACGGATCCGGTCCTCTTGCAGGAGCTGGTCAAGTTCGAGACCGGCTCGAACACCGCGACCGATACCACCCAGGATGCGAGCCGCCGGCCAGGCGACACCAACTGGGTCGAGGGGCGCGTGTTCAATGTCGCCCTGCCGGAGGGCGTCGAGACGGTCCACAAGACGGTGACCGGGCCCGATGGCTCGCTCTACATGTTGGCCGACATCAACGGTCCGGTCGATGGACAGATCATCAAGGGTGAGGGCGATGTCGCCCTGATGAAGTTCGATTCGGCCGGTCAGCTTGTCTACACGCGGACGCTGGGCGCCTCGAAGGATGCGACAGGCCTGGCTCTGGCGGTGGGGCCGGACGGTCAGATCGCCGTGGCGGGCTCGGTGACCGGCGGCTTCGCCGCTGGCGGAGTGCCGGTGGGCGAGGGCTCGCTGGCGACCATTCCCAAGATTGTTAAGGCCGACAACGGCGCCGATCCCAACAAGTCCGACAGCTTCGTCGTGGTCTTCAATGGCATCGGCAAGGAGTTGTGGAGCACCACGACCCCGGGGCAGCCTGAGCCGATGGATGCGGGCGAAGAGATGTGGTCGCAGCGCCAGGGCGCACGCGATGAGGACGAGGCTACCGGCGTGGCTTTTGGGCCTGACGGCTCGGTCTATGTTCTCGGCCGGGTCAAGGGTGCGATGACCGGCCAGGCGGCCAATGGCAACTGGGACGGCTATCTCCGGACCTTCGGCGCCGACGGCAAGTTGAAGGCGACGACCCAGTTCGGCACCAGCGGCGACGACAAGATGGCCGGCCTAGTAGTCGATGGGACCAATGTCGTGGTCGCCAGCGTCGAGGGCGGCGAGGTGACTATGCGGCGCTTCGACGTCTCCGATCCCAAGACCCAGGTCCTGACGGGTACGCGCAGCCTCGGATCGCTGGGCGGCGGCACGATCGCTGGCGTGGTCATGGAAGGCGGCAACATCGTCATCGCCGGTTCGAGCGGCGCGACGCTGGGCGTCGGCAACGTCAACAGAAACGCGTCGGGCGGCGTGGACGCGTTCGCCGCGCGGATATCGGCCGATCTGGGCACGGCGAACGACGCCATCGTCTATTACGGTGGGGAAGGCGACGACCGCGCCACCGCGATGACCGTGGCGGGCGGCAAGGTCTGGCTGACCGGCACCACCAAGACCGAGCTGCCCGGCATGCCGGACCTGATCGGCAAGGTCGATGGGTTCGCGGTTGAACTCGATATCGACTCAGGGGCGATCGGCTGGTCTCAGCGCTTCACCGCCAAGGACAAGATGACCACGCCGACTTCTATCGCGGTCGACGTCAACGGCGCGAGCGCGCTGGACCGGCTGGGTCTGCCGACCGGCACCATCGACTATTCCGACTCCCAGCTCGTTACTTCGGCGACCTCGGCCCGGGCCGGCGATCAGTTCCAGATCCGGCGGCGCATCGGCGGGGCGGCGGTGACGATCACCATCGAGGCCAACGACACGCTGGAGAGCTTGGCTAAGAAGGTGCTCCGCGCGACCTCCTATTCGGTGAAGGCCGAGGTGGTCTCCGACGGGGATGTGCGTAAGCTGCAGATCCGTCCGCAAAACAGCCGCAGCAGCTTCGAGATCCTGGGCGGGAAGGGCGGCCGCGACGCCCTTGAGGCGCTGGGCCTGCAAGAAGGATTCGTGCGCGCGACCACCTTTGAAGATGGCAAGAGCGTCCCCGGCGACGGCGGGTCCCCGATGTACGGGCTGAAGTTGCCGCGCGACCTCAATCTGTCGAACGAAGACAACGTAAAGGTCGCGATCGACAAGCTCACCATGGCGATGTCGATCCTGCGCACGGCCTATCGCGACCTGGAAAGCGGCATGCGGCCGGCGAGTGAACAGAAGAAAGCGGACGGGCCGGTCCCGGCCTATCTGAAGAACCAGCTCGCCAACTATCAGGCCGGACTCTCGCGCCTCACCGGCGGCTGAGGCCGAGCCCCCGCTTGAAACCGTCACGAGCACGGTCTAGCGAGGGCCTATGGAATTTCTAAAAGATCGGCGCACGCTTCTGGTCCTGCTTGGCGGCGCCCTCGCGTTGCTGGCCGGCGTGGTCATCGCGACCATGCTCGTGGGCAAGGGCCGCAATGAGAAAGCCCCGCCGCCGCCCGCGTCGCAGGGCGGGCTCGTGGTGGAGACCGGCGCGCCGGACGACGGCAAGATGGACCCCGCCAGACCCCTGCGTTGCTATGTGGCTGGCCAGTATGTCGGCGAAATCACCCTGGCCGAGTGCGCCAAGCGCAACGGCGTGGCGACTGGAGCCCTCGATGTCGGCGTCGACCCGGCAGGCAACCTCGCTGCGGCCAATCAGGCCGGAACCATGCTCACACCCTTGCCGCCGCAAGCTGAGCCCGTGACGCCTGTCCAGGCCCAGCCGAGCGCGCCAGCGCCCACGGCGCCCGCAGCGACGGCCGCGAGCGGCCCGGCCGGCAGTTGCTGGCGTTATGCCGATGGGGGATGGCGCAAGCTTCCGAACGACCTCACGCTCAATGGATGTGTCCAAACGCTGTTCGCCGGCCGCTGCGAGCGGCCGGGCGGCGCGACCTACGGCCGATGGATGCAGCAAACCCTGCGATTGGTGCCTGGCAAGGTCGAGGTCTCCGGCGACAACCGCAGCTTCCGGCCCCTGGCCGAGCAAGCCTCGAACTGCTCCATTCAACCGATCGGTTAGCGCCCTCGCGCCGCCTCAATCGCGTCTATAGGCTTATGCCCATGCTTCGCACCTTTCTGATCGCCGGCTTCGCCGTCCTCGCACTAGCCGCTTGCAGCAAGCGCACCCGGCCGCCTGGTGGCGATGACATTTGCTGGCATGTCGCCCCGCAGACCGATGGGACGCTGAAGTTCAACAAGCTGAAGGCCGGCGTTCCCGATCTTGAGCATTGCGCGGCGGAGCTCGAATCCATGCGGGTGCGGTTCCTGCGATTGGGCGGTTCGCAGCGCGAAGTGGTCGGCGCCTTCAAGGGCAACTTCATCTTCGTCGAGCGCCGAGGGATCTTCACCGCACCCTCGCTGGAGGAGCACCGCTACCTCGCCATGGTGCGCACTGGCGATGGTCGCTTGGCGGTGCCCGGCGCCATGCCGCGTGCGCCGGAGCCGGCCGCACCCGCGCAGTAGGGCGGTTTCCGGCAGGCGCTATTCCTCTGTGGAGAAGCGTCCGACGTCGTGAACAAATGAAGAACGTTAATATTGATCCCGGCGAGATGGTCGTCTAGTTTCCCGCGCTTGGGCCTCATGCCCGCAAGCACGGAAAGCAAGGGACAACCTCATGGCGGGCAGCGTCAACAAAGTCATTCTGGTGGGAAATCTGGGCGCCGATCCTGAGATCCGCAGCCTGAATTCCGGCGACCGCGTCGCCAACCTGCGGATCGCGACCTCGGAAACCTGGCGCGACAAGTCCTCGGGCGAGCGCAAGGAAAAGACCGAGTGGCACCGGGTGGTGATCTTCAACGACAACCTGGTGAAGGTCGCCGAGCAGTACCTGAAGAAGGGCTCGAAGGTTTACATCGAGGGCTCGATCCAGACCCGCAAGTGGACTGACCAGTCGGGCGTGGAGAAGTTCTCCACCGAGATCGTCCTGCAGAAGTTCCGCGGCGAACTGACCATGCTCGACGGGCGTGGCGACGGTGAGCGCGAGAGCAGCGGCGGCGGGGACTACGGCGGCGGTTACGGTGGCGGAAGCAGCGGCGGTGGCGGCGGCTTCGGCGGCGGTCAGCGCAACCAAAGCTCCGGACCCCGCGAGAACTTCTCGGCCGATCTGGACGACGAAATCCCGTTCTAGAGCCAGGTTTCGGACCACTAAACGGACAAGACGGTCGGCCTTCGGGCCGGCCGTTTTTTCATGCGCCGATCGGCGCCGAAAGGGGTTGAGGGGGAGGGCGGCGGACCGTGAACAGCCCGCCGATCTCTTTGGGCTTTAGCCGCCGGCGATGACGCCGCAGGCGATCCGACCGCCGGCGCCGCCGATGGGCTGGGCCTTGTGGTCGTCGGCGTTGGCGTGGATCACGATGGCCGAGCCGTCCTTGTCAGCCAGGTTTTCACGGCCCGCGGCGGCCTTCAGGGCGACGGAGGTGGAGAACACCTCGGTGGCGCCGGTTCCGTCGGCGGCGACGAAGAGGTTGGGCAGGTCGCCGGCTTCGTTGGCGTCGGGGTTCAGCAGGCCGTGAACCAGGGTAGGTTTGCCGTGGACGTGGGCGCCGGCCGAGGTGAAGTCGGCCTTGGAGCAGTCGCCCTTCTCGTGGAAATGCAGGCCGTGCCAGCCAGGCGAGAGGTCCTTGACTTGCAGGCGCATCAGCACGCCGTTCGGTGCGTCCGTCAGGGTCGCCGTGCCAATCGCCGCACCCGTAGAATTCTTCAATTCGATCTGTTGGTTGGCGGGCGCATCGGCCGCAGTCGCCGAAGTGGCGAAAAGGGTGGCGGCGAGAACGGCGAAGGCATATTTCATCTGGATTGGCACCTGGGTTCGAATCTGCACGGACATTGGCCTTGCGGCCTCCGCGATGGTAACAACTCAACTCAGTTTTGTGTCCGATTCTAAACGGATAAATCGCCTCCTTGACCGACGAAACCCACACCCCGCCCGATGACGGCCGGCGCGGGGGCATTGCCCCTATCGCCATCGAAGACGAGCTGAAGAAGTCTTATCTCGATTACGCCATGAGCGTGATCGTGAGCCGCGCCCTGCCGGACGCGCGAGACGGCCTCAAGCCCGTGCATCGCCGCATCCTGTTCTCGATGAACGAGCAGGGCCATACGCCCGACCGTTCCTACGTGAAATCGGCCCGCGTCGTCGGGGACGTGATGGGTAAGTATCACCCGCACGGCGACGCCTCGATCTACTTCACGATGGTGCGGATGGCGCAGCCCTTCTCGATGGGCCTGCTGCTGATCGACGGCCAGGGCAACTTCGGCTCGGTCGACAACGATCCGCCGGCGGCCATGCGCTACACCGAAAGCCGGATGAGCAAGGCCGCCATGATGGTGGTGGCCGATCTCGACAAGGACACGGTCGACTTCAAGGAAAACTACGACGGCACCGAACAGGAGCCGGTGGTTCTGCCGTCGCGGATTCCGCTTCTGCTGGTCAACGGCGCGGGCGGCATCGCCGTCGGCATGGCGACCAACATTCCGCCGCACAATCTCGGCGAAATCATCGACGCCTGCCTGGCCTATGTGGACGATCCCGGGGTGTCTCTGGACGCCCTGCTGGATATCGTCCCGGGTCCCGACTTCCCCACCGGCGGCGAGATCATCGGCCGCTCGGGCGCGCGCAACGCCCTGATGACTGGGCGCGGCTCGGTGATCATGCGTGGCAAGGCGGAGATCCAGGAGCTCCGCAAGGATCGCGACGCGATCATTATCAACTCGATCCCGTACCGGGTGAACAAGGCCGCGATGGTCGAGCGCATCGCCGACCTGGTGCGCGAGAAGAAGATCGAGGGCATCGCCGACCTGCGCGACGAAAGCGACCGCGACGGCATGCGCGTGGTCATCGAGATGAAGCGCGATGCTTCGCCCGACGTCGTCCTGAACCAACTCTATCGCTACACCCCGCTGCAATCGTCCTTCGCCGTGAACATGCTGGCGCTGGACCGCGGCCGGCCGCGCGAAATGAACCTGCGCGATCTGATCGTCGCCTTCGTTGACTTCCGCGAGGAGGTCGTCGTCCGGCGCGTCAAGTTCGAGCTGTCCAAGGCCCGCGACCGCGGTCACGTCTTGGTGGGCCTGGCGATCGCCGTGGCCAATATCGACGAGTTCATCCACATCATCCGGTCCTCGAAGGACCCCGCCGAAGCGCGCGAGCGTCTGGTGGCCAAGGATTGGCCAGCGGGCGACATGCTGCCGCTGGTGGAATTGATCGCCGACCCGCGCACCCTGGTGATCGACGGAAACAAGATCCGCCTGACCGAGGAGCAGGCTCGGGCCATCCTGGCCTTGACCCTGTCCAGGCTGACCGGCCTTGGCCGCGATGAAATCTTCGGCGAGGCCCGTGAGCTGGCCGGCGCCATCCAGGGCCATCTGACCATTCTGTCGGACCGCGCGAACGTCATGGCCATCGTCCGCGAGGAACTGGTGGCGGTGCGCGACGCCTTCGCGGTGCCGCGCCGGTCCGAGATCGTCGACGGCGACGCCGACGTCGAGGACGAAGACCTGATTGCTCGTGAGGAGATGGTGATCACCGTCACCCACGGCGGCTACGTCAAGCGCACGCCGTTGACCACCTACCGCACCCAGCATCGGGGCGGGAAGGGACGGTCAGGCATGGCGACCAAGGACGAGGATGCGGTCACCCGCGTCTTCTCGGCCTCGACCCATACGCCGATGCTGTTCTTCTCTTCGGGCGGCAAGGTCTATCAGCTCAAGGTCTGGCGTTTGCCGGTCGGCAACCCGAACTCGCGCGGCAAGGCCTTTGTGAACCTGCTGCCGATCGAGCCGGGCGAAAGCATCACCTCGATCCTTCCTGTGCCGGAAGACGAAGCCGCCTGGGCTCAATACGACGTGATGTTCGCCACCAAGTCGGGTGGCGTGCGTCGGAACAAGTTGTCGGACTTCCAGGGCATCAAGCGCAACGGCAAGATCGCCATGAAGCTCGATGACGGCGATGCGATCATCGGGGTGGGCTTGTGCAACGCCGCCCAGAACGACATCCTGCTGACGACGGCGCTTGGCCGTTGCATCCGCTTCGCCACCGAGGAGGTCCGGGTGTTCGCCGGACGCGACTCGACCGGCGTTCGCGGCATTCGGCTGGCCGACGGCGACAGCGTCATCTCCATGGCGATCCTGCGTTCCGTCGAGGCTACGCCAGCCGAGCGGGCCGCCTATGTGAAGCACTCCAACGCCATGCGACGGGCTGCGGGCGACGACGCCGATGTGGAAGATGTCTCCGCGTCTGACGACGACGAGGCCGAGGGCGGTGATCTGGCCGCGCTCAGCCCGGAACGGATCGCCGAACTCGGCGCGGCCGAGGAGATCATCCTGACCGTGTCCACCGAAGGCTTCGGCAAGCGCAGCTCAGCCTACGAGTTCCGCCGCACCGGCCGGGGCGGGCAGGGGCTGCTGGCCCAGGACCTGACCAAGAAGGGCGGTCGTCTGGCGGCCTCCTTCCCGGTCGAGGAGTTTGACGAAATCCTGCTGGTCACCGACCAGGGGCAATTGATCCGCACCCCGGTCAGCCAGGTTCGGATGGTCGGCCGGAACACCTCGGGCGTCACCATCTTCCGGACGGGTAAGGACGAGCACGTCGTCTCGGTCGAGCGTTTGGCCGACCAAGGTGGCGGCGATGACGATGACGCCGCGGTCGAGACGGACGCAGCGGAAGAATAGGGACCATGACGGCAAGTTGTGACTTCGGGCTCCCTCAAAGGACCCGAAGCCAACATTTCAGCTTGCTTTCGTTGGGCTCGCCGGTGAAATCCTGCTGCACCGCAGCAGGGGGAGTAGACGTCGAATGACGCGCGTAGGGCTGTATCCCGGGACGTTCGATCCCATCCACAATGGTCACACCGACATTATTGGTCGGGCGGTGAAGTTGGTGGACAAGCTGGTGATCGGTGTCGCCATCAACGCCGGCAAAGGTCCTCTGTTTACGCTCGACGAGCGTGTTGCGCTGTTGAAGTCGGAGACGGCGCATCTGACCGACCGGGCCGAGATCGTGGTCCAGCCGTTCCAAGGTCTGCTGATGCACTTCGCCCGCGAGATCGGGGCCGGGGTGATCGTTCGCGGTCTGAGGGCCGTGGCGGACTTCGAGTACGAATTCCAGATGACCGCGATGAACCAGCAACTCGACCGCGAGGTGGAGACGGTCTTCCTGATGGCTGATCCGCGTCACCAGGCGATCTCGTCGCGACTGGTCAAGGAAATCGCATCCCTGGGCGGCGACGTGACCAAGTTCGTCGGGCCGCGGATCAATGACGCCCTGATCTCGAAGGTCAGGGCCTAAGTCGGGCTGGCGGCGCGAGCCGCCGCCCGCTACGAGTGCCGATCATGATCCGAACCGTACTCTTCGCCGCCGCCTTGAGCGCTGCGGCTCCCGCCGTCGCGCAGACACCCAAGCCCAATCTTCCCCCCGTCGCCGGCTCGCCCGTCGCGCCTGGTGAGCCCGCGGCGGCTGACTGGCGCACGCCCAATCCCGACGACGTACTGGTGATCGACACCAACAAAGGCCGCATCATTGTCGAGATGCTGCCCGAGGTGGCGCCCAACCATGTGACCCGGATCAAGGAGCTGACGCGGTCCGGCCTCTACAACGGTCGCAGCTTCTTCCGGGTGATCGACCAGTTCATGGCCCAGACCGGTGACCCGGAAGATCGCGGCACCGGCGGCAGCGATAAGCCCGACCTGACGCAGGAGTTCGTGTTCCGCCGTGGAGCGGGCGACATGACCTTGGTCGTCGACCAGACCGTTACGCAGTTGGGCTTCGTCAAATTGCTGCCGGTCGCGAGCCAAGGCGAGATGCTGATGGCGATGACCGCCGACGGCAAGGTCTCGGCCTGGCCGCTGTTCTGCCCAGGTGTCGCGGCCATGGCGCGCGGCGAGGGCGTCGACAGCGCCAACAGCCAGTTCTTCCTGATGCGCCAGGCCTATCCGTCGCTTGAGAAGCGCTACACCGGATGGGGCCGGGTGATCTCCGGCCTCGACGTTGTCCGGGCCATCAAGGTCGGCGAACCTGTGGCTGCGCCGCAGGACAAGATGGACAAGGTGCGCGTCCTGTCGGATATCCCGGCCGCTGAACGCCCCAAGGTGCGCGTGATCGATCCCAAGAGCGCCTGGTTCAGGGCCGAGATCGAGAGCGCCCGCGCCAGGATGGGGGCGGACTTCTCAGCATGCGCGATCAGAATTCCCTCGGAGGTGAAGTAATGGAACCGGAAAACACCCTCATCCTGACCCTGGACACAGGCCCGGTGACGATCAAGCTTCGTCCCGACCTGGCTCCCGGCCACGTCGAGCGCATCAAGGAACTGGCGCGTGAAGGCTTTTACGACGGCGTCGTCTTCCACCGCGTGATCGATGGCTTCATGGCCCAGGGCGGCGATCCGACCGGCACCGGCACGTCGGGATCCGACAAGCCGAACCTGCAGGCCGAGTTCTCGCGCGAACCGCACAAGCGCGGCATCTGCTCGATGGCCCGCACCTCGGCTCCCCATTCTGCCAACAGCCAGTTCTTCATCTGCCTGGACGACGCCACCTTCCTCGACGGGCAGTACACCGTCTGGGGCGAAGTGGTCGAAGGCATGGACGCCGTCGATGCTCTGCCCAAGGGTGAGCCGCCGCGCAGCCCTGGCAAGATCATCTCGGCCAAGGTCGCGGCCGACGCGTGACGCCTGAACTTGAAGCGGCTTATGCGGAACCGCACCGCCGCTATCATACGCGGACCCATATCGAGCAGTGCTTGGCGCTGCTCGATCAGGTCCCCGATCTGACCGAGACCGAACACCAGATCCTCACCTATGCGATCTGGTGGCACGACGCGGTCTATGATCCGAAGGCCTCCGACAACGAGGCCAAGAGCGCGGAGATGGCCAAGCGCGATCTCCGCGACTTTGACGTATCGCTGCATGCTCGCGACGAGGTGGCCCGCCTCATTCGGCTCACGGCCGGCCATGAGGTGGAGGAGGGCGATCGGCTCGGCGAGATTCTCGTCTCCATCGACCTCTCGATCCTGGGCGCGCCGGAGGACCGCTACGACGCGTACGCCAAGGCGGTTCGGGCCGAATACGCCCATGTGCCGGACGACCTGTGGCGGACCGGCCGCAGCGGCGTGCTGCAACGCTTTCTCGATGCGCAGGTTATCTTCCCTGATCCGGCCTTCGCCCATTGGCTGGAGGCCCAGGCGCGCGCCAACCTCGCGCGGGAGCTCGCGTCGCTGACCTAAGGAGCGAGGGGTGGCTCAGCGGCTGAAGGTCTTTGTCACCAGCGACGGGCTCACCGATTATGTGGTCGCCGCGAGTTCCAGGGCCAAGGCTCTCGCCGCTTGGGGCGCGCACCAGGATCTGTTCAAGACCGGCGGCGCGCACGAGACCGACGTTCCAGACCTTGTCGCCGCTGCTACCGCCGCGCCAGGCCAGGTCTTGCGCCGGGCCGCAGACACTCATGCGGCCTTGGCCAGCGCCCCGAAGCGTCAAAGCCAAAGCCGGGCCCCTCCAAGGCGGCGCTGGAGAAGGTCGCAAGGCTAGAGCGGGATTTGGCCGAAACCGTCTCCGTCCATGAGGCGGAACTCACTGACATCGAAGCGGCGCGCGAGGCGCTCGATATTCGCCAGGCCGAAGTGGAAAAGCGCTTCAGCTCGCGGCGAGCCGAACTCCAGGCGGCCCTACGCGAGGCCCGCGCCGCTTTAAGGTAGGGGCGCGAGCGTTACGATGACCGGATAGTGGTCAGATCCCAACCGTGGTCCGCGCTCGACCTGGACGGTTCGCCAGTCGGATCCCGCATAGACATGGTCGATCGGCAGCAGCGGGAACGGCGTGCGGGCGCCGCGCTTGGGCAGATCCCACGCCGGCCACGTGAACAGTCCCCGGGTTCGGCGTTCGAGGCCGAACAGGGCGTCCTCGTGTCGACGGGCGAACGACCACGGCGTGGAGTTGAAGTCGCCAGTCAAGATCAGTCGATCTTTTGGGAATTGGGCGAGCAGCCGCGCGAGCCCTCGACCTTGGGATTGCTGGAGCCCGCCAAAAACCGGCCAAACGTAGTGCGTCCCCACGACGGTGAATTCGCCATGAGCGTCGCGCAGGGTCACGCCTGCGGCCGGCGGCCGAAGGCGCTTGTCGCTCGGCGTTGGAATGTCGAGCAAGACTGGCGCGGCCTTCGAGAAGATCATCACCGAGCAACCGGCCGTGGTCGCGTGGTAGGCGGAGCCCAACCGCAGGAGAGGGCCGATGGCGTCGGCCTCCTGCAGGACGATGACATCGGCGTCTTGGGCCAGCAGCCAGGCGATGGAGCCATCCAGGTCGCGGTTCCGACGCCACGCATTGAACTGGATCAGCTTGATCTGGCCCGGAGCGCCCGCGGTCGCCGCGGGGCCGCGCCGCGCAAGGTATTCCGGCGCGATCAGCCATCCCGCCATGAGGGCTCCGGCGCCGCCAAAACCTACTAGGGCCAGCTTCGCGAGCAGCGTCTCGGCTATGGCGGCGTAAAGGACCGTAAGCGCCGCGGCGATCATGACTGCGGGCAGAAAGTGGGTCAGGACATCCATCCGGGCGCTCCATCGCCCGCCCTGGGCGGCGAAAGCCCATCCGGCGCAGCCTACCGCGATCAACAACATGAGGCCGGTGAGGATGGGCGGCGCCATGGCTAGTCAGAAGCCAGCGCAAGGACCGCGAGGATTGGGTAGTGGTCCGAGCCGAGATTGGGGCCTCGTTCCACCTTGACGGTCCGCAGCTCAGTCCCGGCATAGACGTGGTCGATGGGCAGGAACGGCACGCCGAAGGTCGTCGGCCAGGAGGGCATCGCCCGCGTCCGCCGTTCCAGGCCGTTGCGGGCGTCCTCCCGAGCCCTGGCGAACGACCAGGGCGTCGAATTGAAATCGCCGGTGACGATCATTCGCCCCTTAGGCAGGGGATCGATGAGCTGCAGCATGCGGGCGGTGTTTTCGCGATGGTTTCGCACGTGGGTGGGCCAAGTGTAGTGCGTGCCGACAAGGATATATCCACCATCTTCGGGGGCCATGTGGACGATGGCGATCGCGGGCCCGAGGCCATAGCGGCCACGGCGCGGACGGTCGGTTTTCTCCGGGGCCGTGCGGGTGAAGATCACCGTCTCGCAGGTCATGCCGCAGGACATGTGGCGCGGTAGGTGGGCGAGGACGGCGGCCCGCATGGCTGGCGTGGATTCCTCGAGAATTAGGAAGTCCGGATCCTGTTGCGCGATCCAGCGCGCCCGCTCTTCCAGGCGTGCATCGCGCCGACTGACATTGAATTGAATGACCTTGATCTGGCCCGCGGCGGTCGCGGCCGCGTGAGGCGGCGAAGGGCGCATCAACTCCGGGAGTATCAAGGCCAGGCTGGCGGCGGCCGCGACACCGCCCAGCAGCGCCATGGCCAGTCTGGCTCGGCCGGGCGCTGCGGTCATTGCGCCGATCAGCACCACGGCCGCGGCGGCCAGATAGATCAGCGCAAAGTGTGTCAGGACGTCGAGGTGGCCGCTGAACCGGCCACCGTGCGCGAGGATTGCGCCCGTGGCGCTAAGGGCTCCCAGCAGCAGCGCCAGGCCGCGAAAGACGAATCGAACCGAGCGCATGGCCAAATCTAACATGCCGCGATGCTTGACGGGTGAGCCCGCCCGTGCGCTTCAAACGCGCCCATGCAACTTGCTGATTTCGACTTCGAACTTCCCGAGGACCGCATCGCCCTTCGGCCGGTCAGCCCGCGCGACGCCGCGCGGCTGCTGTTGGTGCGTCCCGGGCAGGCGCTCGCCGACCTCACCGTCGCCGATCTGCCGAGCCAATTGCGAGCTGGCGACGTCCTGGTGCTCAACGACACCCGAGTGATTCCGGCGCGCCTGAAGGGCCGCCGGGTTCGGGAGGGCTCCGACATCGCCGTGGAAGCCACTCTCCACAAACGTCTCTCGCCATCCAAGTGGTCCGCTTTCATGCGGCCTGGAAAGAAGCTGGCGCCCGGTGATCGGATCCACTTCGGGGCGATGGAGGACCGCGCCTGCTTCCTCGGCGCGCTGGACGCCACCGTGGTCGAGAAGGGCGAGGGCGGCGAGGTGACGCTGAGCTTCGACCTGTCGGGCCCGGATCTCGACGCCACCATCGCCGAGCGCGGCGCCATGCCGCTGCCGCCCTACATCGCCGCCAAGCGGGGCGAAGACGCCCAGGACCGCGCCGACTACCAGACGGTCTATGCAGACGAGGAGGGCTCGGTCGCCGCGCCGACCGCCGGCCTGCACTTCACGCCCGAACTATTGGCGCGGCTGCAGGCCATGGGCGTGACCCTGCACTTCGTGACCCTGCATGTCGGGGCCGGCACCTTCTTGCCGGTGAAGACCGAGAACCTGTCCGAACACCGGATGCATGCCGAGTATGGCGAGGTCGACGCTCAGACGGCGGCGGCGTTGAACGCCGCTAAGGCCGCCGGAGGACGCATCATCTGTGTTGGCACCACCTCGCTGCGATTGGTCGAGAGCGCCACCGGCGAGGATGGGGTTGTTCGTCCCTTCGCGCAGGAAACGGCGATCTTCATCACGCCTGGCTACCGGTTCCGGGCCGCCGACGGGTTGATGACCAACTTCCATCTGCCGAAGTCGACCCTGTTCATGCTGGTCTCGGCCTTCGCGGGCTACGAGACCATGCGCGGCGCCTACGCCCATGCGATCACCGACGGCTACCGCTTCTATTCCTATGGCGACGCCAGCCTGCTCTGGAGGGCCTAGTGGCCGCATTTCCGTTCGAGATTTCCGCGACTGAAGGCGGCGCGCGCACCGGCGTTCTGAAGACCCCGCGCGGCGATATCCGCACGCCCGCCTTCATGCCGGAGGGCACGGCGGCGACGGTTAAGGCGCTGACCGTCGATCAAGTCGCCCAGACCGGCGCCGACATCATCCTGGGCAACACCTATCACCTGATGTTGCGCCCCACCGCCGAGCGGATCGCACGGCTGGGCGGACTACATCGCTTCATGCGCTGGGATCGCCCGATCCTGACCGATTCCGGCGGCTTCCAGGTGATGTCGCTGTCGAAGATCGCCAAGGTCACGGAAGAGGCGGTGGCCTTCCAGAGCCATATCGACGGCTCGCGCCACATCATGACGCCGGAACGCTCGATCCAGATCCAGGCCGATCTGCTCGGCTCCGACATCATCATGCAGTTGGACGAGTGCGTTGCTTGGCCCGCGGAGGAAAAGCGCGCCAGTGAGGCCATGAGGCTGTCGGCCCGTTGGGGCGCGCGCTCCAAGGCCGCGTTCGGCGAGCGCGAAGGCCAGGCCCTGTTCGGCATTCAGCAGGGCTCGACCTTCGAACACCTGCGCCGCGAGTCGGCCGACCGGCTGATCGAAACCGGCTACGACGGCTATGCCCTCGGCGGCCTGGCTGTCGGCGAGGGGCACGCAGCGATGTGCGAGGTGTTGGACTACGCGCCCGCCATGCTGCCCTCCGACCGACCGCGCTATCTGATGGGGGTCGGCAAGCCGATCGATCTGGTCGAGGCGGTGGCTCGGGGCATCGACATGTTCGACTGCGTGCTGCCGACGAGATCGGGCCGCCATGGCCAGGCCTGGACCTGGGAGGGCTCAGTCAATCTCAAGAACGCCCGCTTCGCCGAGGACGACAGTCCATTGGACGAGACCAGCGATTGCCCGGCCTCATCCTATTATTCGAAGGCCTACCTCCACCATCTGGTGAAGTCCGAGGAGATCCTCGGGCAGGTGCTGTTGTCCTGGCACAACATCGCGCACTTCCAGGCCCTGACCTCGGCGATGCGTGCAGCGATCGCCGAGGGCCGGTTCGAGCAGTTTCGGCGGGACTTCAAGGCCCGTCAGCGCACCGGGTAGCGGGGGCCCTGAGTCGGGACCAGATTGTCGGGACCCGTACGAACGTGCGAGGCCGTCGCCGGCGGCCGGCAGCTCTTCGCCTCGCCTAGACCCTTCATGTAGGCCCGGCGCACAGCGCCAGCCAGGACGGCGTCGGTCACTAGGCTGTCGTGGCGCTCGGCTCCGCTGAGCTGCCGCACCCAACTGCGGAACGGGATTACGCTGGAGGCGAGGCCGGCTACCGCGCCCAGCGCCGCGCCCTTGCCCTTGTCCATCATGTCCTGCTCGTCCTCAGACGGATGATCGAGGTCCGCGCCCAGCGCCTCGTTCAGCGGAACGATGGCGGCTGCTATTCCGGCGCATGTGGCTGGATTCGGCCGTTGGTAGGGATCGGCCATGGCCTCAAGCAGGATTGGCGGGATCTTTGTGCGCAAGACATTGACGTCCCGCAGGGGAGAGGCGACCGCGCCGGTGATGCTTTCGCGCTTGGCTTCGGACGTTGTTTGTACCTTCGACGATCCGTCGGCGGGGCTTGTGAGGCAGGCTGACAGCAGGAAAAGCAGCGGCAACGGGTAGATGACTTTATGCATAAGGCGAAGGTACGCGGAGTCACTCGATGAAGGAAAGCTGACACGCGCACTTGCCCCGGTGAAGGCGCCCGCATATGGTCCGCGCCGCTTCGCAGGGCGCGTTGATCGCGTCGTGCTGGGGGCCGGTAGCTCAGTGGTAGAGCATTCGACTTTTAATCGAATGGTCGTGAGTTCGAAACTCACCCGGCCTACCATCCTGTCTTCTCAGCGTTGATTTCGCTGGGCTTTTCAGGGTGTTTATCAAAAGTGCTCCCGCAGTTTGGCGGTGAACGCGCTCTTTTTGGCTTTTGCAACGGCCCCATCACCTCACTTGGGGAGTCGCTCACGATAGGCTGGGCGGATTCGGCCCGGCGTCGGTAAGAAGCGGCCCGCCCCGGCGCGGAGCGGGCCTTAGGTCCTGGAGATCTAGAGGCGGTTGATCTCAACGCGACGGGCGTCGGCGTCCATCGTGTTGGCGGCGCCGGCCTCGACCATGGCCGGTGGGCGCATTTCGATGTTCGCCGTGGGCACGCCAGCGGTGACGAGGGCGTCGCGTACGGCGACCGCGCGGTTCTTTGCGAGTTCCTGGTTGTGGGCCAGGTCACCGGTGCGGTCGGTATAGGCGGTAATGGACGCCTTGCCGCCGTCGCCCTTGAGAGACGCCGCCGCGGCTTCGATCACTTGTCCTCCATCGGCTGGGATCGCCGCCGAGTCGTTTGCGAAGAAGACCTTTGCCGGGAACCCGGCGACCGGGGCGACGACTGTGGTGGCGGGCGCGGTTGTAGGCGCTGGGGGCGCCTCGCTCGCGACGACTGGGGCAGGGGGCGCTGTCTGTACGACCGGCGCGGCGGGCTGCCGGCCGGCGAGCATCCACCAAACGAGCCCGAGCACCGCCAGGCCAAGGATCAGCCAGGGGAGCCAACGCATCAAGCCGCCTGCTGCGGGCGCGGCGGCCGCTGCGGCTGGCCGGGCGCTGTGGGCCTGGGCGGCTGGCTTGGCCGCGGCGACATCCCTCTCGGGCTGGCGATCTGACATGCTGGCGACAGTCGAGGCGGCGACGCCTAGCGCTGCGGCTGATGCGGCGACCGGCGCGGCGGGGATCGTGTCACGCCCACCGAACACCGACAATTTTCTGAAATGTTCGGCCAGCAGGTAATAGACCGTGACCCGGTTCTTGGTGCGGTCGGCCTTCATCCGCTCGCCCACGGCCGCGATGCTGGCGTCGAGCTCGGAATCCGGGGCGCTGAGGCCCAGCTTCTTTTTCAGGTAGTTCTCGCGCACCCGGTCCAGTTCGGTTTGGTCGGCGAACGAGACGAGCGATGAATCGCGGTTCTGCAGGGCGATGCCGCAGTGGCGCACGATGGCGGCGATGACGCCTTCGTCGGCGTCAGGGACGTATTTTCTGACATCCTGGGACCAATCTTCAGTCATGAGTAGCCTCCTCGGCTAGGGTCAGGGCCAGGACGGCCACAATGACGCTCGTCGGCTATAGGACCTCGCGAGTGAATGCTGGCTCGGGTCATATACGGTGGTGACTGAGGGATTTTCCTGATGCGGCGCGCGTAGAAGCCCGTTCGCTGTCCACCGCCCATGCCTGAAACCAGTCCAGCCTAGGCTTTCCTATTTCGCTCTCAGAAAAACTATATTGTCGATGGGATCAGTGGGAATTAGCCATGGGCTGAGCAGAGGCGCAGCTATACGAGCGCCTCGGCGTTTATGCGTTTGAACCGGGGCCGCTGAATGACCGCGACCGAAACCTCTCAGATCGTCGCGTCGCGCCGGCCGATGATCCGACGCCGTTCGGCCATCCCCGGCTTTGCGCTCACCATGGGCGTGACGCTGACCATCCTGTCGCTGATCGTACTGATCCCGCTGAGCGCGGTGGCGCTCAAGGCTTCCGAGCAGACCTTCCCGGAATTCCTGCAGGCGGCTTTCAACGAGCGCGCCCTGACCGCCTATCGCTTGTCGTTCGGCGCGGCCTTTATCGCCGCGATTATCAACGGCGTCTTCGGCGTGCTGACCGCCTGGGCGCTCATTCGCTATCAGTTTCCCTTCAAGAGCCTGGTCAATGGCATCATCGACCTGCCGTTCGCTCTTCCGACCGCGGTGGCCGGTATCGCGCTGGCCACGCTCTATGCGCCCAACGGCTGGATCGGGGCGCTGTTCGCGCCGGCCGGGATCAAGATCGCCTACACGCCGCTGGGCGTTGTGATCGCCCTGACCTTCATCGGCTTGCCGTTTGTGGTGCGCACGCTGGAGCCGGTGATGCGCGACCTGGCCGCCGACGTGGAAGAGGCCGCCGCCAGCTTGGGCGCCAACCGCTTCGACACCATCCTTAGAGTGATCCTGCCGGCGCTGGGCCCGGCCTGGCTGACCGGGATCGCCTTGGCCTTCGCGCGCGCTGTCGGTGAATACGGCTCGGTGATCTTCATCGCTGGCAACATGCCCTACAAGTCGGAGATCGCTCCGCTGCTGATCACCATCGAACTGGAGCAGTATGACTACGCTGGCGCAGCGACTATCGCGGTGGTCATGCTGGCGGTCTCGTTCCTGATGCTGTTTGTCATCAACGCCATCCAGGCCTGGGCGCGGAGGCTTGGCCAATGAGCCGCATGCGCCATCCCACCGAGGATCCTGTCTGGGCCAAGGTCGTCATCCTGACGCTGGTCGGACTGTTCCTGGTCTCCGTCCTGATCCTGCCGTTGATCACTGTGTTCTTCGAGGCGACCCGCAAGGGGCTGCCTGCCGCCCTAGAGGCGATCCAGAACGAGGACGCGCGCGCGTCGATCAAGCTGACCCTGATCACCGCCGCGATCACCGTACCGTTCAACGTGGCGTTCGGGCTCTGCGCCTCCTGGGCGATCGCCAAGTACGAGTTTCCGCTCAAGCCGTTCCTGATCACCCTGATCGACTTGCCGTTCTCGGTGTCGCCGGTGGTCGCGGGCTTGATCTATGTGCTGGTGTTCGGCGCCCAGGGCTGGTTCGGTCCGTGGCTTCTGGATCACGACATCAAGATCATCTTCGCGGTTCCCGGCATCGTGCTGGCGACCATCTTCGTGACCTTCCCGTTCGTAGCCCGCGAGCTAATCCCGTTGATGCAGGAGCAAGGGGTGGACGAGGAGGAGGCCGCCGTTTCGATGGGCGCCTCGGGCCTGCGTACCTTCTGGAGCGTGACCGCGCCCAACGTTCGCTGGGGCCTGCTGTACGGCGTGCTGCTGTGCAACGCCCGGGCCATGGGCGAGTTCGGCGCGGTGTCGGTCGTGTCGGGTCACATCCGCGGCCTGACCAACACCATGCCGCTGCATGTGGAGATCCTCTACAACGAGTATGACTTCGTCGGCGCTTTCGCCGTCGCTGCTCTGTTGTGCCTATTGGCCATTGTCACCCTGGTGCTGAAGGCCCTGCTTGAACTCGTCCAGCCGCAGTCGCGGCCCGGCCGCCACTGACCGAGAGACGTATTGCATGACCATTTCCATCCGCTCGGTGGAGAAAACCTTTGGCCGCTTTCCGGCGCTCAATGGCGTGAGCCTTGAGATCGCAGATGGCGAGCTTCTGGCGCTGCTGGGGCCGTCGGGCTCGGGCAAGACTACGCTCCTGCGGGTCATTGCCGGCCTTGAGTTCCCGGAGAAGGGCCAGATCCTCTACGGCGACCAGGACATGACCTTCACCAGCGCCGCTGCGCGTCGGGTCGGTTTCGTCTTCCAGCAGTATGCGTTGTTCCGCCACATGACTGTGGCCAAGAACGTGGCTTTCGGTCTGGATGTCCGCAAGGGCCAGGCCAAGCCGTCAAAGAGCGAGATCACCGCGCGCGTCGATGAGCTGCTGAAGCTTGTCGAATTGGGGGAGCTCGGCAAACGTTATCCGGCCCAGCTTTCGGGCGGGCAGCGCCAGCGGGTGGCCCTTGCGCGGGCCCTGGCGGTGAACCCCAGCGTGCTGCTGCTTGACGAGCCTTTCGGCGCGCTCGACGCCACGGTGCGCAAGTCGCTGCGCAAGGAGTTGCGCCGGATCCACGACGCTACGGGCGTCACCACCATCTTCGTCACCCACGACCAGGAAGAGGCCCTGGAACTGGCCGATCGGGTGGCGATCCTGAACAAGGGCGCGATCGAACAGGTCGGCGCACCCCATGAGGTTCACGACAACCCAGCCGGGGCCTTCGTCTGTGGTTTCGTCGGCGAAGCCAACCGCTTCGAGGGCGCGGTGAAGGGCGGACGTTTTCAATCGGCCGACATCGCCTTGCCAGCGCCCGGCGTCGCTGATGGCGCGGCTGTAGCCTTTGTCCGTCCCCATGAGCTGGTATTGGCTCCCGCGGATCAAGCGAACCTGAGCATCGTGACCGAGCGCATCGCCCCGCAAGGCGCGGTCGTGCGGGTGGATGGCGCGACAGCCAGCGGCCAGCGGATCGAAGCGGCCTTCGCACGCCAGAATGCCGGGGACCTGCAACCCGGCGCGAAGCTGAGCCTCGCAGCCGACCGCTCCTATGTTTTCAGCGCCTGAGACCTACTGCTGCTGTTGTTGCTGCTGCTGGTCGTATGCGATCCCGCCTGCGGGGCCTCTGCGGCGGCCGGTGCGCGAGAATGACGGCTGGGCGATGCGAATGAACTCCGGCTCGGTCAGCGCCGCCCGCGCCCGTCGGACCGAGACGCCGACAGCCAGTTGGCTTTCGGCCTCGCCTTTGTAGACACCGCGCGATGGCGGGACGTCGTTGTAGTCGCGCCCCACGGCTGCGGCGATGTGGCGTTCGCCGGCCTCGACATTGTTCGTCGGGTCGAGCCCGATCCAGCGGGTCGAGGGCAGGAACACCTCTACCCAGGCATGGGTGGCGTCGGGGTCCGAACGGTCCCCGGCCTGACGGTCGGTGAACAGGTAGCCCGAGACGTAGCGCGCCGGGATGCCCCACGATCGGCAAATGGCGATCATGATGTGGGCGAAGTCCTGGCAGACCCCGCGCCCGGCCTCCAGCGCCTGGTCGATCGGGCTGTCAGCATGCGTCACGCCCGCCTCATAGGCGAATGAAGCATAGATGGTCTCCGACAGGCGCCGGACGGCGGTCAGCGGATCGCGCCGGCGCAGTTCGTCGAGCTCGTGCTGGGCTACGTATGCGCGCAGGGCCGGAGTCTCGATGGCGAAGCCGTGGTGGGTGAGGAAGTCGAAGTTCTCTCCGCGCACGAAATCGCTGCGCAGCCGGTCCCATTCTCCCTGGTCTAAGGCGTCGGGCAGGGGCGGGGGCGCCTGGGTCTCGACCGCCGAACGGGCGACGATGTTCAGCCGGTCGTGCGGCTGGGGCACGTCGAAGTGGTAGACGGCGTTGCCGAACGGATCTGCGTAGGAAAACAGCTGCGCGGCCGGATCGAGCTCCAGCTCGAAGGAAACCAGCCGCTGCCGGATCCCCTTCTGGGGCTGCATCCACACCTCCATCACGCTCTCGCGGACGGTTTCAGCGTAGTGGTACTGGGTGACGTGACGGACTTCCAAAAGCACGTGTGTGGTCCTTACGCCGGTAGACGCATTTCGAGGGAGTAGGCGACGAAGGTGTCGTAGATCGCCTGGTGCAGGGCCGCGCAGTCGTCGAGCACGGTCGAGATCAGCGCGCCGGCGCCAGCGACGTCCAATTCATCCATATCCGCGTATTGCAGGCGGGCGCGCAGCCGGCCCGCCAGTCGCTCCGGCCCGGCGTGTCCAGCGGCGTCCACATAGCGGGCGGTGGCGCTGAGGTGTTCCTCGATCCGCGCGGTGGCGAAGCGGATCGAGCGGGGGAACTCCTCGTCGAGCAGCAGGAACTCCAGGATCTTGCGCGGCTGGATGTCGGCGGTGAACCGGCGCAGATAAGGCTCGAGGCCACAGCTCATCCGCAGGACGCTCATCAGCGCCATGTGGTCGTCCAGGGGGCGGCGGCGGCCGTCGCCGAAGCAGACCTCGAGCAGCCGACCGACGAGTTGCGCCCGCTCCAGATAGACCCCCAGCAGCAGGAAGCGCCAACCCTCGCCGTGGCTCATCGTGGCGTCGGCCGCACCCTTGAACAGATGCAAGTCGGCGATGATCTCGTGCAGGAAGGTCGACGGGCTGTCGGCGAACGCCTTGGGCGCTTCGGGTCCTGTCACCCGCAGGTACAGCAGGTTCAGCCGCTCCCAGGTTTCGGTGGTGATCTGGTCGCGGACCTGCCGGGCGTTCTCGCGCGCCAAGGCCAGCGAACTGGTGATCGATCCGCCGTCTTCGCGATTGAGCGCCAAGGCGAAGGCCAGTTCATAGGGGCTGGCGGCGCGAGCGCCTTCGGTATCGCCCACGGCGGCCAGCACGATGCGGGTGGCCTGGCTGGCGGCCTCGGTACGGTCGAGCGTGGCGTTCAGCATCACGTCCGACAGGCGACACAGATGCTCGGCGCGTTCCACATAGCGGCCGATCCAGTAGAGGCTGTCGGCGACCCTCGCGAGCATCATGACGCCATGTCCTCTTCGGCGGTGTCCTCGAGAATCCAGGTGTCCTTGGATCCGCCCCCCTGGCTGGAATTCACCACCAGTGAGCCCTTGCGTAGCGCCACGCGGGTCAAGGCACCGGGCGTCACGACGATCTTCTCGCCGGACAGGATGAACGGGCGCAGGTCGACGTGGCGGGGCTCGATCACTCCATCGATCAGGCAGGGGGCGGTGGAGAGCTGGATGGTCGGTTGGGCGATGTAGTTGGCGGGATCGGCCTTGATCGCGTCGGCGAAGTCCTCTCGCTCCTTCTGGCTGGCGTGGGGACCGATCAACATGCCGTATCCGCCCGAGGCGCCCACGGCCTTGACCACCAGCTTGTCCAGATTGCCGAGCACGTGCTGGAGTTGCGAGGCCTCGCGGCAGAGATAGGTTTCGATGTTCGGCAGGATGGCGTCTTCGCCGAGATAGTAGCGAATGATGGCTGGAACATAGGCGTAGACCGCCTTGTCGTCGGCGACCCCGGTCCCCGGCGCGTTGCAGATCACAACATTGCCGGCGCGATAGACGTTGAACAGCCCGGCGACCCCGAGGCCGGAGTCGCGCCGGAAGGTGAGGGGGTCGATGAAGTCGTCATCGACGCGGCGGTAGATCACGTCGATGCGGCGCAGGCCGGTGGTGGTCCGCATGTAGACCATGTTGTCGTGGACGACGAGGTCGCGGCCCTCGACCAGCGGACAGCCCATCAACCGGGCGAGATAGGCATGTTCATAATAGGCCGAGTTGTAGACGCCAGGCGTCAGCACCACGATCTGCGGGTTGGGCCGCCAGTCGGCCGCCATGCCCTTCAGCGTCGCCAGCAGCAGGTCGGGATAGCGGTCGATGGCGCGGACGCCGGCGGCCCTGAAGGTCCCCGGGAAGGTTCTCCGCGAAGCCTCGCGGTTCGCCAGCATGTAGGAGACGCCGGAAGGCACTCGCAGATTGTCTTCCAGCACCGCGAAGGCGCCGTCCGGCTGGCGGATCAGGTCGGAGCCGCAGACGTTGGCATAGGCCTGGTGCGGCACGTAGAGGTTCTGCATCTCGCGTCGATAGGAGGGTGCGCCGAGCACCAGTTCCCGTGGCACCACCCCGTCCATCAGGATTTGCTGATCGCCATAGATGTCCGAGAGGAACATATTCAGCGCGCGCAGCCGCTGCGTGAGGCCTGCCTCGATCTTCGCCCATTCGGCAGCCGGGATGATGCGCGGCAACAGGTCGGTCGGGATGATCCGTTCGGTAGAGCTCTCGCCCCCATAGACGGTGAAGGTTATTCCCTGCAGCAGGAAGAAGCGTTCAAGAGTCCGTTGGCGTTCCGACATCTCGGCGGAGGCTAAGGTGGCGATGCGGCGGTCCAGAGCCGCGTAATGCGGCCTGACATCGCCTAGGGCGGCCAGCATTTCGTCATAGGCGACCGGGGCCTGAGCGAGTTCCTCCGGCGAGAAAGCCGCGGCCTCATCGGGTCTTTGAGCCGTCGCCACACCGTACTCCACAGCCAAGTCCTTTCGCGCCGAAGGGAACTCCGAGCTTAGGAAGGAGGCGGTGAAATGCGGCGGCTATTCGGAAATGAACCCCGTACTGAGGGGCGTCGCACAGTATTTAGGCGCCGGTCTGCCCTAGATGGTGCAGCTTGACGCCATCGGCATGGGTGACATCACGCCGCGACGCAGTTTACATCCAATATCGGGGCGCGATTAAAGGGATGGGCGTGGGACGTTTGGTCGTCGCGGTCGCCGCCTCGGCGGCCATTTGTGTGTCTGGGACCGCCCGGGCCGAGTCTCCACGGGCCACCGTCGAGGGAGACATCAGCGCGAGTCTGCGGACCGCCATTGTCAACGCCATCGGTCAGACTGACCGGCCTATCGCCAATCGTTTCGAGGCGCGCCGCCGCGCCGTCGCCGCGGGCGAAAGCGCCATCGCGGTGCTGCGTTCGGAAGGCTATTACGGCCACCAGGTCGAGCCCGACGTCAGCGAAACCGAGCCGCCAGTCGCGATCGTTCGTATCAAGCCTGGGCCGCGATTCGCCTTTACCGACCCGCAGATCGACTGGATCGAACCTGCGCCGCTGCCGGAGGTTCAGCAGGCTGGTGAAGCTGTGCTGGGCTTGGCGACCGGCGCGCCCGGTCGGGCGATTGATGTCGTCAACGCCGAGGGGCGGATCGTCGCGGCGGTGCAGAAGCGAGGCTACGCCGACGTCGCTCCGGCGCCGCGCGTCGTCACGGTCGACCATGCCGACAGCACGGTTCAGCCGACCTACAAGATTATCGCTGGCGATCTTGTCCGGCTTGATGTGGTCCAGCTGACGACCGTTGGGCGCACGAACCGCGCCTGGTTGGAGCATCTGACGCCCTGGCGTAAGGGCGACATCTACGATCCAGAAGACGTTGGCGAGTTGGAGCGCCGTCTGCTCGATACCGGCGTCTACGACTCGGTGACGGTGTCGCTGGCCCCGAAGGACCAGATCAACGCCGAGGGGCTTCGGGCGATCGTCGTCAGCTTGGCCGATCGCAAGCGGCGGACGCTTGAGCTCGGGGCGAGCTATTCCACCAGCGAGGGCGTCGGCGCCGACGCTCGCTGGACCCATTTCAATGTTCTTGGCCGTGCCGACACCATCGCCGCCCTGGCGCGACTATCGAGGGTGGACAGCAGGCTGGGGGGGGAGATAACTCTCCCGCACTGGCTGAAGCCGCAGCAGACGTTCAAGGCCGGCGCTGGCGGATATCGCACCCGAACCGACGCCTATGACGAAACCGGATTCGGCGTCCGGGCCGACGTGACGCGGCGCTTCCGCAAGACGTCCTATCTCACTTTTGGCGGCTCGGTTGACTACGGCAAGACCGAGGATCAGCAGGAATTCCTCAAGAGTCCGCTCGGAACCAATCTGCTGACGATCGCCGGGCTCGCCGCCGGTGCGCTCGATCGCTCCGACGATCCGCTCGACCCACGACGCGGTTGGCGGTTGGAGGTGCGGGCTGAGCCCACCTATCTGATCGGCGACGAGGGGCTACCCTATGTGAAAATCCAAAGCCAGGGCACGGTCTACGTGCCGTTTGGCGAAAAGGCTCGCACCGTCATTGCCGGTCGGCTGCGCGTCGGCTCTATGATCGGAGCGACCGTTCCCGACGTGCCGGCTTCACGGCGGTTCTATGCCGGCGGCGGCGGTTCAGTCCGGGGCTACGCTTTCCAGGCTATCGGTCCTCGAACCCCCCCGGACAACACCCCGCAGGGCGGCGCCTCGTTGCTGGAGACGTCTGTGGAGCTTCGCCAGAAAATCGGCGAGCGCTGGGGCTTCGTCGCGTTCGCCGACGCCGGCGCCGTCGGCACTGACGAGATCCCAACCGGTGACGACGTAAGCGTCGGCGTGGGCGTCGGGGTTCGTTACGACCTGGGCTTTGGCCCGATCCGCGCTGACATCGCCATTCCCCTCGACAAGCGCGAGGGCGATCCGTCCTTCCAGATCTATCTCAGCATTGGGCAGGCGTTTTGAGCGAGCCGCCGACCACACCCGTCGAGGAAGCCACCGAGGCCGTCGCGAAGGTCGCGAAAAGCTCGATGTTGCCCAAGATCATTCTTGTGGTGTGCGCCGTCCTGGCGCTGGTCATTGGCGGGATCGCCCTGACCGCGCGCTACGGCGTGTTGCTGCCGCAGGGGCGATTGCTGATCGAGGCCCGAGCCAGCGGCTTGAAAATCGGACGGTTTGGCCGGTTGAAGATCGAGGGGCTGGGCGGGGACGTCTGGCGCGAGTTCACCGTACGCCGGCTGACGATCAGCGACGAGAAGGGTGTCTGGCTCGAGGCCAAAAATATCGAGATGACATGGAGTTACGCCGCGCTTTTCAGGCGCCGGTTCCATGCCGAGGACATCGTCGCCGAAAAGGTCGTCGTGTTGCGACGTCCGACGATGGAGCCCAAGACCGAGTCGGCCGGACTGCCGATCTCGATTAATATCGACCGCGCCGTCACCCGCCTGGAGTTGACGCCAGAGTTCAGTGTCGCGCGCGGCGTCTATGACGTCGTCGCCAATGTGGATGTCCAAAAGCGCAACGGTGGGCAGAACGGCAAGGTCGCGATCACCAGTGTCCTGACGCCCGGCGACCATCTGAATGCGGAGTTTGATTTCGGCGGCGGCCGGCCTCTGCTGGTCATCGCCGACGCGGTCGAGGCCAAAGGCGGCGCCCTTGCGGGCAGCCTTGGCTTGCCGGCGGATCAGCCTTTCTCACTTCAGATCCAGGCCAAGGGCCAAGGGCCGCAGGGTCGGTTCACCGCCCTGGCGAAATCGGGCGCGATCACGCCGCTGGACGCTTCGGGCGCCTGGACCAAAGAGGGCGGGGCCGCGAGCGGCAAGGTGCTGCTCAGCGCCTCTACGCTGACCAAAGACCTAGTCGGTCGCCTTGGGCCCGACGTGCAGTTCAGCATCAAGGGAACCCAGGCCCCGGCCGAACTCTACGATCTCGACGCCCAGGTGACGTCGGCTAACTTGGCTGTCACGGCTAAGGGGAAGGCCAATCTCGGCAAGCGCATGGCCGGCCCCGCGGGTGTCACCGTCGGCGCTACGGCGCGAGAACTGTCCAAGGTGACGGGCGGCCCGCCGATGGGCTTTGGCCGGGTGGACGGAGTGCTGACCGGCTCATTCGATGAGTTGCGGTTCGCGGGCACGGCCGACGTCTCCCGATTGCAGGTTGGGGACTACAGCCTCGACCGCGTGTCGGGACCGTTCACCTTCACCCGTCGCAACAAGGTCTTGGCTATTGAGGGCAAGATCACCGGGGCTGGAGGACGAGGGACCGGGCTGCCGGCGGCCTTGCTGGGCGCGCGGCCGACTGCAGCGTTCGACGCGGCCCGGCTCGCGGACGGCCGGCTGCTGTTGCGCGACATCCAGGCGACCGGCGCCGGCCTGAAGGTGAGCGCAAGCGGCGGGCGCAGCCTGCTCGGCGGCCTGAACTTCAAAGGCCAGGCTCAGTTCTCGAACCTGGCTGCAGCGCGTGCGGGGGCGGCCGGGTCTTTGTCGGCCGATTGGTCTGCGAGCCAGGCGCGGGCCGGGCGACCATGGAATCTCAGCCTTGACGCCAAAGGCGCACGCTTCGCCTCGGGCTTCTCCGAACTGGACCGGCTGCTCGGCGCAACGCCCAGGCTGAAGGCCCAGGCGGCGGTCGAGGGCCGGAAGGTCTCGGTTTCGAACGGCAGCTTGAACGGCGCGGCGATCCGCGCCGAGACCGCCGGTGTCCTAGGCGCCGACGGAGCCTTGCGCTTCAAACTCGATTGGTCCGCCGATGGTCCCTTCCGGGCGGGGCCGGTGGAGATCACCGGTAAGGCCAAGGGCTCCGGAGCGCTGACGGGCAGCATCGGCGCGCCGCGCGCCGACCTGCTCGCCAATTTCGAGGCCATCGATCTTCCGCGTCTGCCCTTGAAGGACGCCAAGCTCACGCTGAGCTTCCTGCGTCGAGCCGACGGTTCCAGCGGCGTCGTCGCCCTGACCGCGGTCAGCGACTATGGCCCGGCGCAGGCGCGCTCGGCCTTCCGCTTCCCGCGTGGCGGGGTGGATCTATCGGATCTTCTGGTCAATGCGGGCGGGTTGACGGCCGAGGGCTCAGTCGCGCTTCGGCGGGCCACGCCATCAGCAGCCAATCTACAGCTTCGTGTTGTCGAGGGCGCCTTCCTCGAGCATGGCCAGGTCGCCGGCGCGGTGAAGATCGTGGACGCCGCCGGCGGCCCGCATGCGACCCTGAGTTTGACCGCTACGGACGCGGTTCTTCCCGGCGCGAAGTTCGCGGTTCGCAAAGGAAGGCTGACCGCCGATGGCCCGATGTCGCGTCTGCCATACGCAATTGATCTCGAAGGCGTGGCGAGCAACGGGGAATGGGGCGTGGAGGGGCGCGGCGCGCTGGCGGACGCCAAGCCAGGCTACGCCCTAAGCTTCGATGGCTCAGGTCATGTGGGCGCGCGCGTCCTGAAGACGACCGAGACGGCGATGGTCCGGTTCGGCGGCGCCGAGACCAGCGCCAAGCTACGACTCGCGGCGGCCGATGACGGGCGGATCGATCTCGACGCCCGGTTGGCCAAGGATGTCACCAGCATCCGGGCGGAGATTGAAAAGCTCGGCCTGGGGATCATCAATCCAGACCTGACCGGCCGAGCCGACGCGACCTTGACGCTGACCGGACGTGGCAAGGCCTTGGAGGGGACGCTGGACGCCAAGCTCGACGACGCCCGTGGCCGAGGCTCGCCGCGCGAGCTGGGTATGGACGGGGCGATCAAGGCGCGGCTGGCTGGCGACAGCGTCACGCTGAACGCCGCTATGACCAACGAACAGGGTCTTCGCGCCAATGCTAACGTGGTCCTTCCCGCCGAGGCGACCGCGAACCCATTCCGTATCGCCATCGTTCGCAATCGCCCGATCCGCGGGGATTTCTTCGCCGACGGTGAGGTCAAGCCGTTGTGGGAACTGCTGGCCAGCGGCGAACGCGAGCTGGCTGGGCATGTTCAACTGAAGGGAACACTGGGCGGCACGATCAATGATCCTCGCGCGACGGGCACGGCTCAGGTGGACGGCGGTCGGTTCGTCGATGGCGCCACCGGCCTGATCCTGACCGATGTCCTGCTGCGCGCATCAATGGCCAACAACGCCGTCGACATCACCCAGGCGACGGCCGCCGACGGTCACGGCGGGACGCTGTCCGGCGCCGGCCGGGTCAGTCTGCTTCGCGAAGGGGTCTCGACCTTCCGTCTGGACCTCAAGAACTTCCGTCTGATCGACAACGACATGGCGACGGCCTCGGCCTCAGGGCAGGCGACCCTTGACCGCGCCGCCAATGGCCAGGTGCGTCTGGGCGGCGATCTGGTCATCGACCGCGCCGACGTCTCGGCGAACATGTCCGCGCCATCAGGCGTGGTGAGCATCGACGTGGTTGAGATAAACCGACCGAAGGATTTGTCGCAATCGTTGCAACCGGTCGCTCGCCGGGGATTGGCGGTGGCGTTGGATGTTCGGCTGCGGGCGCCGCGGCGGGTCTATCTGCGGGGCAGGGGGCTGGATGTTGAACTCTCCCTGGACGCCCAGGTTAGTGGAACCACCGCGAGGCCGGTCCTGACCGGCGCGGCGCGAGTGGTGCGTGGCGAATACGACTTCGCTGGCCGGCGATTTGAGTTCGATGATCGCGGCGTCGTGCACCTGGGCTCCACCCCGGCGACGATCCGGCTGGACCTGACGGCGACACGAGAAGATCCGTCTCTGACGGCGGTGGTGCGGATTCAAGGCACGGCCGCGCGCCCGGAGATCACGCTCAGCTCCACCCCCGTCCTGCCCCAGGACGAGGTGCTGTCGCAGGTGCTGTTCGGTCGCTCGGCCGCGCAGTTGTCACCGTTGGAAGCAGCTCAGCTTGCCTCGGCTCTCTCGTCCCTGGCGGGCGGTGGTGGCTTCGACGTGGTCGGCAACTTGCGTAGCTTCGCCGGACTGGACCGTCTGGCGCTCGCGGGAGGCGACGAGTCTGGCGTCACGGTGTCTGGCGGCAAGTATCTGACCGAGAACGTCTATCTGGAAATCACCGGTGGTGGCCGAGATGGTCCCTCGGCCCAGGTGGAGTGGCGGTTTGGCCGCAACCTCTCGGTTATTTCCCAGATCGCCAGCCAGGGCGACGGCAAGCTCGCCGTACGCTGGCGCAGGGACTATTGAGGGCCGACATGCGCAAGGTTTTGCTGGGGCTGGCGGCCGCCGTGGGACTGTTTGGCTGCGAGAAGCCGCTGGCGGCTCCTGGGCATACCGGCGTCTGCTGGCGCATGGTCGAGGGCATGAACCGCAAGCCGGACTTCAAGCCGGTCGCGCCCAACATCGACACGCTGGAAAACTGTGCGGTGCGGCTGGAGGGAATCCGCATGGCCTACGGCCAGCCGGTGACGGGCGCCTTCCAGGGACGGTTCATTTACGTGACCGACGAGGAGATCAGCGCCGCATCCGGTCCAAACTCCCAGCGCTACCGCGTCTTTACGCCTGCCCAGAGACTGGAGATCCAGAAGGGCATCGAAACCCTGATGGCGCGCGAAAAAGCGGGCGGCTAGGCGGAGGCCAACCGTCCACCGGCCATGGCGTAGGCCTGGGTTCCGCAGGTGAACACCCGATCGCCAGGGGCCATGACGTCAATGTCGATATCGGGCGCCTGGGTGAGGCGCTGATAGATCGGTTCGAAGTCCTGGAGTGTGGCGTTCAACAGCGCTTTCAGCGACGGGATCACAAAATAGACCTGCTGGAAGTCGTCGATCCGGTAGGGCGTACGCATCACCCGCTCCAGATCGAAGCCCAGTCGGTTGGGCGAAGGATCATTCAGGGCGAAAATCGATTCCGCGCGGCTGGAGACGATGCCCGCGCCATAGATCCTCAGGCCTTCCGACGTCTCCAGCAGGCCGAACTCCACCGTGTACCAATAGAGCCGCGCAAGGTTGTGCAGTTGGCCGCGGCCCAGCGCGCGCATGCCGCCTTGGCCATAGGCCTGCATGTAGTCGGCGAAGGTGGGATCGGTCAGCATCGGCACGTGGCCGAAGACATCGTGGAAGACGTCTGGCTCTTGCAGGTAGTCCAGCTCATCGGGCTTGCGAATGAACCGTCCGGCCGGGAACCGGCGATTGGCCAGATGTTCGAAGAACACCTCGTCAGGCACCAGGCCAGGCACCGCCACAACGCTCCAGCCGGTTAGCCGGTTTAGCTCTTCATTGATGCGAGAGAACTCGGGGATGCCGCCTCGATGCAGATCCAAGGCGTCGAGACCCTTCAGGAAGGCGTTGCAGGCCCGGCCCGGCAGCAGTTTGGTCTGACGCTCGTAAAGCGTCGTCCAGACGTCGTGTTCGCTCTGGGAGTAGGCCTGCCAATCCTGGTCGATCGTCCAGTCGGAACGTGCGCCGGGGGGCGGGGTTGGCGTGGGGCTATCTGCGCTCATGGCGACAGAATGAGCGCAAGTCAGCGAAACTTCCGTGCGAACTGTGCGCCGAAATCAGGTCCGTCCGGTAAAAGTTTGCGCTGCTGGCGCCCCGATTGAAACGCCCGTGCGGATCGCCCTAGTGGCTGATGCGCGGGCGTAGCGTGTACTGACCCTCATGGAACGACTCGAAGATCAGCGAGGCCTGCGGATGGCCGACCGGCTCGCCGCTGTCGTCGGGCACGAGGTTCTGTTCGGAGACATAGGCGACGTACGCGTTCTCCTCGTTCTCGGCCAGCAGGTGGTAGAACGGCTGGTCCTTGCGCGGCCGAATTTCTTCGGGGATCGAAAGCCACCATTGCTCGGTGTTGGAGAAGGTGGGGTCGACGTCAAAGATCACGCCCCGGAAGGGGTAGTGACGGTGTCTCACGACCTGGCCGATGGCGTACTTCGCCAAGCGCGGCTCGGCGAGAACCGCCGGCGGCGTGACCGTGTCGCTTCCACGTTTTTCGATGCGAGCGTCCATAGAAACGATTCTAGACCTTGGCGCCTAACTGGGAGGTGAACGTACCGCTCATCTTCGCATGTGCAAGGGCGTGCCTTCCGAGAGGCGAGCCAGCTTGCTACAGTCTCTCCTGAAACGAGGCGTCGTGTCGGCGCTTCATAGGGACGGATGGCGGTCAATGACTGCGGCGCTGTTGAGCGCGTTCTTGCCGAACGCGCTCCAGATCCTTGATTTACAAGCGTTCCGGCCACCAAGCCGGTGACGATGACGCTTGATCTCGAGACGGCTCCAGGAGCCAAAAAGAGCAATTCCTCAGGAGCGGCCGAGTCGCCTTGTTACGGCGCGCTCGATCTTGGTACGAACAATTGCCGCCTGTTGATCGCAACCCCGTCGGGGCGCGGCTTTCGGGTTGTGGAGGCTTATTCGCGCATCGTGCGGCTGGGCGAGGGGCTATCGCAGACGGGCCGGTTGTCCGATGCGGCCATGGAGCGCGCGCTCGCGGCCCTGAAAGTCAGCGCCGAAAAAATCCGCCGCCGCAAGGTGGTGAAGCTGAAGGCGATCGCCACCCAGGCGTGCCGCGGAGCCGAGAACGGCCCCGAGTTCGTGGCGCGCGTCGCGGCTGAAACGGGCCTGCAGCTCCAGATCATCACCCCGCGCGAGGAAGCCCAGCTATCGGTCGCCGGCTGCCTGAATCTGCTCGATCGCAAGGCGGAGGCCGCGCTGGTGGTCGATGTCGGCGGCGGATCGACGGAGTTGTCCTGGGTGGACCTGACGTCAGGCGGCCTGGAAACCGAACTGGCGAAGTTCGCCGCAGGTCGCTTGCCGATCAAGGCGTGGCTCTCCATCCCGATCGGCGTCGTCACGCTCGCCGAACGTTTTCCGGAAGGCCCTGCCGCCACCGAAACCTGGTTCCGTGCCATGGTCGAGACGGTGAAGGACGAGATCCGCGAGTTCCGTCATGCCGATCCGCTGCGCCCGATATTCGACGCTGACCGCGCGCACATGGTGGGGACATCGGGCGCCATCACCAGCCTGGCGGGCATGCATCTTGGCCTGCGGCGTTATGACCGCAGCCAGGTCGACGGCATCTGGATGACCCGGGACGAGTGCGACGTGGCCGCCCAGACGCTGCTACGCCTCAGCCCTCAGGAGCGCGCCGACGAGCCTTGCATTGGCTCAGAACGCGCCGACCTGGTGCTGGCGGGCGCGGCGATCCTCCAGGCGGTGCAGGAACTCTGGCCCTGTTCGCGGGTGCGGGTCGCCGATCGCGGCCTCCGCGAAGGCATACTGATGTCGCTGATGTCGGGCGTGGGAACCAAGCGTAAGCGGAGGCGTCGGCGTCGCGGCCGTAGATCGGGCGGCGCTTCCCCTGTAAACGCCCCTGAATGACAGAGCCGCCCCGCAAACGCATGGTCAAGCCGCCCTCGGGCGGAACCGAAGAGGGCCGGGTGAAGCCCGCGCGCCTCAAGACCGCGAAGGACCGGACGCCGTCGTCCCAGGCCTGGCTGTCGCGTCAGATCAACGACCCCTTCGCCGCCAAGGCGCGCGCTCACGGCTATCGCAGCCGCGCGGCCTACAAGCTGAGTGAACTCGACGACAAGCTGAAGCTGCTGAAGCCCGGCGTGCGGGTCATCGATCTTGGTCTCGCGCCCGGTGGGTGGACCCAGGTCGCGATCGAGCGTGGCGTGACAAATATCGTCGGCGTCGATCTGCTGCCGGTTGATCCGTTGCCGCCGGCTCACATCCTGGAGATGGACTTCACCGATCCGGAATGCGGCCCGAGGCTGATCGAACTGCTCGGCGGCCCGCCGGACCTGGTGTTGTCGGACATGGCGCCCAACACCGTCGGCCATCGTCGCACCGACCACCTGCGGATCATGACTTTGATCGAAACCGCCGCCGACTTCGCCGTCAGCGTTCTGCGGCCGGGCGGCGCCTTCCTGTCCAAGGCGTTCCAGGGAGGTGAGACCCACGAGATCATCGGCGAGCTGAACCGCCAGTTCGACGACGTGCGCCACATCAAGCCGAAAGCCAGCCGCGCCGACAGCTCAGAAGTCTATCTCGTGGCGACTGGCTTCAAAGGTCGATAGGCGGGAGCAGGGGGCGTTTTCGCGCCCTCCGACACCAGCCACTTGCGAAATTGATCCAAGGCCCGGCTCGATACGCCGGGCGCCGCTAGCAATGCAAAGGCGCTTTCAGCCTTGCGGAAGCCGAACGGAGCGACCAGTCGCCCGCTGCGCACATAGTCGGCCACCAACGGCCAGGGCATGACGGCGACGCCAAGCCCTGCGATCGCCGCGTCGATCGCGAAGTGCAGGTGGGCGAAGGGTTGCTCGGGCGCTGGAGGCAGTTCCATGCCGGCCAGCGCGCCCCAGATCGCCCAGCCTTGCTGATGGGTTTGGGCCGACAGCCTGGGCGCTCTTAGCGGATTGTCGGCGAAGCGCTCCGCCAGGGCCGGCGACATCACCAAGCCCAGATGGCTCTGGATAAAGCTCGTCGCGTCAGGATCCGCCAAGCGGCTGGTCGGCACCATCCTCACGACCGCATGCGCCCCGCGGTAGGAGGTGGCGTGCGACGGCAGTTCCGCCAGATGCAGCCGAACACTTGGATGGGCGTCCGCAAAGCCGCTCAGGCGCGGGATCAGCCACTTCACCGAGACGCTGGCGTTGACGGCGACATGCAGATCCTCGCCGGCGCCACGTATCTGCCGAACGGCGGTGGCGATCTGGTCGAAGGCGCCGGTCAGCGCCGGCAACAGCTCGCGTCCGGCTTGGGTCAGCTCCAGCCTGTGCTTGGGCCCGGCGAACAAGCGCACGCCCAGGGCTTCCTCCAACGCTTTCACCTGACGGCTGACAGCGCTGTGCGTCACGTTCAGCTCCTGGGCCGCCAGAGTGGCGCGGCCGGTGCGGGCCATGGCCTCGAAGGCGCGCAGGGCGTTCAGCGAGGGCAGAGGTAATGATGTGAGATTTTCGAACATCTCAGAACCAATATGTCGATTTCCTCAATTCGACAATCGGCGCACAAGCTCGGAATGTCGGGAGCGGCCACCCATCCACGCACATCACAGACAGCGATCACGCTGGTGCTTGGGTTCGGCCAGACCGTAGCTTTCGCCTCCAGCTTCTATCTTCTGGGCGTCCTGGGCGACGCCATCGCAGCGGACCTGAGGTTCAGCCCCACCGTCATCTTCAGCTTGATGTCGGTCGCCCTAGCGGTCACGCCGCTGGTGGCGACGCGAACGGCGCGATGGATCGAGGCGCGGGGCGGCAAGGAAGTGCTGCTGGCGTCCAACGTGATATTCGCCGCCGGCCTGATCCTGCTGGGCTTGGCGACAGACGGCCTGACGCTAGCCTTCGCCATCCTTGTCCTGGGGCTGGGCATGGCGATCGGCATGTACGGCACGCCGTTCGCGATCCTGGTGTCGCTCTACGCCGAAGGCGCGCGGCGACCAATCACCGGCGTTGCCCTACTGGGCGGCCTCGGATCGACCCTGGGCTGGCCGTTGAGCGCCTACCTCGAACAGCATTTCGGTTGGCGCGGCGCCTGCTTGGCCTGGGCGGCGCTTCATGTCGGGATCTGCCTGCCGCTTTCTGCCTGGATCGTGCCGCGCGTTGTCGGGCGCGAGCATCACGCCAAGGGCGGCGCTCATGAGCCGGTGGTGTGGGATCGGCGCATGATCCAACTGGCGGTATTGTTCGCCTGCGCCTGGTTCATCTCCACGGCTATGAGCAGTCACCTGCCGCGCCTGTTGGCCGCCTTTGGCCTGACGCCGACCAAAGCTGCGACAGTGGCGGCCTTGGTCGGGGTGGCTTCGGTCAGTGTGCGCTTCGCCGAGTTCACAGTGATGCGGCGCTTTTCGCCGCTGATCGCTACGCGGGTCGCGACACTGATGCACCCGCTGGGGGCGGCGTGCCTCCTGGCGCTGGGGGCAAAGGGCGCGTCGCTGATGGCCCTCGGCCATGGCGCGGGCAGCGGCATGACCACAGTCGCCAAGGGCGTACTGCCGCTCCACCTCTACGGCCCGGCGAACTACGCCTACCGCTCGGCGCTGCTCTCGCGGCCCGCCCAACTCATCCAAATCGGCGGCCCGGCGCTCTACGGATTCGCCCTGGCCGAGTCGCCGCGCATGGCGCTCGCCCTGTCCGCCGGGCTCTGCCTGGTGATGTTTTCCATGACTTTCGGCCTCGAAAGACGGCTCCAACCCCAAAAAGAGGAAGCTGCGGCATGATTACACTGGAACCCGCCCTTGCCCGAGGCGCCCCAGAGGGCTTATACGCGGCTCGCAAAATGGAGCCTTTCATGGACATTCGCGAAGGTCTTACCTTCGACGACGTTTTGCTGGAACCGGGCGCATCGGATGTGATGCCAACCCAGGTGGACACGACCACCAAGTTCACCCGCGAAATTAGTCTCAATATCCCTCTCGTGTCCTCCGCCATGGACACGGTCACCGAGAGCCGTCTCGCCATCGCTATGGCGCAGGCTGGCGGCCTGGGCGTGCTGCACCGTAATCTGACGGTCGAAGAGCAGGCCGATCAAGTCCGCGAAGTGAAGCGGTACGAGAGCGGCATGGTCATCAATCCGCTGACCATCCATCCTGACACGACCCTTCGTGAGGTCCGGGAGATCAAGGCGCGTCGCAAGATCTCCGGCTTTCCGGTGGTCGAGCGCGGTTCGAACAAGCTCGTCGGCATCCTGACCAACCGCGACATGCGGTTCGAAGGTCGCGACGACATCCCTGCCAAAGAGCTGATGACCAAGGACAACCTGATCGTTGTCCGCGAAGGTTGCACCCAGGCCGAGGCCCGCGATCTGCTGCGCAAGCACAAGATCGAACGTATCATCGTCGTCGACGACGACTATCACGCGGTCGGCCTGATCACCGTCAAGGACATGGAGAAGGCCCAGGCCTATCCGAGCGCCGCCAAGGACGCCCAGGGGCGCCTGCTGGTCGGGGCGGCCTCGACTGTCGGCGACAACGGCTATGAGCGCTCCATGGCTCTCGTAGACGCCGGTGTGGACGTGGTGGTGATCGACACCGCCCACGGCCACAACGCCGACGTCTCCAAGGCGGTCGACCGCCTGAAGCGCGAAACCAACCGCGTTCAGATCGTAGCCGGCAACGTCGCCACCTATGACGGAGCACGCGCTCTGATCGACGCCGGCGCCGACGCGGTGAAGGTCGGCATCGGTCCTGGCTCGATCTGCACCACCCGGATCGTGGCCGGCGTGGGCGTTCCGCAGCTGACCGCTATCGCCGACGCAGTCCGGGCCGCGGCCGGCACCGACGTGCCGGTCATCGCCGACGGCGGGATCAAGTATTCCGGCGATCTGGCCAAGGCGCTCGCCATGGGCGCCCAGGTAGCGATGATGGGTTCGGCCTTCGCTGGCACCGACGAGGCTCCGGGCGAGGTGTTCCTGTACCAGGGGCGTTCGTACAAGGCCTATCGC
This sequence comes from Phenylobacterium sp., assembly GCF_030681155.1. Classification (GTDB taxonomy): domain Bacteria; phylum Pseudomonadota; class Alphaproteobacteria; order Caulobacterales; family Caulobacteraceae; genus Phenylobacterium. Next base: position 19,379 of record NZ_JAUXXE010000030.1, on the reverse strand, counting down.
GGCATGGGTTCGCTGGGCGCGATGGCCAATGGCTCGGCCGACCGCTACTTCCAGAAGGAGGTCTCGGCCCTGAAGCTGGTGCCTGAGGGCATCGAGGGCCAAGTCGCCTACAAGGGTCCGATCACCCCGATCCTTCACCAGATGGTCGGCGGCCTGCGGGCGGCCATGGGCTATGTGGGCGCTGGCGATCTGGAGACCTTCCGGAACAAGGCGCGCTTCATCCGGATCACCGGGGCGGGGCTCCGCGAGAGCCACGTCCATGATGTGATGATGACCCGTGAGGCGCCGAACTATACGAGCCCGGTCTGATGGCCATGGCCGTCGAACTGAAGCTGCTGGGCGCCGCCGTCATCATCGGCATGGTCCAGTTGCTCTGGGCGGCGGCCGCCTCGCGGCGCCAGCAAGGTCTGGAATGGGCCGCCGGCTCGCGGGACGAGGCGCGCCCTGTGACGGGCGTCGCCGCCAGGCTAAATCGGTCCTTCGCGAACTTCATGGAGACCTTCCCGCTGTTTGCGGCGGCCGTGGTGACGGCGTACCTCGCCGCCAAGCTCGGGCCGCTGACGCTGTGGGGCTCGGTGCTCTATGTCGTTTCGCGGGTGCTCCATCCGATCGCCTATATGCTTAACGTTCCCTACCTGCGCAGCCTGATCTGGTTCGTGGGCTTTGGGGGCGCCCTGGCGGTCATCGCCGCCATTTTCCTATGAATGTGAGTAGAGCCCTTGCGTGACGGCGGACGCCTCTCCGCAGCCATCGAGATCCTCACCGACGTCGAGACGCGCCACCGGCCTGTGAAGCTGGCGCTCAAGGCGTGGGGTGATGCATCCCGGTTTGCTGGATCCAAGGACCGCGCCTGGGTTTCGGGCTTGGTGCTCGACGTCCTGCGCCGTCGCCGTTCGCTCGGCTGGCGAATGAGCGACGACAGCCCGCGGGCGGCCACGCTCTGCGCCCTGCACGTGTTCTGGAACTGGCCGGTGGAACGGGTGGCCGAGGCCGCCGGTGACGAACCCCACGGTCCGGGCGCCTTGACCGAGGCCGAACGCACCGCGCTGGTCCAGCCCCGCGATCTCGCCGACGCGCCGGCCGCCGTTCGCGGCGACTATCCCGACTGGCTTGAGCCCTCGCTGGCGCGGGCTTTTGGCGACGACGCGGCGCTGGAAGGCGCAATGCTGTCCGAACGCGCGCCGGTCGATCTTCGGGTCAACACCTTGAAGACCGACGTCGAGCAGGCGCTCAAGGCGCTCGGCCCGCTCAACGCCGAGCCGACGGGCGTCTTGCCCAACGCCCTGCGGATGGCCGCGCCCGACCCGAGCCAGCGCGGTGCGTCGCTGGAAACAGTCCCGGCCTTCTCCAAAGGCTGGTTCGAGGTGCAGGATCTCGCCTCCCAGATCGCCGCGGAGGCGGCGGGCGAGATCAAGGGTTCGCAGGTGCTCGATCTTTGCGCGGGGGGCGGGGGCAAGACGCTCGCGCTTGCTGCGGCGATGGCCAACAAGGGCCAGATCTACGCCTATGACAGCGAGGCGCGCCGTCTGGCCGACACTGTCCGCCGATCCGAACGGGCCGGCGTGCGCAATCTCCAGGTCCGCTCGCCGATCTACCCCAACGCGCTGAAGGACCTCGAAGAGAAGATCGACGTCGTCTTCATCGACGCCCCCTGTTCGGGCACAGGCGCCTGGCGTCGTCACCCGGACACCAAGTGGCGGCTGAAGCCGGCCCTGCTGGCGCAGCGCATGACCGACCAGGACGCGGTGCTCGACCTGGGAACGCAGTTCGTGAAGCCCGGCGGCCGCATCGTCTATGTCACCTGCTCGGTGTTGCCGGAGGAGGACGAGGACCGCGTCGCCGCCTTCCTGGAGCGTTGGATGGACTTCCGCGTGATACCGGCCACCAACAACCCGCACCTCGTCCGTCATCTGACCGCCGAGGGATATCTTCGCCTTTCGCCCCGCAGCTCGGCCACCGACGGCTTCTTCGTCGCCGTGCTTGAGCGCGCCAAATGGACCCCGCAATGACTGAACAAGCCCCCCAACAGGCCCACGAACGCGTCTTGATCGTCGACTTCGGCAGCCAGGTCACCCAGCTGATCGCCCGCCGCCTGCGCGAAAGCGGCGTCTATTGCGAGGTCCATCCCTTCGACAAGGTCGAGGCGATGCTGGAAGCCTTCGGACCCAAGGCCGTGATCCTGTCCGGCGGCCCCGCCAGCGTCCATGAGGACGAGAGCCCGGCCGTCACCAAAAAGGTCTTCGAGCTGGGCGTGCCGGTGCTGGGTATCTGCTACGGCGAGATGACCATGTGCGCGGAACTGGGCGGCGCGGTCGAGGGCGGTCACACTCGCGAGTTTGGCCGGGCCGAGATCCTGATCGAACGCGAAAGCCCGTTGCTCGATGGCCTGGGCGCGGTCGGCGCCAAGGAAACCGTGTGGATGAGCCACGGCGACAAGATCACCGCCATCCCGCAGGGCTTCCACGTCGTGGCCTCGTCGGAGGGCTCGCCCTTCGCCGTGATCGCCGATGAAGGCCGTCGCTTCTACGGCATCCAGTTCCACCCGGAAGTCGCTCACACCCCGCGCGGGGCGCTGATGCTGCGCAACTTCACCCACAAGATCGCCGGTCTGAAGGGCGACTGGACCATGGCCGCCTTCCGAGGCGAGATGGTCCAGAAAATCCGCGACCAGGTCGGCGACGGCAAGGTGATCTGCGGCCTGTCCGGCGGCGTCGACTCCTCCGTCGCCGCCGTGCTGATCCACGAGGCGATCGGCGACCAACTGACCTGCGTGTTCGTCGACACCGGCCTGCTGCGTAAGGACGAGGCGACCCAGGTCGTCACCATGTTCCGCGACCACTACAACATTCCGCTGGTCCACGTGGACGCCGCCGACCTGTTCCTGGGCGAACTGGCCGGCGTCTCGGACCCGGAAACCAAGCGCAAGACCATCGGGCGCCTGTTCATCGACGTTTTCGACAAGGAAGCGGCCAAGATCGACGGCGCCAACTTCCTGGCGCAGGGCACGCTCTATCCAGACGTGATCGAGAGCGTCTCGGCGCGCGGCGGTCCTTCGGCGGTGATCAAGAGCCACCACAATGTCGGCGGCCTGCCGGATTACATGAAGCTGAAGCTGGTCGAGCCGCTGCGCGAACTGTTCAAGGACGAGGTGCGTGTGCTCGGCGTCGAGCTCGGCCTGCCGCCGGCATTCGTAGGCCGCCATCCGTTCCCGGGCCCGGGCCTGGCCATCCGCATTCCCGGCGAAATCACCCGCGAGAAGGTCGCCGTACTGCAACAGGCTGACGCCATCTATCTGGACGAGATCCGCAAGGCGGGCCTCTACGACTCGATCTGGCAAGCCTTCGCCGTATTGCTGCCGGTGAAGACGGTCGGGGTGATGGGCGATGCGCGCACCTACGAGGACGTGCTGGCCCTGCGCGCCGTCACTTCCACCGACGGCATGACCGCCGACTTCTTTGAGTTCCCGTGGGAGGTCCTGGGCCGCTGCGCCACGCGGATCATCAACGAGGTTCGCGGCGTGAACCGCGTCGTCTACGACGTCACGTCCAAGCCCCCCGGCACCATCGAGTGGGAGTGATGGGAGCGGCTAAAGCGCCGCTCCACACGTTCTGATGAAGCGCTCCACGTCCTCGGGGTCGTGATAGATCGCCAGGCCTATCCGCAGGACGTCGTCGCGGACATCGACGAGCACATCGTGCTCGGCGAGCGCGGCCTTCCACGAGGCCGCGCGCGGGTCGCGTAGGGCCAGGAAGCGGGCATGCTGGCCCGCGCCCAAGGGGTTCAGCAACTGAGCGTCTGACAGAGCGCCGGCGTCGCCGCGCGACACGCCTTGAAGCAGCTGCTCTTGCAAGCCCCAGACGTGGGCGGAGATGCTGGACGTGGTTTGGCCGGCTCCGCGCAGGGCGGCGAACGCGGCGTTCAGGCGATAGAGACCGCTAGGGTCGAAGGTGGCGCCTGCAAAACGTTGAGCGGTTGGCGAATACCGCACCCCGCTGGAGGCTTCCTCCAGTTGCGCGATCTCGGCGTACCATCCGGTGATTTCCGGCCGAGGCCCAAACCCAGGCGGGGCATGGAGGAACGCGGCGCCTTCACCGGCCATGGCGTATTTGTACCCGCCGCCCAGATAGAAGATGCGGTCGGCCACCGTCGCCAAGTCCACGTCGATCGCACAGAACGCGTGATAGCCGTCGACGACGACCCACGGGCCGGCCGGCGCGCTCAGGGCCGCCAGAGCCTCGACGCCTTCGAAGATCCGTCCCGTGTTGAAGAAGACCTGGCTGATGAAAATCAGGTCGTGCTCGCCCTCGGCCGCCCGCGCCAGGAAGCGTTCGGTCAGGGTCTCAAGCGGATGTTGCGGGACCAGTTCCAGCGAAATGCGCCCGCTCTCGGCCCAGCGCTCGGTCTGGCGGCGGAACGAGTGGAACTCGGAGTCGGTGGACAAGACCCGGACGTGGGACTTGCCCATGGCCGAGACGAGCTTGATCAGGTGGTCATGGGTGTTCGAGGCGAAGACGATGGTTTCGGGCGAGGGCAGGCCAAGCTCGCCGGCCACATGACGCTGAGCTTGGGGGAGCACCTCTCCAATCACCCTGTCCCATTTCAGGTCCGCAAGGCGCGCGGCGTCATCCCAGGCGGCGAGTTGCGCCGTCCGGGTGGCGTCGGGCCACAGGTGGTGGCTGTGCGCCGCGAAGTGCAATCGCTCCGGCGCCGCGGCCAGGGCGTGGGAGAAGAGGGGTTTGAAGCTCATGATAGTGTTCCGAGCGCTTGGTCCAAATCAGCGAGCAGGTCGGCTTCGCTCTCCAGCCCCACAGACAGTCGCAGCAAGCCGTCGCCAATGCCGGCGATCGCACGGGCTTCAGGGCTCATCGCGGCGTGAGTCATGGTGGCGGGATGGGCAATGAGGCTTTCGACGCCGCCAAGCGACTCGGCCAGGCTGAACACCTGGACTGCCTCAACGACCTTGCGCACGGCTTCTGTCCCGCCGGCCAAGTCGAAACTCAGCATCGCGCCGAAGCCGGACTGTTGGGACCTGGCGATCTCGTGCCCCGGATGGCTGGCGAGGCCGGGATAGTGGACCGCGCTGACCGCGCGGTGAGCCTGGAGGAAGGCCGCGACGGCGGCGGCGTTCTGCTGCTGGCGCTCGATGCGCGGGAAGAGGGTGCGTACGCCGCGCAGGGTCATGTAAGCGTCGAACGGAGAGCCGGTGACGCCGGTCATGTTGGCCCAGGCGGCCAGGGCCTCGACGTCGGCGGGGGCTGCGGCGATCACCGCGCCGCCCACCACGTCGGAGTGGCCGTTGAGGTACTTGGTCGTCGAATGGATCACGTAGTCGGCGCCAAGGCTTAGCGGCTGCTGTAGGGCCGGAGAGAGGAAGGTGTTGTCGACAGCGACCTTCGCGCCTGCCGCCTTGGCCTGGCTCGAAAGGACCCGAACATCTACCACGCGCATCAAAGGGTTGCTGGGCGTCTCGATCAGCAAGAGCGCGGGGCCGCGGCCGAGCGCTTCTCCCATGGCGGCCGGGTCGGACTGGTCGATGAAGGCGATTTCGAATTGGCGGCGGTCGGCTCGGGCGGCCAACAATCGATAGGTGCCGCCGTAGCAATCATGGGGCGCAACGACGAGCCGGCCGGGCTCTACCTGGGACAATACCAGATCCACCGCCGCCATCCCGCTGGACGTCACCACCGCGCCGGCGCCGCCTTCGAGCTTGGCGAGCGTATCGGCCAATTGGTCGCGGGTCGGATTGGCGGTGCGACTGTAGGCGTAGCGGCCCTCGCCCTCGAAACCGTCAAACAGATAAGTCGTCGATAGATGAAGCGGCGGCGTCACCGCGCCAAAAGCGGTGTCTGAGCCGACACCATTTGCGGCTGCGATGGTTCGTGGATCCCGGGCCCTCGGCATGTCTTCATTCCTCGCTGCTGGGGGAACGCCGTACGCCAAACTGGGAGTCGCGACCCATCGCCTGGCCCTACTTAGCGGCCCGAGTAATCTGCGTCATGCGAGCGTATCGTTTTGGCCAGGACGCCGCGTGATTGTCTTCAGGAGCGCTTGCGGCCCTTGGTCCGTTGCTGGGCGAAAGCCAGTCCGGCCGCGCCTGCAAGGACGCCCGCCAAGCCGATTCCGGCGACTAATGTAGCTGACGCCTGGCCTCGGTTGCCGATCACGAAGCGATGAAAGCGGCCGTCTTCCGACGCCCACCAAGCGCCCGAGGGCTTGTGGAAACCGTGGCGGTTGAAGGTGACCGCGGCCGCTCTCGCCAGGTCGGCCGCTTCCGCCGCGCTGCGGCCGGTGGCGATCACTTCGATCATCGGGGGAATCTTCTTCGGGTCGTCGGTCAGGTCCCAGCTTTGCTGAGTCACGCTGAACACCCGGCCCAGCGGCGCATGGGTCGAAATCCGTGGGCGGTGGCGAAGGAAGCGATCGACAGATTGAGCCATGTGGGCAACGAAGCTCCGGTTGGCGCTGCAACGCGAAATGAACGAACCGATCTAAGGCCTAACCGGTTCGGCGCCGGACGGACAGGCGAGAGTGACGCTTGAGCCGCTCTCGCCTTCGGGAAGTACTCCGTGTGGTCGTAGGCGAACTGGGCCGCCCAAAGGGTGACGGCCCCGGCCCCAGATCTGGGGCCGGGGCCGTTGGTTAGGCGTGTGCGATCGCGCCGAAGCGGCCGGTGTTGAAATCCTCGATCGCACGGTGGATTTCAGCCTCGGTGTTCATGACGAACGGACCATGGCCGACCACCGGCTCATCGATCGGCTCACCGGTGAGCACCAGGACGACGGCGTCGCTGCTGGCGTCGATGATCGCCGAGGCGCCTTGGCGGTCGAGCATGACCATTTCGGCTTCCTGAGCGTCTTGCTGGCCGTTGATGACGATCCGGCCAGACAACACCACCAGCATGGTCGTGTGACCTTCCGGCAGATCGAGCGTCACCGAGGCGTCGCGGTTGAGGCGCGTGTCCCAGACATTGATCGGCGTAAACGTGCGCGCCGGTCCCTTGTGACCGCGGAAGTCGCCCGCGATCACCCTGACGCGTCCCGTCCCATCGGGCAGATCGACCGATGGGATGTCCGCATTGACGATCGACTGATACCCAGGGGCGTTCATCTTGTCCTTGGCAGGCAGGTTCACCCAAAGCTGGATCATCCGGAACGGACCACCCGTGCGGGTGAAGCCCGGCGAGTGGAATTCCTCATGGAGGATCCCGCCGGCCGCGGTCATCCATTGGACATCGCCTGGCCCGATCACGCCGCCCTGACCGGTGGAGTCGCGGTGGGCGACCTCGCCGTCATAGACGATTGTCACCGTCTCGAACCCACGGTGAGGATGCTGACCGACGCCGCGAGGACGGGTGGCGGGATCGAACTGATGAGGTCCCGCATAGTCCAGCAGCAGGAACGGGCTGACGTGGGAGCCGAGCGAATTGTAGGAGAACAACGAGCGGACGGGGAAGCCGTCGCCGACCCAATGAGAATTGGGATTGCTGTAGATTCCGAGGACCTTTTTCATTCTGCAACTCACGATCTTGGATCGAGCGGGGCCCGATCAACTGTTGCAGTATTAATAAGCCTGGGACGGTGGGGGCTGTAGGCCGCCGGATCGCACGCTGCGTCCTATCCGTGGAACGATGACGCCGGCTGGACCGCCGTCTAGTGCGTCGCCAGGACGACCCCGAGCAGGACGGCCGCCCAGTGTGCGCCGGCTCCAGCGACGACGTGGCCGTGCCAGATCGCCCGGGCGAAGCGCAGTCGCTTGTTCACATAGAAGGCGACGCCGGTGGAGTAGAGCAGGCCGCCGACCACCAGTAGGGTCAGGGTGAGGGGGCTGGCGCCGTCGATCAGCGGCTTCAGCGCCAGGACGATGATCCAGCCGAGCGCGAGATAGGCGGCGACCCACAAGCGCCGATCGACAATTGGTAAGAAGACCTTACCGAGCGCGCCGAACAGAGCGATCGACCACACCGCTATCGTCATGCCCCAGGCCCAGGCGCCGCTTAGCGTCTGGGTGGTGAACGGGGTGTAGGAACCGGCGATCATCAGGAAGATGCCGGCATGGTCCAGGCGTCTCAGGACCGGCCGATACTCCGGCTTGGCGAAATTGTAGGCGGTGGAGAAGCCCAGCATCGCCAGCAGGCCAACGGCGTAGATGCCAACGGCGACCGCCTTGCTGAGCGACTGGTCTCTCACCGCCAGGGTGAGCAGCACGACACCCCCAACCAGGGCCAGGGTCAGGCCGACGACATGGACCACGAGATCGGCGCACTTGGCCGCGGCGGTCGGGTAGTGGCGTGGCGCGATAGCGGCGGATTGGGTCACGGCTTTGCTCGCTCTCGTGAAAGGGGCAGGCAGGCGCAGTTAGACGCCAGGCGCCCCGGGTTGTCGATCTCCGGCGATGATGGTGGGGCGATATGACAGTCCGTCGTTGCCTATGTGAACAGATGTTCTATTTTTGTTCTAATTCGAGCAATGAGATTGAGCATGAGTGAACAGCTTTCCCTCGACATCCCGGAGCCATCTTCGGGCGGTGGGCAGGTGGTGTTCTTCGCGGTCACCCCAGGCGCCGCGGCGAGCGCCCGTCTTTCCGCGGTCGGGAAGCAGACTAGCGATGCGTCTCTATATCCCCCGGCCCGGTTCCACATCTCGTTGCTGGGGCTGCGCCTTGACGTGAGGTCCGGCGACTTGGACGCCATGAGGGAGGTGGGTTCGGCGGTCGCGGCGGCTCCCTTCGAGATCGTGCTGCCCACGGCCTGCAGCTTTGGGAACAGTCTGGTGCTCTGTTGTGCGGCCGAGACAACGGAGGCCATGACATACTTGCAGCACGCTCTTCTGCGCGAGGCGAAGATGAAGTGGCCTCTGCGGGCGAAGGGGCGATATACGCCGCATCTGACACTCGCCTATCGCGCGCCACGCATTCCGCCGACTGTGTTGGCGGATCCGGTCCGTTGGCCGGCCAGAGAGTTCGTGCTGGTCGGCAGAGACCGGCGGCGCGACGGATATGCCTGCTTTGGGCGATGGCCGCTGAACTAGGGCGCGGAGTTTACTCGCCGCACACTATAATCGAGAAAAATACACGTACAGCGGGTTGATCTCCCGCGTCCCGTAGCGCATGCCCAAACCCGTCAAGTCCGGCGCCGTGAGCGTCGGGCCGTTTCCGGGGGGTTACGTGAATCTTAGGTCCAAGAGCGTCCTTGCGACGTTGATGCTGTCGTCTTGCCTGACGACAGGCGCCCTGGCCCAGACCGCTGGCGATCCCACGGACCGAAGGACTTATCGCACCGCAGAGTTTCGAGACTCGTGGGGCGTGAACATGATTGGCGCCGACTACGCCTATGCGAGCGGCGTCGATGGGACCGGCGTCCTGGTCGGCGTGATCGACTCTGGGGTGGCTACGGACCATCCCGAGCTCCAGGGACAGGTCGCGGGTGGCTACGACTATGTGACGCGATCCCCGGTGGTGATCGACGGCAACGGCCATGGAACGGCGGTGGCCTCGATCATCGTCGGAAAGCGTGATGGCGTCGGCATCCATGGCGTCGCCCCGGGCGCGCGCGTCGTTAGCGCGCGGGTCTTTGATGAAAACGGAGACATGGCCTCTGACGCCACGTTGCTTCAGCAAGCCTGGGGCGGGTTGATGGATCGTGGCGTGCGAATTCTCAACAACAGCTGGGGCTACGACGAGGCGATCACCAGTTGGAGCGCGGCCGAACTAGAGGCCTTCGACCCCGATCTGGTCGCGTCGTCTCGGCGGGCGGTAGAGCGTGAGGGCCTGGTGATTTTCATCACCCACAATGATGGGGGGGCGCAGCCGACCACCCAGGCCGGCCTGCCTTACCTGTTCCCCGAACTGGAGCGCGGATGGCTTGCGGTCACCGCCGTGGGCTTCACGGGCGAGATCGCTTCCTATGCTAACGCCTGCGGCTTGGCCAAGGCTTGGTGCCTCGCCGCGCCGGGTGGTGACTTCCAGACCGACGGCTTCGGTCTTTGGATGGCCGACGCCTTTGGCGGCTATCTGCAGGGCAATGGAACCTCATTTGCGGCGCCCCACGTCGCCGGCGCCGCGGCGCTGGTCACACAGATGTTTCCCTATTTCACCACCGATCAGGTGCGTCAGACCCTGCTGGGAACGGCCACCGATCTCGGCGCGCCCGGTGTGGATGAGGTCTACGGCTACGGCCTGCTGAACGTCGCCCGGGCGGTGGACGGCCCAGGTCGTTTCGATTGGGGCGACTTCCATGTCGTACAGCCGCGCGGGACGAGCGAGTGGTACAACAACATCTCCGGCGCTGGCGGGCTGACCAAGTCCGGCGCCGGCACGCTCGTGCTTTACGGGCAGAGCACCTATTCGGGCGCGACGCGCGTCAATGAGGGGCTGCTGGCGGTCATGGGTAGCAGCCCCTCACCGACCTTCATCGCTTACGACGGAGCTCTTGCCGGTCGGGGCGTGGTGCGCGGGCCCGTGCATAGCGAAGGCTTCGTCGCGCCCGGCGACGCGCTTCTCACCGGGACGCTCAGCATTGATGGCGACTTCGTGAACGCCGAGACCGGTGTCGTCGTCGGCCAGATCACTCCGTTTGGCCTCAGCAACCGGCTCGCGGTCAGTGGAGAGGCATATCTCGAGGGCGGGGCGGTCGAGGCCGTCATCATGCCTGGGCTCTATCTCCGCTCCTTTACCGAGGTCCTTGTTCGGGCGGGCGAGGGGGTCATCGGTCGGTTCGATGGGGTGTACGCCGAGGACTACGCCTATCTCAAACCCTCGCTTAGCTATGACGCGGGCGCGGTCTATCTGACCCTCAACCGCTTGGCGTTCGATGACCGTTGGGTTTGTACAAGCAGCAACGCTTGTGCCGTCGGCGGCGCGTTCGAGCGCGGCGTTGGCGCAGGGGACCTCGGCTTCCTGCTCAGCGCCATGGCGCTGCAGGGATCGTCCACGGAGCAAGCCAGGGCATCCCTCGCCAGCCTTTCGGGGGAAGCTCACGCTTCGCTCGCCTCCATCGCCCTGACCGGCGGCCTGCCGTTCGCCCAGACCATGTCGGCGCGTTTGACCAACCTCAGGACGTCGCCTGCCTCAGACGACGGCGTGTGGCTGCGCGGCTACGGCCAGTGGGGACGCCAAGGCGGCGACTCCGAGGCCTCCGGCGCTGACTACAGCATGGGCGGGTTGGTTGCCGGGCGCGACTGGCAGGTTTCGCCTTCGCTGCGCGTGGGTGTGAGCCTCGGCTATGGCTCGACCGATGTCGATTTCGACGCCTTTGACGGCAAGGGGGACATCACCACCTACGAGGGCGCGCTTTACAGCGCCTACGCCAGCGGTCCGATCGCGGTGGATAGCTGGCTCAGCTATGCGGCGCTTTCGAACGAGGTCGAGCGGACCCTGGTTCTCGGCGGCGGCAGCGGCAGAGCTCGCGCCGACTATGACGGGCGACGCATCAGCGCTTTCAGTGAGGCGTCCTATGCAATTGACTTGGGCGGTGCGACCGCCCGTCCGCTGGCCTCAATTCGGTATGCCGGGCTTCGCCAGGACGGCTTTAGCGAGCAGGGCGTGGGCAGTCTCGGGCTGGTGGCCGGCTCTAACAACGCCGACAGCCTGGACGGCGGTTTGGGCTTGCGGCTCTCAGCCCCGCTTACGCTTGCCAAGATCTCGGGCCAGATCGGCGCGCGCGCCCAATGGCTGCACGAGTTCCTAGATGATCATGGGGAGCTTGAGGCCGCCTTCATCGGCGCGCCGACAACCGGGTTCACGTCGCGCGGGCCTCGCGCGGCTCGCGACAGCGCTCTGCTCGGCCTGAGCGTCGCCGCGGCGGCGGGCAAGTCGGTCGATATATTCGCAAACTACGACGCCGAACTTCGCACAACCGGCGCGGCGCATGCCGCCACGGCCGGTTTGCGAATCACCTGGTAGGCGGCTGCGGGCGGCCTAGTGCTCGATGACTTGAGCCTCCGGGTAGGCGGCGGCCAGGTCGTCGTGCTCGGAAGTCCGGATCGCGCGCGCGACATTCAGGCGCGTGTAGACCTGTGCTTCGGGCGGCTCGGTCGGTGCGACCAGACGCGAGAGATCGTTGGATTTACCAAGCGTGGTAACGGTTACCTTGCCATCGACAAGGGTCACCAAGGCGAAATTGCCTGCGATCGGCAGGTGATCGCCGGCCACGGCTCGGCGGCGGAAACGGTAGGTCGCGCCGGAGGCCCCGGTCAGATCGATGAAGTCGTTCATGCCATTCACTTAAACACCGCCCACGTCGCGGACCGAAAGGGACCATAGGGCGTAAGGTGGCGGCGATAGGGCGGAACGTCGCAAAGAGCCAGATGCCGACGATCTCTTTCTCGCGTTTGCGACGCATCGCCTGCGAGCGAAAAGTCTCATCGAGCCTATTTTCCTCTAGGTGGCCCGTGACCGGGATAGCAGGAACTCCGACAACAATGGCACCGGCCGGCCCGTGGAACCCTTTGCCTCGCCAGAGGTCGACGCCGTACCCGCGATGTCCAGGTGCGCCCATTTGTAGGCCCCGGTGAACCGGGCAAGGAAGCAGGCGGCGGTCACCGAGCCGGCGGCCGGTCCGCCAAGATTGCTCATGTCGGCGAAATTGCTTTTCAGCTGCACCTGGTAGTCGTCCCACAGCGGAAGCTGCCAGGCGCGGTCTCCTGAATCGACGCCGCCCTTCAGGAGTTCGGCCGCCAACGACTCGTCGTTGGCGAAAAGTCCGCTGGCGTGACTGCCCAGGGCGACGACGCAGGCGCCGGTCAGCGTCGCGATATCCACGACGCAGGCGGGATTGAAGCGCTCGGCATAGGTCAGGGCGTCGCAGAGGATCAGCCGGCCCTCGGCGTCGGTGTTCAGGATCTCGATGGTCTGGCCCGACATCGAGGTGACCACGTCGCCGGGGCGGGCGGCGTTGCCGCCTGGCATGTTCTCCACCGCCGGGACGATGCCTGTCACATTCATCGGCAGGCCGAGGCGGGCGATGGTCTTGAGCGTTCCGAAGACGCTCCCGGCGCCGCTCATGTCATATTTCATTTCATCGAGCAGGGCCGCGGGCTTCAGGGAAATCCCACCGGTGTCGAAGGTGATCCCCTTGCCGACCAGGACGACCGGCTGGGCGCCCGCAGGACCGCCGCGATAGTGCATCACGATCAGTTTGCAGGGCGAATAGGACGCCCGGCCGACCGCCAGGAGCGACCCCATGCCGAGTTTTTCGAGATCGGCGCGCTCGAGGATATCCACCTCGAAACCGAACTCCTTGCCCAACGCCTGGCCGGTTTCGGCCAGATAGGCCGGATTGCAGATGTTGCCTGGCAGATTGCCAAGGTCCTTGGCCAAAGCCATGCCCTCGGCGATCGCCGCGCCTTCGCGGATGGCGGCTTCAAGCGGCTCGCTCGACGGCGCATCGATGAGGAGTCCGATCTTGCCTGCGCCCGTCGGCTTTGGGGCGTCGCGCCGGCGTCCGGGTGCGTCGAAGCGATAGGCGCAGTCGGCGATGATCCGGCTGGCGTGGCGTAGCCGCCATTCGGCCGATCTGCCTGCAGGCGCCAAATCGGACAGGACCATGCAAGCCTCGGGGGCGACGCTGCTCGCCAGCGCCTTGCCAGCGCCGGCCAGGGCGTCGCGGAAGGCCTTTTCGGACAGCGGCTGGCTTTTCCCCAGACTGACGATCAGCAGCCGCTCAGCGGCGACGCCGGCCGGTCCATGCAACACCAGTGTGGCCCCGGCCTCGGCCCCGACCTCGCCAAGCTTTACAAGCGCGGCGAGGCGGCCGCCCAGGGCTGCATCCAGCAGCTTGGCGGCGGGTGGAAGCGCGCCGTCGGCAAAGACGCCGATGACTAACGTGCCGGTCCGGATCGTTTCGGGCGATCCGCTCACCAAGGTGATGTTCATCAGCACTCTCCGAGAAGACGGTGTCGTGGATGCGATCGCCTGGACGGGGCCAAGCGGGAAGAGGTGTCAGTTCACGCCCCATGGCAGTCCGAGGATCTGCCAGGCTGCAAGAAGGAGAGTCCAACTCACCCCGATCGCCAGCACATAGGGCAGCATCAGCGCGATGATGGTGCCGACGCCAGCTTCTTTCTGATAGCGCTGCGCAAACACCACGATCATGGCGAAATAGGCGTTGAGCGGGGTCACCGCGTTCATCGGCGAGTCGCCTACCCGGTAGGCGGCCAGCACGGCTTCGGGTGACATGTTGAGCTTCATCAATAGTGGGACGAAGATTGGCGCGAAGATCGCCCACTTCGGGATTGCCCCGGTGATGATCAGGTCGAGGATCATCACGACGACCACGAAACCGATGAGCAGCCAAAGGGCGTCCACATCGGCCTGGGTCAGGATGTCGGCCAGAGACACCGCGGCCAGGGTCGCCATGTTGGTATATTCGAAATAGGCCAGGAACTGGCTGATGATCAGCAGCAGGAAGATCAGGCTGGCCAAGCTGGCGATCGCCTGGGTCATGGCGTTGATGACGTCGTTCATACTGGTCATCGTTTTGGCGCCGTAGCCATAGCCGATCCCCATGGCCATGAAGACCAGCGCGATGACGACGATCAGGCTGTTCATGAAGGGCGAATTGCCGACCAGAGCGTCGGTGACCGGATCGCGCAGCGGGGCGCCTGACGGGACGGTCAATATGGCCAGGAAGATCGCCACCGCGATCAAGGCGAAGGTCGCGAACTTCAGACCGCGGACCTCTTCGGGCGCCAGCTTGGCGTTCTCGACTTCCTCGTCGACCTCGCCCCAGGGGCCGAGCCGGGGCTCGACCACCTTCTCGGTGACGATGGCGACTACCACGGTCAGCAATACGACGGAGGCGATCGAGAACCAGATGTTGGCGGCCAGCCCGATCGAAATGGCCGGGTTCATCAGGTGGATGGCGTCGTTGGTGATCTCGGTGAGGATGCCGTCGAGCGGAACGATCAGGATGTTCACGCCAAACGCTCCGGCTACCGCGGCGAAGGCGGCCGCGAGGCCGGCGAGCGGATGGCGGCCAACGCTCATGAAGGCGGCGGCGGCGAGTGGGATCAGCACCAGATAGCCGGCGTCGGCGGCGATGCTGGAGAGGATGCCGACGAAGACCAGGATGTAGGTGAGCGCCTTGCGCGGGGCGACGATCACCAGTTTGCGGATCAGGGCCTTGATCAGGCCGGCGGATTCGGCGACCCCGACCCCGACCATGGCGACGATGATCACGCCGACCGCATTGAAATTCATGAAATTCTGGACGACGCCGGTGAACATGAACCGGATGCCGTCGGCGGTGAGCAGGCTCTTGGCCGTCGCTGCAGCGTTCTCGACCTGATGGGTTTCGGGATTGACGACCTGATAGGTCACGCTCACGCCCAACATGTAGAAGACGTGGGATAGGGCGACCACGATTGCGATCAGGATCAGGAAGATGACCGCAGGGTGGGGGACCTTGTTCCCTACCTTCTCGATCGCATCAAGAAAGCGCTGGGTCGTTGACCTCGGCGCTGCTGCGGGTTGGCTCACGGGCGTCAGTCCTTCAAGAGATCTGCTCCGTCGTCAGCCTGAGCTAGGCGGCGAGAACCGGTGACGTATCTGCAATTGGGCGCGCAATTATCTAAAATGCAACCGTGCCGTTAGGTTGGTGGCGGAGTTTTGGGGAGGCTTCTGGGGCGGCTCGCATCAGAACCGCCAAATCAAGGGGACGTAGAAAGTAGCGATAATGAAGAACCAGATCATCAGCGGCAGGCCGAGCTTCCAGTAGTCGCTGAACTTGTATCCGCCGGGCGCCATGACCATGAGGTTGGTTGGCGTGGCGATGGGGGTCAGGAAGGCCGCGGCTGCGGCGACGCCGACGCTCATCAACACCGGCCGGGGCGAGACGCCCATGCCTTGGGCGGCGGCCAGCGCGATCGGGATGACGATCAGGGCGGTGGCGGTGTTGCTGATCAACTGGCCGAGCACGGCGGTGAGGATGAATAGCCCTGCCAGCAGGAAGACCGGGCCGGAGTCGCCCACGATGTTGACGAGCCCGTCGGCGAGCAGAGCCGCCGCGCCGGTCTCATACATGGCGGTCGAGAGCGGCATCATCGCGCCAACCAGGATGACGGTCGTCCAGTTGATGGAGCGGAACGACTGCTCCACCGTCAGGACGCCGGTCAGGATCATGGCGCCGGCGGCCAGCATGCCGGCGACAACGGGCGGGACGATCCCCGTGGCCAGCATGACCACCATGGCCAGGAGGATCACCACTGTCTGCTTGGCGCCTGCTCCAAGCGGCACAGCCTGACGGCGCACCACTTCAGGCGAATTGACCATCAGGACGTCGGGATCGTTGAGGTTGAGGTCCAGCGCCTTCCAGGTGCCCTGGAGGAGCAGGGTGTCGCCAGCTTCGAGGATGGTTTCGTTGGGGATGAGGTCCGTGCCGCGTCGCTGGACGGCCAGCACGATCAGGTCGCCGCTCTCGGTGATCATGCCTGGAAACACCGATGTGCCGATCATGCCCGACCGCGGCGGGATGATGACCTCGGCCAGGCCGGAATTCCGGTTGAACAGCGTGTCCTGCAACTCGGCGGCGGCGTTCTGCTCGCGGAAGGCCAGATGGTTCTGAGCCGCGAAGGCCACCGCCGCATCTGGGCTGCCGCGCAGGATGAAGAAGTCGCCTTCGGCGATGCTCTTTCGGCGCGGCGGGCTCCCGTCGTCCTGCTTGACTGCGATGAGCTGCAGGTCCGGGAAGCTCCGCAGATCGATGGAGGTGATCGGAGCGCCCACGAAGGGAGAACTGGCGCGGACCCGCATCTGGAAGGCGTCGCTGCTAAGGCCGTATTGCTCGACCAGGGTCTGTGCGTGGGTGCTGAGATCGGCCGGGATCTTGCGGCTGATACTGTTGGGCAGCAGCCGCTCGCCGAAGAAGACGATGATCGCGATCGACCCCAACAGCAGCGGCGCGCCGACAAGCGCAAACTCGAAGAATGCGAAGCGTCCCAAACCGGCATCGCTTGCCGCATTGGAGATCAACACGTTGACTGGTGACCCGGTCAGGGCCAGCAGCGACCCGGCGTGGGCCGAGAAGACCAGCGGCATCAGCAGTTGCGAGGGCGCGCGTTTCAGGCGCATCGCCATGACTACGACGACCGGGAGTAGGGCCGCGACGGCGCCGTTCACGCTGATCAGGGCCGCCAGGAACGCCACGAGCAAGGCGGTCAGGACCAGTAGCCGCGCGCGGCTGTTCTCGCCTGCCTTCGCGATCAGCATCTGGCCGGCCCAGGTCGTCAGGCCGGTGGCTTCGAGCCCGGCGCTGACGATGAACAGCGTCGCGATGAAGATGACGGCGGGGTCGCCCAGGCCGCTCAGCGCGTCGTCCAGCGACAGGACGCCGGTCGCATAGAGCGCCAGGGCCGTGCTCATGGCCACAACGACGACCGGAAGCTTGTTCCACACGAACAGGACGACCGCGACCGCGATGATGGCCGCCATGATGGCGATGTCGCTCAACGAACGACATCCTTGCAGGTGACGGGGGAGGTCGGTGAGGGACGTTGGAGTACGTCGGGGTCGGCCCTGATGGGGTCACGACCTCTGCGGGCGTCGGTGTCCGCCGCTGTTCGACAAGCCCCCATACGCAACCCTCGTAACGGCGATGGTGTTGGAGCAGCCCGCCATGGGTGAGCTGTCCGCTAGCTCTACTTACGCATGCTGGCCGCGCCCTCGTCGGGAAGTCAACATTTTAGGCTGGGGTCTTGAGGGGCCTTAGGGTGAACGGAACGATGGACCGTTCGGCGCCGGGCACCGCAAGCGCGCGATCGATGGGCGGGAAGGCGCGTTGCCGGCAGTTCTCCCGTTCGCAGATCCGGCAGCTTACGCCGATGGGGGTGGCCCGAGCTTTCATGTCGAGGCCGTCGGCATAGACCAGGGCGCTGGCATGCTGCACGTCGCAGCCGAGGCCTAGCGCGTAGCGCCGCCCAGGCTCCAAGTGCGAGCCCGAGCGCTTTTCGATCCCCCAGGCCAAGCAGAGGTAACGTTCGCCGTCCGGCATCTCGGCGAGCTGGATGAGAGTCTGGCCCGCGCCGTCCAGGGCCTCATGAATGTTCCACAGAGGGCAGGTGCCGCCGAACCGGGCGAACTGAAACCGGGTGGCGCTATGGCGTTTGGTGATGTTGCCGGCGCGGTCTACCCGCAGGAAATAGAACGGCACCCCGCGCGATCCTGGCCGCTGCAGTGTGCTGAGCCGGTGGCATGTCTGTTCGAAGCTTGTCTGGAACTGCAGGGCCAGCCGGTCGACGTCGTGGCGGGTGGCCATGGCCTGCGCCCGGAACGCCTCGTAGGGCAATAGCAGAGCGCCCGCGGCGTAGTTGGTCAGGCTGATCCGGCCGATAGCCTCCGCTGCGGGGCTGCGTAGTCCGGCGGCCGCCAGTTCAGCTTCGATGATCGCGCCCAGGTCTTCGGCGACGATTTGATAGGCCATCTGGAAGCAGCGGCTTTCGATGGGCTGCGCCGAATTTAGGGTCAGGACGCGTGTGGCGGGATCTAGTCGGCGGAGTAGATCACCGGCGAACCGTCGCTCGACGACGATGCCGAGCGATTGCTGGAGGTAGTTTTCCAGGGCCCGCTCGAGGCTCTCGCCATTCTGGCCGATGCATCGCGGCGACAGCGCTTCGGCCCCCATGTCGAGGGCGTGCACGTAGTTGTCGCAGTAGTGGAAATAGTCCCTGACCTCCTCGTAGGGCAGTAGGGCGCTGGCGGCGACCGCCTCGTCCAGGGCGACTGCCTCTTCCGTCAGCTTCAAGCGCTCGTCCATCCGGCGATAGGCGTGGTGCAGTTGAAGGTAGCGGTGAGCGAAGCTCGGCGACTGCTGGGCCACTTGGCGCAGTTCAGAGAGGGGAATGGGCGGGGCGCCGGCCGAGGCCTCGGCGACCGCTTCGCGCAGATCGGCCAGCAGGCGCTGGTCGTTGTCGGCGTCCAGCGCTTCGGCGGCGACGTCGAAGGTCTCGACCAGGGCGATGAGGACGCGGGAACTGACGGGCCGTTGATTGGCCTCGATCTGTGACAGGTAGCTGACCGAGATGCCGAGCCGGGTCGCGCAGGCCTCCAGCTTCCAGCCACGTGCTTCACGCAGGGCGCGGACACGGGGACCGACGAAGACTTTCTGGCGCATTTCGCAACTTTACAAAATAGGCGAGTGAAGGCGCGAAGCTTATGCACGATCTTGGTTGAATCGCAGCGCAAATCTCTGATTTCTGCACGATCCACGCCGAAGTTGGCTGACGTTTAGTCCCCACAGTTTTACCAAAGGGCCCGATGAAGCACATCCTTGAAGAGCTGGAGAAGCGTCGGGGCGAGGCCCGGCTGGGCGGGGGCGAGCGGCGGATCGCCAGCCAGCACGGCAAGGGCAAGCTGACGGCGCGCGAGCGGCTGGACCTGCTGCTGGACGA
>NZ_JAUXXE010000025.1 GCF_030681155.1 Phenylobacterium sp. | reverse complement strand
CTTGGTGGCCACCGGCTTCTGACCGGCGATCTTCGCCAAGTCAGCGATCGCGGAGTTGATCTTCTTGGAGTCGGCGACAGCTTCGCCCACGCCCATGTTGATCACGATCTTGTCCAGCTTCGGGAGTTGCATCTCGTTCGTGTAGCCGAACTGTTCCTTCATCGCCGCGCGGATGCGCTGGCGATATTCGGACTTCAGCCGGGGTTCGTAAGCTTGCTCAGCCATTGATCACCTCACCGGTCGTCTTGGCGACGCGGACCTTCTTGTCGCCTTCGACCCGGAAGCCGACGCGGGTCGGCTTGCCCTTGGAGTCGACGATCGCCACGTTCGAAATGTGGAGCGCCGCTTCCTTGTTCTTGATGCCGCCTTGCGGGTCGGACTGGGTCGGGCGGGTGTGACGCTGAACCATGTTCAGGCCTTCCACGACGACGCGGTCTTCCTTGGGCAGAACCTTCAGGACATTGCCTTGACGGCCCTTGTCCTTGCCGGCCAGGACCTGAACGCGGTCCCCTTTTTTGATCTTCGCGGCCATCACAGCACCTCAGGCGCGAGCGAAATGATCTTCATGTGGTTCTTCGCGCGCAGTTCACGAGGAACCGGGCCAAAGATCCGCGTGCCGATCGGCTCGGATTGCTTGTTCACGATCACGGCGGCGTTCTTGTCGAACCGGATCACCGACCCGTCCTTACGCTTGATCGCCGAAGAGGTGCGCACCACGATGGCTTGGAGCACGTCACCCTTCTTAACACGACCGCGCGGGATCGCTTCCTTCACGGAGACGACGATCTTGTCGCCTACGCCAGCGTACCGACGGCCTGCGCCGCCGAGCACCTTGATGCACATCACACGACGGGCGCCGGAGTTATCGGCGACCTCGAGGTTAGTCTGCATCTGGATCATTGGATGAGACTTTCTTTAAGAGGCTTGTTGGGCGCCGCCCTTAGGCAGCACTTCCCAGGTCTTGGTTTTCGACTTCGGCGCGCATTCGATGATGCGAGCGATTTCGCCGGCCTTGTAGACGTTGGCCTCGTCATGGGCGTGGTACTTCTTCGACCGACGAACGGTCTTCTTCAGCACCGGATGCAGGAAGGTACGCTCGACCTTCACCACGATCGTCTTGTCACCCTTGTCGGAGACGACGACGCCTTCGAGAATTCGCTTGGGCATATTCGTAGTCTCCTTAGGCCGCGGTCTGCTTGGAACGCAGGACGGTCTTGATCCGCGCGATGTCCTTGCGGACTTCGTCGACGCGGTGGGTCTTCTCGACCTGCCCCGTTGCAGCCTGGAAGCGCAGGTTGAACTGCTCTTTCTTCAGGTTCAGCAGGCTTTCGCCGAGTTGGTCGGGCGTCATACCCCGGATGTCGTCGATCTTCATCACGCGGCCTCCGCCACAGCGGCGTCGATACGGGTGACGATGCGGGTCTTCACGGGAAGCTTGGCCGCGCCGAGGCGCAGAGCTTCACGAGCCACATCGTCCGGCACGCCGTCGATTTCAAACATGATCCGGCCCGGGTGAACGCGCGCGGCCCAGTACTCGACTGCGCCCTTGCCCTTACCCATCCGCACTTCGGCCGGCTTGTCGGTGACCGGCACGTCCGGGAAGATCCGGATCCACACGCGACCTTGGCGCTTCATCTGGCGAGTGATCGCCCGACGAGCCGCTTCGATCTGACGAGCGGTGATGCGTTCCGGTTCGACGGACTTCAGACCGTAGGAGCCAAAGTTCAGCGAGAAGCCGCCCTTGGCCGTTCCGTGGATCTTGCCCTTGAACTGCTTACGATACTTGGTTTTCTTCGGAGACAGCATGGCTCTACCTTAGGCTCCAGCTTGCTCACGACGGTCACGACGCGGGCCACGGTCCGGGCGATCGCCCGAACGTCCGCCACCTTCGCCGGCCGGGCCGGATTCAGTAGCCAGGCGCTTGTCGAGAGCCATCGGATCGTGATCCAGGACCTCGCCTTTGAAGACCCACACCTTCACGCCGATGATGCCGTAAGTGGTGGTGGCTTCCGTGACCCCGTAGTCGATGTCGGCGCGCAGGGTGTGACGCGGCACGCGGCCCTCGTGGTACGATTCCGTACGCGCGATTTCCGCACCGCCGAGACGGCCGGCGACTTCGATCCGCATGCCCTTCGCACCAAGACGCATACCGCTTTGCAGCGAACGCTTCATGGCGCGACGGAAGGCGACGCGGCGCTCGAGCTGTTGGGCGATGTTCTCGGCGACCAGCTGGGCGTCGGTTTCCGGCTTGCGGATTTCGACGATGTTCAGGTGAACTTCGCCCTCGGTGATCGAGGCGACGTCCTTGCGCAGCTTATCAATGTCCGCACCCTTCTTGCCGATGATCACGCCAGGGCGCGCGGCATAGATGGTGATGCGGCACTTCTTGTGCGGCCGCTCGATGATGATCCGCGAAACGCCCGCTTGATACAGGCGCTTCTTCAGCTGCTTGCGGATCTTGATGTCCTCATGCAGGAGCCGGCCGTAATCCGCCTTCTTAGCGAACCAGCGCGAATCCCACGTGCGGTTGATGCCGAGGCGAAGCCCGAACGGATTGACTTTTTGACCCATCAGGCGGCCTCACCCAATTCGCGGACCACGATGGTGATCTCGCTGAACGGTTTTTCGATACGCGAAGCACGACCGCGAGCGCGGGCGGCGAAGCGCTTCATCACCAGGTTCTTGCCCACGAAGGCCTCGGCGACGACGAGATTGTCGATGTCGAGGTTGTGGTTGTTCTCGGCGTTCGAGATCGCCGAGTAGAGCGCCTTGCGGACATCGCGAGCGATGCGCTTGTGGCTGAACTCCAGCTCGTTCAGGGCCCGTTGGACCTTGAGGCCGCGGATCGACTGAGCGACGAGGTTCAGCTTGCGCGGGCTGGTGCGCAGGGTCGTGATCTTGGCCATGGCCTCGATCCCCGACAGGCGGCGTGCTTTAGCTTGCTTAGCCATGGCTACTTCCTCTTCGCCTTCTTATCGGCGGCGTGACCGGGGAAGTACCGGGTCGGGGCGAACTCACCGAGCTTCATCCCGACCATGTCTTCGCTGACCAGCACGGGAACGTGCTTCTGGCCATTGTGAACGCCGAAGGTCAGGCCGACGAACTGCGGCATGATCGTCGAACGACGCGACCAGGTCTTGATCACATCCTTGCGGCCAGAACCTTGAGCGGTCTCGGCCTTCTTAAGGAGGTATCCGTCAACAAACGGACCTTTCCAAACGGAACGGGTCATGGCTTACCGAGCCTTCCGAGCGTGGCGCGAACGGATGATGTACTTATCCGTCGCCTTGTTAGTGCGGGTCTTCGAGCCCTTGGTCGGCTTGCCCCACGGGGTGACCGGGTGGCGACCACCAGAGGTGCGGCCTTCGCCGCCGCCGTGCGGGTGATCGACCGGGTTCATGACGACGCCGCGGACGTGCGGGCGGAAGCCCATGTGACGAACGCGACCGGCCTTACCCAGAACCTGGTTCATGTGGTCCTGGTTGGACACCGCGCCGACCGTAGCCATGCAGGTGTCTTGGACCATACGCAGTTCGCCCGAGTTCAGGCGGATCTGAGCGTAGCCGGCGTCACGACCGACCAGCTGGGCGTAGGCGCCAGCCGAACGGGCGATCTGACCGCCCTTGAGGGGCTTCAGCTCGACGTTGTGAATGATCGTGCCGATCGGCATGCCGCGCAGCGGCATGGCGTTACCCGGCTTCACGTCGGCCTTTTCGGCGGCGATGACAACGTCACCGGCCTTCAGGCGTTGCGGGGCCAGGATGTAGGCCAGTTCACCGTCTTCATACTTGATGAGCGCGATGAACGCCGTGCGGTTCGGGTCATACTCGAGACGCTGAACCGTGGCCGGCATGTCGAACTTGCGGCGCTTGAAATCGACCTTGCGGTACAGGCGCTTGGCGCCGCCGCCGCGGAAGCGGACAGCGATACGGCCATTGCCGCCACGACCACCCGACTTCGTCAGACCCTCGACGAGGGACTTTTCGGGGCGGCCCTTGTGGAGCTCGGAACGATCGATCAGCACCAAGCTACGACGGCCAGGCGATGTCGGATTATAATGCTTCAAGGCCATCGGACTAGAGCCCCGTGGTGATGTCGATGGACTGGCCTTCGGCCAGGGTCACGACAGCTTTCTTGACGTCGGAACGACGACCAGGACGGCCGCGGAAGCGCTTGGTCTTGCCCTTGACGACCAAGGTGTTGACCTTGGTGACATTGACTTTGAACAGCGCCTCGACGGCGGCGGCGATTTCGTCCTTGGTCGCGTCATTGGCGACCCGGAAGACCACTTTGTTCTGCTCCGAGAGCAGAGTGGCCTTCTCGGTGATCACCGGCGACAGGATTGCGTCGTAGTGGCGGGCGACTGGGTCGGCCATTACGCGGCTTCCTTCTCAGCATAGCGCGCGTTGATCGCTTCAACCGCGTCCTTAGTCAGGACGAGGGTGTGACGACGCAGCACGTCATAGACGTTCAGGCCGGCGTTCGGCAGCACGTCCACGTTCGGGATGTTGCGGGCGGCGAGCTTGAAGTTCGCGTCGACTTCGGCGCCGGCGATGACCAGCACGTTCTTCAGACCGATCTTCTCGAGGCTGGCGCGAAGGCCGGCCGTCTTGGGATCGGCGAGAGTGACGCTATCCATGATGACAAGCGAGCCGGACTTGACCTTGGAGGACAGCGCATGGCGCAGAGCCAGGGCGCGGAACTTCTTGGTCAGGTCGAAGGCGTGGCTACGGACGACAGGCCCGTGAGCCTTGGCGCCGCCGACGAACTGAGCCGCACGGCGCGAACCGTGACGAGCGCCGCCGGTGCCCTTTTGCTTGTACATCTTCTTGCCCGTACGAGAGACCTCGTTGCGGACTTGAATTTTGTGGTTGCCCGAGCGGCGCTTGGCGAGCTGCCAAGTAACCACGCGCTGCAGGATGTCCCCACGGATGTCTTCGATACCGAAGATGGCGTCGGACAGTTCGATCGAACCGCCCTTCCCGCCGTCGAGCTTGATGACGTCGAGTTTCATTACTGTGCTTCGCCCCCAGCTTCAGGCGCTTCAGCCGGAGCTTCTTCCACCGCCGGAGCCTCTACGACCGGAGCCGCATGGCCAGCCTTGCGGAAGCTGCCCGGGACGGGAGCTTCAGCCGGACGCGCCGACTTCACCGCGTCGCGGATCTTCACGTAGGAACCTTCGGTGCCGGGCACGGAGCCCCGCACGAGGATCAGGCCACGCTCAACGTCGACCTTCCAGACAGTGACGTTCAGGGTGGTGACGGTTTCCTGACCAAGGTGGCCAGCCATCTTCTTGCCCTTGAAGGTCTTGCCCGGATCCTGACGCTGACCGGTCGAACCGTGGGCCCGGTGAGAGACGGACACCCCGTGGGTGGCCCGCATACCGCCGAAGTTCCAACGCTTCATGGCGCCGGCGAAGCCCTTACCGACCGTAGACCCCGTCACGTCGACCTTTTGGCCGGCGACGAAGTGGTCGGCGACGAGCTCAGCGCCCACGTCGATCAGGTTATCCTCGGTCACGCGGAACTCAGCGAGTTCGTGCTTGGGCTCGACTTCCGCCTTAGCGAAGTGGCCACGCATGCCCTTGGAGGTGTTTTTGGCTTTCTTGGCGCCGGCTCCGAGTTGGAGAGCGACATAGCCGTCCTTGTCCTGGGTACGATGAGCCGTGACCTGGCAGCCCTCAAGGCTGAGCACGGTCACCGGCACATGGCTGCCAGCTTCATCGAAGAAGCGCGCCATACCCAGTTTCTTGGCGATCACGCCGGTACGCATCGACCGATCCCCTCTTAAAGCTTGATCTCGACGTCCACGCCAGCGGACAGGTCGAGCTTCATGAGCGCGTCCACGGT